>NZ_JAMOAO010000001.1:4800000-5547370 GCF_030555055.1 Nocardiopsis sp. YSL2
GGGACCACGGGTGTGGTCGGCCGTCTGGCGGTCGCCCCGGACCAGCGCCGGCGCGGTATCGCCCGTACTCTGCTGGTGCGCCTGGAGGAGGAGTTGCGGCGGCGGCGCCCGGACCTGACCGCGCTGACCCTGTTCACGGGGGCGCAGAGCGCCGACAACCAGCGCCTGTACCGTGCGCAGGGCTACGCAGAGACGCACCGCGAGCGCCTGGCCGACCACCTGGTGATGGTGCACATGCGCAAGGAGCTGGACGGAGCGGTGGCCGGCGGTCCCGGGGCCGTGGCGGGTACCGCTCACTCCTGAGGGGCCCGGGCCGACCTGGCGCCGACCGGCCCGGCGCCGCCCGGCCCGGGGCGGCGTGGGGTGGCCGGGGGCGGCCGTCTAGGGTCGTGTCCATGCTGAAGGTGGGACTGACCGGAGGAATCGGCTCCGGCAAGAGCGCGGTGTCGGCCGCACTGGCCGAGCACGGTGCCGTGATCGTGGACGCCGACGCCATCGCCCGCGAGGTCGTCGAGCCGGGCACCCCCGGGCTGGCCGCGGTCGTCGCGGAGTTCGGTGAGGAGGTCCTGGCCCCGGACGGGCGGTTGGACCGCGCCCGTCTGGGCGAGATCGTCTTCGCCGACCAGGAGCGGCTGGCCCGGCTCAACGCGATCGTGCACCCGCTGGTGGGCGAGCGCAGCGCGGAGCTGATGGAGCGGGCGCTGGAGTCCGGGGCCCCGGTGGTGGTCTACGACGTGCCGCTGCTGGTCGAGAACGACCTGGGGGCGCTCTACGACGTGGTGGTCGTGGTCGACGCGCCCGACGAGACCAGGGTGGAGCGCGTGGCGGCCGATCGCGGGATGCCGCGCGAGCAGGTGTGGGCACGGATCCGCAACCAGGCCGACCGGGACGCGCGGCTGGCCGCGGCGGACCTGGTGGTGGACAACTCCGGAACGCGCGAGGAACTGCGGGCGCGTGTCGCGGAGCTGTGGCGGGCGCTGCTGGCCCGGGCCGCCTGAGGCCGGTGGGAGCGCCCCGGCGTGGCGTGCGTCGCCCCAGTGGGGCCCTGGCGCCCTCGGGGGCACCCTGGTGGCGCGCCGGCGCGGCCGGGGGCGGCCGGTCAGACGGGGCCGCCGTCCGGGTGCCCCCGGTGGTGCAGGGCCTGGCTCAGGGACGCGCCCGCGTCGATGGCCTTGCGCACCAGTTCCTCGCGGACGGTGCGGGCGGCCCGGACGCTGAGCAGGCTGTCGTCGAGGTCCTCGGCGGGTACGGGGTCGCGGGTGGAGGTCAGGGCGAGGTCGGCGTAGTCGGCGGCACGGTCGGCGATGGCCTGGCACTGCTCCCACTCCCGGTGGGCGGTGACCGCCTCGTGGACGCGCTCGCCGTAGCCGACCAGGACGCCCACGCGGTCGCAGAGCGCGTCGTGGGCGCGGGCGACCGCCTCCTCCTGGGGTGCCAGGGCCTTGGTGACCTGGGTCGAGACCGCCTCGCGCCGGCGCTGGGCCAGTTCCCGGCGCAGGGTGCGCAGCCGTAGCAGTTCCTGGGACAGGGTCCACTCCTCCTGCCGTAGCAGGGGCAGGGTGTGTCCGGGGTCGAAGGAGTCCCCGAGGATCCGGATGCCCTCCTCGACGCGGTCGGTGGCCTGCTGCAGCTGGGCGAACAGGTGTGCCTCGGGCTCCTCCTGGCGGGTGACGTAGCTGTGGGGGCGGCCGAAGTCCTCGGGCAGGACGTACTGGTCGTAGTGCTCGGCCGCCAGGCGGGGGATCATGCCCGGGCGCATGATCGCGCCGGCGCCGCCCGCGCCGACGAGCAGGTACAGGGCGGCCAGGGCGGGGTCGCCGGGGACGAGTGCCTGGAGGGGGCCCAGGGCCTGGTCCAGGGCCAGGGTGAGGCCGACGACGCCGCCGATGGAGGCCGGCAGCGCCCAGGTGCCGTGCATGACCAGGTCGCCCCAGTCGTCGGTGAACGAGCCGCTGCGGGAGACCAGGCCCAGGAGGAAGGCCGTGGTCACCAGGCACAGCAGGACGCCGAGGAGCAGTCCCGCGGGCGGCCACAGGAGGGCGAGGAGGGACGCGCCGGCGCATCCCGCGGCGGTGGCCGCGGCGGCGCGGCGCCAGGCCCGTCGGCGGGGCGGGCCCTTGGCGGCGGGGATGAGCTGGTCGGCGTGGCCGCGCAGGCGCCTGGCGGTCCCTGGCGGCAGGTCCGGTGAGAATGTCGGTCTGGAGGGGTGGGACACGAGGGACACCTCATTCGGGGCGCTCGGCGCTGCTTCGATGGTAACCGCGCGGGCCCCGCCCGGTCAGGGGCGTTCGGGCCCTCGTTGGCCGGTTCGCCGGATTGGTGCGGGCCCGTCGCCGCGGACCCGGGGTCGCGGGCCCCTCGGGGATGTCGGCGGCGGTCTGTAGCGTTGGGGGAGAGGGACACGTGGGCGCGGGCGGCCCACCGTTCGATGCGAGAAGAGGGCGACGACGTGCGACCGGTCAGCGACATCAAGCGCAGTGAGGCACCCTTCGAGGTCGTCTCCGACATGACTCCGGCGGGGGACCAGCCGGGCGCGATCGCCGAGATCACCCGGCGGGTGCGGGCGGGGGACCGGCACACGGTCCTGCTGGGTGCCACCGGTACGGGCAAGACGGCGTCGGTGGCGTGGACGGTGGAGCGGCTGCAGCGGCCCACGCTGGTGATGCAGCCCAACAAGACGCTGGCCGCCCAGTTCGCCAACGAGTTGCGGCAGATGCTGCCGAACAACGCGGTCGAGTACTTCGTGTCGTACTACGACTACTACCAGCCCGAGGCCTACGTGCCGCAGAGCGACACCTACATCGAGAAGGACTCGTCGATCAACGACGAGGTGGAGCGCCTGCGGCACTCGGCGACCAACTCGCTGCTGACGCGGCGGGACACGATCGTGGTGGCGTCGGTGTCGTGCATCTACGGTCTGGGCACGCCGCAGGAGTACGTGGACCGGATGGCGCAGCTTTCGGTGGGCATGGAGGTGGACCGCGACGACCTGCTGCGGCGGCTGGTGGAGATGCAGTACTCGCGCAACGACGTGGCCTTCACCCGCGGTACCTTCCGGGTGCGGGGCGACACCATCGAGATCATCCCGGTCTACGAGGAACTGGCGATCCGCATCGAGATGTTCGGTGACGAGGTCGAGCGGCTGCTGACCCTGCACCCGTTGACCGGCGAGGTGCTGGGCGAGAGCCAGGAGATGTTCATCTTCCCCGCCTCGCACTACGTGGCCGGTGAGGAGCGCACGGAGCGGGCGGTGGCCTCCATCGAGGCCGAGCTGGGCGAGCGGCTGGCGGAGCTGGAGGGCCAGGGCAAGCTGCTGGAGGCCCAGCGCCTGCGGATGCGCACCACCCACGACCTGGAGATGATGCGCCAGCTCGGGTCGTGCTCGGGCATCGAGAACTACTCGCGGCACTTCGACGGCCGGGAGCCGGGCAGTCCGCCCAACACGCTGCTGGACTACTTCCCCGAGGACTTCCTGCTGGTGCTGGACGAGTCGCACGTGACGGTCCCGCAGATCGGGGCGATGTACGAGGGCGACGCGGCGCGCAAGCGCACGCTGGTCGACCACGGGTTCCGGCTGCCCTCGGCGATGGACAACCGGCCGCTGCGGTGGGAGGAGTTCACCGAGCGGATCGGGCAGACGGTGTACCTGTCGGCGACGCCGGGCCGCTACGAGCTGCGGCAGAGCGGTGGCGACGTCGTGGAGCAGGTGATCCGCCCGACCGGTCTGATCGACCCCGAGGTGCTGGTCAAGCCCACCGACGGGCAGATCGACGACCTGGTGCACGAGATCCGGGAGCGGGCCGAGCGCCGGGAGCGGGTGCTGGTGACCACGCTGACCAAGAAGATGGCCGAGGACCTCACGGACTACTTCGCGGAGATGGGCATCCGGGTGCGCTACCTGCACAGCGAGGTGGACACGCTGCGCCGGGTGGAGCTGCTGCGCGAGCTGCGGGTGGGCGAGTACGACGTCCTGGTGGGCATCAACCTGCTGCGTGAGGGCCTGGACCTGCCCGAGGTGTCGCTGGTGGCGATCCTGGACGCGGACAAGGAGGGCTTCCTGCGTTCGGAGACCTCGCTGATCCAGACGATCGGCCGCGCGGCCCGTAACGTGGCCGGCCAGGTGCACATGTACGCGGACAACGTCACCGACTCCATGCGGGCCGCGATCGACGAGACCAACCGCCGCCGGGACAAGCAGATCGCCTACAACACCGAGCACGGGATCGATCCGACGCCGCTGCGCAAGCAGATCGCCGATATCCTGGACTCGCTCAACCGGGAGGACGTGGACACCGAGCAGCTCATGGCCACCGGGTACCGGCAGGCGGGGGCCAAGGGTGAGCGCGCCCCGGTGCCGGCGCTGGGCGAGCGCACGGACGTCACGGCCATGCCGCGGGCCGAGCTGGCGGGTCTCATCGACCAGTTGAGCGCGCAGATGCACCAGGCCGCGGCCGACCTGCAGTTCGAGCTGGCGGCCCGGTTGCGGGACGAGATCGGTGAGTTGAAGCGTGAACTCCGCGGGATGGACGCCGCCGGGGTGAAGTGACCGCGAGCCCTGTGGGGTCGGGGTTCCGGTCCTACGGGGCTTCCATGACCTGCGACTTTTCATCACGTACAGAGCACATTTCAGGCTCGATCGGGTCGCGCAGTTACCTCCGCGTGACATACGCTTGCGGCAGTTCAGGGTGTATGTCGTTTTTGCCGGTGTTCGGTGGTGGGGGAACGCATGAGGGTTCGACTTCTGGCGGCCACGGGCGGGATCGTCGTGCTCGGTTCCCTGCTCACCGGCTGTGGCCTGGCGTTCGGCGGCCCCGCGGGGGCCGAGGGGGCCGCCCACGGGCCCAGCGTCGGCGACCGCGGCGAGGAGCGGGTCGAGCAGGCCGTCGACGACGAGGACGAGCTGGTCATCGTGGACAACGGCGCCGAGGTGCGCGAGGACTGCGGGAACCGCGAGGTCGTGGTGACCGCCGACGACGCCCACGTCGTCCTGGACGGCGCGTGCGGCCTGGTCAAGGCGACCGGCCGCGGGACCACGGTCAACGTGGGCTCGGCGGACAAGATCGTGCTGGTCGGAGTGGACAACGAGGTGGCCTTCGCCTCGGGTGACCCCGAGGTCATCAACCATGGGCGCAACACCACGGTCGTCGAGGGCGGCTCCGCCGACGGGTGAACCGAGCGGCGTTCGGTCCGTTATCCCCTGTGGCGCGGGCGAACCGTGTCGGTCTATTGCCCGACCCTCCATCTGAGAGTGACCTTCGATCAGCTACGGTGGTGCGCGTCTGCTTTCCCACTTACGGGTGAGTTGACACGGTACGGACAAGTACGCCTACGCTGAGTGAATTCTTGGTGTTCAGTGACGATTTCGCGCGCCCGGCCCCTGCGGAGGCGGTACGGTCGATCCGTTCCGCATGCGGTGGTCCGGCCCGGACGCGTCGTCGCGACGGCGACGGGCCCCGAACGCGACGCCCCGGTGGCGGCCGGGCGAACGAGCGCGTGAGGTGAGGACCCGCCAGGGGAGGGGTGGATGAGCGGATATGTCGCGCGGGTGCGACATGATGAGTCGCCCGGGGGCGACGTCGGCCTGGACCCGTTGGTGCGGTCGGCCGCTCTGCGCTGGGCGCAAGCCGATCCCCTGCTTCCCGCGCCCGTCAACATCGCGCGTGACTCCTACCCCCTCCTGACCGTCAGCGACGAGGAGGGGCGCGCGGTCGCCGCGGGCACCATGCACTACACCTGGTACCAGCCCGGCGAGGTCGGGCGGATCTGGGGCGTGCCCGACCAGCACTGGCTCACCCCCCTCGTCGGCGGCCCCGACCCCAGCCGTGCCCTGGACTCCCTGCTCACCAGCTGGCGCGACCAGCTGGAGGACCTGCCGACCGGCACCGGCTCGGAGTCGGCCGCCCTGGTCAGCTGGCCCGCCCGCGACGTGTGCGGGATCATTCCGCTCCAGCGGCACGGCCTGCAGCCCTACACCGTGCTCGCGGCCCGCCAGCGCCGCCGCGGCGTGCCCCCCTCGCTGCCGCCGCGCGACGTGACCCTGCGGCTCGCCGATCGCAGCGACCTGACCCAGGTCGTGGCGCTGCTGATGGAGGAGCACCGCTACGAGCAGCACTTCGGCGGGGTGTTCCTCCAACCCGACACGGCCGAGCAGACGCGCAAGGTCGCGGCCCGCGCGCTGGAGCGGTCCCGGTCCTGGATCTGGCTGGCCGAGCGGCGCGGGCGCGCCGTGGGGCTGCTGTGGGTCTCTCCGCCCGAACGCTCCCGCTGGGCCAAGTCCCTGGTCAACGCACGCCCGATCGCGCACATCGGCTACGGGGTCGTGATCGCCGAGGAACGCGGCAACGGCATCGGCACCGCGCTGGTGGGGCAGGCCCACCAGGCGCTGGACAGCCACGGCGTGGGTGCCTCGGTGCTCAACTACGCGGCGATGAACCCGCTGTCGGGCCCCTTCTGGCACCGGATGGGCTACCGGCCGGTGTGGACCACCTGGGAGGTCCGTCCCGCTCTCGCCCTGCGCTGACGGCGCGCCGGACGCCTCCCCTCGCGAAGGCGCGCCGACGGACGTGGCTAGCCTGTGCGCAGGACGCGACGAGGCGTGGAGAGGCGAGGCGATGAGTGCGAACGACCATGGGCCCGAGGGCGCGGACCACGTGGAGATCGTTGAGGTGGGGCCGCGCGACGGCCTGCAGAACGAGTCCGCGGTGCTGTCGGTCGACGACCGGATCCGGTTGATCGACGCCGCGGTGGCGGCCGGGGTCCGCCGGATCGAAGCGGTCAGCTTCGTCAACCCCAAGCGCGTTCCGCAGATGGCGGGCGCCGAGGAGATCATGGCGGGCGTCAGGCGGGAGCCCGGGGTCTCGCACATCGGCCTGGTGCTCAACCGGCGCGGTCTGGAGCGCGCTGTGGCCGCCGGGGTCTCCGAGGTCAACGTGGCGGTGCCCGCCACGGACGGGTTCTGTACGCGCAACCAGGGGTGCACCGTCGACGAGATGCTCGACGCCCTGACCGACATCGACGCCGAGCTCCAGGGGACGGGGATCCCGCTCAGCGTGACCGTCTCGACCGCGTTCGGGTGCCCCTTCGACGGGGAGGTCCCCGCCGGGCGGGTGGTGGAGGTCGTCAACCGGATCACGTCCACCTCGGCGGTGGAGATCGCCCTGGCCGACACGATCGGGGTGGGTGTGCCCCGTGAGGTCTCCGAGCTCCTGCGTGCCGTGGGCACCGTGGTCGGCGGCCGTGCGCTGCGTTGTCACTTCCACAACACCCGCAACACCGGTTACGCGAACGCCATGGCCGCGGTGGACGCGGGCGTGCGGGTGCTCGATTCCAGCCTCGGCGGGTTCGGCGGCTGCCCGTTCGCTCCCGCGGCGACCGGCAACATCGCCACGGAGGACCTGCTGTACATGCTGCACCGCAGCGGGCTGCACACGGGTGTGAGCCTGTCGGAGGCGGTCGCCCTGGGTGAGTGGATGGGGGAGCGCCTGGACAAGCGGCCTCCCGCCTACCTGGGGCGGGCGGGCGGCTTCCCGGGCTGACCCCGGCCCCGTCGGGTGCGGCCCTGGTCGTCGCCGTCCGGCCAGGGCCGGGGCCCTCCCTTGATTCACCGTATCCTGGATTCAGGTATCCGTGTATCGTGGGCGCATGCTCCAACTCGCCACCGACATCGACGCACTCGCCCGGTTCGGCCGGGCCCTCGCCGATCCCATCCGTTGCCGGGTCCTGCTGGTGCTGCGGGACGGCGCCGCCCACCCCGCCGAGCTGGCCGAGGAACTCGGCATCAGCCGGACGCGGCTGTCCAACCACCTGTCCTGCCTGCGCGACTGCGGGCTGGTCGTCACCGTCCCCGTGGGCCGACGGGTGCGCTACGAACTCGCCGACCCGCGGTTGGCGCACGCCCTGGACGACCTGCGCTCGGCCGTGATCGCGGTCCAGACCGACCAGGCCTGCGCGGACGAGGCCGATCCGGCCTGCGCGAACGAGGCGGGGGCGTGCTGATGACCGTCTCCACCGAACGCGGCACCGTGCTGGCCCGCCGCATCCGCCTCCTCGTCGCCGTCACCATCGTCTACAACCTCGGCGAGGCCGTCGTGGCGATCTGGGCCGGGCGGGTGGCCTCCTCGGCCGCCCTGGTCGGCTTCGGGCTGGACTCGCTCGTCGAGGTCTCCTCCGCGCTCGCCGTCGCCTGGCAGTTCTCCGCCCGTGACGCGCGCACCCGCCAGGCCCGTGAGGCCAGGGCCATGCGCGTCATCGCGCTCGCCTTCTTCGCCCTCGCCGCCTACGTCACCGTCGAGGCGCTGCGCTCCCTCCTGGGGGCCCAGGAGGCCGATCCCTCGCCGGTCGGGATCGTGCTCGCCGCGCTGTCGGTCGTGATCATGCCGACCCTGTCCCTGGCCCAGCGCCGGGCGGGCCGCGAGCTCGGATCGGCCTCGGCCGTCGCCGACTCCAAGCAGACCCTGCTGTGCGCCTACCTCTCGGTCGCCCTGCTCGGCGGGCTGCTGCTGAACGCTCTGTGGGGCTGGGCGTGGGCCGACCCGGTCGTGGCACTGCTCATCGCCGGCCTGGCCGTCCGGGAGGGGGTCGAGGCCTGGCGCGGCGACGCCTGCTGCGGGTCCGGCGCGGCCGCCCTGGTCGGGGTGTCGCCGGCCGAGGAGGACGACTGCTGCTCCGACTGCCACTCGGACCACGGTCCCGACCGTCCCTGAGCCGATCAGCGCCCGTCTACGGGGAGCGCGGACGCTTCACCGCGTCCCGTGCCCCGGGGCGGGACCGGTCCGCGCCGTGGTGCTGTGGCGGACGTGACACCGGCGCCACGGGAACGGGCGCACCCCCCGTGCCGTGGGCGACGCCGCTGGTCGCGGCGGGGAACAGCACCGGCCCTTTCGGCGTTCGCTGATGTGGAGGCACGGGTGGCCTGTTATCCTGGTGCCCCGTGGAGTCCGGCGCCGTCTCGGCGCATCCCAGACCGCCCCGCACCGGACCGCCGCACGGCCGCTCAGTTCATCCCGAGCCCGCCGTAGCCACTCAACCCACGGGAGCAACACTTTGGCATCCGCCGCGAGTACCAAGCACCTTTTCGTTACTGGCGGCGTCGCCTCCAGTCTTGGCAAGGGCCTCACCGCCTCCAGCCTGGGACGACTCCTGAAGTCGCGCGGCCTGCGGGTCACCATGCAAAAGCTCGACCCCTACCTCAACGTCGACCCGGGGACCATGAACCCCTTCCAGCACGGCGAGGTCTTCGTCACCGACGACGGGGCCGAGACCGACCTGGACGTCGGCCACTACGAGCGCTTCCTGGACACCGAGCTGTCCGCCTCGGCCAACGTCACCACCGGCCAGGTCTACTCCAGCGTCATCGCCAAGGAGCGCCAGGGCGCCTACCTCGGTGACACGGTGCAGGTCATCCCGCACATCACCAACGAGATCAAGTCGCGCATCTACGCGATGGACGCCCCCGACGTCGACATCGTCATCACCGAGATCGGCGGGACCGTCGGCGACATCGAGTCGCAGCCCTTCCTGGAGGCGGTCCGCCAGATCCGGCACGAGATCGGCCGGGACAACTGCTTCTTCCTGCACGTGTCCCTGATCCCGTTCCTCGGCCCGTCCGGGGAGATGAAGACCAAACCCACCCAGCACTCCGTGGCGGCCCTGCGCAGCATCGGTATCCAGCCCGACGCCATCGTGTGCCGCTCGGACCGGCCCATCACGCAGAGCCTCAAGGCCAAGATCAGCCTCATGTGCGACGTGGAGGAGGCCGGTGTGGTCTCCACCCCCGACGCCCCCTCCATCTACGACATCCCCAAGGTGCTGCACCGCGAGGGCCTGGACGCCTACGTCGTGCGGCGCCTGGGCATGCCGTTCCGGGACGTGGACTGGACCGAGTGGGACGAGCTGCTGCGCCGCGTCCACCAGCCCGACCACGAGGTGACCATCGCCCTGGTCGGCAAGTACATCGACCTGCCCGACGCCTACCTGTCGGTGAGCGAGGCCCTGCGCGCGGGCGGGTTCGCCACGAACACGCGCGTCAACATCCGCTGGGTGGCCAGTGACAACTGCGCCAGCCCCTCGGGTGCGGCCGCCGAGCTGGCCGACGCCGACGGCGTCCTGATCCCCGGCGGTTTCGGCATCCGCGGTATCGAGGGCAAGCTCGGTGCCATCCGCTACGCCCGTGAGAACCGGATCCCGATGCTGGGCATCTGCCTGGGCCTGCAGGCCATGGTGATCGAGAGCGCCCGCAACGTCCTGGGCATGGAGGGCGCCAACAGCACCGAGTTCGACGACAAGGCGGTGGACCCGGTCATCGCCACGATGTCCGACCAGGAGGACGTCGTCGCCGGTGAGCGCGACATGGGCGGCACGATGCGCCTGGGCATGTACCCGGCGGACCTGGGCGAGGGCACTCTGGCCCGTGAGGTCTACGACGGCCAGGCGCAGGTCTCCGAGCGCCACCGCCACCGCTTCGAGGTCAACAACGCCTACCGCGCCAAGCTGGAGGGGGCCGGCCTGGTGTTCTCCGGGCTCTCCCCCGACGGCAAGCTGGTGGAGTACGTCGAACTGCCCCGGGACGTCCACCCGTTCTTCATCGCGACGCAGGCGCACCCGGAGCTGCGCTCCCGCCCGACCAAGGCCAATCCGCTCTTCCGCGGTCTGGTCTCCGCCGCGCTGGAGCACAGGAACGCGTCCAGGTGATCCCGGCCCCCGCAGGCCGGGTCCGGAGGGAGCGCGCCCGGCCTGCGGTCGGGCGCGCTCCCTCGCCCGGACAACCCTGACGGCCCGGCCGGTGCGGCCGCGTTCTCCGCGGTGGCCGCGCCGGCCCCACGTTCGCGGGCCGGGGCTTCCCGCCGCGGCGGGCTGGACTGGAGCCGGGCCGGTCCAGGCGGGGTGGGGCGGCGTGCGGATGCCCCCGACCCGGCCGGGTGGTCGCGGCGATGTGCTACATGGTGGAGAGCGACCAGCGATGACCGACGAAGCATGTCAGCCTGAGGGGCGAACGCATGGCCAGTGAGACACACCCGGACGGCCGCCGACCGGGGGCGGACGCGAAGATCGCGGACGTCCCCGACGCCTGGCCGGTCGAGCGCTCCGAGGAGCGCTACCAGGGCCCCAAGTGCGGGATGCGCACCGACTGGGTGGTGATGCCCGGCGCCAACGGGGAGGGCACGTCCCTGGCCGCCCGCGACTACATGGTCCATCCCGGCGCCGCCGCGGCCCTGGCCCTGGACGAGGACGGCCGGGTCCTGCTGCTGCGCCAGTACCGGCACGCCGTCCGGCACACCATGTGGGAGCTGCCCGCCGGGCTGATCGACGTGGAGGGCGAGGACCCGCTGCTCACCGCCCAGCGCGAGTTGGTCGAGGAGGCGGGGCTGCGCGCACGGCGCTGGCACGAGCTCGCCGACTTCTTCCCCACCGTGGGCTTCTCCGACGAGCGCATCCACGTCTACCTCGCCCGTGACCTGTCCGAGGTGCCCGCGGAGGAGATCGACTTCGTCCGCGAGCACGAGGAGACCGACCTGGCGGCCGAGTGGGTCCCCCTGGACGAGGCCGTGCGCCTGGTCATGGCGGGCCGTCTGCACAACGCGTCGACGGTCATCGGGGTCCTGGCCGCCCAGACCGCGGCGGCGACAGGATTCGCGTCCCTGCGCGCCCCCGCCGACGGCTGAGCCGTGGGCGAGGACGCCGGGGTCGCCGCGCCGCTGGCGGAGGTGAGCTCCGCCTTCCTGGACCACCTCAGCGCCGAGCGGGCGCTGGCGACCAACACCCTGCTCGCCTACCGCCGTGACCTGCGCCGCTACACCCGCCACCTGACCGGCGCCGGCGTGGCCTACCTGGCCGACGTGGACGGGTCCCGGGTCGGGGGGTTCCTCCAGGTCCTGCGCGAGGGCGACGAGGAGCACGCGCCGCTGAGCGCCGCCTCGGCCGGGCGCGCCCTGGCCGCCGTACGCGGCCTGCACCGCTTCGCGGTGCGTGAGGGGTGGGCCGACCACGACCCGGCGGCGGAGGTGACCCCGCCGTCCCCGCCTCTGCGACTGCCCAAGGCCGTGACCCTGGAGGACGTGGAGCGCCTCCTGGACGCGTCCGGTCCGATGGCCGGCGCCCCGCAGCCGGAGGCGCCGGGCGGTGACGGGTCGCGGGCCGGGTCCCGGGGCGCTCCGGCGGCAGCGCCCGGTGCGGGGGCGGGCGACCGCGCCGCCCTGCTGGCGTTGCGCGACCGCGCCCTGCTGGAGGTCCTCTACGGCACCGGCGCCCGGATCTCCGAGGCGGTGGGCCTGGACGTCGACGACGTCTCCGACGCGGTCGCCGCCGAACGCGCCGTGGGGCTCGTGCGCTTCCGCGGCAAGGGCGGCCGCGAACGCGTGGTGCCGCTGGGCTCCTACGCCCGCCGTGCCCTGTCCGCCTACCTGGTGCGGGCCCGCCCCGTGCTGGCGGCCTCGGCGGCCCGGGGGCGGGGCGGCCCGGCGCTGTTCCTCAACGCGCGCGGCGGCCGGCTGACCCGTCAGGGCGGTTGGGCGGTCCTGGGCGCGGTCGCCGACCGGGCCGGGGTGGAGGGGGTCTCGCCGCACACCCTGAGGCACTCCTTCGCCACACACCTGCTCGACGGGGGAGCCGACATCCGTGTCGTGCAGGAACTGCTGGGGCACAGTTCGGTCACCACCACGCAGATCTACACGCTGGTCACGGTCGAGCACCTGCGCGAGGTCTACGCCGCGAGTCATCCCCGTGCACGCCGGTGAACTGGCCGAACGATGCGAAAAGGCCTGCTGTGCGGGGGAAGCGGGGCACCGCGGAGTTCCCGTTCGATTTCCCCCGGGGACGAAGGCGTGGGATTCTACAGACAGGTTTACGTTGATGTGCGCCGTGTCGGCGTCCTAGAGTCGCCGCACGGCGGTACGTTGCTGTCGACATATTGAGTTTCCGACGGCGGCCAGGCGCAGGGGCACGGCATCCCTTCGGGCCGTGGCCGGTCCGTAGGGGAGGTCCAGGGTTGTGAACTGGTCGGAGAACGACGTGGCGGCGAAGACCGCACCCGTCGGCGAGGAGGACCTCGTCGACCCGGTGACCAACCCTTGGGGCACGACACGCAACACGGGGGCGGATCTGCACACGACAAGACCGGAACGAACCTATCCGGAGCCCGAGCCGCTCGACGAACACGGCCCGGCACGGATTGTAGCACTGTGTAATCAAAAGGGTGGCGTCGGTAAGACCACCACCACCATCAACCTCGGCGCGGCCATCGCGGAGTGCGGCCGACGCGTGCTGCTGGTCGACTTCGACCCGCAGGGAGCGCTCTCGGTCGGCCTCGGCCGGCTGGACCCGCGTGAGCTGGACCTGACCGTCTACAACCTGCTCATGCAGCGGGACGTGGCGGTCGAGGACGTCCTGCTCAAGACCGATATCGAGGGTCTCGACCTCATCCCGAGCAACATCGACCTGTCGGCCGCCGAGGTCCAGCTGGTCGGTGAGGTGGCGCGTGAGCAGATGCTCGGCCGCGCGCTGCGCCCGGTCATCGACGACTACGACGTCGTCCTGATCGACTGCCAGCCGTCGCTGGGCCTGCTGACCGTCAACGCGCTCACCGCGGCCGACGGCGTCATCGTGCCGCTGGAGTGCGAGTTCTTCGCGCTGCGCGGTGTGGCCCTGCTGATGGACACCATCCAGAAGGTCCAGGAGCGCCTCAACGAGGACCTGGTCATCGACGGCTTCCTGGGCACCATGTACGACCCGCGCACGCTCCACGCGCGCGAGGTGCTGTCCACGATCATCGACGGATTCGGCGACAAGGTGTACGGGACGGTCATCAACCGCACCGTGCGCTTCCCGGACGCCACCGTGGCGGGCGAACCCATCACCAGGTTCGACTCGTCATCGGCCGGGGCCAACGCCTATCGGGATCTGGCCAAGGAGGTGCTGGCGAGGTGGCCTCTCAGCGGTCACGGCGCGTGACCCTACCGGGGGCGGACGAACTGTTCTTCCGCCCCTCCGGCGGCGCGGAGGAAGCGCCGCCCGCGGAGACCGAACGCCAGTACACGGCACCGGAGCAGAAGAGTCCGCCCGAGACGACGGCGCGCCGCAGGCGCAGGATCATCGCCCAGCCGGACGGTGCGCCCAAGCCGAGCGGACGCCAGCGTCATGACGAGAAGATCACCGTCTACATCTCCGGGCCCGAACTGCTGGCCCTGGAACAGACCCGGCTCTCGCTGCGCGCGGAGCACGGGCTGTCGGCCGACCGCGGCCGCCTCGTCCGCGAGGCCGTCGCGGTCCTGCTGGCCGATTTCGAGGAGAACGGCCAGACCAGCATGCTGGTCAGGCGACTGAGCGAGGACTAGCAGCACCCGCACTGGCATCGGAGGGGGTGCCGGTTCGGGAACGAAGGGACGCGGGTGTCACCGGTCGGATCCGACCGGTGACACCCTTGACTCATGAGTGAGACGACGCGGGGCCGCGGTCATGGCGGCTGAGGGGGACCACGGAGGCGACGACGCCGACGAGGTGGACGAGCACGCCTTCCAAGTGCACCTGGACAACTTCGAGGGACCGTTCGACCTCCTCCTCGGGCTGATCTCCAAGCACAAGCTGGACATCACCGAGGTGTCGCTGTCGAAGGTCACCGACGAGTTCATCGCGCACATCCGGGCGCACGGGGACGCCTGGGACCTGGACCAGGCGAGCAACTTCCTGCTGGTCGCGGCCACCCTGCTGGACCTGAAGGCGGCCCGGCTGCTGCCGCGCGGCGACGTGGAGGACGAGGGCGACCTGGCACTGCTGGAGGCCCGCGACCTGCTGTTCGCCCGCCTGCTGCAGTACCGGGCCTACAAGGAGGTCGCGGCCCTGATGCGCGACCGGCTGGCATCGCAGGGGCGCAGGTACGCGCGGGCGGTGCAGTTGGAGGAGCGGTTCGCCTCGATGCGGCCGGACGTGCTGTTCAAGCTCGGCCCGCAGAAGTTCGCGGCGCTCGCCGGGATGGTGTTCACCCCCAAGGAGCCGCCGAGCGTTCCGGTCACGCACATCCACCAGACCAAGACCTCCGTCAGGGAGCAGGGCGAGCTCGTGGTGGCGGCCCTGCGCGAGCACGGGCGGCTGACGTTCGTCGAGCTGACCGACGGCTGTACCGGTACCTTCGAGGTCGTCGCCCGTTTCCTATCCCTGCTGGAGCTGTACCGTGCCAGCAACGTGGCCTTCGACCAGCCCGAACCGCTGGGCGAACTCATCGTGACCTGGACCGGCGGCGACGCCGAGGTCGAGGTGGAAACCGAGTACGACGACACCGTGGAGGCCGAGTGAGCGCCGACGGCACGACCGATGTGGGTGATCTCTCCGCAGCGCCCCCGCCCACCCTGCGCCGCGATCTGGAGGCGGTGCTGATGGTGGTGGACCAGCCGGTGTCGGAGTACGAGCTGGCCCGCGCCCTGGACGTCCCTTTGGACGTGGTGACCCGGACGCTGGAGGACCTGTCGAGGGAATACACCGAGCAGGGGCGCGGTTTCGACCTGAGGGCGGTGGCCGAAGGGTGGCGTGTGTACACGCGGCCCGAATGCGCCGACGTCGTCGAGCACTTCCTCAAGGAGGGCCAGGAGGTGCGGCTCACCCAGGCCGCGCTCGAGACGATGGCGGTGGTGGCCTACCGACAGCCGGTCTCCCGGGGCAGGGTCTCCGCCGTACGCGGTGTCAACTGCGACGGGGTTATGCGTACCCTCGTACTGAGGGGCCTGATCGAAGAGGCCGGACACGATTCCGAATCCGGTGCGCTGCTGTATCGGACCACCTCCTATTTCCTGGAACGGTTGGGCCTGCGAGGCCTCGACGAGCTGCCTGATCTGGCGCCGTTCCTCCCCGACGACATCGAAGGTCTAGACGACACCGGTGAGCACACCTAACGACAGTTCCCGCGGTGCGCGGGACGACGCCCCGCGCGGTGAGCGCGGCGACTACGACAAGCGCGGCGGCCAGGGCGGCCGCGGCGAGAGGGGCGACGACCGGTCGCGCGGCGGATTCCGCGGCGACCGGGGCCCCCGCAACCGAGACGACCGCCGTTCCTTCGGCGGAGACCGTGACCGCGACCGGCGGGACGACCGTCGCGGTGGCGGGTTCCAGGGTCGTGATGACCGTGACCGCGGCCGTGACCGGGGCGCGCGGGACCAGCGCGACGACCGTGGCCGTGGCGGTTACCAGGGTTCGCGTGACCAGGGCGGTGACCGCCGTTCCTTCGGCGGCGACCGTGGCCGCGACCGGAGGGACGACCGCGGCGGCTACCGGGGCTCCCGCGAGCAGGGCGATGACCGCCGTTCCTTCGGCGGCGACCGTGGCCGCGACCGGAGGGACGACCGCGGCGGCTACCGGGGCTCCCGCGAGCAGGGCGATGACCGCCGTTCCTTCGCGGGCGACCGTGACCGTGGCGGTTACAGGGGTTCGCGTGACCAGGGCGGCGACCGTGGCCGTGGCGGTTACCAGGGTCGCGATGACCGCCGTGGCGGTGGTTACCAGAACCGTGACGACCGCGACCGCGGTGGCTTCAAGGGTCCGCGCGATCAGCGTGACGACCGTGGCCGCGGTGGCTACCAGGGTCGCGATGACCGGGGCGGCTACAGGGGCTCGCGCGATCAGCGTGATGACCGTCGTTCCTTCACCGGCGACCGTGACCGGCGGGACGACCGCGGTGGCTTCAAGGGTTCGCGTGACCAGGGCGGCGACCGCGGCCGTGGCGGTTACCAGGGTCGTGATGACCGCCGTGGCGGTTACCAGGGTCGTGACGACCGCCGTGGCGGTTACCAGGGTCGTGATGACCGCCGTGGCGGTGGTTACCAGAACCGTGACGACCGCGACCGCGGTGGCTTCAAGGGTCCGCGCGATCAGCGTGACGACCGTGGCCGCGGTGGCTACCAGGGTCGTGACGACCGGGGCGGCTACAAGGGCTCCCGTGACCAGGGCGGCGACCGCCGTTCCTTCGGGGGAGACCGTGACCGCGACCGGCGGGACGACCGCCGTCCGGACGACCGGCCCCGCAAGCGTGACGCCGCCCCCGCGGCCGGTGTCACGAAGGAGAGCCAGCTGTCCAAGGCGGCCCGTGAGCGCCTCAGCGCGCTGCGCGCCGACTACAACCCCAAGGACGAGGACCACCTCGGCGAGGACCGCGACTCCTACAGCGACGTCCAGGGCGGCATCCGCCTCCAGAAGGCCCTCGCCGCCGCCGGTGTGGCCAGCCGCCGCGCCAGCGAGGAGATGATCGCCGCCGGCCGCGTCTCCGTGGACGGACAGGTCGTCCGGCGCTTCGGCGCCCGCGTCGACCCCGAGGCCTCGGAGATCCGTGTCGACGGCATGCGTGTCGTCACCGCCCCGGACAAGCTCTACTTCGCGCTCAACAAGCCGCGCGGAGTGGTCAGCACCATGTGGGACCCGGAGGGCCGCCCGACGCTGGCCGACTACACCGGCCAGACCGAGGAGCGCATCTTCCACGTCGGTCGTCTCGACACCGAGACCGAGGGCCTGATCCTGCTGACCAACGACGGTGAGCTGGCCAACCGCCTGACCCACCCGCGCTACAAGGTCGTCAAGACCTACGTGGCCATGGTCCCGGGCCCGGTTCCCCAGCGCGTGGTCCGCGAGGTCAACAAGGGCGTCGAGCTCGACGACGGACCGGTCGAGGTCGACTCGTTCCGCGTCGTCGACAACGACGCGCCCAAGGCCATGGTGGAGATCCGCCTGCACGAGGGGCGCAAGCACATCGTGCGCCGCCTGATGGAGGCCGTCGGCCACCCGGTCGCCGACCTCGCCCGCACCCAGGTCGGACCCATCGACCTGAACGCCCTCCAGCAGGGCACCATGCGGGCGCTGACCTCGCGCGAGGTGGGCGAACTCTACGCGGCCGCCGGCCTGTAGATACAGTTGACGGCGGTCACCGCGCGGACTCCCTCCGTGGTGGTGGCCGCCGTTCCCTTATCCGGGGCACGGCCGGACGGAGCAAGGATGAGGCGGGATCGAACGTGGCGGTACGGGCCATCCGCGGTGCGGTGCAGGTCGACGCGGACGAACGCGAGCAGGTGTTGGAGGCCACGGCCGAACTGGTCTCCGAGGTGATGCGCCGCAACGAGCTCGTCACCGACGACGTGATCAGCGTGCTCTTCACGGCCACCCCTGATCTGACCTCCGAGTTCCCGGCACTGGCCGCGCGCAAGCTCGGATTCGCGGACGTGCCCCTCATGTGCGCGAGCGAGATCGACGTCCCGCACGCCCTGCCGCGCGTGGTGCGCCTGATGGCCCACGTGGAGACCGACCGGCCGCGGTCGGAGGTCCAGCACGTCTACCTGCGCGGCGCGCAGGCCCTGCGGTTGGACATCGCGCAGTAGCACGGAGGCCGTTCTCCCCGGTGAGGCCATACGCTGGGAGGACACACGCACGTCGGAGAGCGGGAGAGCAGTGGGTAACAGCAAGGGCGCCGACGAGGTCGCGGACCACCGGCCCTCCGTGAGCCGGGTCGCGGTGGTCGGGACCGGGCTCATCGGTACGTCGATCGCGCTCGCGCTGCGCGCCCGGGGGGTCGACGTGCTGTTGTCGGACCCGGACGCGGCGTCGGTGCGCCTGGCCAGCGACCTCGGGGCCGGCCGGGCCCTGGACGAGTCGGCGCAGGCCCGCCCCGTCGACATCGCGGTCATCGCCGCGCCGCCCGCGGTGATCCCCGCGGTCCTGCGCGGTGCCCAGGACCGCGGTCTCGCGCACGTGTACACCGACGTGGCCAGTGTGAAGGCGAGCGTGCTCGCCGAGGCCGAGCGGCTCGGCTGCGACATGGCCACGTTCGTGCCCGGCCACCCCATGGGCGGCCGGGAGAAGCACGGGCCGGGAGCGGCCCGGGCGGACCTGTTCCTCGGGCGTTCGTGGGCCCTGTGCCCGACCGGCAAGGCGGGCCCCGAGACCGTCGCCGCCGTCGCCGAGCTGGCGAGGATGTGCGGCGCGGACCCGCTCGTGCTGGAGGCGGAGGCGCACGACCGCGCGGTCGCACTGGTCTCGCACGCTCCGCACGTGGCCTCCTCCGCGGTGGCCGCCCGGCTGCTGTCGGGCGACGACACCGCGCTCACCCTCGCCGGGCAGGGCGTGCGCGACGTGACGCGCGTCGCCGGCGGGGATCCGGCCATGTGGACCGAGATCCTCACGCACAACGCCGTCCCGGTGGCCGACGTCCTGCACGGGATGGCCGCCGACCTGGCCGCGACGGCCGACGCGCTGCGGGCCCTGGCGGGGTCCGGCGGCGGGGGCGGGGACGACGCCCTGGAGCCGGTACGCGACCTCCTCGCCCGGGGCCGCTCCGGTCAGGAGCGCCTGCCCGGCAAGCACGGCGGGGTCAAGCTGCCCGACTACACCGTGCTCCCGGTCGTCATCCCCGACGAGCCCGGTGTGCTGGGGCGCATGTTCGCCGTGGCGGCCGACGCCGGGGTCAACATCGAGGACGTCCGTATCGAGCACACCCCGGGCCTGCCGTTGGGCGTGGCCCAGTTGTACGTGCTGCCCGCCGCAGTGGACCCGCTCGCCCGAGCGCTGGCCGACGACGGCTGGTCGGTGCACACCGGGGCCTGAGAGCACGGGGTTCGGGGCGGACGCCGCCAGGGGTAAGCTGGTGCGTCGGCAGGCGGTATCGGTAGCGGGGAGACAGCGGCAGTGAGCGTGCAGGACGGCAACCAGGGCATCGTCATCGCGATCGACGGTCCCTCCGGGTCGGGCAAGTCGAGCACGGCCAAGGGCGTCGCCCGGGCGCGGGACCTGCGCTACCTGGACACCGGGGCGATGTACCGGGCCCTGACCTGGTGGATGCTCGACCACGGGGTGGACGTCAACGACGCCGCCGCGGTGGCCGCGCTCGTCGAGCGGCCCGTCATCGAGATGGGCACCGACCCCTCCGCGCCCACCGTGAGCGTCGACGGCCGCGACGTGGCCGCCGAGATCCGCGGCAAGGACGTCACCGGCAGTGTCAGCGCCGTCTCGGCCGTGCCGGAGGCGCGTGCGCTGCTGGTGCGCACCCAGCGCGAGGTCATCGACGCGGCCCGGCGCGAGAGCGCGGGCATCGTGGTCGAGGGCCGTGACATCACGACCGTGGTCGCGCCGGAGGCGCCGGTCAAGCTGTTCCTGACCGCGAGCGCGGAGGCCCGTGCGATGCGGCGCAGCAAGGAGGTCCGCACCAGCGACGTCGCCGCCACGCAGGCCGATTTGGCGCGGCGTGACAAGCTGGACTCCAGCCGGGCGCACTCGCCGCTGACCCAGACCGCCGACGCCACCGAGCTCGACACGACCGGGCTGAGCCTGGACGAGGTCATCGGTCTGGTCGTGAAGCTGGCGGACGAGGTCGGCGAGGTCCGTCAGGCCTAGCCATCCGCCACACACGCCGTGGCGGTGTCCGGACCGGGACCACGTCCCGGAACCGGGAGCCCGGGGACGGGCGTGGTTCGTCGGTCCCCGACGCGGAGCCGTGCCGGTCAGACCGGTCACATCAACCCGTCTCCACCCCTCACGGGGAACAGACGAACATCCGCGGGGGTTCTTCCCCGTGGCCAGTACACGGGTGCCGTCGGCATCCGTGCGGCGCGTCCGCGCCTCAGAGCGCGGACACCGACCATGCACGTTCCCGCGGCACGCATCCTGGGCGCGCGGGAACCTACGTACCGGGAGAGCAGTACATGAGTGACTTCGACATGTCCGACGTGGGCTTCGACGAGGAGCAGGACGGCGTCGCGCCGGCCCTGCCCGTCGTGGCCGTGGTCGGGCGGCCCAACGTGGGCAAGTCCAGTCTCGTCAACCGCATCATCGGCCGCCGTGAGGCCGTGGTGGAGGACGTGCCGGGCGTGACCCGGGACCGCGTCGCCTACGACGCCGAGTGGCAGAACGCGAAGTTCACTCTCGTGGACACCGGCGGCTGGGAGACCAGTGTGACCGGTCTCGCCTCGATGGTCGCCCGCCAGGCCGAGTACGCCGCGCAGACCGCCGACGTGGTCCTGTTCGTGGTCGACGCGACCGTGGGCATCACCGACGCCGACGCGGCCGTGACCCGCGTCCTGCGGTCGACCAAGCGCCCGGTCGTGCTCGCCGCCAACAAGGTCGACGGCCAGATGCAGGAGTCGGACGCCCTCGACCTGTGGAACCTCGGTATGGGGCAGCCCTTCGCCATCAGCGCCCTGCACGGGCGCGGCACGGGCGACATGCTCGACGCCGTCGTCTCCGCCTTCCCCGAGACCCCCGAGGGTTCGACCGACGACGAGGCCGAGGACGGCCCGTCCCGGATCGCCCTGGTGGGGCGGCCCAACGTGGGCAAGTCCAGCCTGCTCAACCGGCTGGCCGGCGAGGACCGTGTCGTCGTGGACTCGGTGGCCGGGACCACGCGTGACGCCGTCGACGAGCTGATCGAGCTCGGTGGCAAGACCTGGAAGTTCATCGACACCGCCGGCATCCGCCGACGGTTCCGCGCCCTGCAGGGCGCGGACTACTACGCGACCATGCGTACCGGTTCCGCGCTGGAGCGGGCCGAGGTGGCCGTGGTCCTGATGGACGTCAGCGAGCCGCTGGCGGAGCAGGACATCCGGGTCGTGGAGCAGGTCGTGGAGGCCGGGCGCGGCCTGGTCCTGGCGTTCAACAAGTGGGACATCCTCGACGAGGAGCGCCGGATCTACCTGGAGAAGGAGATCGACCGCCAGTTGGCGCGGGTCGCCTGGGCTCCGCGGGTGAACATCTCCGCGCAGACCGGCCGCCACATGGAGAAGCTGGTCCCGGCGATCGAGACGAGCCTGGCCGGGTGGGAGCAGCGCATCCCGACGGGTCAGCTCAACAACTGGCTCAAGGAGCTGGTGGCGGCCACTCCGCCGCCGGTGCGCGGCGGCAAGCAGCCCAAGATCCTGTTCGCGACGCAGGCGGGTGCGCGTCCGCCGCACTTCATCCTGTTCACGACGGGGTTCCTCGAGGAGAACTACCGCCGCTTCATCGAGCGCCGTCTGCGTGAGGACTTCGGGTTCGAGGGGTCGCCGCTGCACATCAGCATGCGCATCCGTGAGAAGAAGGGCGCGACCCCGGGGCGCGCCTCGAAGGGAAGCGTGCGTCCGGACCGCAAGCCGCGCGGCCGCCGCTGAGGTCCGACCGGTGACGTGACGTGGGGGCGCCTCCCGTGGGGGAGGCGCCCCCGTCGTGTGCCCGGGGCCGGATGGAGGTCCGGAGCCCGGCGTCCGGTGCCGCCACCTGGGGGCACCCGGGTCAGCCGTCCGCGGGCAGGCGGCGGACGTTGCTGGGCCGCGGGGAGGGCATCCCGTCCCCGTCCCTGCGCGGGTAGGGCAGCCGGGCGGCCAGTGCCGGGTCGCGGTCGGGGACGGGGATGTGCGGGGCGCCCGGGAGCGGCTCTCCCGCGCTCTCCTTCATCCGCCACACCACCACGAGGCCCACCGCGCCCGCGGCCATGACCAGCCACGCCGGAGAGTACAGGTTGCCGGTCGACCGGACGAGCGACTCGGCGATCAGCGGTGTCGTACCGCCGAACAGCGCGACGGAGACATTGAACCCGATGGCCAGGGCGCCGTAGCGCACCCTGGTGGGGAAGAGCGCGGGCAGGGAGGCCGGGGCGCTGCCGGAGAAGTGCACCAGTGTCAGGGCCAGGACGAGCACACCGAGGGCGACCGCGACCAGGCTGCCGCGCTGGAGGAGCCAGAAGGCCGGCAGTGACAGCGCGATGGAGGCCAGGCACCCCGACAGCAGGACGGGTCTGCGTCCCACGCGGTCGCTCAGACGCCCGAAGAACGTCACCGCGACGAGCATGAACACCATGGCGGTCAGTGTCATGACCAGTCCCAGGGCGGAGCTGTAGCCGAGTTCGGCGTTGAGGTAGGTGGGCAGGTAGGCCGTCACCATGTAGTTGTTGACATTGAAGGCCATGACCAGACCGACGCACAGCAGCAGTGCGGGCCACTGGCCGATGATCGTCTCCCTGAACTGACCCGTGCGGCGGTGCCCCTCGGCGTCCTTGGCGAAGCCCTCCGTCTCCTGCGAGAAGACCGGTGTCTCCTCCAGCTTCAGACGCAGGTACAGGCCGACCGCGCCCAGCGGCAGGGCGAGCAGGAAGGGCACCCGCCAGCCCCAGTCCGTCATGGTGTCCGATCCCAGCAGCAGGGTCATGAGGGTGACGACCGAGGCTCCGCCGACGTAACCGCTGACCGTGCCGAACTCCAGCCAGGACGCGAGGAAGCCGCGGCGGCGGTCGGGCGCGTACTCGGCGATGAAGGTCGTGGCGCCGCCGTACTCGCCGCCCGTGGAGAAGCCCTGGACCATGCGGGCGGCGAGCAGGAGGAGGGGCGCGGCGATGCCGATGGTGGCGGCCGACGGGATGAGGCCGATGGAGAAGGTGCCGACCGCCATCAGGAGCATGGTGACGGCCAGGATCCGCTGACGGCCGACGCGGTCGCCGAGCGGACCGAAGAACAGGCCGCCGAGGGGGCGCACGAGGAAGGCCGCGGCGAAGGTGGTGAAGGTCGCGATGAGCTGCACGCCCTGGGACTGGGACGGGTAGAAGACCAGGCCGATGGTGACGGCGAGGTAGCTGTAGACGCCGAAGTCGTACCATTCGGTGGCGTTGCCGATGGCGGCCGCCGTGACCGCCCTGCGCGTGGTCCGGTGATCGGTCACCAGGGTCGGTGTCCGATGGCTCTGGTGGTCGCTCACGTGTGCCCCCTCGGAGTTGTCACTCACAGCACATGGTAAATCACCATAAGTGAGAACATCGTGGACATCACTCGTGTCGTGACGGGGGTAGCGTGACAGGAGAGGCGGAAGGGGAACGCATGCACAAGGTGCTCGTGAGCGCTTGCCTGATGGGCCGACGGGTCCGCTACGACGGGCGGGCCAAGACGGTCGAGGACGGCGCTCTCGACCGCTGGAGGGCCGAGGGGCGGCTCGTCGTGCACTGCCCGGAGATCGCGGGCGGTCTGCCGGTGCCGCGGCCCCCGGCCGAGATCGAACCCGGTGCCGACGCCGACATGGTCCTCGACGGCCGGGCCCGCATCCTCACCCCCGAAGGGGCCGACGTGAGCGACCACTTCGTCTCGGGAGCCCGTTCCGCACTGGCGACCGCCCAGACCCACGGAGTGGCCGTGGCGATCCTGAAGGAGTCCAGCCCCTCGTGCGGATCCCACGAGGTCTACGACGGCACGTTCGGGGGCCGCAAGGTGCCCGGTGCCGGAGTCACGGCGCGCCTGCTCACCGAGCGGGGCGTCGCGGTGTTCAACGAGAACCAGATCGCGGAGGCCGTCGCCCACCTGGAGCGCCTGGACGGCGCCGGGCGCGCCTGAGGCCGTCCAGTGCCCGCGGGGGCGCCGCGCGGGCGGCATCCGTCATGGTCGTTCCCGGTAGGAGGAGAGCCGGTCGCGGGCCTCGGTGTAGGTGTCCAGGTCGATCTCCCCGGAGGCGAACCTGCGGTCCAGGATCTCCTCCGGTGTCTCACGGGACGCGCTCGTCCGCTGGGGCCCCTCACGTCGGGTGTCCGTGTTCACCGCGAACCGTGCGACCAGCCACACGACCAGGCCGATCACCACGATCCACACCAGCGGCATGACGGCCATCCAGATCCAGCTCGTCTGGTTCCAGTACATCATCGTGCCCGCCTCCTCGTAGTCTCGTCGAGACCATCGTGTGCGGACCGTGTCCGGGGCGGCTAGGGTCGCACGGTCCGGAACACGTGCCGTTCGTCCCGGGAGGCCGGGTCGCGAGGCGGGTCCGGGCGGGCGCGCCCTCCGGCGCACTCGGTACGAGCCGCGACGTGACCGGGGCGGCCGCGGGGTGCCCCCGCCGGCGGCGCGGACACGGCCGTGCCGAAGCCGGGAGGGGCGGTCGCACCGGGATTCCTGGTGTGAGCGCCCCGGATCGTGCGGTAGAGTTTCACCTGTTGGCGGGGCCGGAGACGGCACTCGCCCAGCGGCCGGGACGTAGCGCAGTTTGGTAGCGCACTTGACTGGGGGTCAAGGGGTCGTGGGTTCAAATCCCGCCGTCCCGACAGAGAAGTAGCAGGTCACGGAGGGGCTCGTCGTCAGACGGGCCCCTCTCTGCGTTCCGGGGTACGGGGACGCGAGTCGGAGGCGACGGCCCGCGGTCGATGCGGCACGGCGCGTGTCGGTCGACGAACGCCTGGTGACGAAGGTTGCAAGTCCGGCATTAGGTATATTGCGGCAAGATCTCGTATTGTCTCCCGTGCACCCGCCGACCCGTTGGCACCTTCACGCTGGTGCCGTGAGTGGCGTGAGCCGGCGCCGGGCCCCCTCCGCCCCGCCCCACCCCCGTGGCTACTCGCGTCTCGGGCTCGCTCGCGGTACGACCCATGGAGCTCGCATGAACAGCACCCCCGTCCCGTCCCCCGCCGATGCCTCGCGCCGCCGAGGCGGGCACGCGGGCGGCAGAGTCCTGGCGCTGGCGCTGGCGGCCGTGCTCGTCGCGCCGACGGCGGCCCACGCGGAACCCGACCTCGACGACCTGGACCTCGACGAGCTCACCGAGCGGGCGGAGGATCTGGAGGAGTCCTACGACGGCGAGCTCCTGCAGTTCACCGAGATCAAGGAGCGCGCGGAGCGGGCCGAGGCGGACCTGGAGGAGGTCGAGGAGCAACTCGACGACTCGCGCTCCAGCGTGGTCCACATCGCCGCCGGCCGGTACAAGAGCTCCGGACTGGACCCCGCGCTGGAGATGTTCTTCAGCTCCTCTCCCGAGCAGATGTTCCAGGACGCGGCCGCGGTCGAGCAGCTCGGCCGGACCCAGTCGGGCCGGATCTCCGAGCTGGTGGACCTGCAGGCCGAGCGTGCGGAGGCCGCGGAGACGGCCGCCGAGGAGCTCGCGGAGGCCGAGGAGCTGATCGACACCCTGGAGGACCAGCGCGAGGAGGTCGAGGAGGCCATCGAGCGCTACAAGGCCGAGCAGGTGCCCCCTGAGCCGGAGACCGGGGCCTCGGCCACCTCGGGCACCATCCCGGCGAGCGTCAAGGGTGTGGGCTTCGACGGCGCGACCCCGCGCATGGCCGCGATCCGCGACGAGGTCATTCTCAACGTCGGCGTCCCCTACGAGGTCATGTGCCTGCGCAACAGCGCCGACGACCACGGATCGGGTCAGGCGTGCGACTTCATGGTGGCGGCGATCGGCACCCACCCCAGCGCGGGCAACCGCTCCACGGGCAACGCCATCGCCCAGTACGCCATCGACAACGCCAGCCGGCTGGGCGTCAAGTACGTGATCTGGGAGCAGCGGATCTGGCAGCCGACCACCGGCCAGTGGAAGGCGATGAGCGACCGTGGCAGCGTGACGGAGAACCACTACGACCACGTGCACATCTCGTCCTACTGACAGGAGGACGAATCCCGTCCGCCGCGGAATCCGTCCTCCGTGTGGAGGACCCGTGCTCTGGCCGGGCCAGAAGCCCTTCGCGCCCCACCGGGCGCGACGGCCGCCGACGCCCTCACCGGCCCGGGACGCCGCGGCCGGGCCGGACCCGGCGGCCACCTCCTCGGCCTCAGCACGAGGTCCCATGGTGATCGGCCGCCCGGGACAGCGGAGGGCGCAGCCCGGCTCCTACTGCGGGCTCAGCGCCTGCGCGGGCTCGGCCGCGCGCGCGTCGTAGCGTTCACGTGCCTCGGTGATCTCCTCCATGTGGTCCTCGGCCCACGCGCGGAAGGCTTCCATGAGCACGACCAGGTCCCGCCCGAGAGGTGTCAGTGAGTACTCCACCTGTGGCGGTGTGGTGGGAAACACCCGGCGGTCCACCAGGCCGGCGCGCTCCAGATCGCGCAGGGTCCGGGTGAGCATCTTCTGCGTGATGCCGTCGAGGCGGCGGCGCAGCGCCCCGAAGCGCATCGGTTCGTCCGGAAGCGCGCCGATGACGAGGCAGACCCACTTGCTGGACAGCAGGTCGAGGATGTTGCGGGACGCGCAGTTGCGGAGATAGGCGTCGGCCCCACCATGTTCTGCCAGTTCAGGGACGGTATACACAGGGTACCTACCAGACTTTTAAGTGCCTTCTATACAACGGATACCTTATCCGGAAGGCTCGGGGACATGACAGAGCAGCAGATGCGTATCGTTCAGCAGCAGACACTGGGTGGACCCGAGGTCCTGGAAGTCGCCCAGGTCCCCGTGCCCGATCTGGGCGCCACCCGAATCCTGGTCCGCGTGCACGCGGCCGGGGTCAACCCGGTCGACTGGAAGCTCCGGCAGCACGGGTACTGGCTCACGCCCCCCTTCTCCCAGGGATTCGACGTCTCGGGGGTGGTCGTGGCCGTCTCCCAGGGGTCGAGCCGGTTCTCGGTCGGCGACGAGGTCTACGGAATGCCCAACTACCCGGACGTGCCCGACGCCTACGCCGACTACGTGGCCGCTCCGGCCCGGCGCTTCGCACGCAAGCCCGCCGCCCTCGACCACGTCCACGCCTCCGCCCTGCCGTTGGCCTCGCTCACCGCGTGGCAGGCGCTGGTCGACACCGCCGGGGTGGAGGCCGGCCAGCGCGTCCTGGTGCACGCCGCGGCGGGCGGAGTGGGCCACCTGGCCGTGCAGATCGCCAAGGCCAGGGGCGCCCACGTCATCGGCACGGCCAGCGCCGCCAAGCACGCGATGCTGCGGGAGCTGGGCGCCGACGAGCTGGTGGACTACACCTCCGTCGACTTCGCGCAGACGGTCAGCGACGTCGACGTGGTGCTCGACGGTATCGGCGGTGACTACCTGGAGCGGTCGCTGAGCGTGCTCCGGCCGGACGGGCTGTACATCGGTGTGTCCAATCCCCTCGACGAGGAGATGATCGTCCAGGCGGCCACCGCGGCGGGCGTTCGCGGTGCCACCGTCTGCATCGAGCCCGACCACACCCAGCTGGAGGAGGTGACCGCCCTCGTGGAGGCGGGGAAGCTGCGCCCGGTCGTGAGCGAGACCTTCCCCTTGGAGGAGGCCGCCAAGGCACACGAGCACAGCCAGACCGGCCGCACCATGGGCAAGGTCGTCCTCACCGTGGCCTGACCCCGGGACTGTGAGCAGGCGCCCCGCGCGGCCCGCCGACCAGGCGGGCCGGGGCGGGGCGCCCGCCGCGGCCCGGGCGGGCGGTACGAGCCACTCCGGGAATGCGATAAGGTTTTACCCGTTGGCGGGGCCGGAGACGGCACTCGCCCAGCGGCCGGGACGTAGCGCAGTTTGGTAGCGCACTTGACTGGGGGTCAAGGGGTCGTGGGTTCAAATCCCGCCGTCCCGACAGAGAAGTAGCAGGTCATAGAGGGGCTCGTCGTCAGACGGGCCCTTTTCTGCGTCTCCGGTGGGGTGGAAGTGGGGTTGAACCGGGGTCGGGTGGGCGTCAGCCCACGTCGTGCAGGATCTCGTCCATGGCCTTCGCTGCCGACCGGCGTACCGGTCGCAATTGATGCCGGTAGACGCGCTCTGTCGTGTCGGTGCCGTCATGCCCCACGAGCAGCGAGATCTCTTCGATGCTCACGCCGTGGTCCGACAGCAGGGACACGAACGTGTGGCGCAGCTCGCGCACGGTCCCTTCGTTCTCGTTGAGTCCTGCCTTTCTGATGATCTTGCGCAGGTCCCGCAGGACATTGTGGCGGTCCAGCGGGGTCCCGTAGCTCGTGCAGAACACCAGATCGTTGTCCTGCCAGAGTTCGGGTGGGCGTCAGCCCACGTCGTGCAGGATCTCGTCCATGGCCTTCGCTGCCGACCGGCGTACCGGTCGCAATTGATGCCGGTAGACGCGCTCTGTCGTGTCGGTGCCGTCATGCCCCACGAGCAGCGAGATCTCTTCGATGCTCACGCCGTGGTCCGACAGCAGGGACACGAACGTGTGGCGCAGCTCGCGCACGGTCCCTTCGTTCTCGTTGAGTCCTGCCTTTCTGATGATCTTGCGCAGGTCCCGCAGGACATTGTGGCGGTCCAGCGGGGTCCCGTAGCTCGTGCAGAACACCAGATCGTTGTCCTGCCAGAGTTCGGCCGCCGTGAGACGTTCGCGGGCCTGCATCGCCCGATGGGCGTTGATCGCTTTGACGGCGATGCCGGGCAGTTCCAGGGAGCGCCGTGACCGCCTGGTCTTGGTGTCCCCGTCGCCGCGTACCGACGTCCACACGTGGATCGTGGGTACGTCACCGCTGGTGTCGATCTGGTCCCACGTCAGCGCCCGGATCTCCTCGGTTCGCGCGCCGATGACGATGGAGAGCACCAGGTAGGCGTACCACCGTGTGCCCTCGGCCGCACGGAGCACGGAGACCGCCTGTTCCAGCGTCATGGACTTGGAGGGCCGTCCGGGCTTGTCGCCCTTGAGCCTGCCCCGCTGGTCGAGTCTGGCCAGTTCCGCGACGTTGCGGGCGACCATCTCCTGTACCTGTGCGTAGCGGATGGCGCGCTCCAACAGGTTGAGCATCAAGCGCAGCGTCCGCGACGACAGATGCCGCTTGCGTCCCCGCAGCCACGCCAGCACATCGGCCACCCGCAGCTCTGCCAGCAGGTACCGGCCGAGGTAGGGGGTGATGTGGGTGTTGGCGAGCCGTGTGTAGTTGTCCTGGGTGTTGGGGTCCAGGTCCGTGATCTGGTCCCGCAGGAACTCCGCGACGCAGTCGGCGACGGTGTAGCGGGCGGGGGAGTCGACCCCCTGGTCCAGGTCTTCGAGGACCGTGGACAGCTTGTCGTAGAGGGTGTTCTTGTTCTTGCTGCTGACCTTCTTGACCTGGCAGCGGCCGGTGTGCGGGTCCTGCCGGAGGCGGATCTCCGCGCGCCAGAGCTTCTTGGTCCGGTCGAAGTAGACCGAGACGTCGGGCCGGTCGGTCAGGGATGCCCTGGTGGGCTTGCGTGGCGTCCTGGGCACCACTCCTCGTCTTTCCCGGGAACGGTCCCGTACAGCCTAAGCCGGTGCCTGGTCCTCTATGAGCTGGTTGACGTAGCCCTCCAGAGCCGAACGAGGAATGAGCCGCCGACGCCCGACACGGACCGAGGGGAGTTGCCCGGTGGCGATGAGCCTCTTGACCGTGGTCCGTCCCAGACTCAGGGCCTGTGCTGCTTCTTCGATCGAGTACGCGACCTTGTCACCCACTGGCACTGCCTTCCATCGCGATGGTTGCTCTCATCTACTGGTTGCGATCGAGAGGGCCTTTTGCGGCCATGTGCTCGGGGGTCGTGTCGGGATCGTTGCGTACGCAGGGCGTGAGCGGGCAGCAGTGAGCCCCGCCGCTGGCGCGCGGCGGGGCTCATGGGGCGGTTCAGGGTCAGGGCTTCCAGTTCACGGCGCGTTCCACGACGTAGGGCTCCAGATTGCTCACGGTCGCTCCGCACGTGTGGTGGCGCTGGATCTCGACCAGGGCCGAAGCGATCAGGATCGCGCTACGGCGGGCGTCGACCTCGGTGTCTCCGGTGGGGATGACTCGGCGCACGTGGTGGCACTGGGCGCTGTCCACGTCGTGGACGAGTCCGACGACGTAGGTGCGTGCCAGACGCCGAAGCGCGGCCATGCGGGGGATGGGCTGCCGGAACCGGCAGCGGACCCGGGTGCCCTCGGAGTCCGTGGCCTCGGCCTGGAAGGTGATGGACCTCCAGTCCTCGGCGACTTGGGTCACCTTGGCGTTCATGGATCGTGCCCATGATTCGAGCACCGCGCGGTTCTTGGCGGTGAACGTGGTGGTGTCGCTCATCGCTCCTCCCGCATCGCCAGGTAGCAGCGGGTGAGAGCGGCGAGTTCGTCGAACTCACCGGGCTGGTGCTGCGTACGCGAGACCCGAGTCAGCGCATCCACACTCTGACGCTGATGGGTTGAGCGGGGCGTTCGGCGGGGGAGGGGTGGGGGCGTTCCGCGGCGGTCGTGTCGTCCCTGCGGACCGGACAATGGTCGTGTCAGCATCGCCCAGAAACGGGCGATAGTGTGCGTCATGTCAGCGCTCCTGGTCAGCGTTGGCCGTGCCCCCGGACGCCTCATCCGCGTCGCGGGGGTCGATTCGTTGCCTGACGCTAGGTCGCCGGACATGACTCAGGGGGCACAAAGTGTGCCCCCTGCCGTCGATCGGTGGCTAAGCGAGAATGCCGATCTTGTCAGCCAGTGTGTTCGCTTGCTCTCGCCGCTCCCGTTGCCGAGAATCCAGCTCTTCGAGAATCATGCGACGTGCGTACCCGTTGTACCTGATCGTTTCCGGCGCCGCCTCGTGTGCCTCAGCGAGGACGCGAAGGGCTTCGCCCGGTTGGGCGTCCAGGTGGAAGGCGCGTGCCCTTTCGATCTGGTGCCGTGCCCGTCGCGGGCGCGACGGAATGACGTCCGACGCCGTTCGTGCGGCCTGGCGTACGCTCTCGCCGCCATTGCGAAGTTCGACGGCCACGGTGACAGCGTGGGCACCCATGATCGCCTGGGAGAACGACGTCACCGGGTGGTAGTAGGAGCCGGGGAGCCGGTCAGCGACCTGTTGCGCGGTGTCCCAGTGTCGCCATGCGTTGCCGGTCTCACCGCGCCGTGCGGCGGTGTATCCGGCTTCGAACTGCAGGGCACCCCAGATGGCGAGAACGTCATCCGTGGCGTCCGCGAGGTTGCCGCTCAACTGCCGTGTGGTGTTCGTGGTGACCACGTCGGCCGCATCCCAGTCGCCGGCGTCCCGGTGAGCTTGGGCCATGAGCCAGGCGGAGACGCCCAACGCGTGCGGGTCGCCCGATTCCTGGGCAGCGACCACACTTCGCTCGCACACACGCCACAGGAGGCTCTGAGCGGGCTGGTAGGCGATGAAGAACTGCGCGAGTGCGTACACCTCGGACAGCACTGCCTGAGCCGTGCGCCGTGTCGGTTCGTCATCCGCTTGGTGGACGGCGAGTTGTGCGTCTTCGATGAGCCCGGGAAGCAGTCCGCCTAGCACTTCACGGTGGTTGGGCGCGGAGTGCCGTGCGCTCCACGCCCGAGACAGGCGTGCTTGCAGGTGGGCGATTGGCGGAGCGGGACGCGAGGTGACCATGGGGAAGGCGTTGATCGCCGCTCGCACGGCGGGAAGGTGAGCGTGCCCTGGGCCGGTGAACAGCTCGACCGCGACGGACTGCTCACCTGTCAGTTCCGAGAGGTCGTGGATACGCAGGGCTTCCGCAAGCCTGAGCAGGATGGGTAGCTTGGGGGTTCCCAACCGCCCGTTCTCCAGCGCCTTCACCCACGACGCGGACCGGCCGACCAGGCCACCCAGAACCTCGCGGGTCATGCCTCGTCTGGTGCGGTTGAGCTTGAGCCGTGTGCCGAAGGGGACCTCGATTTCGTGCGGGTCCGGAGTGCCGTCGAGGGGCATGGCGCCGTCCTTCCCTGGTCAGGTCGCGATCCCAGGTTACGGCTCAGACCCCTGAGGGGACAGGGCTTCTCTGGGAATCCCCTAGAAGGAAAGCCTCCTTGTCTCGGATAACCAGAAGCCGAGGCACAGCCCGGTCCGTCGGGTGGTCGGTGACTCACTCACTGAGGTGGTCCGTATGACTGGCCGGGGTTTGCGCATGCCTTCGACCAAGTCAGATGAGGTTTCACCATGGCCAGCGCCTCCCCCGACATGTGAGGTCCTCTCCATAGGTTCATGGGAAGCGCAGAGCAAATAAACGAGAATGCCGTACTTACATCTTGACCTAGGTTTATTCGGCTTTTGTCAAGGTGATCTGTACCACCTTCTGTACCTGTCGCTAGTATTTGAGTGAGAATCAGATTTATTTAGATTGCAGGGTCTGCAGAGTAATTGTAGGTTGCTAAGATCGTTCAGTCCATGATTTGCAAGTGGAACGATATGGTCAAACTGCTCGTTGGGTATGGCGTCCACTAGTCCAGATATATCCGTGCCACAGAATGCGCAGCGCCCGTGTTCGCGAAAATATACGGCTCTTTTGGCCCATGCGGGGATCGCCTTTCTCTTCAGGGCTCCCTTCTTGGTGAATCTTTCTTGAATTTCTTCCTCCTGTATCTCGATATTGTCGCCGATTTCTTCGACGCTCATGGAGAAGTAGGCGTTGAGGCCACGCATGGTCACGCGGTCCCTGAAGACGACATGGAACACCTCGTCTGCCATCCTGGATAGCAAGTCTTCGTAGGCTTGGCTGTCCCTTAGATCTTCGACAAAGTAGTCATAGCACGCATTGGCTACTTTTGCTGACTCCTGCCATTTGGTTACATTTCGTGTAGCTCTAACAACTTTTCCATCTGGGGGTGGGATTTCGAATGGGGTGTGTTTGATTCCGTAGCCCTGTAGTGCCAGATCAACGGGAAGATATCTCTTTGGCTGAAAACTTTCGTCTGGATTGTGGATCGTTACGTATGGGCCATCGGTGTCATTCAGGAAAATCTCATCCGCTACTGCTTTGGCAAGCTTGTGGACCAGGGTATCTTTTTGCCATGATGGGATCATTTGCAAGATTCCCTCGCTGGCATGAAAGTCTTCCATTTCGATCGCAGTGGATGATCCGCGCGCGAACTTTGTTAGAGTATCCGATATTTGGCAAGTTCGGAAGTATTTATGATTGATCCACTCCGGGTCATTTTCCATTATGGTCCTGGGGTGTTGGTTTTGGCTGGCAGTTGACAGAATCATATCTGGCTGTTCGGTGAGGTGGGGTTGGGGGGAAGGGCCACCACGGGCGCCCCTCTTTGACCGCTCCCGTCGTCTGGTGGCCGGGAGGTGTCTCCTGGCCTGCGGGTTTGTGTTGTCTGGTGACCTTCCTTAGCCTCCCGTGGCCACGGTGGCTGTGGCTGGGGCAGGAGGTCATGGGTTCAAATCCCCGCCGTCCTGACAGAGAAGTAGCAGGTCATGGAGAGGCTCGTCGACAGACGGGTCAGTTTCTGCGTCTCCGGTGGAGTTGAACCGGGGTCGGTGGGCTGTCAGCCCACGCCGTGGTGGATGGTGTCCATCGATGTGGCCCGCTGACGGGCGTACCGGCCGGGGATGGTGGCGGTAGACGCGTTCGGTGGTGTCGGTGCCGTCGTGGCCCACGAGCAATGAAGTCTCTTCGATGCTCACGCCGTGCTCAGGGAGCAGGGACACGTCGAACGGTGGACCAGCCTGGTAGCCCGTATGGCAGGCGCACCCTCGCGAGTGCGTTTTCCCTGCTCAGAGAAAGTTGGGCCTTGGCCGATGGGTTGCCTGACATGAGGCTTTAAAGTCTCATCAAGGTCCCTCTCGATTGCGTTGTGCTGTAGCGTGCTTTATGCGCTAGAGTAATCACGTGAATGCCGATTCTTTGGAGATTAGTTCTGCTTCGTCCTGGTTTTTAGTTCTGGCAACAACCTTGACGTTTTTGGTTGCAATTTTTGCATTTTATGCAACCCAAAAAAGAGAAAGTTCAAATAAATCGAGCGAAGTTCTCCAGACTGTCTTTGATTCTCCCGGGGAACTTGAGGATTCTCTCAAATCTGCTGAGATAATGAATGCCTACAGCGCTGTGCTTGGCCAGGAACCGGATGTTCGACTAGGGAAAGTGATGAGGCATTCCCCGCGGGAGTATCAAGCCGCAGTGAACGAGATCTCCATGCAGTTTCGTGGTGGAAAAGTAATTTCGATTGATCTGGGTAAGATGAGCCCTCGTCAAGCTGCTCGCTTGGTTGACTTTTGTAGTGGGATGGCGGTTGTTTCAAGGGGTTGGATTTATCGAGTGACTGACCAGGTTATAATGCTTGCTCCACCGGATCAGCGATTTGATATAGGGGGCTCCCTGTGAGTGAAGTTGGCGAAGCGAATGACATCCTCCACCTGAATCATAAGATCAGGCAGAAGGAACTTAGCTTGAATGTTGCGCGAAGGAGAAGGGTTTGGTCTAATGTTTCACTGGCGATGGGGCCAATTTTTGGGCTTCTTCTATATGTGATATATTGGATTCCCTTGATTTCGGATGAAGTTAGGCGAGCCGTGTACTTCCCTGCAATCCCCGTGGCATTTCTTTTTGCCTTAGCTTCCTTCTATCTCAAAAGGACTCCTGGTGGAATTCCGCAGGGTGGCGAAGGTGTGTCTGGCTACGGAAACCCTGTCGCGCAATGGTTTAACAGGTTGATCAACAGTGATGATCGCCGCCCAACAGAAGGGGCCCTAGAGTTGAGGCTGGCTCAGCTCAGGGATGAGAGAAAGTTGGCGGTCGCCAATAAAGATGTTCCTTCGAAAGTGCGCAGAGTTGCTTATAAGGAAGACGCCTATGCTGATATCGATCAGCTGCGCTCGGAAAGTCGGTGGTATCGCCGATTTAATAACATTCTTCAGGGCGTGGTTATTGTTGGATCCCTTGCTGCGACGGGTGTTGCCGGGTTGGCTGGGCAGGTAGAGATATTCCGTTGGGTTGTCTTGGGAATTACCTTTGCTGTTGGTGTTTCTAGTGGATTTATGGGTTACTATAAGTATAAAGAGCGTAGTTTCTATCTCCAGCAAACTGCGGATGCAATTGAAAGCGAATGGGAGGCTGTGGAGATTGGCGTTGGCCGGTATAAGCATATTGAAGGGGAGGATAAGTGTCTGGAGGAATTTGTTGCTGAGGTTCACCGTTTGAAATCTGAACAGAAGAAGCGTCAGCAAAACCTTGAGCAGCCTCCGGAGTCCCGTGGCGCTGGCGAGTAGATTGCCTTGCTTGTATCAGGGGGGTGGAGGTGGGGTTGGGAGAGGGGCGCCCGGGGGCGCCCCTCTTTGACCGTTCCCGTCCTCTGGTGGCCGGGCGTTGCTCCCTGGCCTGGGGTTTCTTGTGGTTGGTGACCTTCGATGACCCCTGGTGGCCACGCTGTGCGTGACTGGGGGTCAAGGGGTCGTGGGTTCAAATCCCGCCGTCCCGACAGAGGAACAGCAGTTCATGAAGGGTCCGCCGGACGGCGGGCCCTTTTCTGCGCTTCCGGACCGGTGCTCGGATGGCCGCCGGGTCCGCGTCGGCCCGGTCCGGCGGGGCGGGGTCGATAGCATGGCCCGGCCGGCACCGGGTGCCGGCCGTACCGGAGGGAGCCAGGGATGAGGGCCAACCAGATCCCCACCGAGGAGATCACGCGGGACCCGGCGGCGTTCGCCGACAGGGTGACCGCGGACGGACGGTTCGACCGGACCGCCGAGCCCGGGCGGTACCGGCTGGTCATCAACCGGGCCTGCCCCTGGGCGCACCGGGTCGTCATCGTCCGCCGCCTCATGGGTCTGGAGGAGGCGGTCTCGCTGGCCGTCACCGACCCCCGTCAGGAGATCATCGACGGCGACCCCCACTGGGTGTTCACCGAGGAGACCGGCAGCCCCGGGGGCAAGGACCCGGTCCTGGGCATCCACGCCCTGCGCGAGGCCTACCTCGCACGCGATCCCGGCTACACCGGAGGCGTCAGCGTGCCGGGGCTGGTCGACACCGCCAGCGGGCACCTGGTCTCCAACGACTACGACCGGCTCTCCCTCGACATGGCCACCGAATGGGGCGGCCTGGTACGGGACGGCGCTCCCGACCTGTACCCTTCCGCGCTGCGCGACGAGATCGAGTCCCTGGGTACGGAGATCTACCGGGACCTCAACAACGGCGTCTACCGCTCCGGGTTCGCGCCCGACCAGAAGCGCTACGACCGGGCGGTGGCCGGAGTGTTCCGCAGGCTCGACGCTCTGGAGGAACGCCTCACCTCGCGCCGCTACCTCGTCGGTGACGCCATCACCATGGCCGACATCAGGCTCTTCACGACCCTGGTGCGCTTCGACGCCGTCTACCACGGCCACTTCAAGTGCAACGTGCGCAAGCTCGCGGAGTACCCGGCGCTGTGGGCCTATGCCCGCGATCTGTTCCAGACACCCGGGTTCGGCGACACGACGCACTTCGACCACATCCGTGTGCACTACTACTTCGTCCACACGGCCATCAATCCGACGCGGGTGGTCGCGGCCGGGCCCGACCCCCGCCTGTGGCTGGCCGCCCACGGGCGTGAGGAACTGAGCGGCACCCCCTTCCGGGCCGGCACCTCGCCGGGCCCGGTCCCGGTCGGCGAACGCGTCCCCGCTCCGGCCTGACGGGGGAACCCCGGGCCCGCGGCCGGAACGGGCCGTCCTCCTCCGGTCGGCTGGCCGGTCGCGGCCGCCCCCGTGCGCTTCCGGTTCCGGCGCGTCCGCGTGGGCGCGCCGTCAGTCCAGCCGGTACCACTGCCGGGCGGTGCCGCCCATGACCTGGTCGGTCTCGGTGGGGGAGAGGCCCGCCAGCAGGTCCTCGGCGGTGCGGACCACGGCGGAGTGGTCCGCTGCGAGCGTGCACACGGGCCAGTCGGAGCCGAACATCAACCGGTCCGGGCCGAACAGGTCGAGGGCGCGGTGGACGTACGGCGCCAGGTGTTCGGGCCGCCAACGGGTCCAGTCGGCCTCGGTGACCAGGCCGGACAGCTTCGCCGACACGTGGGGCAGTCGGGCGAGCGCGGCCGTGCGGGCGGCCCAGGGGGAGTCGTCGGGCGAGGGCGCGCCGGCGATCGGCGGCTTGCCGAGGTGGTCGAGGACGAAGCGGACCTCGGGCAGGGAGCGCGCCGCGGCTTCGGCGGCGGGCAGCTGCGCGGGGGTGACCAGCAGGTCGAAGGCCAGCCCGGCGGCCCCCGCGGCGGCGATCCCGCGCAGCACCTCGGGGCGCAGGAGCCAGTCGGGGTCCGGTTCGATCTCGGCGGGGTGGCGCACCGCCACCAGCTCGCCCGGGCCCTCGGCCAGCTCGGCCAGGACGTCGTGCACCCCGGGGTCGGTCAGGTCCACCCACCCGACCACACCCGCGATCAGAGTGCTCCCGGCGCAGGCCGACAGCAGGTCCCGTGTCTCGCGCAGGTCCGTGGCGGCCTCCACGACCACCGTCGCCCCGAAGCCCTCGCGGCGGGCGAGGGCTTCGAGCCGGCCGGTGTCGAACCGGCCCCACAGCGGTTCGGTCCCCGGCCCGGACAGGCGCGGGTACTCCCGCTCGGAGGTGTCCCACAGGTGGTGGTGCGCGTCCACTCGCACGGAGGTGTCCTTTCGGTCGGAGTCGCCTGGTTCGTCTGGCCTTCCGGCTCACTGGGGCCGAGGTCGCGGTCGGTGGAGACCCCTCCCGGGCGGCCTCCACCGCACACGCCCTAGTCCTGGGCCCGGCCCGTGGTCAGGCGGGCGATCATCAGGGCGAACAGGATGATCGCGCCCTGGACCGCCTGGATCCAGAACGACGACACCTGGGCCAGCGTGAGCAGGTTCGTCACCACGCCGAGCAGGAGTACGCCCGAGAGCGCGCCGAACATGGTGCCGCGTCCACCGTCCAGGCTGATCCCGCCGATGACGGCCGCGGCGAAGACGGTGAAGATCATGTCGGCGCCCTGGTTGGCGCTGATCGCGCCGACGTAGCCGGTGAGCATGAGCCCGCCGATCGAGGCGAGCGTCCCGCCGACCGCGTACACGCAGATGATGGTGCGCTCCACGCGGATCCCGGCGGCGCGCGCCGCTTCGGGGTTGCCGCCGATCGCGTACAGCGACCGGCCCAGGCGGTGGTACTTCAGCAGGAGGCCGGCGATCGCGTAGGCGACCAGTGCCACCCACACCGACGCCGGCACGCCCAGGAACGTGGTCGTGGTGATGGCGAAGAACGCGTCGGGCATGTCGAAGAGCGTGCGCCCCTCGCTCAGCCCCACGTGCAGGCCGCGCAGCACGATGAGCATCGCCAGCGTCACGATGAACGCGTTGAGCCTCAGCTTCACCACGAGCAGCCCGTTGACCAGGCCCAGGATCGCACCGAGCGCCACCGTGGTGCCCAGGCCGAGCGCGGCGGTCAGCTCGGTGCCGAATCCGGCGGAGGCCGCGGGCAGCACCAGCATCGCGCCGATCGCGGGCGCCAGGCCGACGTTGGACTCGATGGACAGGTCGAACTTGCCGGTGATGAGGATGAGCGACTCGGCCAGCACCATCATCGCCAGCGCGCTGGAGGCCGCCACGATGCTGATGAGGTTGGCCTGGCTGAGGAAGTTCGGGCTGGTGAACGACCCCACGACGAGCAGGGCCAGCAGGGCGGGCACCAGCGCCAGCTCCCGCAGCCGCTCCACCAGGACGCGGCGCACGATCGATCCGCGCCCGCCGCCCGCGTCCTGCGCGGCCTCGTGCCGTGGTCGGGTCACGTTCTCGATGGTCACGCGTGTACTCCTTCGATCGAGGCGACCAGGTCGGCGTCGCGCCACCCGGCCGGGTGTTCGGCGACGGCCTCGCCGTGGAACAGGACGACGACCCGGTCGCAGCGGCGCAGGTCGTCCAGCTCGTCGGAGACCACGAGCACGGCGGTGCCCTCCTCCCTGACGGAGTCGATGACGCCGAGGAGGGCCTCCTTGGACTTCACGTCGACTCCCGCGGTCGGGTTGAGGAGCACCAGGACGCGCGGACGGGTGGCCAGGGCCCGGGCCATGACGACCTTCTGCTGGTTGCCGCCCGACAGCGCGCTGACGGACTGGTCGGTCCCCTGGGTCCGGATGTCCAGGTCGGTGATCATGCGGCGGCCGAAGGCGCGCCGCCGGTCGGGGCGGACGAACCCGGCCGGGCCGAGCCGGTCGCCGATGGTCAGCGTGGCGTTCTCGCCCACCGTCAGTTCCGGCACCAGGCCCTGGTGGTGGCGGTCACGGGGCACGCATCCGATACCCGCGGCCAGAGCGGTGGGGACGTCCCCGGTGGGGTGCGCCGTGCCGTCGACCGCGACGGTCCCGGCGGCGGCCGCGCGCAGCCCCACCAGGGTCTCGGCCAACTCGGCCTTCCCGCTGGCGCTGCTGCCCGCCAGGCCCACGACCTCTCCGGAGCGCACGGTCAGGTCCACGCCCTCGAAGCCGTCACCGCTCAGGCCGAGCACCTCCAGCCGGGGCGGCGCGGTCGGGGATACCCGGGGTTCGGGCACGCCCTCGGTGAGTTCCTCGGCGGTTCCGGTCATCGCCTCGATCAGCGCGGACCGGGGCAGGTCGGCGACCGGCGCGGTGACGATGTGTCGGGCGTCGCGCAGGACGGTGACGTCCTGGCACACCTCGTACACCTCCTGGAGGTGGTGGGAGATGTACAGGAACGTCACACCCCTGTCCTGCAGGTCCCGCATGCGGGTGAAGAGCCGGTCGATCCCGGCCTTGTCCAGCTGGGCGGTGGGCTCGTCCAGCACCACGAACCGGGCGCCGTGGGACAGGGCGCGGGCGATCTCCACCAGCTGGCGGTCCTCCACGCCCAGGTCGCGGACCTGGCGGTCCACGTCCACGTGCACGCCCCACTGGTCCAGGAGGTCGCGGGCCGTGCGGCGCATGCGCCGCCAGTCGATCAGGCCGAGCCTGTTGAGGGGCTGGCGGTGGACGAAGAGGTTCTCGGCCACCGTCAGGTGGGCGACGGCGGTCGAGCGCTGGTAGACGCACGCCACCTTGGTGCGCCAGCCCTCCCGGTCCGCCAGGGCGGGTGCCGGCCCGCCCTGGAAGCGGACGTGCCCGGTGTCGGGCGCGGAGAGACCGGTCAGGATCGAGACCAGGGTGGACTTGCCGGCGCCGTTGCGGCCCACCAGGGCGTGCGAGCGTCCGGGGTGCACGGTCAGGTCGACCTCGTGCAGTGCGGTCGTGGACCCGAACCGGCGGCCCACTCCGACCGCTTCCGCCAGGGGCGGGGGGTCGTGTGCGGTGGTCATGAGGTGTCCTCGGGATAGGAAGGGTCAGTCCGCGACGCTGTTGCCCCACAGCTCGGGGTCGTCGACGTTGTCGATGGTCACCAGCGGGGTGGGGAGCTGGTCCTCCAGGAGGCCGTTGTCGAGCTCGACGATCTCGCTGCCGTGGTCGGTGGGCCCGGGCTCGAAGGTCTCCCCGGCCAGCGCGGCCCGGATGTAGTGGAGGCCGTAGCGGGCGTAGTCGTCGGCGGGCTGGGACAGCGTCGCGTCGATCTCACCGTCGCGGATCGCCTGCAGCTCCTGGGGGATGCCGTCGTTGGACACGATGGTGATGTGTCCGTCCTCCCCGGCCTCGTGCAGCATGCCCTTGCTCCGCAGGGTCTGCAGGGTGGGGGCGAGGTAGACGCCGCCCGCCTGCATGTAGATGCCCTCGATGTCGGGGTTGTCGTTGAGGAGGGCGTCGAGCTGGCTGGCGGCCTTGTCGCCCTCCCAGTCGGCCGGGATGTTGAGGACCTCCAAGCCGGGGTGCTCCTCGTCCACGCACTCCTGGAAGGCCTCGGAGCGGTCGCGGCCGTTGACGGAGGCCAGGTCGCCCTGGATCTGGACGACCTTGCCCTCGCCGATCTCCTCGCCCAGGTAGCGGCAGGCCTCCAGCCCGTAGCCGCGGTTGTCGGCTCGCACGACCATGAAGACCTCGCCGCTCTCGGGGGCGACGTCGACGGCCACGACGGGGACCTCGCGGTCCGCGGCCCGTTCGAGCCCGGTGGCGATGGCGGCGCTGTCCAGCGGGGAGACGACCAGGCCGGCGACCCCCTGGTTGATCAGGGTGTCCATGTCGGTGGTCTGCTGCGCGGCGTCGCCGTCGGAGTTGACGGTGGGCAGGGCGTCCACGTCCAGCTCCTCGGCCATCGCGGGGACGTAGGAGTTGTAGGACTGCCAGAACGGCGAGGTGAGCATCGGCAGGACGACGCCGACCTGTTCGCCTTCGGCGGCCGCTCCGGGGCCGAGGTCGTCGGTGGTTCCGCAGCCGGTGGCCAGAGCGAGCGAGGCGACCAGCGCGCCCCAGCGCACGGCGTTCTTCGGGGGCATGGGGGGAGCTCCTTGGGGGAGAAGGGGTGTCGAGGAAGCAGAGAGAAAGATTGTCGGACCAGAGAGTCAGATCATCCGATAAAAAGCCGAAAATGTGCCGGTTTTGCGGTGATCTGGGTCACGAAATCTAGCCTTTGGTATGATCTGTTGTACTCGGCGCGTTCTGCCGTGTCAAGAAACCGCATGACGAGGAGCTCCCACCCCATGTCCACCAGCAGCGAGCGAACCACCGCGCGGACCTCGGTGACCCAGCGGGCGATCGACCAGGTCAAGGCGATGATCGCCGAGGGCGAGCTGCGCCCCGGCGAACGCCTGCCCACCGAGCGGGAGTTCGCCGCCACCCTCGGGCTCTCGCGCAGCTCGATGCGTGAGGCGATCCGGGCCCTGACGATCATGGGGGTGCTGGAGATCCGGCACGGCGCGGGGGTCTACGTCACCGGCCTGCGCCCCAGCGACCTGCTGGAGACCTTCGGCGTGGTCGCCGAGATCTCCCGTGGTCAGACCCTGGTCGAGATCCTCCAGATCCGCCGGATCCTGGAGGCGCACGCGACCGCGACCGCGGCCGCCCGCATCACCGGCGAGGAGCTGGCCGAGGTGCGCCGCCACCTCGACCGCATCGGTGAGGGCCAGACCGTGGAGGAGATGGTCAGCGCGGACCGCGACTTCCACCGGTCGATCGTGGCGGCCGCGGGCAACGCCACCCTGGCGGCCGTGCTCGACGGGCTGTCCTCGCGGACCTTCCGCGCCCGCGTCTGGCGCGGGCACGAGGACGAGGGGGTGCTCGGGCGCCTGCACAGCGACCACGAGCGCATCTACCAGGCCCTGGACAGGCGCGATCCGCAGGCCGCGCACACCGCCGCGGCCGCGCACGTGTTGGAGGTGGAGGCCTGGCTGCGCGTCCGTGACGCCGACGGCGGGCCGGGGGCTTCCGGCGGCCGGGGTGCCGCCGCCGGCCGGTGATCGAGCCCTTGACACTCCTGTGAACCGAACCTAGATTGGTCGGACAATATGGTCTGACTCAGACAAGAAACGCCCAGATTATCGGCTTTCTTTGTGCTGAGACTGCCTCGTTGGACCACATGGTCCGACCACTAGGTGAAAGGTGTGTGATCGTGCGGTTCTTGCGCGTCGGCCCGGCCCGGGCCGAACGTCCCGCCGTGCTCGCCCCCGATGGAGCACTGTTCGACCTGTCCCCCCTCACCGACGACATCGACGGCGCCTTCCTCGCCGGAGCCGGTCCCGACCGGGCCCGCGACGCCCTCGACGCGGGACGCCTGGAGCGCCTGGACGCGCCGGACCTGCGGGTGGGCGCCCCGGTGGCCCGCCCTGGCCAGGTCGTGTGCATCGGGCTGAACTACGCCGCCCACGCGGCCGAGAGCGGAGTCGAACCGCCCGCGGAACCGGTGGTGTTCACCAAGGCGCCGAACACGGTCGTCGGACCGGAGGACGAGGTCCTCATCCCCCGCGGCAGCACCAAGACCGACTACGAGGTCGAACTGGCCGTGGTCCTGGGCGGCACCGCCCGGTACCTGGACTCCCCGGCGGACGCGGCCGGGGTCATCGCCGGCTACGCCGTCTCCAACGACGTCTCCGAACGCGAGTTCCAGCTGGAGCGCGGCGGCCAGTGGGTCAAGGGGAAGTCGTGCGAGACGTTCAACCCGCTGGGGCCGTGGCTGGTCACCCCCGACGAGGTCGGCGATCCGCAGGACCTGGCGCTGCGGCTGTGGGTCAACGGCGAGCTGGTCCAGGACGGCCACACCGGCGACATGGTCTTCGGGGTCCACCACCTCGTGTGGTACCTGAGCCAGTTCACCGTGCTCGAACCCGGCGACGTCGTCAACACCGGCACCCCCGCCGGGGTGGCCTTGGGCCGCCCGGGCCAGCCCTACCTGCGCCAGGGCGACACGGTGGAGCTGGAGATCACCGGCCTCGGCCGCCAGCGCCAGAAGATGGGGCAGGCGTGAAGCCCGCGGCCCGCCCCGGCTCCGCCGCGCCCGGCGGGGCCCCGGCCGGACCGGTCCCCGAGCAGCCCCTCCCCACGAGCGCGGACCCCGCCTCCGAAGGGCCGGGCACCGGTGCGCGCATCACCGGTGTCCGCGTCCACGACGTGCGCTTCCCGACCTCCCGGGAGCTCGACGGCTCCGACGCGATGAACCCCGACCCCGACTACTCCGCGGCCTACGTCGTACTGACCACCGACCACGGCCCCGAGGGGCACGGCTTCGCCTTCACCATCGGGCGGGGCAACGAGGTGTGCGCGGCCGCGATCCAGGCCCACGTCCCCCTCGTCGTGGGCCTGCCGGTCGCCGAGGTCGTCGGTGACCTGGGCGCCTTCGCCCGCCGCCTGACCTCCGACTCGCAGCTGCGCTGGCTGGGCCCGGAGAAGGGCGTGGTCCACATGGCCGTCGCGGCGCTGGTCAACGCCGCCTTCGACCTGGCGGGCAGGGCCGTCGGCAAACCGCTCTGGCGCCTGCTGGCGGAGATGGCCCCCGAGGCCCTCGCCGACCTCGTCGACTGGCGCTACCTGTCCGACGCGCTGACCCGGGACGAGGCCGTGGAGATCCTGCGCGCGGCCGAGCCCGGCCGTGCCCGACGGACCGAGGAACTGCTGCGCGAGGGCTACCCCGCCTACACCACCACCCCCGGCTGGCTGGGCTACTCCGACGAGCGCCTGGTGCGCCTGTCCGAGGAGGCGGCGGCCGAGGGCTTCGACCAGATCAAGCTCAAGGTCGGCGGCGATCTCGACGACGACGTGCGCCGCATGCGCCTGGCCCGCCAGGCGCTGGGGCCGGACTTCCGCATCGCGGTGGACGCCAACCAGCGCTGGGACGTCGACCAGGCCGTGGCCTGGATGCGGGAGCTGGCCCCGTTCGACCCGTACTGGATCGAGGAGCCCACCTCGCCCGACGACATCCTCGGCCACGCCGCCATCCGTGCGGGGATCAGCCCCGTCCCGGTGGCCACCGGCGAGCACGTACAGAACCGGGTGGTGTTCAAGCAGCTGCTCCAGGCCGGGGCGATCGACGTGCTCCAACTCGACGCCTGCCGGGTGGGCGGTGTCGCCGAGAACGTCGCCATCCTCCTGCTCGCGGCGAAGTTCGGCGTCCCCGTGTGCCCGCACGCGGGCGGCGTGGGCCTGTGCGAGGCGGTGCAGCACCTGGCGATGTTCGACTACGTCGCCGTCAGCGGTGATCTGCGGGGCCGGTCGATCGAGTACGTCGACCACCTCCACGAGCACTTCACCGACCCCGTCCGGATCGAGGCGGGACGGTACCTGGCGCCCTCGGCGCCGGGGATGAGTACGCGGATGCGGGACGAGTCCCTGCACCGGTACGCCTTCCCCCACGGCGACGCCTGGCGCGACGACGACCTCGGCAAGGAGCGGCCATGACGGACTTCACGGACGTACGCGCCCTCGTCACGGGCGCGTCCTCGGGAATCGGCCTGGCCACCGCGCGCCTGCTCGCCGAGCGCGGCGCCACGGTCGTCGGGCTCGATCTGACGGTTCCGCCCGGCGGGGTCAGGGCCGAGGACGGGGAGGGGCACGGACGCCGGTTCGGCGTGCACGGCGACGTGGGCGACGACGCTTCGGTCCTCTCCGCGGTCACCGCCGCCGTCGCCCACTTGGGCGGGCTGGACGTGCTGGTGAACAACGCCGGTATCGGCGCCCAGGGCACGGTCGCCGACAACGACGACGCCGAGTGGCACCGGGTCCTGGACATCAACGTCCTGGGAACCGTGCGCACGGTGCGGGCCGCGCTGCCCCACCTGCGCGAGGCCGGGCGCGGGCGCGGCGCGGCCGTCGTCAACACGTGCAGCATCGCCGCGACCGCCGGGCTGCCCCGACGCGCGCTCTACTCGGCGAGCAAGGGCGCGATCGCCTCACTGACCCTGGCCATGGCGGCCGACCACGTCGCTGAGGGCATCCGCGTCACCTGCGTCAACCCCGGAACCGTGGACACGCCCTGGGTCGGGCGCCTGCTCGACGCCGCGGACGACCCCGAGGCCGAGCGCGCGGCCCTGGAGGCACGCCAGCCCACCGGCCGCCTCGTCAGCGCCGACGAGGTCGCCCAGGCCGTCGCCTACCTGGCCGCGCCCTCCTCGGGGGCCACGACCGGAACCGCTCTGGCCGTGGACGGCGGCATGCACGGGCTGCGCCCGGCCCGGCGATGAGGCGACGGGCACCCGCGCTCCAGGATCCGACCCAGAACCCCCGCACACCGCCGCACCGCCGAAGGGACAGCCGATGGAACGCGTCGCCCTGCACACCCGACTCAAACCCGGACGGGAGGCCGACTACGACCGGGTCCACGCGACCATCCCGCCTGGACTGGAAACCGCGATCCGGCGGGCCGGAGTGCACGGCTGGCGGATCTGGCGGGACGGCCGCGACCTCTTCCACGTCGTCGACGTCGAGGACTACCAGGCCATGCGCCGCGCCCTGCGCGACCACCCCGAGAACGTGCCCTGGCAGGCGCGCATGGCCGAACTCCTGGAGGTCGAGGACGACTACTCCGGCCACGACGGCGGTATCCCCCTGGTCTGGGAGCTGCCATGACGGCCACGACTCCGGGCCGCTCGCCCGTGCGCTTCACCGCACTCGGCTTCGGCGGCGCGCCGCTGGGCAACCTCTTCCGGGCGGTGGACGACGACACCGCGTCCGAGGCGGTCCGCGCGGCGTGGGAGGCGGGTGTGCGCCTGTTCGACACGGCGCCGCACTACGGGCTCGGCCTGTCGGAGCGCCGCCTGGGCCGCGCCCTGGCCGACCTGCCGCGCGACGGCTACACCCTGTCCACCAAGGTCGGCCGGATCCTCGAACCCACCCCCGAGCGTGCCCATGAGCGCGACGACCAGGGATTCGACGTCCCCGCCACGCACACCCGGCGCTGGGACTTCAGCGCGGACGGTGTACGGCGCTCACTGGAGGGCAGCCTGGAGCGCCTGGGGCTGGACCGCGTCGACCTGGTGCTCATCCACGACCCCGACGACCACGGGCGCCAGGCCCTGGAAGAGGCCTATCCGGCCCTGCACGACCTGCGCTCCCAGGGGGTGGTGGGCGCGATCGGCGCGGGCATGAACCAGGCCGCCATGCTGGAGCGCTTCGCCACCGAGACCGACGTCGACGCCGTTCTGCTGGCCGGGCGGCACACCCTGCTCGAACAGTCCGCGAACGCCCTGCTCGACACCTGTGCGGAGCGCGGCGTCGCCGTCCTGGCCGGGGGCGTGTTCAACAGCGGGCTCCTGGCCCACGACCACCCGCCCGAGGAGGCCACCTACGACTACCGCCCCGCCCCCGACGCCCTGCGCGGGCGGGCCCTGCGCATCGCGGCGACCGCCCGCCGCCACGGGGTGAGCCTGCCCCAGGCCGCGATCGCCTTCACCGGGGCCCATCCGGCCGTGGCCAGTGTGGTCCTGGGCATGCGCTCGGCCGACCAGGTCCGGCGCAACGCCGCGCTGGCGGCGCGTCCGGTGCCGACCGCGCTGTGGTCGGAGCTGGCCGAGGAGGGCCTGCTCGACCCCGGTGCCGTTCCGGCACCCGGCGCGCCCGCGCCGTAGGGGGCGCACCCGCGCACGTGTGGCGGCCCGACCGGATCCCGAAGGCGGAACCGGTCGGGCCGCCCCGCGTTCAGGCGGGAGACCACACGCCCAGCTCGTTGCCGCTGGGGTCGGTGAAGTGGAAGCGGCGGCCGCCGGGGAACCCGTAGGGTCCGTCGACCACCTCGCCGCCGGCGGCGCGTACGGCCTCGACGGACCGGTCCAGGTCGGTCGAGTACAGCAGGACGAACGGGCCCCCGGCGCGGACCTCGCCGAACGTGGTGAGTCCGCCCGCCTCCGGGGCGCCGGTCGGGCTCTGGATCCCCGCGTACTCGGGGCCGTAGTCGGTGAAGCGCCAGCCGAAGGCGTCGGCGTAGAAGCGCTTGGCCCGCTCCAGGTCGGTGGCCGCGATCTCGATGTAGTCGATGGCGTGGTGCCGGTGTTCGCTCATGGGGAGCATGCTGCCCGGTGCCCGTGACAGACGGGGCCGGGGCGGGGGCGCGTCCCGGAGGTCAGGTGTGCGCGGGTGAGGTTCGGGTAGCGCGTTGGTGAGGGCTCGTGCACGACACTGATCCGTCCTGACGGGGCGGTACGGCACGGCCCGGCCCGCGCCGGTCGTCGTGCGCCGACGGCGAATGGGGTGAGGACGGTGTTCCGAGACCGCAGACAGGCCGGTGAGCGGCTGGCCGGAGCGGTGGCCGCGCTGGAGCCGGAGCGACCGCTGGTGCTGGCGCTGCCACGCGGCGGGCTGCCCGTGGCCGAACACGTCGCCGAGGTGCTGGGAGCGCCGCTGGACGTGATCGTGGTCCGCAAGATCGGCGCTCCCGGCAACCCGGAGGCGGCGATCGGCGCCACCACGGCCGAGGGGCCGCCCCTGTTCGACAAGGGTGCGCTGGTCGCGCTGGGGATCACCGAGGGCGATCTGGCGGACCGGGTGGCCAACGCGCAGGCCGAGGCGCGGCGGCGGGTGGCGGCCTACCGCGGGGGCGCGCCGGAGCCGGAGATCGAGGGCCGTGACGTCATCGTGGTCGATGACGGCCTGGCCACGGGCATGAGCGCCCGGGCCGCCGTCACCGAGGTGCGCGAACGCGCGGCCGCCGCCTCGGTCGTCCTGGCGGTGCCCGTGGGGGCGCCGGACGCGGTGGCGGCGCTGGAGGAGTTGTGCGACCGGGTGGTGTGCCTGTCCACGCCGCCCGACTTCCGGGCCGTGAGCCTCTGGTACGAGAGGTTCCCCCAGGTCGACGATGTGGAGGTGCGTCGGATCCTTCAGAGGTCCTGACGAGGGGAGGGCACCATGACCATGCAGGACGTGACCGTGGCGACCGCGGGCGTGGAGGTCGGGGGGTACCTGGCGACGTATCCCGGTGTGTCGGGGATCGTGGTCTTCGCGCACGGCAGCGGGAGTTCGCGGCACAGCCCGCGCAACATGGCCGTGGCGGAGGAGCTGCACCGGCGGGGGATGGCCACGCTGCTCTTCGACCTGCTCACCCCCGCCGAGGGCCGTGCCGACGAGCTCACCGCGGAGAAGCGCTTCGACATCGGTCTGCTCACCCGCCGGCTGACCGGCGCGGTGGACTGGTTGGCCACGAGGGAGGGGACCGCGGATCTGCCGGTCGGGCTGTTCGGCGCGAGTACGGGGGCCGCGGCGGCGCTGCGCAGCGCCGCGGAGCGCCCGGACCGGGTCCGCGGGGTCGTCTCGCGCGGGGGCCGCCCGGACCTGGCCGGGACCGAGGCGCTGCAGCTGGTGAAGGCGCCGACGCTGCTCATCGTCGGCGGCGCGGACCCGGAGGTCCTGCAGTTGAACCAGGAGGCCGCCGACCGGCTCTCGGCGCCCACCCGGATCCATGTCGTTCCGCACGCCACGCACCTGTTCGAGGAGCGCGGAGCGATGGAGGAGGTCTCCGACACCGCCGCCGAGTGGTTCCTGCTCACGTTCGGCGCGGACGGGCAGTGACCCTCCGGGCCCGGGCGCGGTACGGCCCGCCGGTGATCCGCGCGCGGACCACCGGTGTGGGCCCGGGGCCAGCCGCTCAGCTCCGGGTGGCCGAACAGGGTCGCGTAGCCGGAGGGGAGCTGGCTGAGCAGCTTGTTGAGCTCGCCTCGCGACACGTTCTCCGCCACGGTGGTGAGGGTGGGGGTGAGTACACCTTCTACTGCTCGCTGGGCGACCACCGGGAGCAGGGCATGGAGACCACGGTGACGGTGGAGTGAGTCCGGGGCGGTGCGGGGCCGACGGCGTGGCGGTCCGGCGGGCAGCGGCGCCTTGTCGGTAGACCTGGGTCGGGCGGCCTGCCATCCGTCCGCTCCCGGGGCGACCGGCCCGGGGATCCGCTCTCGTTCGTCGAAGGAGACCGTACCCATGTCTCGTCCTGCCCTGGTGCTCCTGGTGGTGGCCGCAGCTCTCGGCCTGTCGTCCTGCGCGGGCGGTGAGGCCGGACCGGAGGAGCCGTCGCCGGAGGCGACGGCCGAGGCGACCGAGGAGATGCAGCCGCCCGTCGACACCGTGGAACCGGGTGACACCTCGGCCGCCGAGCCGTTGAGCGTCGCCGCCGACGAGTACACCTTCGACGGCATCCCGACGTCCCTGCCCGCCGGGACGATCGAGGTCGAGTTCGAGAACGTCGGCACGGTCCAGCACGACCTGGTCGTGGAGGAGCTCGGTGACGAACAGGTGATTCCGGTGACGGCTCCGGGGGAGAGCGCGCAGGGGGCGGTGTCCCTGGAGCCGGGCGAGTACACGTTCTACTGCTCGATCGGCGACCACCGGGCGCGGGGTATGGAGGTCGTCGTCACCGTCGAGTGATCGGCGGGCGGCGGTGCCGGCGGCCACCGGGTCGGCGTGCCCCGGAACGGGGTGTGGGCGGGGGCATCTTCCGATTTGTTGCGTTTAGCGATTAATGTTTCTCTATGAGAAACTCCACGAAGGACTCGATGGTCGTCCAGTCGGTGGACCGCGCCATCGCCGTACTCGAACTCCTGCTGCGCCGGGGCGAGGCCGGCATCACCGAGATCGCCGCCGATCTGGGCGTGCACAAGTCCACCGCCTCCCGGCTCGTCTACACCCTCCAGGCCAGGAACCTCGTCGAGCAGGACGGCGAGCGGGGCCGATTCACCCTCGGCGTGGCCATGCTGCGCTTCGCGGGGGCCGTGGTCGGGCAGGTCGACGTGGCCCGGCTCGGTGCGCCGCTGTGCGAGTCGCTGGCCGAACAGCTCGGCGAGACCGTCAACATCGCGGTCCTGGACGGGCGCAGCGCGATGAACGTCTGCCAGGCCCGCGGCACCTCGGCCATCGCCGCGCAGAACTGGGCGGGCCAGCGCACGCCCCTGCACGCCACCTCCAGCGGCAAGGTCCTGCTGGCCGCGATGCCCGAGGGGCCGCGCGAGGACATCCTGGCCGGCGAACTGCACTCCTTCACCGCGAACACGGTCACCGACGCCGAGGAGCTGCGCGCCCTGGTCCAGAGCATCGTCGAGGACGAGTACGCCACCTGTTTCGAGGAGCTGGAGCCCGGCCTGCACGCCGTGGCCGTGCCCGTGCGCGGCGCGGACGGGGCCGTCCTCGCGGCGATCAGCGCCTCGGGCCCCTCCTTCCGACTCTCACGGCGGCGTGTGCGCCAGATCACCCGGGAACTGAGCGAGGCCGCGCGGGAGTTGTCGGCCCGGCTCGGCTACGTCGAACGATGAGGGGTGCCCAGGGGGTGTCCAGGTCAGCGGGCGGGGTCCGGTCTCCGGGCTCCGCCCGCTCGGTTCGGCGCGTGTGCGGCGGGTGGCGGGCGCGCCGAAGAAGTCGGCACGGGGCCCTTGACAGCCCCGGAGCGGGCGCCTCAGATTGACCCCAAGACGTTGCGTATTTCGCGAAGAGATGCACCATGCGCAACTAGTGTGCCTTCTCGACCCCCCGGGAGGAACGTCCATGGTCAGACAGCCCCGAGTGGTCATCATCGGCGCGGACCTCGTCGGCTGCGCGCTCGCCGACGAACTCGCCTCCCGCGGTTGGACCGACGTCACCGTGCTCGCGCAGGGTCCGCTCTTCGCGACCGGAGGGTCGGACCCGCACGCGCCCGGACCGGTGTTCCAGACCGTCGCCAGTCGGACCCTGACCCGCTTCGCCGCCTACACCGCCGACAAGTACGCCTCCCTCACCCTCGACGGCCAACGGTGCTTCCGCGCCCTCGGCGGGCTGGAGGTGGCCACCACGCCCCAGCGCTGGGCGGACCTCAAGCGCCGCCACGGCTGGGCCACCTCCTGGGGGATCGACAGCTCACTGGCCACACCCGACGAATGCGCCGCACTGCACCCCCTGGTCGACCCGGGTGCCGTGCTCGGCGGCTTCCACGTCCCCGGCGACGGCCTGGCCGTCCCCGTCCGTGCCACCGAGGCCCAGGCCCGCAGGGCGATGGGGCGGGGCGCCCGCTTCCTGGCCCACCACCGCGTCACCGGCATCGAGAGGTGGGCGGGCCGCGTCAGGGCCGTGACCACCGAACACGGATCCTTCCGGGCCGACGTCGTGGTCTCCTGCGCGGGCCTGGGGGGTGCGCCGCCGGGTGCCATGGTCGACCTGGACATCCCCCTGGTGCCGACCGTCCACCAGTACGTGTGGACGACCCCGCTCGACGCGCTCCGGGGCGCCGACGGCGCGGGGGCGGGCCTGCCCCTGCTGCGCGACCCCGAGGCCGGGTTCTGCGTCCAGGGGCACGCGGACCGCCTCGGTATCGACGGCTACCGGCACCGGTGCGCGCCCGGGCGAGCGGACGAGATCGGCGGGCCCGCCGAACCGGCCTTCACCCCCGAGGACTTCGCCCCGACCTGGGCGGCCGCCTCGGCGCTGCTGCCCTGCCTGTCCGGGGCCGGGGCCGACCGAGGCGTCAACGGCCTGATCCCGTTCACGCCCGACGGCAACCCGCTGCTGGGCGAGCACCCCGACCTGGGCGGGTTCTGGGTCGCCGAGGCGGTCGGGACCCCGCAGTCGGCCGGTGCGGCGCGCGCCGTCGCCGAGTGGCTGGTCGACGGCCGTCCCTCGCTGGACCTGCGCGAGTGCGAGATCACCCGGTTCGACCGGCTCCAGCGCTCGCCCGACTACGTGCGCCGGCGCGGCACCGCCGTGTTCTCCGCCGTCTGCGACATCGCCCACCCGCTGGAACCGTCCGGGCCGCCCCGGCCGCTGCGTTGCGGCCCCGTCCACGAACGCCAGGCCGAGCTGGGGGCCCACTTCTCGGAGGAGGGCGGGTGGGAGGTGCCGCGCTGGTACGGGTCCAACGCGGACCTGCCGCAGGTCGCGCGGATCCCCGGGCGCAACGCGTGGGCGGCCCGGCACTGGTCGCCGATCGTGGGCGCCGAGGCGCTGGCCACCCGTGAGGGCGTGGGCCTGTTCGACCTCAGCGGCCGCACCCGCGCCGAGGTCACCGGGCCCGACGCGCTGGACTTCCTGCAGACCATGACCACCAACCGGCTCGACGTCGCCACGGGGACGGTGGTACGCACACTCATGCTCGACGAGGACGGCGGGATGCGGGGCGACCTGACGGTGGCCAGGCTGGGGGAGGAGCGCTTCCACGTCGGTGTGAGCGGGAGGGGCGGCCTGATGTGGCTGCGGGGCCACCTGTCCCGGGCCGAGACCGTGCAGCTGCGCGAGACCACGCCCGGCAGCTGCTGCCTGGGGCTGTGGGGTCCGCGCGCCCCGGCCCTGTTACGGTCGCTGACCGGGTCGGACGGTCGCGGCCCAGGCCGGTCGGAGGTGTCCGCGGCCGACCTCTACGTCGGCGGCGTCCCGGTCACCGCCCTGCGCCGGTCGCCCGTGGGCGAGCCCGGCTGGGAACTGCACACCAGCGCCGACCTGGGGCGGCTGCTGTGGGACACGCTGGTCGAGGCCGGAGCCGGGCACGGCCTGGTGGCGGCCGGGCACGGTGCCCTGGACAGCCTGCGCCTGGAGCACGGCCACCGCGTGTGGGGTGTCGACATGACCAGCGAGCACGACCCCTACGAGGCTGGGCTGGGCGCGGCGGTGCGCGTCGACAAGGGCTACTTCCACGGCCGTGAGGCACTGCGCGGGCGCTCGCACGACACGGTCGACCGGCGTCTGGCCCGGCTGCTGAGTGACGACACCGAGCAGGTCGTGATGGGGGCGGAGCCCGTGCGCGCCGACGGCCGGGCGGTCGGCTACGTCACCAGTGCCGGGCGCGGCCACAGCGTGGGCCGCAACATCGCCTACGCGTGGCTGCCGGCCGCGGTGGCGGTCCCCGGTACCGCGGTGGAGATCGAGTACTTCGGGGAGCGCGTGGCGGCGACGGTGGCGGCCGAACCCCTCCGGGCCGCCGTCGGCCGGCGGGCCCGGCAGGAGCTCGGAGAGACCGTGTGACCCACCGCGGGGCGCACCCGCTCCCGGGGGAGAGCTCAGGTGAGGAAGCCGCGCAGCAGGGCCTCGCTGCCCTCCAGGTGTTCGCGTACGGCGAGTCGGGCGGCCTCGGGGTCGCCGGAGCGGATCGAGTCGACGATGGCGCGGTGCTGGGCGCTGCTGTGCTCGAGGTTCTTGACGAGCATGGGCATGGCGTCGAGCAGGTCGTTGACGCGCATGCGCACCTCGGTCAGGGACGAGGACAGCGAGGGCGAGCCGGTGAGTTCGGCGATGGTGAGGTGGAAGACGGTGTCGGTGCGGCGGTAGTCGTCGACGTCGGCGCCGTCGACCCGCGCCAGCCGTTCGGTGAGCAGGCGGTCCTGGTCGGGGGTCAGGCCGGTCTCGGCCAGCAGTACCGCCGCGCCGGTCTCCAGCACCCGGCGGAAGGCGAGCAGGTCGTCGAGGTCGACGTGCATGTCCTTGAGGACGCGCCGGGCCTCGGCCCGGCTGGGGCGGGGACGCACGTAGGTGACGAAGGTGCCGCCCAGCCGTCCGCGCCGGGACTCGACGTAGCCCTCCTCCTGCAGCGCGCGGATGGCCTCGCGCAGGGTGATGCGGCTGACGCCCAGGCGGCCGGCGAGCTCGCGTTCGGCGGGGAAGCGGTCGCCGTGGGCGACCACGCCCAGCTTGATCGCAGACAGGAGCCGCTCGACGGTCTCCTCGAAGGCGTTGCCCGCCCGGACGGGGCGGAACACGGCCTCGGCGGCCGGTCCGGCGTCGGCGTCGGGCTCGGCGTTGGTCCTGACCACCTGTGCCCTCCACGTTCGGTGACGCTCTTGCCTCCCTCAGGTTAGGGCCTGTCCGGTGGGGCGCCCTCCCGCCCCGCGTGTCGGGGCGGGTCGGCGCAGGGCCGGCGTCCCCTCCCCGGCCCGTGCCGGGGAGGGGGCGGGCCGGCTCCGGCTCACTTGAGCTCGGAGTCGGCCTCCTCGATGAGCGCGAACTCCTCCTCCGGGGCGTTGGCCACCAGCCGGTGGCGGGAGTAGAACCAGAAGTAGGCCAGGAACGCCAGCAGGATCGCCGCGGTGACGGCCGCCCCGACCATGTCCACGAAGAACGTGGCGGCCAGGGCGCACACCGCCAGGACGAGTGCGGCGCCCGTGGTGACCGCGCCGCCGGGGGTGCGGTAGGGGCGCTCCAGGTCCGGCTCGCGGCGGCGCAGCACGATGTGCGACAGCATCATGAGGACGTAGGAGACGGCGGCGCCGAACACGGCGATGTTGATCAGCCGGTCGCCGTCGGCCACCGTGACCGCCAGGACGAACCCGAGCGTTCCGGGCACGATGAGGGCCATGTAGGGGGTGCGGCGCTTGCCGGTCACCGAGAGCCAGCGCGGGAGGTAGCCGGCCCGGGAGAGGGCGAACAGCTGGCGGGAGTAGGCGTAGATGATGGAGAAGAACGAGGCCACCAGTCCGGCCAGGCCGACGTAGTTGACCAGGTCCGCCAGTACGGTGTCGCCGCCGTAGGCCTCCCGCAGCGCCTCGGGCAGCGGGTTGGTGGAGCCGGCCAGGGCCGCGGCCCCGGCGCCGCCGGGGGCCAGCACGAGCATGGCGGTGGCGGTCACCATCAGCACGCACATCGCCGCGATGATGCCGCGCGGCATGTCCTTGCGCGGCTCGCGCGCCTCCTCGGCCGCCAGCGGCACGCCCTCGACCGCGAGGAAGAACCAGATGCCGAAGACGAAGGCGCCCAGGATCCCGGCGAACCCGTAGGGCAGGAACGCGCTCGCGCCCAGCGCCGAGGTCGGCTCGATGTCGAACAGGTTGGCCGGGTCGAAGCGCGGGATCATCCCGATCGCGAACGCCACCAGCGCCACCAGGGCCACGCCGGTGATCACGAACATCACCCGCAGGGCCTCACCCACCCCCCACAGGTGGATACCGACGAACACGGCGTAGCAGACGAGGTACACCGGCCAGGCGTTGGTGAGCCCGAACAGCCCCAGTGCCTCGACGTAGCCGCCGATGAAGACCGCGATGGCCGCCGGGGCGATCGCGTACTCGATGAGGATCGCCGTGCCGGTCGCGAAGCCGCCCAGCGGGCCCAGGGCCCGGCGGGCGAAGCCGTAGCCCGCGCCGGCGGTGGGCAGGGTGGAGGCCAGTTCGGCCAGGCCCAGCACCATGCACAGGTACATGGCGCCCATGAGGACGGTGGCGATGAGCAGGCCGCCCCAGCCGCCCTCGGCCAGGCCGAAGTTCCAGCCCGCGAAGTCGCCGGAGATGACGTAGGCGACGCCCAGCCCGGCGAGCAGCACCCAGCCGGCGGCGCCGCGCCTGAGCTGGCGCCGTCGCAGGTAGTCGTCCCCGGCGGAGGCGTATTCGGCCCCCTGGATGTGGACCGGGCGGTCGTTGGTGTCGGACATGGGCGCTCCCTCGGTTCGGTTGCCCGTGTGCCTTGCAGGACCAACGATGGCGCCTATTGGTTCATCGCCAGTCCTTTTGGAATACCGGAGATGTTCTTCCGGTCGGGTCCACGCTGTCAAGGGGCGTAATGCGCTATTGACATGCGGGGACCCCGCTGGTTGCATGACCGGTGAATGGTCTGAGACCAAACCAAATGCGTCGGTGGCCGGTCCCGACGCGGACAAGGAGTCCCAGGTGAACGAGCACGGCGGTCCCCCACTGTCCCTGGACGAGCTGCGCCGCGAAGCGGCCGAGGGCACCCTCGACACCGTCCTGGTGGCCTTCACCGACATGCAGGGCCGGCTCCAGGGCAAACGCCTCTCCACCCGCTTCTTCCTGGAGGAGGTCCTCGCCCACGGCACCGAGGGCTGCAACTACCTGCTGGCCGTGGACGTGGACATGAACACCGTCGACGGATACGCGATGTCGTCCTGGGAGACCGGCTACGGCGACTTCGCGATGGTCCCCGACATGTCCACGCTGCGCCGCACTCCCTGGGCCGAGGGCGCCGCCATGGTCACGGCCGACCTCACCTGGCACGACGGCACTCCCGTGGCCGCCTCGCCCCGGCAGATCCTCAACCGCCAGCGCGAGAACCTCGCCGAACGCGGCTGGCACGCACTGGTCGGCACCGAACTGGAGTTCGTGGTCTACCGCGACAGCTACGAACAGGCCTGGAACCGCGGCTACCGCGACCTGACCCCCGCCAACCAGTACAACGTCGACTACTCGGTGCTGGGCGGCGCCCGCGTCGAACCCCTCCTGCGCCGCGTCCGCAACGAGATGACCGGAGCCGGGCTGTACGTGGAGGGCGCCAAGGGCGAGTGCAACCTGGGCCAGCACGAGATCACCTTCCGCTACGCCGAGGCCGTCACCACCTGCGACCAGCACAGCGTCTACAAGAACGGCGCCAAGGAGATCGCCGCGCAGGAGGGCATGGCCCTGACCTTCATGGCCAAGCCCAACGACCGCGAGGGCAACTCCTGCCACATCCACCTGTCCCTGCGCGACGACGACGGCGCCCCCGTCATGGCCGAGGGGCAGGGCATGTCCACGGTGGGCCGCCACTTCCTGGGCGGACAGCTCGCCGCGCTGCGCGAGTTCACGCTGCTGCTGGCCCCCAACATCAACTCCTACAAGCGCTACGTCCCGGGCAGCTTCGCCCCCACCGCCGTCGCCTGGGGCCACGACAACCGCACGTGCGCGCTGCGCCTGGTCGGCCACGGCCCCTCCCTGAGGGTGGAGAACCGCGTCCCCGGCGGCGACGTCAACCCCTACCTGGCCACCGCCGCCCTCATCGCCGCCGGACTGCACGGCGTGGACAAGGCCGTCGAGCCGCCCGCCCCTCTCACCGGCAACGCCTACGCCTCCGGGCTGGCGACCGTGCCCACGAGCCTGCGCGAGGCCCTGGAGCTGTGGGAGAACAGCGAGTTGGCGCGCACGGCCTTCGGCGAGGACGTCGTCGAGCACTACGCCCACAACGCCCGGGTGGAGCTGGCCGCCTTCGACGCCGCCGTCACCGACTGGGAGATGGTCCGCGGCTTCGAGCGGATGTGACCACCGGGCCGCGCCCGCGCGCGGCCCGACCGACGCGCGGCGCCCGCGGCGCAGCGACGAACACGAGGGGGATGCATTGGGGACCGAGCACGAGGTGATCGACCCGGCCACGGAGGAGGTCATCGCCACCGTCGGCCTGGCGTCGGCCGAGGAGACCGACGAGGCGGTCGCCCGCGCCGCCGCGGCCTTCCCGGCCTGGCGGGACACCGCGCCCGGCGAGCGCGCGCGGCTGCTGCGCGCCGTCGCCGCCGCCCTGGACGAGCACGGCGAGGAACTCGCCCGGCTGGAGGTGCGCAACGCCGGACACCCCCTCGGTCAGGCCCGATGGGAGGCCGGCAACGCCCGCGACGTCTTCCAGTACTACGCGGGCGCGCCCGAGCGCGCCGCCGGACGGCAGATCCCCGTCCCCGGCGGGTGGAGCGTCACCTTCGCCGAGCCGCTCGGCGTCGTCGGCGTCATCGTCCCGTGGAACTTCCCCATGCCCGTGCTGGCCTGGGGCGCCGCCCCTGCGCTGGCCGCCGGCAACACCGTGGTCGTCAAACCCGCCGAGCTCACGCCGCTGACCGCCCTGCGCATCGGTGAGCTGGCCCGCGAGGCCGGGCTGCCCGACGGCGTCCTGCAGGTGCTGCCGGGCGCCGGGACCGTGGCCGGGGAGCGCCTGGTGCGCCACCCCGACGTCGCCAAGATCGCCTTCACCGGCTCCACCCGCGTGGGGCGCTCCATCATGGCGGCCTCCGCCGACCGGCTCAAGCGCCTGACCCTGGAGCTGGGCGGCAAGAGCGCCAACATCGTCTTCGCCGACGCCGACCTGGAGCAGGCCGCCGCGGCCGCTCCCGGCGGGGTCTTCGACAACGCGGGCCAGGACTGCTGCGCCCGGTCACGGCTGCTGGTCCAGCGCTCGGTCCACGAGCGCTTCATGGAGCTGCTGCGCCCGGCCGTGGCGGCCGTGGCCGTCGGCGATCCGCGTGATCCGGCCACCGACATGGGTCCGCTGATCAGCGCCGCCCAGCGCGACCGCGTCGCGGGCTACGTGGACGGGGCGACGGTCGCCTTCCAGGGCAGCGCGCCGGAGGGCCCCGGGTTCTGGTTCCCGCCCACCGTCCTGGCCGCGAACGACCCGCACGAGCCGTCCTTCCGCGAGGAGATCTTCGGTCCCGTGGTCTCGGTGCTGCCCTTCGACACCGAGGAGGACGCCGTGCGCATCGCCAACGACTCCGACTTCGGCCTGGCCGGATCGGTGTGGACCCGCGACGTCGGCCGCGCCCTGCGGGTCTCCCGCGCGGTCCGGGCGGGCAACCTGTCGGTCAACTCGCACTCGGCGGTGCGCTACTGGACCCCCTTCGGGGGCATGAAGCAGTCGGGCATCGGCCGTGAGCTGGGACCCGACGCACTGGACGCCTTCACCGACACCAAGACCGTCTTCGTCTCCGACGACACCTGAGGGAGAGCACATGAACCGGTTCGACCAGCGCGTCGCCGTCATCACCGGAGCCGCGGGCGGCATCGGCCGCGCCACGGCCCGGCGGTTGGCCGCCGAGGGCGCGACCGTCGTCGCCGTGGACCTGGACGAGGAGGCGGGCAAGCGGGTGGCCGAGGAGGTGGGCGGCCGCTTCCTGCGGGCCGACGTCACCGACGAGGCCGAGGTCGAGGAGCTGTTCGCCACCGTCCGCCGCACCTGCGGCAGCGTCGACGTGGCCTTCAACAACGCCGGGATCTCTCCTCCCGAGGACGACTCGATCCTCACCACCGGGCTGGACGCTTGGCGCCGCGTCCAGGAGGTCAACCTGACGTCGGTGTACCTGTGCTGCAAGTACGCGCTGCCGCACATGCGCGAGCAGGGGCGGGGCTCGATCGTCAACACCGCCTCCTTCGTGGCCACGATGGGCGCGGCGACCTCCCAGATCTCCTACACCGCCAGCAAGGGCGGCGTCCTGGCCCTGAGCCGCGAACTGGGCGTCCAGTTCGCCCGGGAGGGCATCCGGGTCAACGCCCTCTCACCCGGACCGGTGAACACCCCGCTGCTGCGGGAGCTGTTCGCCAAGGATCCCGAGCGGGCGGCCCGCCGCCTGGTGCACGTGCCGCTGGGCCGCTTCGCCGAGGCCGAGGAGATCGCCGCCGCGGTGGCGTTCCTGGCCAGCGACGACGCCTCGTTCATCACCGGTTCCAACTTCCTGGTCGACGGGGGCATCTCCGGCGCCTACGTCACCCCCGAGTGAGGAGGACAGCCGCCGTGTCACCGATCATCGGCGTCTCCGCCTACTCCCAGCCCGCCCGCTGGGGCGTGTGGGAGATGCCCGCGGTGCTGTTGCCCGGCGCCTACACCGACGCCGTCGCCGCGTCCGGCGCGGTCCCGGTCCTGCTGCCCCCGCTGGAGGGGGTGGCCGACGCGGTGGCGCGTCTGGACGGGCTGCTGCTGGCGGGCGGCGGCGACCTCGGCCCCGGCCTGTACGGCGCCGAGGAGGAGGAGCACACCGCCGGAGTGCAGGCCGCCCGGGACGCGGCCGAGGGCGCCCTGCTGGCGGCCGCGCTGGAGCGGGGGATCCCCGTCCTGGGCGTGTGCCGGGGCATGCAGCTGCTCAACGTGGCCCGCGGCGGCACGCTCGTGCAGCACCTGCCCGACCGGGTGGGGCACGACGGGCACCGCCTCAGGACGGGGGTGTTCGACGGCCATCCCGTCACGGTCGCGCGGGGCACGCGCACCGCGGCGGTCCTGGGCCGCACGCGCCTGGACGCGCCCTCCTACCACCACCAGGCCGTGGACGTCCTCGGTGAGGGCGTGGTCGCCACGGCCTGGGCCGAGGACGGCACGGTCGAGGCGCTGGAGTACGCCGACAACGGCGACGTGATCGGCGTGCAGTGGCACCCGGAGATGGGCCGCGACCCGGCCCTGTTCGACTGGCTGGTCGAACGGGCGTCGGACCGGTGTGGCAGGCTGGCGGCCGACCCGTCCATCTGAGCCGGAGGCACAGTGCCAGCCAACTCCAGCGGTACCGGAAGCGACCACTACGACGTCCTCGTCATCGCGGGCACGGGTGTCGACACCGTCGTGCGGGTCGACACCCTGGCCCCGCCCGAGGGCGACTCGGTGTTCGTGCCGCCGGTCCTGGACTACGTGGGCCATACCGGCAACGGCGTGGCGCTGGGCTGCCACGCCCTGGGACTGGCGACCAAGTTCGTGGACTTCCTGGGCGACGACGTCCAGGGCCGCATGGTCCTGGAGGCCTACGCCGAGCGCGGGCTCGACTTCAGCCACGTCGTCTCGCCGCACGGCACGCCCCGGGGCGTGAACCTGGTCGACGCCCAGGGCCGCAGGTTCTCCTACTTCGACGGCCGCCACCCCGCAGACCTGCGGCTGCCCCGCGAGTTCTACCTGCCCTTCGTCGAGCGTGCCCGCCACGTGCACATGTCGATCATGGGCCACAACCGGGACGTCTACGACGACCTGGAGCGGCTGGGGGTGCCCAGCTCCACCGACCTGCACGACTGGGACGGCCGCGAGGAACACCACCTGCCCTACGCCCTGCGCTCGGACCTGGTCTTCCTCAGCGCCGCCGCGATCCACGGACGGGTGGGCGAGGTGATGCGCGGCGTACTGGAGCGGGGCCGGGCGGGGCTGGTCGTGGCCACCGACGGCGCCGAGGGCTGCCACGTGCTCGAACGCGGCTGGGCCGAGCCCGTCCACGTGCCCGCCGCCGACCCCGGGGCACCGGTCGTGGACACCAACGGTGCGGGCGACTCGTTCGTCGCGGCCTTCCTGCACGCCCGCCTGGAGGGCGCGCCGCCCCTGGAGTGCGCGCGGGCCGGAGCGGTGGCGGGCGCCTTCGCCTGCACGACCGCCGGGACGCACACGGACTTCCTGACCCTGTCAGGCCTGCGCCACCTCACCGGTGATGGCGACGCGTAGTGTGCCCTAGTGTTTCGGCTGGGGAGGCACTGTGGACAACGAATGGTTCGGGCGTCGGACCTACCGGTGGTCGGACTGGACGCTCGAGGGGCTGGCGGAACTCAAGCGGCGCAGCGGGACGACCGTCAGCCTGGTGATCCCGGCCAAGAACGAGGCGGCGACCGTCGGCGGCATCGTCGCCCGGGTGCGCGCGGCCCTGGTGGAGGACGTCCCCCTGGTCGACGAACTGGTCGTCATGGACTCCGACTCCACCGACGACACCGGCGCGCTGGCCGGCGCGGCCGGGGCGCGGGTGCACCGCGTCGTGGACGTGCGCCCCGACCTGGGCCACCACCGGGGCAAGGGCGAGGCCATGTGGAAGTCGCTCTTCGTCACCTCCGGCGACGTCGTGGCGTTCATGGACGCCGACCTGGTGGAGTGGGACACCCACTTCGTGTCGGGTCTGCTGGGCCCCTTGCTGTCCGAGCCGGGGGTGGGCCTGGTCAAGGCCTTCTACGACCGGGTCCTGGACCACGGCGGCGCCGGCACCAACGAGGGCGGCCGGGTCACCGAGCTGGTGGCCCGTCCCACCATCGCGCTGCGCTGGCCGGAGCTGGCGGGCGTGGTCCAGCCGCTGTCGGGGGAGTGGGCGGTGCGCCGCGAGCTCCTGCGGGACCTGCCGGTGCCCACGGGCTACGGGGTGGAGCTGGCCGTGCTGGTCGACACCTACCTCAGGCGGGGGACCGACGCGATCGCCCAGGTGGACATGGGGCGGCGCGCCCACCGGCACCAGAGCCTGCGCGGGCTGGGGATGATGGCCACCGAGCTGTTGGCCGTGGCCGACCGCCGGGCCGGAGTCGGTCAGGGGCGCGAGGCGGTCGAGGTGCGCCAGTTCGGCACGGGCGGACGGACGACGACACGTACGGTGAGTGTGGTCGAGCGGGGCCCCGCGGCGCGGGTGGCGCCCGCACCGGAGTGGCACCAGGGAGAGGTGGCCGATTCGTGCTGAGACTGCGGGGCCGGGAGTACGCCCCGGACGCGGCGCTGGTGATGGCGATCGTCAACCGGACCCCGGACTCCTTCTACGACCGGGGGGCGACCTGGGACGACGGGCCCGCGTTCGAGCGCGTGCGCCGCGTCGTGGCCCAGGGGGCGGACATCGTCGACATCGGCGGCATCAAGGCGGCCCCGGGCGAGGAGATCGGCGCGGACGAGGAGAAGCGCCGGATCGTCGACTTCGTGGCGGGGGTCCGGCAGGAGTTCCCCGACCTGGTCATCAGCGTGGACACCTGGCGTGCCTCGGTGGGCCGGGCGGTGTGCGAGGCGGGCGCCGACCTGCTCAACGACGCCTGGGGCGGGTACGACCCGGAGCTGGCCGAGGTGGCCGCGGAGTTCGGTGCCGGGCTGGTGTGCACGCACACCGGCGGGGTGACCCCGCGTACCCGGCCGCACCGGCTGCACTACGACGACGTGGTGCGCGAGGCGATCGACTCCACCGTGGCCCTGGCCGAACGCGCGGTGGCGCTGGGGGCGCCCGCGGAGTCGGTGCTGATCGACCCCGCCCACGACTTCGGCAAGAACACCTGGCACTCGTTGGAGCTGACGCGCAGGCTCGACGAGATGACGGCGACCGGGTGGCCGGTGCTGGTGTCGCTGTCCAACAAGGACTTCGTCGGCGAGACCCTCGACCTGCCCGTGGGCGAGCGGCTGACCGGCACACTGGCGGCGACCGCGGTGTGCGCCTGGCACGGGGCGCGGGTCTACCGGGTCCACGAGGTCGTGGAGACCCGCCAGGTCCTGGACATGGTCGCCACGATCAGGGGTGTACGGCCTCCCTCGCGGGCAGTGAGAGGCTTGGCGTAGGACGTGCGCGCGCGAGACGTCCTGGAGGAGGCTCGATGATCGTCGGAACCGCTGTCTGCCCGCATCCGCCGCTGCTGCTGCGTGAGCTCACCGGTGGGCAGGACGTCGCCGCGGACCTGCGCAAGGCCTGCGAGGCGGCGCTGGCGTCCCTGGTCGCGCTCGCCCCCGAGGTGGTCGTGGTCGTGGGAGGGGCCGACACCGGTGGCCGGCACGCGCCGGGGGCGGCGCCGGCCGGGGCCTTCGGTGCCACGGGGGCGCGGCCGGCGGAGGACGCGCTGCCGCTGAGCCTGGGCGTGGCGGGCCGGCTGCTCGACGCGGTCGGCGGTCCGGTCCCCGTCGAGATGTACGCGGTGGCCTTCGACGCCGACCCCGGGCAGGTGGCGGAGGCGGCGCGCGCGATCGCCCGCCGCCCGGAGCGTGTGGGGCTGCTGGTGATGGGCGACGGCAGCGCCCGCCGGGGCGTCAGGGCGCCCGGTCACCTGGACGAGCGCGCCTTCGCCTTCGACGAGCGCGTGTGCCGGGCCCTGGCCGAGGCCGACCCGTCGGCGCTGCTGGGTCTGGAGCCCGGCCTGGCCGCGGAACTGCTGGTGGCCGGACGCGCCGCCCTGCAGGTGATGGCGTCCGCGGTGGTGGAGGACGGCGCGTCCTACCGGTCCGAGGTGCTCTACGCCGACGACCCGTTCGGGGTCATGTACACGGTGGCGGTGTGGTCGTGCGCCTGCTGATGAACGAGGTCGCGCCCGGAGCGGCCGAGCCCGGCGACCCCGTCGACGACGCCGTCCTGGAGGCCCTCTACGCCTACCCCGACACGAGCGCGCGGCCGTGGGTGCGGGCGAACATGGTCTCCACGCTGGACGGTGCCGCCGCGGGCAACGACGGCCGGACCGGGACCATCAACACCGAGGCCGACCTGGTCGTGTTCACGCTGCTGCGGGATCTGGCCGACGTGGTCCTGGTGGGCGCCGGGACGGCGCGTGCCGAGGGCTACCGCCGCCCCACGCCGCGCACCGGTGCGCGGCGCCGGAGCGCCGAGGCGCAGGGGCGTGCCCCGCACCCGGCGCTGGCGGTGGTCACCCGCACCGCGCACGTGCCGCCGCTGCTGGCGGCCGAGGATCCCGACCGGGGACAGGTGTGGCTGGTGACCTGCCAGGAGGCGGGCGAACCGGCGCTGGAGCGGGCGCGTTCGGTACTGGGCCCCGAACGGGTGCTGGTGCTGGGCGAGACGGAGGTCGACCTGGTCGCTGCGGTGGACGCGCTGCACGCGCGGGGGCTGTCCCGGATCCTGTGCGAGGGCGGTCCGCGGCTCCTGCGGGACGTGGCCGCCGAGGGCGTGCTCGACGAGCTGTGCCTGACCGTCGTGCCCGTGCTGGCCGCGGGGGCGGAGCAGCGGATCACCGCCGGCGCGGCCGTGGACCAGGAACTGGTGCCGCGCCTTCTGCTGGAGGGCGGGGGAACGCTGCTGCACCGGTGGATCCGCCCCTGATCCGGGCCCGCTGCGTTCCACCCGTGGTGGGCTCCGACCGCCGCCGAACCGTCGGGAGCCGCGTGTGGAGACCGGAGACGGGCCCCGGCCGCCGGGATGACCTCCCGGGACGCGTTCGCCCGGGTCGGCCAGGCGATCGAGGGTCACCTGCCGGTGTCGGCGCCGTCCTCAGGCGGAGTCGGCGGCGACGATGACGCGCAGAGCGGCGGGCCGCTTGGTGAACCGCACCGTGTCCCCGCACTCCCACACCTCGCCGTCCACGGAGATCTGCCGGTGGTCGGGCGGAAGGGCGAGCGTGAGCCCCGTGGTGAGCCAGGTGGAGTAGCCGTCCCCGCCCCGGGGGCGGTCGAGCAGGATGTCGGTGAGGGCGCGCCACCGGGGCGAGCGCCGCGCCGCCCCCAGCACCCGCACGTCGAGCCGCCCGTCGTCGAGCCGCTCGCGCATCGCCGGGAAGCGACCGTGCGTGCGGTACCGGCAGTTGCCCACGAAGGCCCACCACACGCGGGTCGGACGGCCGTCGATGCGGGTCGGGGTGGGTTCGACGTTCCTCAGGTCGCGCCACAGGGCCAGGCCGAACGCCGGCCACTTGCCGATCCTGGGCGCCCAGCGGTCGCGGCGCCGGACCAGGCGCGGGTGCGAGCCGAACGTCGCGGTGTTGAGGAAGACCCGGCCGTCGGCCTCGCCCACGTCGACCCTGGCCAGGTGGCCGGTCGCGTAGGCCCGCAGGGCGGTCTCCACCGAGGTCAGGCCGAGGGTGCGGGCGAAGTTGTTCAGGGTGCCGGTCGGCAGGACGAGCAGTGGCCGGTCGTGGTCCAGAGCGGCGCGGGCCCCGGCGTTGGCCGTCCCGTCGCCTCCCGAGACCGCCAGGACCCGGCTGTTGCGGGCCGCCTCGTCCATCACCGCCGCCATGTCGTCGTCCGGGGTCAGCGGCACGATCCGCGCCTTCGGCAGCGACCGTGTCACACGGTCCGCGGTGTCACCGAAGCTCGGCGCCCCGATCCCCGTCCCGGCGGAGCGCGGGTTGACCACCACGGTCACGTCGGCGCCCTCGGGTTCGGTGCCGGCCGTGCCCTCGAAGGTGGTGCGCGCGCCCGAGACCAGTTCCGGGCGGGCGGGAAGGACGACCCGCGACAGCAGGGCCGCGGCGGAGCCGATGGCCAGGCCCCCGGCCACGTCGCCGGGGTAGTGGACGCCGCTGTGCACCCGGGACAGCGCCACGGCGCCGGCGATGGCCCAGACCACGGCGGACAGCGGGCGCGGGGCGTCGGCGGCGATCCCCCCGGCGAAGGCCACCGCGGCGGCGGTGTGCCCCGAGGGGAAGGAGGAGTTGCCGTAGGCGCGGTAGGGGCGACGGGCGACCGGGACCCGGGAGCTGTCCGGACGCGAACGGGTGACCAGGTTCTTGACCACGAAGGAGGCGGCGTTGGCGGCGCCGGCGGAGGCGATCGCCCGCAGCGCGGTGCGGCGCAGGCGGGGCCCGCCGGTGGCCGCGAGCGTGGCCGAGACCAGCAGCCACGGCGCCATGTGGTCGGTGGCCTGGACGAAGCGGGGGGTGACCGGGTCCAGCACGGGCGGACCGATCGCCGTCACCCTGTCGTAGAGGTAGCGGTCGGCACGGCTGAAGGGTCGTGACAGGCGCAGTCGCATGCTCCCCAGGGTGGTCCCGTCCGGCCTCGGAGTCCAGGACCCGGCGGGTATGGATCGCCCCACATTTCGTGATCGATCCGTGACATATCCGGGGCAATCCGCCCTGTCGTTCCGCGACGAATCACCCGTGTCCGATCAGCGAACGAGTAAAGGAACCCATGGTCACGGGCCATACCGTCCCCCGCCGCAGGATCGCCGTCGTCGGCTCCGGGATCTCCGGGCTGACCGCTGCCCACATCCTGAGCCGGCACGCCGACGTCACCCTCCTGGAAGCGGACAGCCGCCTCGGCGGGCACGCGCACACCCACCGCCTGGGAACCGCGGGTGGCGCGGAGCTGTCCGTCGACAGCGGCTTCATCGTGCACAACCGCCGCACCTATCCCCATCTACTGCGGTTGTTCGAGGAGTTGCGGGTACCGACGCGCTCCACCGAGATGAGCATGTCGGTGCGCTGCGACGGGTGCGGCCTGGAGTACGCGGGGGCGCGGGGCCTGCCCGCCCTGCTGCCGAACCGGTCCCGGCGCAGCGCCGCCTACCTGCGCATGCTGGCGGAGGTGCCGCGCTTCCACCGCGCTGCCCGGCGCGTGCTCGACTCCGGTCCGCCCTCGCCGGCCCGCGAGCCGACCCTGGGCGACTTCGCCCGCCACTACCGCTTCGGGCCGCACTTCGTCGCGCACTTCCTGCTGCCGCTGGTGTCCGCGGTGTGGTCGTGCCCGCCGGGGACGGCGCTGGACTACCCGGCCCGTTACCTGTTCGCCTTCCTGCGCCACCACGGCATGCTCTCCGTGTGGGGATCGCCCTCGTGGCGGACGGTGGTGGGCGGTTCGCACGTGTACGTGGACCGCGTGGCCGCGCGTCTGGCCTCGGTGCGCACCGGCACGCCCGTCAGCGGTCTCGCGCGGACGGCCCACGGAGTGCGGCTGCGGGCCGGCTCCGAGGAGCTGGAGTTCGACGCGGCCGTGGTGGCCACCCACGCCGACCAGGCCCTGGACCTGCTGGAGTCGCCCACCCCGGTCGAGAAGGAGGTCCTCGGGGCCTTCGGCTACGCGCGCAACCGCACCCTGCTGCACACCGACACCTCCGTCCTGCCCCGGGACCGCGCCACGTGGGCGAGCTGGAACCACCGGCTGTCCTCGTGCGAGCCCGACGACGCGCCGGTCCGGGTCAGCTACCACATGAACCGCCTGCAGCACCTGCCCGGCGCCGAGCAGTACGTGGTGACCCTCAACGACCAGGGCACCGTGGGCTCCGACAGGGTCGTGGCCGCCATGGACTACGCCCACCCCGTCTACACGCCCGCCTCCGTCGCGGCCCAGCGGCGGCTCGTCGAGCTCAACGACGGCGTCGTGGCCTTCGCCGGGGCACACCACGGGTGGGGCTTCCACGAGGACGGGTGCCGGTCGGGGGTCGTCGCGGCGGCGAGCCTGGGGGTGCGCTGGTGAGCGACCCCGGCGTCCCGGCGCTCTACGAGTCCACCGTGCGCCACGTCCGCGCCGAACCCGTGCGGCACGCCTTCGCCTACCGCACCTACTACTGGCTGGTCGACCTGGACGCCCTGCCGCGCCCGCCCTGGCCCCTCCGGCTCCTGGGCGGGTTCCACGCGGCCGACCACGGCGACGGCGCGGCCCGGTCCACCCGGGCCGACATCGACGCCTACCTCGCCGGGCACGGGATCGACCTCGCCGGCGGCCGCGTGCTGATGCTCGCCCACGCCCGGGTGCTCGGCCACGTGTTCAACCCGCTCACCGTGTACTGGTGCCACGACCGCGGCGGACACCTGGTCCGTGTCGTGGCCGAGGTCCACAACACCTACGGCGGGCGGCACCGCTACCTGCTGGAGGTCGACGAGCGGGGCCGGGCCGAGGCCGACAAGGAGTTCCACGTGTCCCCGTTCAACCGGGTCGAGGGCCGCTACCGGCTCAGCCTCCCGGCACCCGGGGACCGCGTCGCCCTGACCGTCGCCCTGCACCGCACCGGCCGACCGCCCTTCGTGGCCTCGGTGCGGGGCGTACACCGCCCGGCCACCCCCGGGGCGCTGCTGCGGCTGGCCCTGCGGCACCCCCTCGCCCCACTGGTCGGCGCGCTGCGCATCCGCCGCCAGGGGATCGGGCTCTACCTGCGCGGCCTGCCGGTCCACCCACCGCGGGCCCACGACCGTGGACGAAGAGAACGAACGGACGAAACGCGATGAACACGACCCAGGACACGACCGACCGGCGCCGGACCCCCGACGTCGACGCCCGGCGCTGGCCCGACGTCGCCCGGATCCCGGCCCGCGGGCCGCGTACCCCCGTGGCGCGCGCCCTGGCCGGGCACGCCGCCGCGCGCGCCGGAGTCCGACTGCACACGGGCCCGGGAGAGCCCGCCGCCGCCGACCCGCCGGTGCTGTGCCTGCGCGACCCCGACGCCTTCCACCGGCGGCTGGCGGCCGGCGGGCTCATCGGCTTCGGTGAGTCCTACATGGCGGGGGAGTGGGACTCACCGGAGCTCGTCCGCCTCCTCACCGTCCTCGCGCAGGGGTACGAGGAGCTGGTACCGCGGCCCCTGCGTCCCCTGCGGCACGTGACACTGCCCCGCAGGCCCGCCCTGGAACGCAACACCCGCAGCGGCGCGCGCCGGCACATCAGCCACCACTACGACCTGTCCAACGACCTCTTCGCGACCTTCCTCGACCCGACCATGACCTACTCCAGCGCGTTGTTCGAGGACGGTGAGGAGCGCGACCCCGCCACACTGGCCCGGGCCCAGCGGCGCAAGATCGACCGCCTGCTGGACGGCGCCGGCGTCACCGACGGCACCGAACTCCTGGAGATCGGCACCGGCTGGGGCGAACTCGCCGTGCGCGCCGCGCGCCGCGGCGCCCGGGTCACCACGGTCACGCTGTCGTCGGAACAGCGCGACCTGGCGCGCGAGCGCGTCGCGGCGGCCGGACTGGGGGACCGGGTCCAGGTGGAGCTGCGCGACTACCGCGACGTCGAGGGCAGCTACGACGCCGTGGTGAGCGTGGAGATGGTCGAGGCGGTCGGCGAGCGCTACTGGCCGGTCTACTTCGCCGGGCTCGACCGCCTGGTGCGCCCGGGCGGGCGGGTCGGTCTGCAGAGCATCACGATGGAGCACGGCCTGATGCGGGCGTCGCGCAACTCCTACACCTGGATGCACAAGTACATCTTCCCGGGCGGTCTCATCCCCTCGGTCACCGCCATCGAGCAGCAGTTGCGGGACCGGACCCGGCTGAGGGTGGTCGACCGGCTCGCCTTCGGCGCCGACTACGCCGACACCCTGCGGTTGTGGCGCGACTCCTTCGAGGGTGCCGCCGAGCGCGTCGCCGAACTCGGCTTCGACGACACGTTCCGCCGCATGTGGTCGTTCTACCTCGCCTACTGCGAGGCCGGGTTCCGGGCGGGCATGATCGACGTGGAGCAGATGGTGCTGGAGCGCTCCCGGTGACCGCCGTGGCCGGGCTCGTGTCCACGGGTGCCCTGAACGCCCTGGCCCTGGCCGCGCTCATGCTCGGCGCCTTCGCCGTGGGCCGCCGGGTGGGGCGGCACAGTGTCGTGGACGTGGCGTGGGGCATCGGGTTCGTGCTGGTGGCGGGGGTCAGCCTGCTGACGGCCACCGCCGACCGGGGACGGGCCCTGCTGCTCTTCGTCCTCGTCGCGGTGTGGGGGGTGCGCCTGGCCGCGCACATCCACCGGCGCAGCCGCGGCGGCGGGGAGGACCCCCGCTACGACCGCCTGCTGTCGCGTGCCCCGGGCAGCCGTGACGCCTACGCCCTGCGCATGGTCTACCTGCTCCAGGGCGCCCTGGTGTGGCTGATCTCCCTGCCGGTCCAGGTCTCGGCGCACGCCTCCGGCCCTCTGGGCGGAGTCGCCGCGGCCGGAGCGGCGCTCTGGCTGTTCGGCTTCCTCTTCGAGGCGGTCGGGGACGCCCAGCTGCGCCGGTTCAAGACCGACCCGGCCAACCGCGGGCGGATCATGGACCGCGGACTGTGGGCGTGGACGCGCCACCCCAACTACTTCGGCGACGCGTGCGTGTGGTGGGGGCTGTTCCTGGTCGCGTCCGGGTCGTGGTGGGTCCTGGTGACCCTGCCGGCCCCGCTGGTGATGACGTTCCTGCTCACCAGGGGGTCCGGGCAGCGCCTGCTCGACGAGCACATGGCGGGGCGGCCCGGCTGGGCCGAGTACGCCCGCCGGACCAGTGCGTTCGTGCCCCTGCCGCCCCGGCGGCGCACACGGTGAGCCGGTGCGCCGCCGGCCGCTCTACACCGTGGGCAGGTGGCCGCCGTCGACGCGCACGGCGGTGCCCGTGACATAGGCGGCCTGGCGGCTCGCCAGGAAGGCGGCGACCGCGCCGTACTCCTCGGGGCGGCCGTAGCGCCCGGCGGGGATGGTGGCGCGGGCGTCCTCCTCCACCTCGGCGACCGTGCGGCCCTCGCGTTCGGCGCGGGCGCGGTCCAGGGCGTCGGTGCGCGGTGTGGCGACGCGGCCGGGCACGAGGACGTTGGCGGTCACGCCGTCGGCGGCCACCTCCCGGGCCAGCGTCTTGGACCAGGAGTGCAGTGACGCCCGCAGGGTGTTGGAGATGCCCAGGTTCGGAATCGGCGCGATCGCCCCGGAGGAGGTGCTGGTGATGATCCGGCCCCACCCGCGCTCGCGCATGCCCGGCACCACGGCGTCGGTGAGAGCGATGACCGGCAGGACCATGGACGCGTACTGGTCCTGCCACAGTCCGATGTCCTGGCCCAGAGCGGGCGTGGGCGGCGGGCCCCCGGTGTTGTTCACGAGGATGTCGACCGGGCCCAGGTCCCGGGCGACGCGTCCGGCCACCTCCGCGGCCCGGCCGTGGTCGGCCAGGTCCCAGGTCAGCGCGAGCGCGGACACCCCGTGCTCGGTGCAGGCCGCCACGGTCGCGGCGAGGCGCTCCTCGTCGCGGCCGGTGACGGCCACGTTCACGCCCTCGGCCGCCAGCGCCACGGCCATCGCCCGCCCCAGGCCGGAACCGGCCGCGGTGACCAGTGCGACCCTGCCTGCGATCCCCAGGTCCATGTGAGTCCTCCTGCTCGTCGTGTTGTGCGCATCCTGGCAGGCGGGCGGGGCGCGCGCGGGGCCGGGGCGGGTCAGGCCGGCGGGTCGACCGGCGGATTGGCCGTGGAGTACTCGGGCGGTTCCGGTGCGAGCAGCCCGCCGCCCGCGGTGGCGACGACGCCGTCCACGGTGAACTCCACCGAGCGCTCCCGGGTGGGGGAGCCCTCATCCCACAGGACGCGGGCACGGCCGGTCAGCCGCAGCGTGTCACCCGTCTCCCAGTCCGGGACGAGCAGGCCCGCGCGGGGCTCGACCCACAGGTTGCCCAGGGTGTTGAACATGGCGTTGCCGACGTAGTCCGGCCAGCTGAGCAGGGTGGGCGAGTGCACGCGCAGGAAGCCGGGGCCGCCGCCGCGGTGGTTGGCGTCCGCGTGCCCGGTGTCGGAGCGGGTGGCGACGAAGAAGGTGTCGGCGCGCCGGACGAGGGCCTGCTGGCCGGGGGTGAGGGCGTCCCCGTGGACGGGCTCGGGGCCGGTGGGCGCCGTGGGGACCGGGGTGCGCTTCTGGATGTACTTGGGACAGTTGGCGTAGACGTCCTCTGTCGCCACGCGCAGGCCCGGGCCGTGCGGCCGGACGGTCCCGTTGACGCGCATGCGACGGCGGCGGGCCGGGTCCAGGGCCAGGGCTCCGACGGGGGCGGGGCCCTGGCGCAGCCGCTCGGCGAGCGGGTCGCCGCGGTGCGGGAGCGCGGCGACGTCGAGCGTGTTCTCGTCGGGGACCCGGAGGAAGCCGGGCGGGCCGGTCAGCAGGGAGCACCAGGTGCGCCCGTCGGTGTCGGCCGCTCCGACCACCAGGAAGGTGCGGGCGGCGAGGAAGTCGGCGGCCACGTCGGGCACCGACGCGCGGATCGCCCGGGCGGTGTGGCCCGCCTGCCGCGACAGCGCGGCCCGTTCCTGGACGGCGAGTTCACCGCGGTGGTAGGAGCCCACGGCTCCCCCTTTCTGGATCGGTCGTCTTAGAAGAAACCGCAGGTGGGAGCTTCGTTGATGGGTGTTTGCGCGTCCTCGGCGCCGGTGGGGGCGTAGATCTCCAGGCGGATGCCGTCCGGGTCGTGGAAGAAGATCCCGCCGGAGGCGGCTCCCTCACGGTGCGGGACGACGCCGTCGTAGGCGAATTCCACGGCGGCGGCGCGGAGCTCGGTCTCGGCCCGGCGGACCTCCTCGATGGTGTCGACCTGGAAGGAGAGGTGGTGCAGGCCGGCGCTGTCGGTGCGGAAGGCGTGCGCGCTCTGCTTCCAGAGGGTGAGGACGAGTCGGCCGTCACGGCCCAGGAAGGCGAACTCGCGCCCCTCCTCCTTGCCCTCGCCCATGACCTCGAAGCCCAGGACCCGGCCGTAGAAGTCGCGGGAGCGGTCGAGGTCGGTGACGTTGAGTCCCACGTGCCCGGTGGTGGCGGTGGACGCGGCCATGGTGTGCCTCTTCTCCCTCAGGGTCCAGCCCGATCGCTGTAACCGTTGAGATGGACTTTAAGGGTTAGTTGTTCGGCATGTCAACCGCTCAAATGGTGTTCAACGGTTATCCAGGTAGGTTGGTACGATCCAGTCGGCCGCTGAGCAGGGGGAGGGCGCATGGTGGAACGCAGGGTCCGGCCACTGGTCGGCGAGCCCGTGGCCATGGATCTGCTCAACACCCGTTGGGCCGGGGGAGGGGTGGAGCACGATCTGCTCGACTCGCTCGACGGCCTGCGCCAATGGCTGGCGGAGACGGGCCTGGACGCCCGCTTCGCGGCCGACCGCGCCACGCTCGACCGCCTCCTGCGCGTGCGCGGCGCACTGCGGCGCCTGAGGGAGCACCCGGGGGAGGCCGGTGCCCGCGCCGACCTCAACGACGCCTTAGCCCACGGGTGCGTGCGGCGCAGGCTCCAGGAGGACGCCGAGGGCGGTCCCGGGACCCCCGCCTTCGACGTCGAGTTCGACGACCCCTCCTGGGGGCCGGCGTGGACGGCCGCCGCCGGCTACCTCGACCTGCTCCGCTCCCCGGACCGCATCCGCGGGTGCGCCAACCCCGCCTGCATCCTGGTCTTCTTCGACACCTCCAAGAACGGCACCCGGCGCTGGTGCTCCATGGCCGGGTGCGGCAACCGCGCGAAGGCCGCCCGGCACCAGGCCCGCGGACGGGCGGGCCGGACGGCCTGAGGTTCTGGGTCCTCGGCGGACCGGGGCCCCGCCGGCGCCGTGGCGGGACGGGCCGGGGCGCTCAGACGGCCCGCGTCAGGAGTCGTTCGGAACCACCACCGCGCGTCCGGACAGATCACCCGCCTCCAGCCTGCGGTAGGCCTCCAGGGCGTCGTCCATGCCGAAGCGCTCGATCTCGGGTGTGATCTGCCCGGCGCGGAACATGTCGACGACCTCCCACAGGTCCTCGACGGTTCCCCAGTACGTGCTGGTGACGTAGGACTCGTAGGGACTGGTGAAGAACGACCACTCGTGCGTGCCGCCCGCGATGCCCACGACCGTCAGCCGGGAGCCCTGCGCCATCGTCGCGGCGGCCGTGGAGACCGTGGGCGTGACCCCCACGAAGTCGAAGGCGGCGTCGATGCCCCGACCGCCGGTGAGCTCGCGGATCTCCTCGGCCTGGTTCTCCCCGGGAGCCACCGTGAGGGCTCCGTGGCGCTCCGCGCGCGCCCGCGCCTCCGGCTTGGTGTCCGTGGCGATGACGGTCGCGCCGGTCAGGGCGGTGAGGATCTGCACGGCGATCTGGCCGAGTCCGCCCAGGCCGACGACCAGGGCGTGGCGCCCGCCGCCGGCCAGGTGGGGCAGCGCCTGCTTGATCGCGTGGTACGGGGTGAGCCCCGCGTCGGCCAGCGGGGCGGCCAGCGCCGGGTCGGCGTCGCCCAGCGGAACGAGGTGGTGGGCGGGGGCGACCATGTAGTCGGCCATCCCGCCGTTGCGGCCCAGCCCCACGGCGAGGTAGGGCATCGTGGCGACGTTCTCGCAGTAGGTGTCCTGCCCCCGCGCGCACGCGCGGCAGTGCCCGCAGCCGACCGGCCCGTAGACGAGGTAGGCGCCGCCGACGTCGACGTGCGTGACCCCCTGGCCGAGCTCCTCGACCCACCCGGCGTTCTCGTGCCCCAGGACGAAGGGCGGCTTCTGGGCGCCGGGCTGGCCCTCCTCGAAGTGCCGGTAGACGCTGACGTCGGAGTGGCAGGCGCCGGCGCCCGCGACACGGATCAGCGCCTCGCCGGGACCTGGACGCGGCCTGGGCACCTCGGTGAGAGACGGGAAGGTCCCGTAGTCGTCGAAGACCACAGCGCGCATGAGTCGTCCCCCTGTGTCATCCGTCGGTCGCTCGACGCTATCAACGCCGATCGGGGCCGTCCGTCAACACGGAGTCCGCAGTCGGTTCTTTTGTGCTTGACCCGCGATGAGTCGTGCGGCCCGGGCGAGTCAGACAGGACGAGACCCATCGCCGACCCGCCAGGGAGGACACCGTGCACCGCCGGCCCAGCCTCGACAGCATGCTGCTCGCCACCCACGACCCCGACCGCCTGCACGCCTGGTACGCCGAGGTCCTGGACCCACAGGAGGACGACGACGTGGACGGCTACCGGGTGCTGCGCTTCGGGCACTTCCACCTGCTCATCGACCGCCGCCCCGACGTCGCCGCCAAGGCCGTCGAGCCAGCCAGGTCCATCGTCAACTTCGACGTCGGCGACGCCCGGGCCGTAGTCCAGCGCATGGACGCCGCGGGCACCACCTGGGTCGCACCCCTGGAGGACCGGCACGGCAGCCTCTTCGCCACCGCCGAGGACCCCGACGGCAACCATGTCCAGATCATCCAGCTCAGCGATGAGCACCGCGCCGCCATGGAGGGCGGCGCCTGACACCGAGGAGGCCGCCATGGTCACCGCCACGCACGTGTTCGGGTCCTTCGCCGTCCCGGACACCGGCACCGCGCGCGAGTTCTACGCCGGCACGCTCGGCCTCGAGGTCGGGCCGGTCGCCGGAATGGAGGAGGAGGGCCTGATCGAGATCGACCTCGGTGAGGGCCGGACCATCCTCGTCTACCCGAAGCCGGACCACGCCCCGGCCGTGTTCACCGTCCTCAACCTCGTCGTGGACGACGTCGGGGCCGCCGTCGACGAGCTCGCCGCCGCGGGCGTGCAGAAGCTGCGCTACGAGGGCTTCGAGCAGGACGCCAGGGGCATCGCCCGCGGCGACGGCGGACCCGCCGTCGCCTGGTTCGCCGACCCGTTCGGCAACCTGTGTTCTGTCCTACAGGAGGCGTAGCGTGACGGTCATGGTGGACCACCCCGCGGACCAGGACTTCGCCCAGCTCGCCGACCCCTACCGGCGGGAGCTGTACGCGCACTGCTACCGCATGCTCGGTTCCGTGCACGACGCCGAGGACCTGGTGCAGGAGACCTATCTGCGCGCCTGGAAGGCCTACGACCGGTTCGAGGGCCGGTCCAGCCTGCGCACCTGGCTGCACCGCATCGCCACCACGGCCTGCCTCACCGCCCTCGAGCAGCGCGGGCGGCGCCCGCTGCCCACCGGGCTCGGCGGTCCCGCCGAGCCCGAGGGGCGGCTCGGCGAGCGCCCCGAGCTGCCCTGGCTGGAACCGGTACCCGACGCCCTGGTCGGCGCGGGGGACGGGGACCCGGGGACGGTGGTCGCCGCCCGCGAGAGCGTGCGCCTGGCACTGGTGGCGGCCCTGCAGTACCTCCAGCCGCGCCAGCGGGCCGTGCTCGTCCTGCGGGACGTGCTGCGGTTCAGCGCCGCCGAGGTCGCCGAGATCCTCGACACCTCCGTCCCGGCGGTCAACAGCCTGCTCCAGCGCGCCCGCGCGCAGCTGGCCAGGTCCGCCCCGACCGAGGACCGGGTCGAGGTGCCCGGGGCCGAGCAGAGGCGGGTCCTGGAGCGCTACGTCACGGCGTTCGAGAACTACGACGTCAGCGGGATCACTGCGATGTTCACCGCCGACGCGGTCTGGGAGATGCCGCCCTTCACCGCCTGGGTGCGCGGCGCCGAGCACATCGGCCGCCTCATCCTGTCGAGCTGCCCGGCCCAGGGCCCCGGAGACATGCGGATGCTCCCGGCCGGGGCCAACGGCCAGCCGGCCTTCGGGCTCTACATGCGCGGCGCGGACGGCGTCCACCGCGCCTTCCACCTCCAGGTCCTGGACCTGACCGGGGGCGGTGTCGCCCACGCGGTCGCGTTCTTCGACGTGTCCCTCTTCCCGCGCTTCGGCCTGCCCGCCGTCCTGGGGGACCGCTCACAGGACGCCGCGCCGGGCAGCCGCGGTGCGGGGCCGGCGGGATAGGCTGAGCGGCGTCCGCGCCCGTGCCCGTGCGGCGCGGGAGCCCGCGAGCCGCGAAAGCGAGAGCATGAGCCCTTCGATCGCCACCAACACCCGGGTCGACCTCGACGGCCTGCTGGACTTCGTGCGCACCCGCCACCACGCCCTGCTCATCACCCGGCGAGCGGACGGCGACCCGCAGGCCTCACCCGTGGTGTGCGGGGTCGACGCCCAGGGCCGCATCGTGGTCTCCACCTACCCCGAGCGCGCCAAGGCCCGCAACGCCGCCCGCGACGCCCGGGCGAGCGTGGTCGTCCTCTCCGACGACTTCGACGGGCCCTGGGTGCAGGTCGACGGCGATGCCGAGGTCCTCGACGGCGAGGCGGCGGTGGAGCCGCTGGTGGAGTACTTCCGGGTGATCTCCGGTGAGCACCCCGACTGGGACGAGTACCGCGCCGCCATGCGCCGTCAGGGCAAGGCCCTGGTGCGCGTCACGCCCCGGCGCTGGGGGCCGGTCGCCACCGGTGGGTTCCCCGCCGACCGGGTCTGAGCGCGGTCAGTCCTCGCGGGCGTGGCGGTCGATCTCGGCCAGCTCCTCGTCGGTGAAGTCCAGGTGCCCGACGGCGGCCACGCTGTCCTCCAGCTGAGCGACGCTGCTCGCGCCGATCACCGCCGAGGTCACCCGCCCGCCGCGCAGCACCCACGCCAGCGCCATCTGGGCCAGCGACTGGCCGCGGCCCCCGGCGATGGCGTTCAGCGCGCGGATGCGCCCCATCACGGCCGGGGTGAGCCGGTCGGCCGTCAGGAACGGGCTGGCACCCGCGGCCCGTGAGCCCTCGGGCACGCCGTCGAGGTAGCGGTCGGTGAGCAGCCCCTGCGACAGCGGCGAGTAGGCGATGGAACCGGCGCCCACCTCGTCCAGGGCGTCGAGCAGGCCGTCCTCCACCCAGCGGTTGAACATCGAGTACGAGGGCTGGTGGATGAGCAGCGGCGTGCCCAGCTCCCGTAGGATGCGCGCCGCCTCCAGGGTCTGTTCGGGGGAGTAGTTCGACACGCCCGCGTACAGGGCCTTGCCCTGGCGGACCGCCGTGTCGAGCGCGCCCATGGTCTCCTCCAGGGGAGTGTCGGGGTCCGGGCGGTGGCTGTAGAACACGTCCACGTACTCCAGGCCCGTCCGCTCCAGGCTCTGGTCCAGGCTGGCCAGCATGCCCTTGCGCGAACCCCACTCCCCGTAGGGGCCGGGCCACATGTGGAACCCGGCCTTGGTGGAGACGACGATCTCGTCGCGGTAGCGGCCCAGGTCGCGGGCGAACACCCGGCCGAAGTTCACCTCGGCCGCGCCGGCCGGCGGGCCGTAGTTGTTGGCCAGGTCGAAGTGGGTGATCCCGAGGTCGAACGCCCGCAGCAGGACCGAGCGCTGGACCTCGATCCCCCGGTCGTCGCCGAAGTTGTGCCACAGGCCCAGGGACAGGGCGGGCAGACGCAGCCCGCTCCGGCCGCAGCGGCGGTAGGGCATGGCGTCGTAGCGGGTCGGTGCGGCGACGTAGCTCAAGCGAGGTTTCCCTTCGAGGCGTCCACGGGACACGGTCGCGTCCATCCTCGCACCTCGCGGCCGACGCAGTCCGCGCGGCCCGTTGCGCGTGGGCGCCGTGGGCGCCGCAGGTCAGGGCCGCCCGTGCGGCCCGGGGCCCTCCCGCCCCGCCTCACCCTCGTGCGGATCCGCCTCGACGGGCCCCCGGGGCAGGCGGGTCCTCCCACTCCGTGGAGTACCGCCGCCCGTCCGGGCGCTTTCGGCCGGTCGTCCTCCGGGCGCGCGGCCCGGCACCGCCGTCGGCCGCGGTCGCTACAGGGTCGACAGCATGTCGCGGCACGCCTGCTCGCAGATCTGGCACTCCCGGGCGCAGATCCGGCAGTGCGCGTGCTCCGCGGCGTGCTGCTCGCACTCGGCCCGGCAGACCGCGCACACCGTCGCGCACGCGTTCAGGAGCGCTCGCAGCACGCGCTCCTCCGACCCGGTCTGCCGGGTCAGGACGCGCCGGGTGGCCCCGCACACCTCCGCGCAGTCGAGGGTGGTGCGCACGCACACGGTCAGGTCGGCCACGGACCGTTCGCTCAGACACGCGTCCGCGCACGCGTCGCAGGCCTCGGCACACGCCGCGCAGGCGTCGACGCAGGCCCGCAGGCGGGCCTGGTCGGTCCCCGTGATCGACCCGGGGTACGTCTCCAGCATCCGCTCGGTGATGCTCATGGCGACTCTCCCTCCCTTGTGTCCGTTATGGGGGCGAATACCCGAGTTCGGCGCAGTAAATCGGACCGCCCGGGTTGCGGTTACGGGCAGGGGCCGACGGGTAGCCGTACCCCTACAGCCGGCTGTACACAGGACCGCCACAGGCCGCGTCCACCAGGCGGGAGTGAACACCATGAACCGGAAGACGCCCCCGATCGAGGACTACGAGGGCCTGCCGATCGCCACGGTGCAACACCGGATCCGCTCGCTCGACGGGGAGCAGATGAGGGAGCTCATCGCCTACGAGGAGCACCACGGCAACCGCACCGGGGTTCTGGAGATCCTCCACCAGCGTCTGCACGGGCTGGAGGAGGGGGCCGAGCCCTCGGGCGGCGACCAGGGCTTCCGACCGGAGACCCCGGGGCCCGCGCGCGGCGGTTCCCCCGTGGGGGAGGACACCACCGCGCCCAGGCAGGGCCTGCCGCCGGAGGGCTACCCCGAGGCCCGGCGCTAGCGCCGACGTCTGGTCAGGACCTGGTCAGGAAGGGTCCGCGTCGCGTTTTCGCCCGGCGCACGCGGGTAGCCGTACACCCACACGCGGTGCGGACCGACGACGGACGCGGAACGGCACGGCCGTGGCAGGCACCACGCCGACCGTTCCCAGGAGGCGGTTCCCATGATCCGATGGACGGTACCCGCGGCCCTGGCCGCCGGGCGCTGGGCCCTGTCCCGGCGCCGGCGGCGGCGTGAACGCGCACGCCCGGGCGAGCTGGTCCCGTGGGCGGTGGCCGGAGCTGTCGCGGGAGTCTCCGCCTCGGCGCTGGCCGAGCGCCGTCTCGCCGGCCTCCTGCGGGGCAGGGCCGTCCTCGTCACGGGCGGCACCCGGGGACTCGGACTGCGGCTCGCCCGCGAGTTCGGCTCCTACGGCGCTGCGGTCGCGGTCTGCGGCCGGGACCGGGGCCGGCTGGACCGGGCCGTCGCGGGGCTCGCCGGGCGCGGGATCCGTGCGCACGGCATCCAGTGCGACCTGTCCGACCCCGAGCAGGCCGAGGCCGTGGTGGAGGAGGCCGCCGAGCGCCTCGGCGGGCTGGACGTGGTGGTCAACAACGCCGGGATCCTGCGCGTGGGACCGCGCGAGACCATGACGACCGCGGACGTCGAGGACGCCATGGCGGTCATGTTCTGGGGGCCCTACCACGTCGCGCGTGCTGCCTGGGGGCGGCTGCGCGAGTCCAGGGGCTCCTTCGTCACTATCACCTCCATCGGCGGCCACCTGGCACCGCCGCACCTGTGGCCCTACGCCTGTGCCAAGGCCGCGCAGGTCGCGCTCTCCGAGGGGCTCGCGGCCGAGAGCCAGGGCTCCGGCGTGCGCGTGACCACGGTGGTCCCGGGCCTGATGCGCACCGGTTCACCCCGGGGAGCCGTGTTCTCCGGCGCGCCCGAGCGCGAGTACGGCTGGTTCGCCGTGTGCGCGGGCCTGCCCCTGCTGTCCATGAGCGCCGATCGGGCCGCCCGCCGCATCGTGCGCGCCACGGTCCGCGGCCGCGGCTACGTGGTCCTAACGCCCGCGGCCCGCCTGGGGATGGCCGTCCACGGTCTCGCCCCGGGGCTGACGCAGCGGGCGATGGCCCTGGCGGGGTGGCTGCTGCCCGGCGTGCCGCCCGAACCCGAGCAGCGGCCGGGCACCGAGGCGGGACAGGGCCTGCCGGGGGTCGTGCGCGCGCTCAGCGCGCTCAACGAGGGCGCGGGCCGACGCCTCAACCAGCCCTCGCGTGCCGGATCCGCGCCTCCCGGCGACGGCGGACGCGAACCGTAGGCCCGGGGAGGTCGTCATGACGCGCTTCGGATACTTCATCGCCGCGGAGGAGCACGGGCCCGCGGATCTGGTCGAGCAGGCCAGGGGCGCCCGTGCGGCCCCGACCCCGAGGCCCGCGTCGCCGCGATCCGGCCCTGTGTCGAGGCCGCGGCCGACGAGGTCGGCGTCAACCACATCGGCGACGACCAGGAGGGCTTCTTCGAGTTCCACTCCAACGAGGTCCCGCCCCGTCTGCGGCGGATGGAGCGCGCCTGACCGGCGGCCCGTCCCCGCGCCCGTTGTCGAAGGAGGACATCCCATGCGCACCAGAGCACCGGTCCTGCGGTATCCGGACCCGCTTCCGCCGGATCCGTTCCCACCGAGCCCGGTTCCGCCGGACCCCTACCCGCCCTCGCCGGAGCCCGTCCCGCCCCCTGAACCGCCGTCGCCGGAGCCGCCGGGGCCCGAACCGGAACCCGAGCCGGTCTGAGCCGAGAGGAGGGCCGTCGCGGGGGCGACGGCCGCCGCCTGACGGGAGCACGTGCGGGGCGGGCCGGCCGCGGCGCGCCCCGCACCGCCGATCGCGCTCAGTAGGCGGCCACGGTCGAGATCCGCAGCTCTTCGTCGGTGTCCACGTCCACCAGGACGTGGTCACCAGCCACGACCTGGCCGTCCAGCACCATGCGTGAGAGCCGGTTGCCCACCGAGCGCTGGATCGTGCGCGCCAGCGGCCGCGCGCCGTAGGCGGGCTGGTATCCGCGCTCGGCCAGCCAGCCCACCGCCTCGTCGGTGAAGCGCACGGTGATGTCCTGGGCCTTGAGCCGCTGCTCGGTCCGCTCCAGCATGAGCCGGGTGATCCGGGCCAGTTCCTCGGCGCCCAGCTGCTGGAAGACGATGACCTCGTCGATGCGGTTCAGGAACTCGGGACGGAACTCCTCGCGCAGGCGCCGCATCACGCGCTGCTCGGTGTCGGGGTCCATCTGGCCCTCGGCCGTGAAGCCCATGGGCCCGCCGCCGGTGATGGCCTCCGACCCCAGGTTGCTGGTCATGATGACCACCGTGTTGCGGAAGTCGACCGTGCGGCCCTGCCCGTCGGTCAGCCGGCCGTCGTCCAGCAGCTGCAGGAGCAGATTGAACACGTCGTGGTGCGCCTTCTCGACCTCGTCGAGCAGCAGGACCGAGTAGGGGTGGCGCCGCACCGCCTCGGTGAGCTGGCCGGCCTCCTCGTAGCCGACGAACCCGGGCGGGGCCCCGGTCAGGCGGCTGGCGGTGTGCCGCTCCTGGAACTCGCTCATGTCGATGCGGACCATGGCCTCCTCGGAGCCGAAGAGGGTCTCGGCCAGGGCCCGTGCCAGCTCGGTCTTGCCCACGCCGGTCGGCCCCAGGAACAGGAAGCTGCCCACCGGGCGGCCGGGGTCGCCGAGGCCGGCGCGCGAGCGGCGGATCGCCTCCGAGACGGCCGTGACCGCCTCGTTCTGGCCGATGACGCGCTCGTGCAGGCTGGCCTCCAGGTGGACCAGGCGTTCGCGCTCCTCCTGGGTGAGCTGGGAGACGGGGATGCCCGTGCTGCGCGCGACCACGTCGGCCACGTCCTCGGCGCCCACCTCGGGGACCGACGACCCGGTTCCGCGCGCCTGGTGCACCGACCCCTTGGCCCGTGCGATCTCGTCGCGCAGGGACGAGGCGCGCTCGTAGTCCTCCTCCTGGACGGCCTTCTCCTTCTGCTCCTCCAGGGTCTTCAACCGGCCCTCCAACTCGCGCAGTGCCGAGCTGGACGTGCGCAGGCGCAGCCGGACACGGGCGCCGGCCTGGTCGATGAGGTCGATGGCCTTGTCCGGCAGGAAGCGGTCGGTGATGTAGCGGTCGGACAGTTCGGCGGCCGCGACCAGGCTCTCGTCGCTGAACCGCACCTGGTGGTGCGCCTCGTAGCGGTCGCTCAGCCCGCGCAGGATCTCGATGGTGTCCGAGACCGAGGGCTCGGGCACCAGGATGGGCTGGAAGCGCCGCTCCAGCGCCGCGTCCTTCTCCACGTTCTTGCGGTACTCGTCCACGGTGGTCGCGCCGATGATGTGCAGTTCGCCGCGGGCGAGCGCGGGCTTGAGCATGTTCCCGGCGTTGACCGACCCCTCGGCCGCACCGGCGCCCACGATCGTGTGGATCTCGTCGATGAACACGAGCAGGCGGTCGGCCTTCTCGCGGATCTCGTCGACGATGGTGGTCAGGCGCTCCTCGAAGTCGCCCCGGTAGCGGGTTCCGGCCACCACCCCGGCCAGGTCCAACTGGACCAGGCGGCGCCCGCGCAGGGTCTCGGGCACGTCGTCGTCGAAGATGCGCTGGGCGATGCCCTCCACGATCGCGGTCTTGCCCACCCCCGGGTCGCCGATGAGCACCGGGTTGTTCTTGCGGCGCCGGGCCAGCACCTCGATGCACTGTTCGACCTCGTCGTCGCGGCCGACCACGGGGTCCAGCCGGCCCTCGCGGGCCAGGGCGGTCATGTCGGTGGCGAACTCGTCCAGGGTCGGTGTGTCCGAGGGCTCGGCCTCCGTCTGCTCGGCGGCGGGCACGGCCCCGGCCGACTGCTGGAGCGACTCGGGTGTGACGCCGGAGTCGCGCAGGAGCTGGCCCACCGCACCGGAGGGGTTGACCGCCAGGGCGAAGAGCAGGTGTTCGGGCGTGATGCTGGAACTTCCGGTGGCGCGGGCGATCTGCAGGGCGTCCAACAGGGCGCGCTTGGCCGAGGGGGTGAGCCTGGCGGTGCCGGGCATCACGGACCGCGGGGCCTGGGCGACCGCGTGGTCGATGACGTCGCCCAGCGTGGCGAGGTCGGCACCGGTGCGCTTGACAAGGTCACGCGTGGGCTCGTGACGCAGCAGCGACCACATCAGGTGGATGGTGTCGACGTCGGCGCCGCCGGTCTCCAGGGCACGGCGCACGCCCGCGTCGGCCACCTGCCGGGCCTCGGCGCTCATGAGCTTGGACAGGTCCACACGGCGGACCGGGCCGCGCGCGCCCAGGAACCGGGCGAGGAACTCGTCGAAGGAGCCCGGTTCGTTGCCGTGGCCGTCGGGAAAGTCGTGTGTCATCGGTTCTCGTCCCCCGTGCGTACGGTAGTTCTTTATTTACCCTACGTGATGACTTTGAGGGGGTCGCCGTCATCACGCCCCGGTGTGGGAGGCCTCGTCCAGCCGGGCCCTCTCCTGGTCGCTGAGCCGCAGCTCGTCGACCGGAAGCAGTGCGGAGAGCTGGTCCAGGTCGCGGGCGCTGGCCAGCACCGAGGCGACGGCGGGCCGGTCCACGAGCCAGGCCAGCGCGACCGTCGCCGGGGCGACACCCCTGCGCGCGGCGATCGCGTCGAGTTCGGCCAGCACGCGCGGTCCCTGCGGACGGTCGAGGTAGGCGCCGGCGCGGCCGGCGCGCGGGCTGTCCCCCTGGCCGCCGCCCGGCCGGTACTTGCCGGTGAGGAAGCCGCGGGCCAGTCCGAAGTAGGGGAGCAGGGCCAGTTCCCGCTCCTGGGCCAGCGGGACCAGGTCGGCCTCGACGGCCCGCTCCATCAGGTTGTAGTGCGGCTGGACGCAGACCGGGGCGTGCAGGCCCCGCTCCCGGCACACGTCCAGCCACGCGGTGATCCGTTCCGGGCTGTGGTTGGACAGGCCGATGGCGCGCACCTTGCCCTCGTCGACCAGGGCGGAGAAGGCCTCGGCGCTCTCCTCGACCGGGGTGTCGGGGTCGTCGAAGTGCGCGTAGTAGAGGTCGACGGCCTCCACACCCAGGCGCTTGAGCGAGGCGTGCGCGGCGGCGCGGACGTTGTCGGCGGACAGCCCGGGGAAGGCGGGGTGTTGGCTGACCTTGGTGGCGATCACCAGGTCGTCGGGGCGGCCGCGGGAGGCCAGCCAGGCGCCGATGACCGTCTCGGACTCTCCGCCGGTGTGTCCCTCGACCCAGGCGGAGTAGGAGTCGGCGGTGTCGACGAAGGTGCCGCCCGCCTCGCGGAAGGCGTCCAGCAGGCGGAAGGAGGTCGCCTCGTCGGCCGTCCAGCCGAACACGTTGCCGCCCAGGCACAGGGGGGACACGAGGAGGTCGGAGCGGCCCAGTCGGCGCGAGGTGGTCTCGGTCATGCTCACCCGTCTCGGAGTCGGTATCGGATCCTCCCCACACGCTAGGGGGTCGTGGCGAGTTCGACGAGGCGGCGGACCGTGCCCGCGGGGTCGACGATCTGGTGCAGGTGCGCGACGGCCCAGCCGCGTTCGCGCGCCTGGGCGGCGAGGCCGTCATAGGCGGTGCTGAACCACAGGTAGGAGCAGGGGTGGTCGTCCCAGCCGCCGGGGACCGGGATCCTCTGCTCGAAGTAGGACAGCGGCAGGGTGGGCTGTTCTTCGACGACGGCGCGGCGGACCGACGGATCGGGGAACATGGGGGCGGTCTGGGCCTCGTCCCACCAGTCGGTCCAACGCGGCAGTCGGCCGTCCACCGCCATCGACCGGAGGAACTCCAGCGGCCCGGGCGGAGCGGCCGGGGTGTCACCGTGCAGGGCCGGTAGCGCGGCGTCGACGAAGACCGAGCCGGCCACCGGATGGTCGAGGCCCGCGCTGACCGTCGGGAGGAACAGGCCCGCGTTGCTGTGGGCCACCAGCGTGACGGGGCTGTCGGCCGGGACCTGCCAGAGGTCGTCGCGGACGGCCTCGACCACGCGGGGCCAGAACGGCGGTCCACCGGTACCGGTGTGCAGGAGTGACGGGACCCGTACCCGGAATCCCGCCGCCGCCAGGTGTTCGGCCACCGGGCGCCACGTCGAGGGGCCCAGGGACGGACTGTGCACGAGAACGAAGATCGGTTGCATGGGTCGATCCTGTCGTCCCGACCACCGCGGGCGCGACCGACACGGCCGGGGCGGTCGCCCTCGCCGCGGCACGGCGCACAGCCGATCCTGGCATAACGAATTGATCACGGTGACGTGGTTTCGAGGCGCCTTTCCCCAGGGTCGTGGGTCCGCGGCGGCTCGATCGCGGCAAGCCCGGCGGCGTCGGGCCTGTCGCCGCGTTGAACCGTTTTTGTCAACAGTGCTGACTCCCCGTGTTCGCGGGGTGGGTGCCTATGGGGCGAAAGTAAAGGTTCGCGACTGATGTGTTGCCTGCCACATATGTGCGCTTAGGATCCCCAACGTGAAGTTCCGCTAAAGCCCGCCGGTAGGCCGGCTTAACGCCCCCGACCCTCGGGGCGCCCGCGGCTTCGCCCACCAGTTCCGTTCGACGGACCCAGAGCCGACCGCCCACGAGGCGGCCGACGGGTCCCGTGCGGCCCGACCACCGGGCCCGCGGTGCCGCTCTGCCCGTCACACCCGAAAGGTGTGCTCATGCTCAGCGCTGCCGCCGTCCCCCAGGAGGGGGGCATCGGCGAGACCATCGAGACCGCGGTCGACACGGTGTTCAACCCCGTGGCGACCCTGCTCAGCGACGTGGTCTTCGCCCAGGTCACACTCTTCGGCGCCCAGTTCCCGTGGATCGTCGCCTGGCTGATCGCCGCCGGCGTCGTCTTCACCCTCTACCTCGGCTTCCTGCAGTTCCGCCGTCCCCTCACCGCCGTCCGGATCGCCGGGCGCGGCCTGGGCGAGGACGCCCCGGGCGAGGTCACGCACTTCCAGGCGCTCACGGCCGCCGTGTCCGGCACCGTCGGTCTCGGCAACATCGCCGGTGTGGCCATCGCCGTCACCATCGGCGGACCCGGCGCCACGCTCTGGATGGTCCTGGCCGGCCTGCTGATGATGGCCGTCAAGTTCGCCGAGTGCACCCTGGGCGTGAAGTACCGGGAGATCGGCCCGGAGGGCGCCGTCAGCGGCGGACCCATGAAGTACCTCGCCAAGGGCCTGGCCGAGCGCGGACTGGGCGGGATCGGCAAGGTCCTGTCGTGGATGACCGCCGTGTTCATCCTCATCTTCGCCATCGCGGGCGGGAACATGTTCCAGGCCAACCAGACCCTGGAGCAGCTCCGCTCGGTCACCGGCGGTGAGGCCGGACCGCTCGGCGGGAGCGGCGGCTCCTTCGTCTTCGGCGTGGTCCTGGCCGTGCTCGTCGGTGCCGTGGTCATCGGCGGGATCTCCAGCATCACCAAGGTGACGAGCAAGCTGGTGCCGAGCATGACCATCGTCTACGTTCTCGGCTGCCTGGTCGTCATCGGCGCCAACATCGCCCTGCTGCCCGACGCGTTCGCCCAGATCGTCTCGGGCGCCTTCGCTCCGACCGGCGTCGCGGGCGGTGCCGTCGGCGCCATGGTCATCGGTTTCCAGCGCGCCGCCTTCTCCAACGAGGCGGGCATCGGCTCGTCCCCGATCGCGCTGGCCACCGTCAAGACCAAGTACCCGGCCAGCGCCGGTCTGGTCGCCATGCTCGGCCCGTTCCTGGACACCGTCGTCATCTGCACGATGACCGCGCTGACCATCGTCATCGCCGCCCCGAGCTCCTGGACCGCGGCGCGCGAGGCCGCGGCGTCCGGCGGCGAGCTGCCCGGCGGCGTGAGCCTGACCTCGGACGCCTTCGGCAGCGTCATGCCGTGGTTCCCCTACGTCCTGACCGTCGCCGTCGTGCTGTTCGCCCTGAGCACCGTCATCACCTGGAGCTACTACGGCCTCAAGGGCTGGACGCACATCTTCGGCGCGGGGCGGCGCAGCGAGCGCGTGTACCTGGTCATCTACTGCGCGTTCCTGGTGGTCGGCTCCATGCTGACCCTGGGCGCCGTCCTGAGCATGGCCGACGCCCTGGTCTTCGCCGCGGCGTTCTTCAACATCGTCGGCCTGTACCTGCTGGCCCCGGTGGTGCGCAGGGAGCTCGCACGGCTGCTGGCCCACCTGCGCGGCGAGGACGAGGACAGCGGCAGCGACGAAGCGGACGAGGACGCCGCCCTGAGCCGGTAGCCCCGTCCGCTGCGCGGTCGGCTCCACGGCGCCCGGCCGGGTCGGTCCCGGCCGGGCGCCGCGCGCCCCGCGAGGCGACGCGGCACCCGCCGAACACCCGTCAGACCCCGTGGACCTCGCGCCGCACGCTCGCGTAGCGCTCGCGGACCCCGGGCACGACCGCGGGCTCCGCGGCCGGCCCGGCCTCGGCGGTGTCCCAGGGCGGCGGCTCCTCCGAGCCCGCCAGGGCCCAGGCCGCCTGGCGGGCGGCGCCGATCGCGACGTACTCCGCGGCGGGGGGCGCCACCACCGGCGCGCCCAGGACCGTCGGCGCGATGGCGCGCACCGCCGCCGAGCGGGCGCCCCCGCCCAGCAGGAGCACCCGCCGGACCGGCACCCCGGTGTCGGTCAGTGCGGTCACACCGTCGGCCAGGCCGCACAGCATGCCCTCCACCGCCGCGCGGGCGATGTTCTCCGGCCGCATGTTCGAGCGGCGCAGGCCGTGCAGCGAACCGGCGGCGTCGGGCAGCACCGGCGTGCGCTCGCCGTCCAGGTAGGGCAGCAGGACGACGCCCTCGGCGCCCGGCTCGGCGGCCATCGCCAGCGTGTCGAGTCCGGCCAGGTCCACGCCGAGCATCGCGGCGGTGGCGGTCAGCACCCGCGCGGCGTTGAGCGTGCAGGCCAGCGGCAGGAACCGGCCGGTGGCGTCGGCGAAGCCGGACACCGCGCCGCTCTGGTCCCGCGTGGCCTGGTCGTTGACCGCGAACACCGTGCCGCTGGTGCCCAGCGACACCGCCGCGTCGCCCGCCCGCAGCCCCAGGCCCAGGGCCGCGCCCATGTTGTCGCCCGTCCCCGGCGCGATGAGCGCTCCGGAGGGGGTGTGCCCGACCACCTCGGCGGGTCCGGCCACGCGCGGTACGTCGATCTCGCGCCCGAAGGCCCGGACCAGCAGGTCGGTGCGGTAGGCGCCCTCCGGTGGCGACCAGTAGCCGGTGCCCGAGGCGTCGCCCCGGTCGGTGGTCGGCTCGCCCCGGCCGCCCAGGCGCCAGGTGAGCCAGTCATGGGGGAGCATCACCCCGGCCACCCGCGCGGCGGCCTCCGGTTCGTGCTCGGCCAGCCACCGCAGCTTGGTCACCGTGAAGCTCGCGACGGGAACGCTCCCAATGGCGTCGGACCAGGCCTTGGGCCCGCCGAGCTCGGCGACCAGGTCGTCGGCGGCCGCGGCCGAACGGGAGTCGTTCCACAGCAGGGCGGGGCGGACGACCTCGCCGTCGCCGTCCACGGTGACCATGCCGTGCTGCTGGCCGGCGACGGCCACGGCCGCGACTCCGTCGAGCAGTCCGTCGGAGGCGTCGGTCAGTGCCGACCACCACTCGCCGGGGTGGATCTCTGTTCCGTCGGGGTGCGGTGCGCGGGCCTCGCGCACCACCGCTCCGCTGTCGGTGTCGCAGACCACGACCTTGCAGGACTGGGTCGAACTGTCGATTCCGGCGACCAGGGCCATTTCCGCTCCGGTGGGTGAGGGGTGAACAGTGGACGGTGGGCGCTCACGCGCCCCCGGGTTCCAGCAGCACGCGCGCGGTGGCGACGTCGGTGACCAGCGAGCCGACCACGCCGGTGCGCAGGACGGCGCGGATCGCCTCGGCCTTGCCCGTGCCGCCTGCGACGGCGACGACCTCTGGAACCGCGCGCAACTGTTCCAGAGTGATGGCCACGACGCGCTCGGACAACCCCGGGGCCGTGGGAGCGCCCTGGGCGTCCACCGTCCGCGCGCACACCTCGGCCCGCACGCCCTGCTCCTCCAGCCGTGCCCCCTCCTCCAGGGGGAGGGCGTCGCGGACCAGCGAACGAGTGGGAGTCCAGGCGCCGATCGCCACGACGGCCTTGGACAGGTGCCCGTAGCGCTGCATGGCGTCGGCGACCTGGGGCTGGGCGCGCAGCGCGCGGGTGGTGGCGGCGTCGGAGACCACGAGCGGGGCGTAGATGGGAAAGGCCGGGCCGCGGGCCAGGCTGGCGACGCGGCGGACCAGTTCCACCGAGTTCTCCTCCACCCCGCCGGGCAGGACACCGGTGAGCTGGACGACCGTGCAGCGCGGCAGTTCGCCCAGTGCCAGGGTCATCTCGTTGAGCGTGCGCGAGCAGGCCAGGCCGAGGGTGTCGCCCTCCTCCAGGATCTCGGTGAGGTACTCCGCGGCGATCCGGCCGATGCTCCGCCGGACGGTCTCGTCGTCGCCGGCCTGGTCGACCACGACCGCCTCATGCAGACCGAAGGCGGTGCGGAGCTCGTGGGAGAGGGCGGCGTCGATCTCGGTGGGGGCGGAGATCTCGATGCGCACGATCCCGGCCTCGCGGGCCTCGTCCAGGATGCGCGCCACCTTGAACCGGCTGATGCCGAAGTCGTCGGCGATGCGGACCTTGGACTCGCCTTCGAGGTAGTACCGCCGCGCGATCGCCGTCGCGCGGATGAGTTCCGCTGGTCGGAACGTCGGCCGGGTGGCCATCCACACCTCCTCGGTTCTGCTCAGATGAGCACTTCTCCGCTCATTATGGCAGCTGACCTTGACGGGTGACACCCCTCACAACTTAAATGAGCCGCACGTCGCTCGAATGATCCTTCAAGTGCTCATATGAGCATCCGGCGGTCGGCGACGGCCGCCGTACCCCTCGGGAGGAAGACATGTCCACACGCACGCCACCGCGGGGCCTGCCCCTCACGGCCGCCGCCACCGGTCTCGTCCTGATGGCCACCGCCTGCGCCGGAGCGGGTGGGCAGGCCCCCGGAGGCGGGGAGCGCGTGGTGACCGTCGCCACGGTCGCCAACCCGCAGATGGAGGACATCGAGTCCCTGATCGGCGAGTTCAACGACCAGCACGACGACATCACCGTCGAGTTCGTCGTCCTGCCGGAGAACCAGCTGCGCGACCGCGTCACCCAGGACATCGCCACCCAGAGCGGGCAGTACGACGTCGTCACGGTCGGTACCTACGAGGTGCCCATCTGGGCGGAGAACGGCTGGCTGCTCGGCCTGGACGAGTACGCCGCCGACCCCGAGTACGACATCGACGACATCATCCCCACCGTCCGCTCGGCCCTGTCCTACGACGACCAGATGTACGGGGCGCCCTTCTACGGGGAGTCCTCCTTCCTCATGTACCGGACGGACCTGTTCGAGGAAGCGGGCCTGGAGATGCCCGACCAGCCGACCTGGGAGGAGGTCGCCGGGTTCGCCGCCGAGCTCGACGACTCCGACACCGCGGGGATCTGCCTGCGCGGTGTGCCCGGCTGGGGCGAGCTGCTCGCACCGCTCAACACGGTGATCCTCACCCACGGCGGCCAGTGGTACGACGAGGAGTGGAACGCCCACCTCGACTCGCCCGAGGTCCAGGAGGCCGTCCAGACCTACGTCGACCTCGTGCGCGACCACGGCCAGGCCGGAGCGCCCAACGCGGGCTTCACCGAGTGCCTGACCACCATGGCCCAGGGCGACGCCGCCATGTTCTACGACTCCACCGTCGCGGCCGGCAACCTGGAGGACCCCGAGTCCAGCAGCGTGGTCGGCGACATCGGCTACGTCGCCGCCCCGACGGCCGAGACCGACCACGCCGGCTGGCTGTGGGCGTGGGCGCTGTCGGTCCCCAGCACCTCCACCGACCCCGACGCCGCCTGGGAGTTCGTCTCCTGGGCCACCTCCAAGGAGTACCACCGCCTGGTCGGCGAGGAGCTGGGCTGGGAGCGCGTCCCCCCGGGCGCGCGCGTGTCCACCTACGACATCCCCGAGTACCGGGAGGCCGCCGCGGCCTTCGCCGGGCCCACCTTCGAGGCGATCGAGAACGTCGACGTGGAGCAGCCCGGCCTGCACCCGCAGCCGTGGACCGGGGTCCAGTACGTGGCGATCCCCGAGTTCCAGGACCTGGGCACCCGGGTCTCCCAGGAGATCTCCGCGGCCATCGCCGGCCAGCAGAGCGTCGAGGAGGCGCTGGCCACGTCACAGGAGTACGCCCAGGAGACCGCCGAGTCCGGCGGCTACCGGGACTGAGCCGCCGATGCCCGAACCGACCTGCGAGGACCGACCATGACCGCTCAGACCACGCCGGACACGGCACGGGGAGGGCCCGCCCCGCGGGAGCTCACCCGGGGCGAGCGCTGGGGACGGCGCGGCCCGCTCCTGCCCGGGCTGCTCTTCGTCATCGCGCTGACCCAGATCCCGTTCCTGTTCACCGTCTACTACAGCTTCCAGGACTCGAACCTCCTGCGGCCCGAGTCCGGCGGCTTCACCGGACTGGCCAACTACGGCGCGGTCCTGGGCGACCCGCTCTTCCGCAACGCCGTCCTCAACACCGTCCTGCTCACCGCCGGCGCCGTCCTGCTCTCCCTCGTCCTGGGGCTGGGGCTGGCACTGCTGCTCGACCGGGCCTTCCTCGGCCGCGGCGTCGTGCGGACCCTGATGATCACGCCGTTCCTGGTCATGCCGGTCGCCGCCGCGCTGCTGTGGAAGACCTCGATGTACCACCCGGTGTACGGCCTGCTCAACTGGGTGATCTCACCGTTCGGCGTGCGCGTGGACTGGGTGAACGACTTCCCGCTGCTGTCGATCGTCCTCGTGCTGGCCTGGCAGTGGACGCCGTTCATGATGCTCATCCTGCTCGCGGGGCTGCAGAGCCAGCCGCCGGAGGTGCTGGAGGCGGCGCGCGTGGACGGCGCCGGGCCGCTGGAGACCTTCCGCAGCATCACGTTCCCGCACCTGCGCCGCTTCCTGGAGCTGGCGCTGCTGCTCGGCACGATCTACATCGTCCAGACCTTTGACGCGATCTACATGATCACGCAGGGCGGGCCGGGGCAGGCGACCACCAACCTGCCCTACTTCATCTATCTCCAGGCCTTCCGTGCCTTCGAGGTGGGCGAGGCCGCGGCCGCCGGGGTCGTCGTGGTCGCCGCCACCCTCGTCATCGCCATGTTCGCGCTGCGCGTGGTCTCCAGCCTGTTCGAGGAGGAGTCGTGACGACCGTGACCGACGTGGGCGCGAGGCGCCCCGACCACGGACAGGAGCCGGTCCGGCCGCGCGCTCCGCGATCGCGCCGCCGGCGCCGGATCGGGCCCGGCTTCGGCCTCGGCCTGCTGGCGTGGGTGGTGGGCGTGCTGTTCTTCTTCCCCGTGCTGTGGATGTTCCTGACCGGCTTCAAACAGGAGTCGCAGGCCTCCACCGACCCGCCCACCTTCTGGTTCGAGCCGACCCTGGACCAGTACGCGGCCGTGCTCGGCCGCGACTTCGTCCCCTACCTGCTCAACTCGCTACAGGCCTCCGTGCTGTCCACGGCGCTGGCCATCGTGCTGGCGGTGCCCGCCGCCTACGCGCTCTCGCTCGTGCGCATCCCCAAGTGGCGCGACTCGCTGTTCTTCTTCCTGTCCACCAAGCTGCTGCCGCCGGTGGCGATGATCCTGCCGCTGTACGTCATCGCCCGCAACCTCGGTGCCCTGGACGACGTGCGGACCCTGACGCTGGTCTACACCGCGATGAACATGCCCATCGCGGTGTGGATGATCCGGTCCTTCCTGGTCGAGCTGCCCGAGGAGGTCCTGGAGGCCGCCCGCATGGACGGCGCCGGCCGGATCCGGGAGATGCGCAGCGTCATCCTGCCGATGATCGCGCCCGGACTGGCCGCGACCGCTCTGATCTGCTTCATCTTCGCCTGGAACGAGTTCTTCTTCGCGGTCAACCTCACCGCCTCCCAGGCCTCGACCGTGCCCGTGTTCCTCGTCGGCTTCATCAGCGGCGAGGGGCTGTTCTGGGCCCGGCTCTCGGCCGCCTCCACCATGGCGGCCCTGCCCGTGATCATCGCCGGATGGGCAGCCCAACGCTGGCTGGTCCGCGGCCTCTCCCTAGGAGCCATCAAGTAATGCGCGCACTCGTCGTCAACGAACCGGGACAGTACTCCGTCGAGCGGGTGGAGGACCCCGCACCCGGCCCCAGGGAGGTGGTGGTGGCACCGTCCGCGGTCGGGGTGTGCGGCACCGACCTGCACATCCTCGACGGGGAGTTCGCTCCCACCCCCTACCCGATCATCCCCGGCCACGAGTTCGCCGGGACGGTGGTCGCCGTCGGCTCGGAGGTCACCGGGCTCGCCGTGGACGACCGTGTCGCGGTCGACCCGTCCCTGTTCTGCGGGGAGTGCGCCAAGTGCGCGGTGGGCCGCGGCAACCTGTGCGCGAGCTGGAACGCCATCGGCGTCACCACGCCCGGCGCGGCGGCCGAGTTCGCCGTGGCGCCCGCGGCCTCCTGCCACCGGATACCCGACACGATGCCCTTCGCCCACGGGGCCCTGGTGGAACCGCTCTCGTGCGCGGTGCACGGCTTCGACCTGCTCCCGGGGCGGGTGGGGGAGCACTACCTGGTCTACGGCGCCGGGACGATGGGGCTGCTCATGGCCCAGCTGGCGCGCTCGGCCGGCGCGGCCAGCGTGTCCGTCGTCGACCCCAACACCGACCGGCTGGCCGTCGCCGAACGCCTGGCCGCCGACGCCGTGGCACCCGGAGCGGACGCGCTCGACCGCACGGACTGGGAGGTCGTCGTGGACTGCACGGGCGTGGTCGACGCCATCGAGGACGGGCTCACCCGGGTCGCCAGGGGCGGCACGTTCCAGGTCTTCGGGGTCGCTCCGGCCGAGGCCACGGCCACGTTCTCGCCGTTCCGCGTCTACAACGACGAGGTCACCGTCGTCGGCAGCATGGCGGTCCTGCACAGCTACGGGCGGGCGGTGGACCTGATGGCCAAGGGCGCGGTCGACGCCGACGCCATGGTCACCGACACCTTCGCCCTGGCCGACTACGGCGCGGCCATCGACGCCTTCCGCGCCGGCCGGGGCCGCAAGCTGCAGGTCGACCCCCAGAAGTAGTCCGCACCGGGCGGCGGAGCGCGACCGCTCCGCCGCCCTGACCACGGGTGACCCAGATCACTGGTCCGGTTGCACGGGGTGGGAGTGTCCAGCTTCCACAAAACCTACTTCTTAAGTAGAGTTTGCCTGAAATCGTCGACCAGCGAGGTGAGTGCCCACATGAGCGTGCGAACGCCCGTCCTCGCCGCGGCGGCCCTGGCAGTGAGCCTGGCCGCCGCCGGGTGCGGGGCCTTCGGCGGCCCGGACGACGGCGACGACCTCACCGTGGGGTACCTGACCAACATCACCCACGCCCCGGCCCTGGTCGCCGACCACGACGGCGCCTACGCCGACGCGCTCGGCCAGGACGCCCGGGTCGCCATCCAGACCTTCAACGCCGGCCCCGACCTGGTCAACGCGCTCTTCTCCGGAGAGGTCGACGCCGCCTTCATCGGCCCCAACCCCACCATCAACGGGTGGGCGCAGTCAGACGGTGCCGCGCTTCGGGTCGTCGCCGGCTCCACCTCCGGCGGGGCGGGCCTGGTCGTGCGTCCCGGCATCGACGACGTCGACGACCTGGTCGGAACCACCCTGTCCACGCCCCAGCTCGGCAACACCCAGGACGTGGCACTGCGCTACTTCGCCGCCGGCCGGGGCTGGGAGTTCGACACCGCCGGCGGCGGCGACCTGTCCATCATCCCCCAGCAGAACGCGGAGATCGTGGACGCCTTCGCCCTGGGGGAGATCGACGGCGCCTTCCTCCCCGAACCCCACCTGAGCCGGCTCCTGCGGGAACACGACGGCCGCCTCCTGGTGGACGAGGCCGACCTGTGGCCCGAGACCGATGGTGCGTTCGTCACCGCCAACCTCGTCGTCGGCGCCGACTACCTCGACGCCCACCCCGACCGGGTCGAGCGCCTCCTGCGCGCGCACCTGGACACCGTCGACCGGATGAACGCCGATCCGGACCGTGCCCGGCGCGCCGCCGCCGACCAGCTGGCCGAGGTCACCGGCAGCCGCCTGCCCGACGAGACCGTCGAGTCGGCCTTCGCCCGCCTGGAGTTCACCGTCGACCCCATCGCCCCGTCCCTGACCGCCGGAGCCGAGCACGCCGAGTCCGTCGGCCTGCTCGACCCCGTCGACCTGGACGGCCTGTACGCACTCGAACCGCTCAACGACCTGCTCGCGCAGGACGGACGGGACCAGATCACCGGACCCCAGGAGGACAAGTGAGCGTCACGACCGAGAGCCCGGCCAGGACGCGCGCCGCCGCCATCGAGATCGACCGGATCACGAAGGTGTTCGGGCGCGGCCCCGGAGCGCTGACCGCCATCGACGGCATGTCCGTCTCCGTGCGGCCTCGCGAGTTCGTCGCGATCGTCGGAGCCTCCGGCTGTGGCAAGAGCACACTGCTCTCCCTCGTCGCGGGCCTGGAGGAACCCACCGTCGGGACCGTGGACGTGGGCGGTCACCGGGTGGCCATGATGTTCCAGGAGGCGTCCCTCTTCCCCTGGCTGACCATCGGCGGCAACATCGAGGTGCCCATGAAGGTCAACGGGGTGCCCAGGGCCGAGCGCAGACGGCGGGTGGCCGAACTCCTGGACCTGGTCCGGCTGAGCGGCTTCGCGCACAAGCGCCCGCACCAGCTCTCGGGCGGCATGCGCCAGCGCGTCGCCCTGGCCCGTGCCCTGGCCCAGGACGCCGACGTCCTGCTCATGGACGAGCCCTTCGGCGCGCTCGACGCGATGACCCGCGACATCCTGCACGACGAGGTCGAGCGGATCTGGCGGGAGAGGTCCCTGACCATCCTGTTCGTCACGCACAACGTGCGCGAGGCCGTGCGGCTCGGCGACCGGGTCATCCTGCTCTCCAGCCGCCCGGGCCGCGTCATCGAGGAGTTCGAGGTGAGCGGGCGGCGGCCCCGGCGGATCGACTCCGCCGAGATCGCCGCCCAGGCCGCCGAGATCACCGACCGGCTGCGGGTGGAGGTGTCGCGCCATGCCGGGTGACTCCTCCGTGCGCGACCGCCAGATCCAGGGCCTGGACGCCCTGGAGATGAAGCCCGGCGAGGGCCAGCGCGCCGACGCCCTGGTGCGTGCGCGCACCCTGTGGGCGGCCACGTGGCCCAAACTGGTGGCCGTGGCCATCGTGCTGGCGGCCTGGCAGGCCGTGGTGTGGAGCGGGTGGCGGCCGGTCTACGTGCTGCCCGGTCCCGACCAGGTCCTGCCCCGCATCGCCCAGGAGGTCACCTCGCCGGGGTTCTGGGAGGCGGTCGCGGTCACCATGCGCAGGGCCTTCGCGGGCTTCGCGCTGGCACTGGTGGTCGGTGTGCTCCTGGGGCTGGCGGTCTCGCAGCTCAAGCCGTTGCGCGTGGCCATCGGATCGCTCATCTCCGGCCTGCAGACCATGCCGTCGATCGTGTGGTTTCCGTTCGCGATGCTGCTCTACGGCATCAGCGAGTCGGCGATCATGTTCGTCATCATCCTGGGCGCGGCGCCTTCCATCGCCGGCGGGCTCATCTCCGGGATCGACTACGTGCCCCGACAGCTCATGCGTGCGGGGCAGGCCATGGGCCTGCGCGGGGTCCAGCGCTACACGCTGCTCATCGTCCCGGCCGCGCTGCCCATGTTCGTCACCGGGCTCAAACAGGGCTGGGCCTTCGCCTGGCGCTCCCTCATGGCCGGGGAGCTGCTGGTCATCATCAACCAGCAGAACTCCATCGGCTGGGCGCTCAGCCAGGCCCGCCAGCTCAACGACGCCGAGCAACTGCTGAGCTACGTCGTCATCGTGCTGTTCATCGGCATCGTCATCGACGTGTTCTTCACCTGGGCCGACCGCTCGATCCGCGCCCGGTGGGGCGTCACGGCCTCCTGACGTGCGGCCGCCGCCGCGCGATGCGCGCGGCGGCGGCCCCCTTGGCGGACCCACCGCGGTCACCCCAGGGGGTGTCGCGAGGGGCGCGCCGGTGTTCTGCGGGAGGAGACGGGGCCGCCAGCGAGCTTGCGAGCCAGGCGAGTCGACGACGAAGAACGCCGGCCTTCCGGCGCCCCGACCACGGGCCGAAGCAGGAAGCACTGCGCCGAAGGTGGCCGTTGAGGGTGGTGGCGGGCGACGGCGTGGGCACGAGCGGAGGCCCCAGGAAGACGCTGACTGACTGTCAGTCCTCCTCGGCCCCGGTCTCGGGGTACAGCCCGGCGGAGCGGATCCCCGCGACGAGGCTCAGTTCGTCGTTGAGGGAGGTGTCGCCGGTCGCGCCCGCCGCCCCCACCAGGGTTCCCTCGGCGTCCCGGATGAAGACACCGCCGGGCACGGCGACGACGCGCCCCTGGGCCAGGGCCGCCACGGAGGTGAAGAACTCCGGCGACTGTTCCGCCCGGGCGGCGATCGCCCGGGCGGACATGCCGAGCCCGAGCACGCCCCAGGCCTTGGCCACGGCCAGGTCGGGTCGGAGCAGTCCCGATCCGTCCTGGCGGGCCAGGGCCACCTGGACCCCGCCGGGGTCCAGCACGGCGACGGTGAGCGGTCGGAGGTCGTGGGCTTCCGCGTACTTCAGAGCGCCGTCGATCAGCGCCCGCGCCTGATCCAGAGTGATGGCTGCCAAGCATGCCCCTTCGGTCGGCGTTGTGATGGTCACCACATGAAGGTAGGTCACGCACAACCGGCCGGATAGACCGGCATCCTCCGGATTCATGGTCCTTTCTCAGTAGGAATTCGGCAGTTCGTCCAGCCGGACTCCCGTGACGAAGGCGACCGCGTCGACGCCGTCGAGGCCGGAGAGCGGAATGTACCGGTAGTCCGCGGACGCGGCCGGCGGCAGGTCGCGCAGGTCGCCCAACCGCTCCACCGGGAACAGCGCCCGGTCCCGCGTGGCGTCCGCCAACGCGGCCTGGAGGCTCGGTTCACCGGAGGCCACCGTGTCGGAGTCGGTGCCGATGACCGCGTAGCCGTCCCCGATCAACGACGCCGCGACGGCACCGGCGCTCCACCAGTGCTGGTCCGTCCCGCCGAAGTCCACGGTCGAACGGCAGCGCCGCAGGTGGGTGTTGTGCGCGGAGACCAGGCACGGAGCCCCGGTCCGGGCGACCGCCAGGAGGTGGTCCGCCATCATCGCGTCCCGCAGACCGAGCATCCGGGCCACCCGGTCGGGGGCGTCCGAGGCCATGGCCGCGTGGTAGCGCAGCAGCCCCCGCCCCGTCCGGGCGAACAGGAGCGCGCGTTCGTACCCCTCGTCGGAGTCGGCCCGCCGCAGGCCCGGGGCCTCGGACTCGAAGACGCCCATCATGTCGTCGGCCGCCACGCGCAGGGCGCGGGCCTCGGCGCCGCCGCCGACGGAGGCCGAGGGGTCCATCATCGCCGCCGGGTTCTCCCAGGCGGCGTCGTCGATGTCCGCGAGCCCCTCGAACGGAACACGGCCGAGGTGCTCGCCCAGGTACGCGCTCGCCGCCTCCAGGGCCGCTCGCGGGCTCGCCGCACCCGAGATCTCCAGCGGTGAGTCCACACCGTGGAACCTGACCCGCTCGCCGGGTTCGCGCTCCTCGTTGTACTCGCGCATCCACGCCACCAGTGCGCGGTTGCCCGCGAAGGCACCGAACCCGTGGCTGAGGGCCGTGCCGAGGTCGAGACCGTCCGTCCGGCCGGTGACGTGGTCGTCGACGGTCGCCGCGGTCAGGCAGTCGGTCTCCAGCGCGAAGGAACGGAAGCCCCGGTGCTCCACCAGGTGGGCGAACACCTCGTTGCGCAACAGCAGGAACTTCTCCACGCCGTGCGTCGGTTCGCCCATCCCCAGCACCAGGGGGGTGCGCCCCCACGTGTCCAGGAGTCGCCCCACCGCGGGGCCCGGATCGGCGCGCAGGCCGTAGTCGGACAGGGACATCACAGATCCTCACCTCGAAGCGATCGACCACCTTCGACCGTATCCTTGAACACTCGGTTGAGACTTTGACGCCGAAGAAGCGCTCTCAGGCCGAGAAAGCCTCAAAGGAAGGGTTCATGCGACCGATCGACCTCGCCCGTGAGCACGGGCTCTCCGCCCAGGCGGTGCGCAACTACGAGGACGAGGGGATCCTGCCGTCCGCCGAACGCAGTCCCAGCGGGTACCGCCGCTACACGGCCCTCCACGCGCAGGCCCTGCGCGCCTTCCTCGCCCTGCGCGCCGGATTCGGTCACGCGACGGCGGTGCGGGTGATGCGGGCCGCCGGCCGCGACGACGAGGCGGCCCTGTTCCGCCTGGTCGACCAGGCGCACGCCGACCTCCTGCAGGAGCGCCGGACGCTCGACGAGGTCACCGCGGCGCTCGGCGACCTGACCGCCGACCCGGAGCCGCGCGCGGGCGGTGTGACCGTCGGAGCGCTCGCCCACCGGCTCCGGATGCACCCCGCCTCGCTGCGCAAGTGGGAGCGGGCCGGGATCCTGCGGCCCGAGCGCGACCCGGCCACGGGGTACCGCCTCTACACGCCGGACGCGGTCCGCGACGCCCACGCGGCCGCGCAGCTGCGGCGCGGCGGCCACGGGCTGGCCCAGATCGCCGACTTCGTGGCACGGCTCCGCTCCGCCGGCGGCCCCGAGGCCCTCGACGACCTCCTGCGGCAGTGGCGCGAGCGCATCTCCCGGCGGAGCCGGGCCATGCTCGCGGCGGGCCGTCCCCTCGACGACTACCTGACTCTGCTCGCGCGCTCCCGGCCCGGGCCGTTCCCGGGCCCCTGAACACGGTGGGCCCCGGCGCGCGGGAGCCGTCGTCCGCGCACCGGGGCCCGTGAACCGCGGTACCGTCCCTACCGGCCCCGCGCCGTGCACACCGGCCGGGCGGGCTCGCGGACCGGGTTCCAGCCGTCGGCACCCGCGAGGTAGGCCTCGGCGGTGTGGCCGGCGGCCTCCTCCGCGCTCATCTGCGGACGGTCCGGCGTGGTCAGTGCGCCGGGACCGCTGTTGGCGAACTCACGCAGCTGGAACCGGCGCCAGTCGTGTCCGGAGGACATCTCGATCCAGCCCTGTTCCTTGAAGTGCCGTCCCATCCAGGAGTCGCGGATCAGCGCCTGGGGGCGGGCGTCCGGGTCGGAGCTGGGCACCCACGGCCGGCCCAGGTAGACCGACTCCGGCGGGGCGTCGCTGGTGAAGCAGGACTCCGTGAACAGGAAGCCGAACTCCTGTTCCGGCGGCGTGCTGGGCGCCGTCACGTACCCGTTGTCGGTGCCGCTGCCGCGGTCCAGGGAGCGGATCTCGCACCCGTGGAAGACGGCCGTGCCGCGGCCGAAGACGAAGTCCACGTCACCCTCCACGTAGCAGTTCCGGTAGTACTGCCGCGAGGTGGTCTGCGTGTTGGGCGAGTTGGCGTAGAGCGTGTCCTGGTGGCCCAGGAAGCGGACGTTGTCGAACACCAGGCGGTCGCCGGTGGTGCGGACCGCCACCGCCTGGGTGGAGGTGACCTCCGGGTGCTCCTCGCGCAGGAAGGAGTTCTCGAAGGTCAGGTCGCGGGTGTGCACGTCGTCGCCGGAGATGACGACGCTGGCGCTGCCCGAGGTCCCCCACGTCCCGCCGCCCGGCTTGGGCAGACCGGCCGCGCGGTCATGGGTGATCACGACGTCCCTCGGGTCGCCGGTCGCTCCGACCAGGGTCAGGTTCGGCTTGGAGGAAGGGATGACCACGGGCTCGTCGTAGACGCCCGCGCCGATCCTCAGCGTCACGCGCTCGGCGGAGTCGGAGGGCGCGGCGTCGACCGCGTCCTGAACGCTGGTGTAGTCGCCGGAGCCGTCGGCCGCGACGGTGATCACGGTGGTCGTTTCGCTCACTGGGGTCGCCTCGATGGTCGTGTTCGCGGTGGTTCCGGTGAAGGCGAACGCGCCCAGGACACCCGCGAGAGCGAGGGGGAGGGCGGCGCGTCGCGGCACCGTGGTCGGAGGAGTGCGCACTGGTGTTCCTTCCTGCGGGGACGGAGGAGAAGGGAAGGGCGGTGAGGGGGAGGGCCGCCCTTCGGCCTGGAACGTGTGCGGTGGATGCTCGACCCGTGGGGAGTACCACTGGAAGCGCCGCTCGCGGCGGGCGGCATCCACCGCACACGCCCTAGACGGGACGCTCGGCGGGCCAGGTCACCGCGGAGTCGGGAAGGCTGTCGCCGAGCCGGCGGACGAAGGCGGGGTGCAGGACGCGCTGCCGCTTGAGCGCGGCGGCGACCAGGCGCGCGACCTCGATCGCGCCGTGCGCCTGGAAGTGGGTGTTGTCCTGGACGCCGTCCGGGTAGTTGGCGTGGGTGCCCGGGTCCAGCCACAGGAAGTGGCTCTTGGTGCCCTCGGGGCCCAGTTCGCCCCACAGCTCCAGGCTGAGCGCGGTGAGGTCGATCAGGGGTACGCCCTCCCGGTCGGCCAGGTCGCGCATGGCCGCGGGGTAGTCGCCGTGGGACTCACGGGGCGCCCCGTCGCCGGTGAAGCGGCGGCGTTCGACCGACGTCACCAGGACCGGATGGGCGCCGCGCTCGCGGGCGCCGTCGAGGTAGACGGTGAGCTGCTCCTGGTAGGTGCTCCAGGGTTCGGTGTAGCGGTCGGGGTCGGCGGACTTGGAGTCGTTGTGGCCGAAGGAGGCGAGCAGGTAGTCGCCGGGGCGGATGTCGGCCAGGACGCCGTCCAACAGGCCCAGGTCGGCGAAGCTCTTGGAGCTGGCGCCGGACAGGGCGCGGTTGTCCACGGTCGCGCCGCGGCCGAGGAAGAGGTCGAGGGCCTGTCCCCAACCGGTCCGGGGCGCTTCGTGGGCGGCGTAGGTGGAGGCGGTGGAGTCGCCCGTGACGAACAGGCGCGGTGCCCGGCCGGGGGCCGCCCAGGCGGGGGTGGCGAGCAGTGGAGCGCCGAGGACGGCCGCGGAGGCGGCGAGGAAGCTGCGTCGGATGATCATGGGGGTCTCTTTCGGGGGAAGCGCTTTCCAGAGCCTGATCGGCTCTGCAACCGATTGCATGACTGTCGCTGAAACACCGGTGAAACGTCAACCCCTGAAGGCTGATTCCTCCCCACTCTGCCTCAGACACTCGGTTCCGGCGGCAGAGTGCGCGCCCTCACTCCTGCGCTGGCCTGCTCTTTTCCGGCAACCGTTTGCAGGTCACGGCGCTACGCGGGGCCCGGGCGACGTGGGCGGGCGGGGGGAGGCGGTCGGGGGGAGGGGTCCCTCTGTTCGGCCCGGCCGCGTCGCGCGGTCAGGACGGGCGGGCCCCGGAGGCCGGTGCCGGAGTCCGCGCGGGGCGGGACCGGGCGCACCGCGGGGACGGCCCTGCTCACCCTGACCTGGCCGGTGGTCCGGTCAGGGCGCGGATACGGTGAAGGGGCCGGACCGACGCGGTCCCGGCCCCCTCGGGCGGCGGTCTACGAGTGCACGATCGGGGTGTCCACCAGGTGCTCGGCCAGGAACCAGGCCTGGAGCTCCCCGGTGCGGATCACGTCCGACACCAGTAGGTCGTTCGTGCCGTCGTCGCCCTGCTCCTGCGTGCGGGCCGCGGCGTCGTGGGAGTCGCTCAGGATGGTCTCGTGTGCTTCGAGCAGGCGCGAGAGCATCGCGGGCACCTCCTCGACACCGTTCGGGGGCCGGGGGATGTTGGTGATCTCCGCGACGTGCCTGGGGTCCCCCAGGGCCACACCGCCCAGCGTCTGGATGCGCTCGGCGATGCTGTCGACCAGCGCGGTCTGCTCGTCGGCGTGCTTGTCCATCAGCAGGTGCAGCTGGTAGAAGGTCTGGCCCCGCATCAGCCAGTGGTGCTTCTTGTACAGGCTGTGCAGGATCTGCGTGTCGGCCAGGACCTGGTTGAGGCGTTGGCAGGAGTACATCCGCGTGTTGTACGACAACCCCACCGGCAGCTGGCGGACCGACCCGAACTCCTGGATCTCCTTCCCCCTCTGGTGCAGCCACGGCTGACTGCTGCGTGGCCTGGGCGTCTCCGTCGAACGGTCCGTGCTCGTCACGGTGCCTCCCCTTCCGGCATGCGGTACCAGCGTCCGGAGCCCAGTTGAGCTCCGCCGCCCAGTCTCGGACACCGACCGTCTAGGGAGCCGCAAAGCGACACCATCTGCGGGCCAAAGGTCGGTGGACTTGCGCACGGGCGGGGAGGCGGCCGAGCCGTTAGGCGGGTACGGGCGTGGATCAGGGGGCGATGGCGCAGGCGGTCTCCAGGACGAAGCGCGGCCAGGGCCGGTGCGGGTCGTGGCCGGTCAGCTCCCGCACCTGGCGCAGCCGGTAGCGCAGGGTCTGGGGGTGCACGTGCAGGGTGTCGGCCGCCGTGGTCGCGGCCCCGGCCCCGAAGTAGGTGCGCAGTGTCTCCAGCAGGTGGGCGTTGCCCTCGGACAGCAGTGGACCCAGTGCCGCCCGCCGGACCGCGTCCGGCGTGGCCGGGCCGCCGTTCAGCAGCGCCAGCACGCACGCGTCGGCCTCCCCGAGGACGCCCTCGTGTCCGAAGGCGTGCGGGGGCGCCGTCTCCAGGGCGTCGTCGGCCAGGCGGTAGGCGGCCGACATGCCGGTGAGCGCGCGCGGTGCCAGCACGCAGCCCCGCCAGGGGCGTCCGCCCAGCACGGCGGTCACCTGCGCGGCGTCGGCCGGTGCGACCAGCAGCACCGCCCGTCCCGCCCGTGTGGTGAGCAGGGGATCGGCCCCGGTGGGTTCGATCAGGTCGAGCAGGGCCATCGCGCCCGGGACCGACACGGTCGGGCCCGAACCCGAACCCGTTCCCGCCACCGAGCCCGTGACGGGCCCCGATCCCTGGCCGGAGCCGGAAGCCGGGCGCGGCGCGGTGCCGGAGGGCTGGGACGCGGGCTCGGCCACGACCAGCACGGCCGGGTCCGGCGGGGTGAGGCCCAGGATGCGCGCCCGGTCGCGGACCGCCCCGCGCGAGGACTGGCGGCCGATGAGGAGGTCGTCGAGGAAGGTCCGCCGGGCCCGCTCGACGTCGGTGTCCAGCAGTCGCGCAGCCTCGGTGTGGCCCACCGACAGGCTCTCGGAGATCTGGTCGATGGCGGTCAGCCACAGTTCGCTCAGGGCGAACACGTCGGCGGCGTCGAGCCGGTCGGCCGAGGCCTCCGCCACCAGCCGGACCGCCGCAGCCGACCCCACCCGGTGGGCCCGCACCACCGCGTCGATGGAGCGCCCGTCCGCCGCCCGGGCCCGGCCCACGCCGCGCAGCCGCTCCACGTCCTCCGGGGCGAGCCCGGCGGCACCGGCCGTCCACAGCTCCAGCGAACGGGTGACCAGCCAGGCGGCGATCGCACGGACCTCCGTGAGCTGCGACTCGTGCAGCGCCTGGTAGGCGGGTACGCGCTCGTACACCTCGGCGACGATCCGGTCCACCAGGGCGGCCCGGTCGCGTGCCAGCTCGGCGCCCACGAGGGCGCGCTCCTCGCGGCCCATCGGCCCCCTTCCGAAGGAGAACGGGGCGAGCGTACCGTGTGCCCCCGGATCGTGCCGGTGGGGGCGTCCCGCGACGGCCGCGCACGTTCGGCGAAGACCGGTCAACCGCGGGTCACCGGAGTGCAAAGCACGCACAGTCACGGCCTATCTGCGCGCCGGTCCGGCTCCGACGTGGCAGTATGCGACTGTGGCAGGGGGCTGCCGCGCCATAAGAACCAGGATGAAACTCGCGCTCAGGGTCAACGGGGGATGAAGAGCGATGACGGTTCCCGGCATCACGTTGAGTAACGGACTGCGGATACCGCAACTGGGCTTCGGTGTCTGGCAGGTGCGCGACGACGACGTGGTCGACGTCGTGTCGACCGCGTTGGAGACGGGCTACCGCAGTATCGACACCGCCGCCGCCTACGGCAACGAGGCGGGCGTCGGTGAGGCGGTGCACCGGTCGGGCCTCGACCGCGACGACGTGTTCGTCACCTCGAAGCTGGCCAACCCCGACCAGGGCTACGACGCCACGCTGCGCGCGCTGGACGCCAGCCTGCAGCGCCTGAGGATGGACCGGCTCGACCTGTACCTCATCCACTGGCCCCTTCCCGGGCGCGACCTGTACGTGCCCACCTGGAAGGCCCTGGAGCGCCTCTACGCCGAGGGGCGCGTGCGCGCCATCGGCGTGTGCAACTTCCAGCCCGCGCACCTGGAACGGGTCATGGAGGAGGGCGGCATCGCCCCGATGGTCAACCAGGTCGAACTGCACCCGCTGCTCACCCAGGCGGACCTGCGCGACTTCGACGCCAAGCACAGCATCGTCACCGAGGCCTGGAGCCCGCTGGGCCAGGGCAGGCTCCTGGACCACCCCACGATCACCGCCATCGCCGGCGAGTACGAGCGCACGCCAGCCCAGATCCTGCTCCGCTGGCACATCCAGCTCGGCAACGTGGTGATCCCCAAGTCGGTGACCCCGGAGCGGATCAGGTCCAACTTCGAGGTGTTCGACTTCGAACTCGCCGAGGCGGACATGGACCGCCTCAGCGGCCTCAACACCAACAGCCGCTACGGCCCGGACCCCGACGAGTTCGACGGCGACTGATCCGCCGCGCGGCCCGGCGGGTCAGTCGCGCAGATCGCGCGTCTTGCGAGCGTCGGCCAGGACGGTCTCGGTGCCCTTGCGGCGGAGCCGGCCGACGTAGACGCCCCCGCCGATGAAGATGGCGGCGAACAGCGCCAGGACGGCGACGAGCGCGAGAGCGGACAGCAGCACAGTGATCGACATGCGTCCATCGTATCCGCACGTCCCGCGGCCGCCCTCCCGGTGTGGGGACGCCGTGTCGGGTCCCGGGTGCCGTGGGCGCTCCGTGACGAAGCAGAGGGGCCGTCGGTGGACCGGACACCGCACAAGATCATCAATCCGTTGTCCCTGGCCGAGCCGGTGGGGTACGCGCACGCACTCGTGGTCACGCCCGGGCGCACCGTCCACATCGGAGGCCAGACCGCGCGCCGTCCCGACGGGGTGGTCGTCGGCGAGAGCGTCGTGCAGCAGTTCGACCGGGCGCTGGCCAACGCGGTGGAGGCGCTGCGCGCCGCCGGCGCCGAACCCGGACACGTGGTGAACATGCACGTGTACACCACCGCCATGAGCGCCTACCGCGTCAACCTCGGGGCCCTGGGATCGGTCTACCGCCGCCACATGGGCCGCTACTACCCGCCGATGTCGGTCGTGGGCGTCACCGAACTGCTCGACGCCGCCGCGCTCGTGGAACTGGTGTGCACGGCCGTGGTCCCGGACATGCGCGACGCCGACACCCTCGACGACGAGGCGGCCTGGGAACTGGTCGAGGAGATCGACGAGTCCCTGGTCACCGGACGGTTCGGCGACCAGGAGCCCGCCGCCGAGCACGAGAGGGCCGGTTCCTAGCGGTCCCCGGCTCCGTGCTCGACCGCGCCGCCGCCGACGCGCTCCCGGCCGCCCGCGCGTGGCCGTACCGGAGCCGGTCAGGCGTAGCCGAGCCTCGACAGCTCCACCGAGGCCACGCCGTGGACGTCGCCGTGCTGGTCGCGGGTCAGCCGCTCGCGCCACGCGCCGATGCCCCAGGACCGGTCCGTCAGCAGTTCGGTCGCCGACACCCGCGCCCCGGTGAACTCGCGCAGGCGCTCGGCCGTGTCGACCTCGCCGCCGTGCACGTCCTCGTAGCGCAGCGTCAGCAGCCGCTCCGGGCCGATCTCCTGGCGCAGGCGCGCCGACATCCGCACCGCGCCGCGCCAGCGCATCGCGCACTTGGCGGGTGTGGAGCCCTCGGAGAACGCCGAGAGGTCCGACTCGTCCTCCAGGCCGAAGAAGTGGTTGGGGAACTCGTGGTCGACCTTCATGAAGCTCGGCTTGAGCCAGGCGAGCGAGCGCTCGTCCTCCATCATCGCCGTGACGACGTCGCGGCCGTCCCGGATGATCTGCACGAACAGCGCGTCGGGGAAGGCCGAGTGCAGGGCCGGGGCGCAGTAGAGCAGGTCGGGGCTGGCGTCCCCGTACCGGCTCACCCGTTCGCTGTGCTCGCACGGCTCGGAGGACGTGTTGGCGGGTACGCGGGCCCACGGCCCTGGGCACTGCGGGCAGGTCAGCGGGGTGAGCTGCCAGGCCTCGGCGTAGGCCTCGCGCAGCAGAGTCGCCGTCGCCGACACCTTCTCGGTGGCGAGTGAGGGGCGTCTGGCCACGGCGTACACGGTGTTGAGCACCGCGGAGGCCCCCGCGCCGAGGTGGAAGCCGGGGGCACGGGACAGGGCCTGGGCGATCACCGGTACGCCGGAGTGGGGCGCGCCCAGGACGAAGACCGGTCGCTGGACCTTGGTCCCGTTGACCACGAGGATGTAGGAGGGCTGCTTCATGATTGTGTCGATTTTCGCACCCTTTGCCCTTCTCGTGCGCATCGGCCGGGCCGTGCGCTCCTGAGCCTGGGAGGTCGGCCGGTGTTTTGGCAGGCCAACAGCGGTGAATCGAATGAGTGATCGAGGTCACAGCGGTGTGCGGACTCCTGGGGCAGGTCCCGAAAGGTTACCGGGACTTACCGGGATCATCCGGCATCCCCCGACTCAGTGTTTCCGGTCCTGTTGCCTCCGGAACACGTGTGAAGATCCGGCTCACGATGCGGGGGCAGGAGGCGAGGTGCGACATCCCCCAGCGCACGGGCGCGGGAACACGGTGCAGGGCTGGGCCGCTCGACACCCGAAGGTTCCGGCCCGGGCCGCGGTCGCGTCCTGGTCGAGCCGGGCCCAGGACGGTGGCACGAGCCTTGCGGCGGGGCCCCTGCGTGCTGGTGCTCTCGGGATCGTGCCCATGCGGTTCGGAGGCCGGTGGGGGCCAGCAGGATCACGGGCCGCCACCATGAGCAGGTGCTGACCTTCGTGAAGGGCGCTCCGAAGGAAGCCGGCCCGGCTAGTCCGAGGCTGGGTCTTGGGTCTCGAACCGAGGTAGATCGCGTCAGGTCATGATCATCCAGACCTGGGCCGTCACGGTCGGTGCGGCGAGCAGAATGAAGAGAAGAACCGCGCAGCCGCTCTCAGCTCCGCCTCCCGTGTTCGGAGTGCGCGGTCGCGCGTCCTTGTGCCGTGCGATGGCGTTCAGCGCCTCCTCTGGGGTCTTGAACGTTTCCGTCCCCACCTGCGGGCGCTCCACGAGCTTCTCCTCCTCACCCTGCGTGGCCACACGGATGAATAAGCTGCCACCCTCGCCGGGCATCATCACGCTGGCCCGCCATTTTCCTGGGTAGACGTCACTCGGGATCACTGAACCCACGAGGTCTCTGACTCCGTTGACGCGCCTGGTCTCGTCGACCGCCCACATGGCCCCCGTCCCGTCCTGCCTGGGTACCAAGCTCAACCCATGCCACTCGTCCATATCGCTGCCCCTTGCCTCGATCGAATGCGCAAGCAGTCACTGTGTCGAACCTGGGGAACGCCGACAAGGCTCCGCAGCTGGGTTGACCGAAATCGGTCACGACGTGTGTACGGGTCACACAACGTTGTGGGTGCTGTCCGGCTTCTGGTGTTCCCGTGCTGGAGCGACGCGGCGGTGAAGCACACCGCCGTCCGGACTTCGTGACGGGCCACGCCTTGCAGCACCGGTGGGCGCCGGTGGTGGTCTGCGCGGGGCAGGGAACGGTGCGGTCGGGATTCGAGGCGTTGTCGGATGGGAAGGCAAGCCGGGTCGGGTGATTCCGGCGAGCTTTCGCATACGGGGGCACGGGCGGGTGAACGGGAACCGGTCGCCATCCTCAGGCGGTGTCGATTTTCGCACCCTTTGCTCTTCTCGTGCGCATCGGCTGGGCATTTCGCCCGATGCCTCCCGGATGCACCGAGGGTACGGCGTCCGGAGGACGATCACCGGCCCCTGTCGGCCGTGCCGGGCAAAACCCGGGTGAAAGCCGCTGCAACAATGGGGTATGGCCTCGATCACCACCGACTCCACGCCGTTCGCCGATCCCGAGGGCTTCGAGCGGGCCGCCGAACTGATGTCCTCCGCCGGCCGCATCACCGTGCTCACCGGAGCGGGCGTGTCCACCGACTCTGGCATCCCCGACTTTCGCGGCCCCCAGGGCGTGTGGACCAAGGACCCCAGTGCCGAGGCGATGGCCGACTTCGACACCTACATGGGTGACGTGACCGTCCGTCGCCAGGTGTGGCTGTCGCGCCGGGCCCACCAGGCGTGGAGCGCCGAGCCCAACGCCGCCCACCGGGCCCTGGCGGACCTGGCCGGCACGGGGCGGCTCCGCGCGCTCATCACCCAGAACATCGACGGACTGCACCAGCGCGGCGGGACGCCCGAGGACGAGGTCGTCGAGGTGCACGGCACGATGCTGTGGGTGCGGTGCATGCGCTGCTCCCTGCGCACCCCGGCCGAGGAGGTCCTCGCCCGGCTGGACGAGGAGTCCGACCCCAAGTGCCGGCGCTGCGGCGGCATCCAGAAGTCGGACACCATCTCCTTCGGCCAGCGGCTCGACCCCGAGGTCATCGAGCGGGCCGCGCAGGCCGCCCGCGAGTGCGACGTGTTCGTGGCCGTGGGCACGTCGCTGTCGGTGCACCCGGTGGCGGGGCTGTGCGACGTGGCGATGATGGCGCGGGCCGACCTGGTCGTGATCAACGCCGAGCCGACCCCCTACGACGACTTCGCCAGCGCGGTACTGCGCGACCCCATCGGCGACGTCGTCCCGGCCCTGGTCGAACGGGTCAGGTCCCGGGCCGGCGCGTGACGGCGGAACCGTTGGTCAGCGCCCCTCGGTGGAGTTGCCCCCGCTGATCTTCAGAACGGAGTGGATCCCGCTCGTCATCGCGTCGGAGTACGGAATGTCGGTGTCGTTCTCCGCGGCCAGCTTGCGCACACGGCTCGTCCAGTCCGGGGAGACCTGGTGGCTGAGCATGTCCAGGACGCCCCCGATCCCGCCCGCGTGGAGTGCCGGCCCGGCGACGATGGACTCCACGTTCGACAGGTAGGAGCGCAGGACCTCCAGCAGGCTCTCCCGGAACTCGGTGCCGCGGGCGAGCAGCGCCAGGTCCTCCGCGGCCTGGCGCAGCACCACCAGCTCGATCCGCCCGAGCGAACGCTGTGACAACAGCCTGCGGTAGCCCGCCACACGCCCGTCCGGGTCCTCGGTGACGGGTTCCAGGCGCAGGCGCAGGATCTCGTGCAGCTCGGTCCAGGAGTCGAGCCGGTGCGGGTCCAGGTACCAGGTCGCCAGGTCCGAGGAGACGTGCCGGAGGTAGGGCAGCAGGCCCAGGGTGAAGCGCGCCGCCGTCCCGTTCACCCGCATGGCCGTCGACCGGAGCAGGCGGGAGGTGGTCGACTTGTACGGCACCGTGATCCCGTAGGGGTCGACCATGGACGGAGTCACCTCCTGGTTCGCCCGGATCTCGAACCCCACGCACTCGCCGACGTCGACGGGGGAGCCGTCCTCCAGCCGGATGAGGGTGACGGGACCGTCCTCGTCCCAGCCGTTCAGGTGGCGCACACGCAGCGCCGACACGATGCTGAACCACTCCGATCCCGCCAGTGTGCGCCAGAGCGAGGTGACGTGCTGGAGGGCCTGGTCGGGTTCGGGCGCGTCGGGGAAGAGCTCACGGGCGTCGACGGGGTTCTCGCGCACCAGGCACAGCAGGATCATCAGGTTGCTGGTGTAGTACGCCTCGCGCTTGGTCTGCGGAAGCCGTGTGGGCTCGTGGTCGGACAGCGAGCGGTTCGGGGCCGGGAAGGGGGCTTCCCTGAACAGTTCGAGGAGCAGGGCGGCGTAGTCCTCCCGCAGGCCCGGATCCCCGGCCAGCCTGCGCTGGAGCAGCTCGTCCAGGAACGCCACGACCCGGTCCCGCCCCGCGTAGCTGGCGAAGGAGGACAGCGCGTACAGCTCGCCGTCGTCGGTGCGGGTGTTGCGGCCGCGGCGCCGCGAAGGGCGGGGCCGCGACTCCTCCACCACCTCCAGGGCGGTCACGACCGCGCGCGCCACCAGGTACTCGCCGAAGGTGGCGTGCAGGAACTCGAAGGCGCTCGCGTTTCCGTCGGCGGCCCGGGCGCGCGACTCGTGGACGAAGAAGAACCGGCCCAGGACCTGGTGCGCGGGAGCGATCCGGCCGTGCAGGTCGGCCTCGGCGGGTCGGACCGGCGCGTCGGGCATGAGGACGTCGAGGTCCTGGCCCAGGTCATCGGCGCTCACGCTCTGTCTGCGGCGCGTGAACATCGCCAGCGCGGCGACCTCCAACCGGCGCAGCTCGTCCTCGACGGCCGCGTCGAGGTCGTCCCGGCTCAGCCCCGACCGGTGCTTGTCGACCTCGCGCCTGGCGAACATCGTCAGCAGGCGTTCGTAGAGCTGTCCGTGCGAGAGCGTTTCCGACGCCGCGCGCAGGGCGTTGTCCGCCGCGTCGTAGATGAGCAGCATCAGCAGGAGGAGCGGCTGCTCGGCCAACTCGCGGTACCGCAGGAGGACGTCGGTGGTCAGCGGCATCAGCCCCGCGGTGACGAACGTCAGGGCGTTGGCCCGGTTCCACACCTGGAGCATGCGCGCGATCTGCGCCTCGTCGAAGGGCTCCAGGCGCATCACCAGTGTGCCGTCGGGGAAGCGGGTGCGGTCGGCGACCACCGTGCGGCTGGTGACGATGACGGCCACGGGCTGCCCCAGGGCCTCCTGCTGGTGCTGGAACTCCTGGACGCGCTCCAGGTAGTCGGATCGGTCGACCCCGGTGGCCTGGAGGAGTTCGTCGAAGCCGTCCAGGATGATGACCGGCAGGGCGCCGTCGGCCGACTCCGCGAGCTCGCGCCAGGACACCCGGGTGTGCAGTGCGGCGGCCAGCCCCTCCTCGATCTGCACGTGGATGGGGGAGTTGGGCGGCACAGAGCGCAGTTCGACCCGGATCGGCAGGAAGTCGGCGGCGGGCAGCCGCGCGGCGAGCATCTCGGTGAGCTTGGACTTGCCCGCGCCGGGGTGGCCCAGGATCACGGTGGGGACCTCGGTGGCGACGGGGTGGACCAGGTGGGCGGCGACCGTGTCCTGCAGGTCGTCGTCGACCGGTAGCTCCTCCCACCACTCCTCCGCGGAGGGTGTGCCGCTGCGCACCGCGTACCCGGCGCGTCCGCGCGGGGGGACGTAGGCGTCCTCCAAGGCGGGCAGGGCGAGTCGGGCGGGGGCGTCGTCCGCCCGCAGGACGGGCTGTCGCAGGACCGCCTGGTACCCGGCGGCCAGCTCGCGCCGCCGGCCGTCCACCTCGCGCCGGGACCCGACCGCCTCCAGGGCCCGGCTGAGCTCCAAGAGCCCGGTCCCGACCGTTCGGCGGGTGCGCTCGTGCTCGTCCATGTGCACCCACATCCCGAACTCCGGGATGTCGGCGGCGAGCAGCCGGTAGGACTCCTGGTACCGCTGCGCGGCCCGGCCGGGCACGGCGTCGCGCAGGGCTTCCAGGAGGGGGTGGGTGTCGGAGGCGATGCCGTGCTCCTCGGCGACGGCGAGCCCGAGGAGGACGTCGGTGAAGGATCGGAGGAGGAAGTCCGAGAAGAAGCGCGGTGCCCAGGCGGAGCCCAGGGAGGGGACCGGCAGGGAGCCGGAGTGCGTGAGCACGCTGTCCAGGAGCCGGACCTGCTCCTCCCGGGTGAACTCCAGGTCCGCCAGTGAGAAGGGGGCGCCCACCTCCCCCAAGGACTCCTCCACCGCCTCGAAGAACGCCACCAGGACCAGGATGTGGTGCGCGGCCTGGATCTTCGCGGTGCGGGACAGGCGGCTCTCGCCCTTGAGCTTGGCGGCCATGCCCTCCAGGGCCTGGCGGCCCTTGCTCACCAGCGCCCCCCGGGCACCGAACAGGTCCGGGACTCCCACCAGTCCCAGTCCGCCGTCGGTGAGCTTCTCGGCCAGGTCCAGGACCTCGGAGTCGTTGCCGCCGAGCGCCTTGAGTGCGTCGGCGTAGGTGAGCTGCTTCGCCATGGAGGGAGGGATGCCTTTCGATCGTCGGGGGAGGGGACGAGGACCGACTCAGATGTTCGCGAGAACGGCGATGGAACGCCTGAGGGTCGGGTGGATGTGACGATTCAACGCGGCGAAGACGGGCTGGACCTGTTCGGAGGGCAGCCCGCCGTGGTGGAGAGCCACCTCCACACTGCTGACGTAGTCGTGCACCAGAAGGGACAGGGCCCTGAGCGATTCGGAGTCCTCGGGGAGCATGGCCAGGTCCTCGGCGGCCTGGCGGAGCACCAGGAGTTCCAGGCGTCCGAACCTTCCCGGGTCCAGGAGCCGCCGGTAGGTGTTCATCCGCTCGCGCGGCCTCCACCCCGGCGGTTCCAGGCGCAGTCGCATGACCTCGTGGGCCTGGACCCAGGAGGTGTCGGTCTCCTCGTCCGTGTACCAGGTCCCCAGGTCCAGGGACACGTGTCGCAGGTACGGCAGGAGGATCAGGCTCATCCGCGAGGCGGTGCTGTTGGCCTGCAGCGCCATGGAGCGCAGCAGCGCGGAGGTCACGGAGGCATGAGGCACGGTGATCCCGTACGGGTCGACCACGGACGCCTCATCGTTCAGGTCGGCGCGCAGCTCGAAGCCCAGGCACTCGCCGACGTTGACGGGGGAGAGGTCCTCGCGTTCGATCGTGGTGAAGGGATCGGTGTTGTCGACGTAGCCGTGGTGCCGGATGCGCAGGGTGTCGAGGATTCCGAACCACTGGCTCGACGGCAGTGCCCGCCACTGCGCCACGGTCGCGCGCCACGCGTGCCAGTGGTCCCGTGCCTCAGGAAAGAGCTCGTTCAGTTGCAGGGGTCGCTGGGCGACCAGGACGAGCAGCGTGACCAGGTTGGCGGTGTAGCGGCCCTCTCGGGCGGACGTCGCGAGCCGCTGCGGCTCGTAGGCGGTGTACGAGCGGTTGGGCGCGGGGAAGGGTGCCTCCCGGAACAGCTCGATGAGCAGCGCGGTGTACTCCCCGGCGAGGTCGGGGTCGTCCTCCAGTTGGCGCCTGACCCGCTCATCCAGGAAGTCCACGACCTTCTCCCGCCCGGCGAAGGCGGCGAAGGAGGACAGGGCGTGGAGTTCGCCGTCGTCCAGGTGCTGGGGTCCGCCCCGCCGCCGCAGGGACCGGGCCCTGTCCTCGACCAACTCCCCCAGGGCCGAGGTGACCGCCCGGGCCACCAGGTACTCGCCGAAAGTGGCGTGCAGGAACTCGAAGACGCTCGCGGCCCCGTCGGCGGCCCTGGCCCGTGCTTCGTGGACGAAGAAGAACCGTCCGAGCACCTGGTGCGCGGGCGCGATCTGTCCGTGCAGGTCCGCGTCGTCGGCGCGCTTGGCGGCGTCCGGCATGAGGACGGCGAGGTCGCGGTCGAGTTCGTCGGCGTGCACGCTTTGCCTGCCCCGGGCGAACATGGCCATCGCCGCGATCTCCAGGCGCCGCAGTTCACCCTCCACGGCCTGGGCGCGTTCTCGGACGCCCAGCCCCGGGCGGTGCTTGTCCACCTCCCGCCCGGCGAACATCGTGAGCAGGCGTTCGTACAGGTCACCGTGCGAGAGTGTCCCCGGCGCCCGGCGCAGCGCGTTGTCACCGGTATCGAAGACCAGCAGCATCAGCAGCAGGAGCGGCTGTTCGGCCAGGTCGTGGTGGGGCGCGAGGTCGGACACTGCCAGGGGTTCCCGGCCGGCGGACGCGAACGCGTGGGCGTTGGTCCGGTTCCACACCCCCAGCATCTGTTCGACCTGCTCCTCGCTGAAGGGTTCCAGACGGATCACCGTCGTGTCCGGGGGGAACCGGGCCCGGTTCGCGACGATGGTACGACTGGTGACGATGACGGCCACGGGCTGTCCGATGGCCTCCTGTCGCAGCTGGAACTCCTGGACGCGCTCCAGGTAGTCGGAGCGGTCCACCCCCGTCGCCTGGAGGAGTTCGTCGAAGCCGTCCAGGATGACGACCGGCAGCGCGCCGTCCGCCGACTCGGCCAGTTCACGCCAGGACACCCGGGTGTGCAGTGCGGCGGCCAGTCCCTCCTCGATCTGGAGGTGGATGGGGGAGTTGGGCTGGACCGAGCGCAGTTCCACACGGATCGGCAGGAAGTCGGCGGCGGGCAGACGGGCGGCGAGCATCTCGGTGAACTTGGACTTGCCCGCGCCGGGGTGGCCCAGCACGACCGTCGGGAGGCTGGTGGTGGCGGGGTGGACGAGGTGGGCCGCGACGAACGACGGGAGGTCGTCGATGACGGTCTGTTGTTCCCACCAGGCCTCCGTGCTGGGAGCGCTGCCCATCCGGACGAAAGCCACGCGTCCGCGCGGCGACACGTAGCAGTCCTCGAGCGTCGGGAGCCTCAGACCGGGAGGGAGGTCGTCGGCGCGGAGCACCGGTTGGCGCAGCGGCACCTGGTAGCCGTCGCTGAGTTCCCGACGGCGCGCTTCGACGGTCCTGCCCGAGCCGATGGCGTCGAGCCGCCTGCGGAGTTCCCCCAGCCCGGTTCCGAGGGTCCGCTGCGTACGGGCGTGCTCCTCGAGGTGCACCCACATGCCGAACTCGGGGACGTCGGCGGCCAGGCGGCGGTAGTACTCTCCGAGGCGGTCCGCGGAGCGGTCCGGTAGGACCTTGGACAGGCGGGACATGACCGGGTGGCCCAAGCCGGTGATGCCGTGCCGCTCGACCGTGGCCAGGCCCAGGACGAAGCCGAGGAAGTCGTCGGTCAGCAGGACCATTCCGGAGGAGGTTCCCCTCCTCTCCCTGCCCTGGCGCGAGATCGGCTGGTGGAAGCGCGTGCAGAGCCGGAGCAGGTGCGAGAACTCGTCCCCGGTGATGTCCAGGTCGTTCAGTGTGAAGGGCGCGCCGATCTCCGCCAGCGATTCTTCCACCGCCTCGAAGAACGCCACGACGACCAGGACCTGGTACGCCGCCTCGATCCTCTCCGTCCGCGACAGGCGGCTCTCACCCTTGAGTTTGCCGCGTATCCCCTCCAGGGCCTGGCGGCCCTTGCTCACCAGCGCCCCTCGGGCTCCGAACAGGTCCGGGACTCCCACCAGTCCCAGCCCGCCGTCGGTGAGCTTCTCCGCCAGGTCCAGTACCTCCGAGTCGTTCTTGCCGAGGATCCTCAGGGCGTCGGCGTACGTGAGCTGCTTGGCCATCGGTGCGGGGGCCTTTCCGCATCAGGGGGTGGAACGCGGGCGGACCCGGTACCTGGGGGCGGTACCGAGTCCGAGGGTCTGGTGGTGGTGCAGGAGTGTGATGCCTCAGGGCAGCTGCCAGTTCACGGGCTGTGCGCCCATCTCCTCCAGCATCACGTTGGTGCGGCTGAACGGCTTGGAGCCGAAGAACCCGTTGCGCGCGGAGAGCGGGCTCGGGTGCGCGGACTCCACGCACGGCACGCCCGGCATCATCGGGCGCAGGTTGCGCGCGTCGCGGCCCCACAGGATCGCCACGAGCGGCTTGCCGCGCTCGGACAGCGCGCGGATCGCCTGCTCGGTGACGGCCTCCCAGCCCTTGCCCCGGTGCGATCCGGCCTTGCCCGGAGCGACGGTCAGCACCCTGTTGAGCAGCAGGACGCCCTGCTCGGTCCACGGAGTCAGGTCGCCGTTGGACGGCATGGGGGCGCCGAGGTCGTCCTGCATCTCCTTGTAGATGTTGCGCAGGCTCGCGGGCAGGCGCACGTCCGGGGCGACGGAGAAGCTCAGGCCCACCGCGTTGCCGGGGGTGGGATAGGGGTCCTGGCCCACGATGAGCACGCGCACGTCGTCGAAGGGCTGCTGGAAGGCGCGCAGCACGTTCTCCCCGGCCGGAAGGTAGGTCCGGCCCTCCGCGATCTCCTGGCGGAGGAAGTCGCCCATCGCGGCGATCTGCGGGGAGACCGGCTCGAGGGCCTTCGCCCAACCGTTGTCCATGATTTCGTTCAGGTCCCTGGAAGACATGGCCAGAACACTAGCGCCAGCTCCCGACATCCACGGCCGTTTCGGCGCTCGGGGCCGCCTACGCCGAGTGCCCGGGCCGGGTCCGGGACGAGGGCGTCGAGCGGTTCGACCGGCCACGCGCCCCCGCGGCCGAACCGGTCGCGGGGGCGCTGGGCTCAGTCGTCGGGGGGCACGTTCGCCGGGGGGCTATTCCGCTCGCCAGCCGCCCTGGCGGTCGGCGAGGTTGAGGGCGGTGGTCACCAGGGGCACGTGGCTGAACGCCTGGGGGAAGTTGCCGACCTGGCGGCCCAGCCGCGGGTCCCACTCCTCGGCCAGCAGCCCCAGGTCGTTGCGCAGCGAGAGCAGGCGCTCGAACAGCTCCCTGGCCTCCTCCTGGCGGCCGATGGACAGCAGCGCGTTGGCCATCCAGAAGCTGCACGCCAGGAAGGCGCCCTCGTCGCCGGGCAGCTGGTCGGCGGAGTTCTCCAGGTCCGTGCGGTAGCGCAGTACGAAGCCGTCGACCATCAGGTCCTTGCGGATCGCCTCGATGGTGCCGATCACGCGGGGGTCGTCGTAGGGGAGGAAGCCGACCTCGGGGATCAGCAGCAGGGCCGCGTCCAGCTCCTTGCTGCCGTAGTACTGGGTGAAGGTGTTGCGGTGGGGGTCGTAGCCGTACTCGCAGACCTCGGCGTGGATGGTGTCGCGCAGGGCCTTCCACCTCTCGATGGGGCCCTCCTTGCCGAACTCCTCGATGCTGCGCACCGCTCGGTCGGCCGCCACCCAGGCCATGACCTTGGAGTGCACGAAGTGCTGTCGGGGTCCGCGTACCTCCCACAGGCCCTCGTCGGGTTCGTCCCAGCACCACTCCAGGTAGTTCACCAGCGAGCGCTGCAGGCCCCACAGGTGGTCGCCCCCGCGGATCCCGGAGCGCCTGGCCAGGTGCAGTACGTCCATGACCTCGCCGTACACGTCCAGCTGGTACTGGCCCACGGCGGCGTTGCCGATGCGGACCGGGCGGGAGGCCTCGTAGCCGGGCAGCCAGTCGGCCTCCCACTCGGTCAGCCGCCGCTCGCCGCGGATGCCGTACATGATCTGCATGAGCTGGGGTTCGCCGGCCACGGCGCGGACCAGCCACTCGCGCCAGGCGAGGGCCTCGTCCTTGTAGCCCGAGCGGATCAGCGCCTCCAGGGTGATGGTGGCGTCACGCAGCCAGCAGTACCGGTAGTCCCAGTTGCGCACGCCCCCGATCTCCTCGGGCAGGGAGGTGGTGGGCGCCGCCACGATGCCGCCGGTCGGGCGGTAGGTGAGGGCCTTGAGGACGATGAGGGACCGGATGACGGCCTCGCGGTAGGGGCCGTCGTAGGTGCACTGGCTGACCCACTTCTCCCAGAACCGCTCGGTGCGGGAGAGCGCTTTCTCAGCGTCCAAATGGTCGGACTCCTCCACCTGGGAGGGGTGCCAGGTCATCACGAACGGCACGCGTTGGCCGGCGGTGACGGTGAAGTTCGCGTCGTGGGTGAAGTTGTGCCCCTGCAGGGCGACGGGGGCGCTCAACCAGATCGCGTCGGGGCCGGCGATGGCGACGAGTTCGGTGCCGGCCCTGTGCATCCAGGGCACGACGTGTCCGTAGTCGAAGCGGATCCGCATGGTCGTGCTCATCTCGACCGAGCCGCTGAGGCCCTCGACGATGCGGACGATGTGCGGTGCGCCGCCGCGTGGGGGCATGAAGTCGATGACCCGCACCGATCCGGTGTCGGTGTCCCACTCCGATTCCAGGATGAGCGTCTCACCCCGGTAGTGGCGCCGGGTGGCGTTCGGTTCGCCGTCGGCCGGGCGCAGCGACCAGCCGCCGTTCTGCTCGTCGCCGAGCAGGGCGGCGAAGCAGGCCGAGGAGTCGAAATCCGGCAGACAGGCCCAGTCGATGGAACCGTCGCGACCGACCAGCGCGGCGGTCTGCATGTCGCCGATCATTGCGTAGTCTTCAATCCAGCCGGGCACGCGGCTCACCCCCATCACGTCGTCCTTGGTCCTGCGGTTGGCGCGAGTGCCGTTGGCTGGACGGGGCCGCCGCATCGTCGCGGAGCACCTCGCGCACGCCCGTGTGCGCTCCCCATCGAGGCCTCTCTCCCGTTCCGGCCGGCCGACACGCGTCCGCCGTCGGAAAGGGGCGCCGTTCGGGCCTTGTCCTCTCCCCGACCCCACGACTTGCCTGGTACCCGGTATGTTCCCAGGTGAGGGCAGCCGAAAAGGCCGGAGCGCCGGAACCCGCCCGAACACGGTCCTTCCGTTCACCGCGGTCCCCATCCTCCCTTCTTCGCCGGGGTCGCGCTACCCGCAAGTGCACGTGCATTTGCAGGGTCGGCGTGGTATGGGGTTAATTGCGGGAGTTTGTCCGGGCAGAAGTTATGACGCGGTGATCAACCGCTGATGACGGGTCGGCTAACAGTGAGATGATTTCGGTTCTTCCGACGGCATTTCAGACATTTGGAACATCGGAATGAAGACATGGGCGAGTGGTCCGATGGTGACCGCGAACACCACGGTTCCCACACCGACCGTTCCACCGAGAACCACACCGGTGACCACCACCGTGATCTCGATGACAGTGCGGGCCAGGCGCACGGACCACCCGCGTGCCGCGAGCCCCGTCATGAGCCCGTCCCGCGGTCCGGTGCCCAGTCCGGCGCCGATGTAGCAGCCGGTCGCCACGGCGCACACCAGAATGCCCAGGGCCAGCAGCACCACCCGCACCAGGAGGGGGCCGGTCGTGGGAATCAGCCACATGAACAGGTCGACGCACACGCCGATCACCACCACGTTGCTCAGGGTGCCCAGCCCCGGTCTCTGGCGCAGCGGGATCCACAGCAGCATCAGCGCGGCGCCCACGATGACGCTCCACGCCCCCACGGACAGCCCCGCCCGCAGGGCCAGGCCCTGGTGCAGCACGTCCCAGGGCATCGAACCCAGGCGCGCCTCGATCAACAGGGCGCCGCTGAGCCCGTACAGGACCAGGCCGGCGTAGAGCCGCACGAGGCGCTGGAGGCGGGGTCGGGGCAGGATCGGGGTGATCGTCACGGCGGTGTCCGGTGCCTTTCGCGGTTCGGGAGTCGGTGCGCGCACGAGGGCCGGGGCGCCAGGCGGAGGGGCGGGCGGGTGCCGCCCCAGACATCCTGTCATCGGATCAGAGGCCATTCCTCGGGCCGCATCGCCAGAGTGGCGGAAGTGGCGCGGTTAGTGAAGGGCCAATACGCTCAAGTGGACCGAACGGTGCACGCGGACGGGGGATCCATGGTCAGGCAGGCGGGCAAGCGGACGATGGACCGCACGGGCACGGGCGGAGGGACACGGCGCATCAACGGCCGTCTGCTGGCCCGCCTGATCGGCGAGGCGCCCGTGGAGCGGCCCTACTACCTGGCCATCGCCCGGGCCGTCAGCGGTCTGGTCCTGGACGGGCGCGTGCCCACCAACACGCGCCTGCCGGCCGAACGCGACCTGGCCACCGCGCTCGGGGTGAGCCGCAACACCGTGACCGCCGCCTACGCCTGGCTGCGCGACAACCGCTTCCTGGACAGTCGGCAGGGAGCGGGCAGTTGGACGGTCCTGCCGGACTCGGGGTCGGGCGAGTCCGCGCCCTTCCCGTCCCCGGCCGAGCAGATCGACCTGGGCGTGGCCGCGCCCCCGGCCGTGGAGGGACTGCGCGCCGCCGCGTTCCAGGCCTCCGAGCAGCTCGCCGCCCACGTGGGAGGGCTGGGCTACTACCCTTACGGCCTCCCCGAGCTCCGGCACGCGATCGCGCGCCGCTACGTCGAGCGCGGGCTGCCCACCACCCCGGAGCAGATCTTCGTCACCAGCGGCGCCCAGCACGCCGTGGCCCTGCTCATGGACCTGCTGGTGCAGGACGGCGACGACGTGCTGGTCGAGTCGCCCACCTACCCGCACCCGGTCGACGCCGCCCGCCACCGGGGCGCCCGGATCCGCACCGTCGGCGTCACACCGCAGGGATGGGACATGGAGTACCTGGCCGACGCCTTCCGCCAGTGGCGCCCGGGCCTGGCCTACCTCATCCCCGACTTCCAGAACCCGACCGGCGCCCTGATGGACGACGAGGAGCGCCGCGTCCTGGTCCGGGAGGCGCGCCGGGCCGGGAGCCACCTGGTCATCGACGAGTCGGTCGCCGAGCTGGCGATCGACTCCGGCGACCTGCCGGCGCCGGTGGCCGCCTACGACACCGACGGGCGCGTGTTCACCGTCGGTTCGGTGGCCAAGCTGCTGTGGGGCGGCCTGCGGGTGGGCTGGGTGCGCACCACGCCGCCGATGGTGGCCCGGCTCATGGCCGTCCGCCAGCGCGTCGACATCGCCGGGGCCGTGCTGGAGCAGTTGGTCGTCACGCACCTGATGTCCGACGTGCTCCGGATCCGTGCCGAGCGCAGCCGACAGCTGCGCCGCAACCGGGACGCGCTGCTGCGGGCGATGCGCGAGCGCCTGCCGGACTGGCGGCCCAGCGTGCCGGGGGGCGGCCTGGTGGTGTGGGCGACGCTGCCGCAGCCCGTGGCGACGGCGCTGTCGGCCGCGGCGGTCCGGTACGGCGTGCACCCGGCGGCCGGGCCGGTGTTCGGTACGGACGGCACCCTGGAGCGCTACCTGCGCCTGGCCTACACCCAGCCGCCCGACGTGCTGGCCGACGCCGTGGACCGGCTGGCCCGCGCCTACGCCGAGACCCTGGCCCACCCCGGCCAGCCGCGCGGCCAGCTCTACGTCTGAACGGGACCCGGGCCCGCGGACTACGAGGCGACGCGCCGGGCGAAGCGGACGACCTCCGCCAGGACCTCGTCGCGGTTGGTCTCGTTGAAGACCTCGTGCCGGGCACCCGGGAAGACCCGTGCGGCGAAGTCGCGCCCCGCGAGGAGCTCGATCCCGGTCCTGGTCCCGCTGATCGGCACGAGAGTGTCGTCCGATCCGTGCAGCCACAGCAGCGGCAGCGACTCCACGCGCCCCGCCTCGCGGACACGCTCCAGCTCGCGGAGCATGGCCAGCACGGTGGTCCGACGGAAGGGGCCGTGCCAGACCAGGGGATCGGCCACGTAGGCGGCGCCCACGGCCGGGTCGCGGGACAGGGTGCCGGGATCGATGGGGGCGTCGGGGATCTCCTCCGCGGCGGCCAGGTCCTCCAGGGCCTGCCAGTGCCCCAGCACCGGGCCGGACAGCACCAGGCCGGCGAGGTCCCCCTCGTGGGTCTGGGCGTAGCGGGCGGCGATGAGGCCGCCCATGGAGTGGCCGATCAGGACCAGGGGCAGCCTCCGGTAGGCGGTGCGCGCCTGGGTGATGATCCGGTGCACGTCCTCGACCACGCCCGCGAAGTCGTCGATGAGGACCCGTTCACCGGAGGAGCCCCCGTGGCCGCGGTGGTCGGCGCCGTAGACGACCGCTCCCACGGCGACCAGGTCCGCCGCCACCTGCTCGTAGCGGCCCAGGTGCTCGCCGTAGCCGTGGACGAGGACCGCCAGCCAGGTCGGTTCGGTGTCGGGGGAGACCCAGGCGCGCGCCGCGAGCCGTCCCGATCCGTCCGGCCCGCCGGCCAGGGCCCATTCGCGTGTGGTGATCACCGTGTCCTGCCTCCGCTTCCGTGCCCGCCGCTGCGACGATCGTCGAGGGCCACCCCTCTCAGGACGGTCACCCTACGGGGCGGCACCCGCGTCACGCATGTGGGAAGGGTGCGTCCAACGGGACTGGCGGGAATCGAGCTGCGTCCGCCCACCCCGTGCATCAGTGGCATAACGATCGTGTGGGAGGTTCGTGCAGGTCGTCCAGACAAGGCGGCCAACTCTCGTGTTTAGCCACGAAATACGGCATAAGGTGTGATTAAGGCTACTCATTGTGAAAGGGGATCTTTTACGCTTACGAGTGGGTATCCCTCGGGTGGGAACCTCGCGTACAACCCACCCGGCAACTCGGACTGGAGAGGGTGACGCCCGTGCTGGCCGACTCCTATGGGCGACGTGCGACCGACCTGCGTGTGTCGCTCACGGACCGCTGCAACCTCAGATGCACCTACTGCATGCCCCCCGAAGGGTTGGAGTGGCTGCCCAAGCCGGAACTCCTCACCGACGAGGAACTCCTCCGCCTCATCGGCGTGGGCGTGACACGCCTCGGCATCACCGAGGTCCGCTTCACCGGCGGTGAGCCCCTCCTGCGCCGCGGCCTTCCGGGCCTCATCGCCGGGACCACCGCGCTCGAACCCCGCCCCCACACCGCCCTGACCACGAACGGCATCGGGCTGGCCCGGATGGCCCCCGCGCTCGCCGAGGCGGGGCTGGACCGGGTGAACGTCTCCCTCGACACCCTGCGCCACGACGTGTTCGAGAAGCTCGCCCGCCGCCGCAGGCTCGACGACGTCCTCGAAGGGCTGGAGGGAGCCGCCCGGGCCGGACTGACCCCCGTCAAGGTCAACGCCGTCCTGATGCGCGACACCAACGAGCACGAGGCCGCCGACCTCCTGCGCTTCTGCGTCGAGCGCGGCTACGAGCTGCGCTTCATCGAGCAGATGCCGCTGGACGCCCAACACGGGTGGCGGCGCGACACCATGATCACCGCCGACGAGATCCTCGCCCTGCTGGAGACGGAGTTCGAGCTGGACGCCGCCGACGCCGACACCCGCGGCAGCGCGCCCGCCGAACTGTTCCACCTGCGCGGGACACGCTTCCCCAACGGGGAGCAGGCCACCGTGGGCGTCATCGGCTCGGTCACCAGGCCCTTCTGCGGGGCGTGCGACCGCGTGCGGCTCACCGCCGACGGCCAGGTGCGCAACTGCCTGTTCGCCCGGGAGGAGTCCGACCTGCGCACGCTCCTGCGCGAGGGGGCCGACGACGACGCGATCGTCGCGCGGTGGGAGGCGGCCGTGGCGAGCAAGCTGCCGGGCCACGGGATCAACGACCCCTCGTTCCTGCAGCCCGCCCGCCCGATGTCGGCGATCGGCGGCTGAAGCGGCCGAAAACCCTTTGCCACCGCGAATCGGGGTCTGGCTTGATGGAGCGCGACGAGCCGGAACCACGAGTCAGGGAGGTGGCACGGCATGCCGTACACGGAGGTAGCGGGGGACCGCGTACCGATCCGGATGTGGGCGGACCCGGACCGGGTCGAGGGCGCCGCGATGGAGCAGCTGCGCAACGTCACGCGCGTGCCGTGGGTGCACGGCCTGGCCGTGATGCCCGACGTGCACTTCGGCAAGGGCGCCACGGTCGGGTCGGTGATCGCCATGCGCGACGCGGTCAGCCCGGCGGCCGTGGGCGTGGACATCGGCTGCGGTATGACCGCGGTCCGCACGGACCTGACCGCGTCGCGTCTGCCGGACGACCTCCGGGGGCTGCGCCACGCGCTGGAGGCGGCGATCCCCGTCGGCTTCCACGCCCACGACGAGCCGGTCGACCCCGCGCGGGTCCCCGGTCTGCGAAGCCGGAGGTGGGACGCGTTCTGGCAGGGCTTCGACGACCTCGCCGACGCCGTCCACCCCCGTCGTGAGCGGGCCCTGCGCCAGATGGGGACCCTCGGGGGAGGCAATCACTTCCTGGAGGTGTGCCTGGACGACGGGGGAACCGTGTGGCTCGTCCTGCACTCGGGATCGCGCAACATCGGCAAGGAGCTCGCCGACCACCACATCGGCCGGGCCAAGGGCCTGCCGCACAACCAGGACCTGCCCGACCTGGACCTGGCCGTCTTCCTCAGCGGGACCCCGGAGATGGACGCCTACCGCCGCGACCTGTTCTGGGCGCAGGACTACGCGCGGCGCAACCGTGACGTCATGATGGGCCTGGCGTGCGCGGCCGTGGCCGAGCGGATTCCCGGCGCGGGCTTCGTCCAGTGGATCTCCTGCCACCACAACTACGTGGCGGAGGAGAACTACGACGGGGTGGACGTGCTCGTCACCCGCAAGGGCGCCATTCGCGCGGGCAAGGGTGAGTTCGGAATCATTCCGGGCTCGATGGCGACGGGCACCTACATCGTCAAGGGCCTGGGGAACCCGGCGTCGTTCAACTCCGCCTCGCACGGGGCGGGCCGCCGGATGAGCCGGAACAAGGCCCGCAAGACCTTCACCCGGGAGGACCTGGTCGCGCAGACCAAGGGCGTGGAGTGCCGCAAGGACCTGGGCGTCGTGGACGAGATCCCCGCCGCCTACAAGGACCTGGAGTCGGTGATCGGGGCCCAGACGGACCTGGTCGAGGTCGCCGCCCACCTGCGCCAGGTGATCTGCGTCAAGGGCTGAGCGGACCGGCGGGCGCCGCCGTGGTCCATGCTGGGGGTGTGAGCGAGCGAGTGAACGGCACGCGTCCCGGCCTGGACGCGGTGGTCCTGGCCGGCGGTGAGGGGCGCCGCATGGGCGGCGTCGACAAGCCCGGCCTGACCGTGGGCGGGAGCACGCTGCTGGAGCGGGTCGCCGCCGTGGTCCGATCCCACAGCCCCGACGCCGGGGTCACGGTCGTCGGTCCGCCGCGTGAGAGCCCCCGAGCGCGCTACGTGCGCGAGGACCCGCCCGGATCCGGACCCGTCCCGGCGTTGCGCGCGGGGCTTCCGCACGTGGAGCGGGCGTGGTTCGCGCTGCTGGCCGCGGACCTGCCGCACCTGACCGCCGGCCATCTCGCCGCGCTGGCCGACGCCCTTCGGGACCGGGAGGACGAGGACGCGGGCGTGGTGCTCGTCGACGACGGCGGGCGCGAGCAGTGGCTCACCGGGATCTGGCGCACCGCCGCCGTGCGGAAGGCCCTGGCGGACTACCGGGGCCGGTCCTTGTACGGTCTGCTCGGCCCGCTCTCGCCGCGACTGGTCCCTCTGACCGACCACCACGCCGCGTTCGACGTCGACACCCCCGACGACCTCGCCCGCGCCCGCCGCGACCTCGACGGGGACTCGGGGAACGACGGCTGACACCCGGCTCACCCCTCGAACGCCCCTCGGAGCGCTAGGTCCCGCGTCGGCGCCGGTCGGAGTCGCGACGCGGCAGCCGTGGTGGAACGGGCGGGGCCGGTCGCGGGGGTTCCGGCGAACGCGGACGTACGAGCCGGGCGAACTCTTCGAGGGTCAGCACGCGAGGCACCGCGCTGGGCGAGGGCGCGCGATTGTCGTCGGGGCCGGTCACGTCGCACCCGTCCCGAGGTGGAGCCCGGCGTACTGGTCGATGATCCGGTCGACGGTGGGCCCAGGAGCGTGGATGTCGCTGTGCTGGGGCGTACCGTCCGGACCGGTCCACCGGTACCAGTGGCCGTACGCGGTGACCTCCACCCGTTGGCGAAGGTAGGGATCGTTGACGACGAGGGTGTCGCCACGCCGGTAGTTGAGGAGTTGCCGGTGCGCGAACGCCGCGCTGAGATTCCTGAGAGCTTCCATGGTTCGAGCGTTCGGGTTCTCATTGGATTCTCATAGGGAATTCAGCGGTTTCCATCTACTCCCATAGCCACGGAAGGTAATCTCGCCTTATGGCTCCCACCCCCTTCAGTGAAGATCTCAAGAGGATCTTGGACAGCACCGGTATATCCCAGACACAGTTGGCAGCGTCGACCGGCTTGTCCCTGTCCAGCCTGAACCGTTGGGTGACCGGGGGCGGCCTTCCTCGGCGCGAGAACGCGGAAGTGATCGACCGCGTTCTCGCGCAGGAGGGCCGCCTTCTGGCGCGGTTCGACGAGTCGCGGGACGGGGTGAACCTCCCGCCCTGGACCCGCGACCTCACCACCGTGGAACCTGAGGCCCGCGCAGTCGATGTGGTCGCGACTCTGCACGTTCCCGGCTACCTGCAGTCCCCCCGCTATGCCGAAACGCTGTTCCGTGCCGCGCGTCCGTGGGACTCCCGTGCGGAGATCGACCGGCTGGTACAGCTCCGGTGCCAACGCCTCGAACAACTTCCCGACCTGCGTGTGACGGCGGTCCTGCCTGAGACCGCGCTGACGAACAGCACGTTCCCCGCCGACGTTCGCGCGGAGCAGGTCGCGACCCTCCTGTCATGGGCTTCATCGGGGCGTGTCACCATCCATGTGGTTCCCGCTGGCGCTTCGCTCCTGGTTCCGATTGCCCCGGTGATGGTGTTTCGTCTGCGCAATGGGGAAGCGGCTGTGTCCTGTGACTACGCTGGAGGTAGCGTGCTCGCGGAGACGTCGGAACACCCGCTTCTGATCGCCGCCGTCAGCCGGGCACTCGGATCAGCCCACCCCGCCTCGCAGTCCCTCGCGATCCTGGAAGGTCTCCAATGAAGTCGGAATGGTCCAAGAGCTCGTACTCCCCGAACGGCGGCAACTGCGTGGAAGCCCGAAGTGTCACTGGTGGTGCGCAGCTGCGCGACTCCAAGAACCCCCACCACGCGACGCTCGCGCTCCCGGCCTCCGAGTGGACGTCCCTGCTCACCACGGTCGTCGGGGGCGCACGCGACTGACTCGCCCCAGGGGAGGACATGCCGGGCCGGTGACCCGGGTTCGGTGGGCGACCGACATCCCCTGGACACCTGCCCGTCCCGCGCGGCTCGTCCCCGCGGCCGGGCAGCGCGCCGAACGGCCGATCCGGGCAGTCCGGATCTCCACGGGCCGACCGGGCTTGCGGGGCGCCGGGCCGTGGGCGTCATGAGCACGTCCAGGGGAGGGCGCGCCCCCGCTCAGCCCTCGAACTCCGCCATGGGCGTGACCTCGCGCAGGAAGCCGCGCCGGTCCAGGAAGTCGCTGAGGTACTCGCGGTGCTCGTCGCAGGCGACCCACACCTTGCGGCGTTCGGGGGTGTGGACCTTGGGGTTGTTCCACACCAGGGCCCAGGTCGCCGACGCTCGGCAGTCGCGCCGCGAGCACTGCGTCTCGACGGCGGGTCCGGAGTCACCCAAGGCTGACCGCTCCTCGTTCGGAGATGGAGGCGGGTCGTCCACCCGCGCCCCACCACACTACGTGTGCTTCGCACGGGGCCCGAACACGTCCCGTGCCGGTGGGGGCCGGCCGCGCCGCGTCGGGTCCGGGGGACCGGCGGCCCAGTGGCCCGCGGCGGTTCAAAACCCCATGGGGAGAATCGGTGCCGTGGGTCAAGGCGTGGCAACGGTCCGGTATTCACCGATCGGGCCGGAGAATAGGCGACGCCGGGTGGTTACGGGGGCAAACCACCCGGCGTCGTAGGCGATGTTTCGACGGGGGCTCGAAACATCGCTCCGCGCTCCGACGGGGGACCGAAGCGCTAGAACCCAATGTACACCGACGCCCCCCGGGGTACGTCAAGAGTCAGTTACGACGTTGTCTCGGGAGAGTCCCACCGTTGACGGGCCCTAAGTCCCAGGTCAGGACTAATCTGACAGTTCGCCCATCCGGTCGTTGCGATTTCCTTCTGGTTCCTTCCGGGGAAGACCGATTCCTTGGGTCAAAGGTGCTTCACTGCGGGGTAATCACACCTTCTGGTAAAGGTCAAGCGATGCACGCGCACGACCATGGCGGTGTCGAACGGCGTGCGGGCCTCCCGTGTGGCCGGGGCGGTTTCAGGGGAGGCAGGTGACGGAGGGTCGCCCCGTCGCGACCGCACATCGACTACGCAGCGCAACCGACTACGCAGGGGGTCACTGATGTCCCACCACACGTACCGCGTCACGGAGATCGTCGGAACCTCGCCACAGGGAATCGACCAGGCCATCCGCAACGGCATCGATCGTGCCGCCTCGACACTGCGCGAACTCGACTGGTTCGAGGTCACGCAGGTCCGCGGACACATCGAGGACGGCGCCATCGCGCACTACCAGGTGGGGCTCAAGGTCGGCTTCCGGCTCGACGACTGAGCCGCGGCGGTCGGGGCCGGGCTCCGCCGGGTCGTGCCGGCCCCGGCGGGGGTCAGCCGGCGTCGACCGCCTCCTCGCCCCTCTGGACGTCCACGTGCACGTGGTCCAGGTGGCGCAGGATCTCGTTGTCGGGGTCGGCCTCGTAGTGGCGCCAGCCCAGTGACGGGAAGGTCGTGCTCCAGATGCGGTCGTCGAAGATGATCACGGCGACCTCGTAGTCGGGGGCGTGCGCGATCAGCCAGTGCGCCATGATCCACCCCGCCCGACGGTTGTCCTCGTCGACCGGCCGGTAGAAGATGTCGATCGCCCGGCCCTCGTAGTGGGCCGAGTTCTCGCCGTGCCCCGTGTCGTAGCCGCCGGGCTCGTAGCCGCCAAGGCTCAGGTCGGCGAAGTGCCCGACCAGGCCGTCGTGGAGGTGCTGGGCGCGTGTCGTCAGCCCGGACGGCTCCAGCCCGTTCTCCACGCCGAGGTCGGGGTTGTCGGTGGAGCGGCAGGTCAGCGACGGTCCGGCGTCGTCCTCGGGCCCCTCCACCAGGCGCGTCATCACCTCGTCGGGGATGTCGTCGGTCTCCGGCGCCTCCACCGGGGCCGAGTCCCCCTGGACGGTGACGGCGGCCGCCGTGGTCGCCCTCTGCGCCTGCTCGCGGTCCAGGCGGACCTGGCCTTGGTCGGTCGTGACGGCGCAGTCGGGCCCCCAGGGCATCGACACCGGAGCGGTGCGCTGCATCACCCAGTGGGTCCCCAGGATCACGACCACAGCCATCACCACGAGGATGGCCACGGACATCAGGAGTCCGTTCCACCGGCGCCCGTACCCCGTCGGTCTGTGTGCCATGCGCAAGCCCCCTGTGTGTGCGTGCCGACGGCCTGGGCGGTCACCCCCTCGGCACTGATCCCAGACACATAACTCCGGAGGGGCTCACCAGATTTCGGACCTGGCCCGCTTGTGCCCCGGAAGTGTGTATGGCGACCGTCACATGTCGTGGCCACGAGGGTCGGTGCGGTGCTCACCAGACCGACCACAGGACGAAGAGCCCGCCCAGGACCAGTGTCACGGCCCAGATCCGGTCCATCGTGACCCCGCGCCAGCGCAGGGCGTGCACGCCCACGAAGTCATAGGCGATCAGTGCCGCGACGCCCGCCGCCGCCAGCATGGCCAGGGAGTGGACGGCGGTCGCGCCCGCACCGAGCAGGGTCGCGTCCCACAGGCTCCACGCGTTCCCGGCCGTCTCGGTGACCCCGGAGGCTCCGCCCGCCGATGCCGCCGCAGGTGCCCCCGCCTCCGCCTCTGCCCCCGCCTCCGCGGGTGCCGGGGCGGTCCCGGCGTGGTCACCGTGCCCGCCGCCGTGCACCTGTCCGAGCCGGCCGGCCAGGACCGGCATCAGCATGAGTCCCGCCCCGTGCGCGGACGACATCAGGAACGCCCACGCCGTCAACTGCCACAGCGACAGGCGGACCTCGCGCCAGTGGAAGTGCCGTCGCGACAACAGCATCAACAGCCCCACCAGAACGATCACGGCGCCCCCGGCGACCGGGAAGAGCACCGAGGCGGTCGCCGAGCCGGTGAGGGTGATGGCCACCGCCGCCACCCCCACGCTGGCGGCGTGGCCGACGGCGATCGCCGGGAGGGAGCGCAGTACCTCACGCCGTCCGCCCTCCTGGAGGCCGCGGGACACGGCCAGCAACCAGCCCATGCCGGGGTGCAGTCCGTGGAAGGCGCCGAGTGCCACGAGTGTCCAGAGCTGAGCGGTGGTCACCGCGCCAGGGTCACACCCGCGGTGGCCGCTCCACAACGGAACGTCCCCGTCTGGCCGGAGGTGGTCAGACGGGGACGCGGCGGTTTGGTCTCACACGCTCAGGGGCACAGCGTGTTCAGGTCCATCGGGTCGCTGCCGACCTGGCGGCCCGGATCGGCCGGCTCGGGCTCCGCCAGCCCGGTGTACTCCTGCCACTCGGTCCGCTCGTCCTCGGTGTCCTCACCGGCCGACTGCTCCGCGTCAGTCCCGTCGTCGGTGCCCTCCGTGCCGGTTCCGTCGGAGGCCTCCTCCGACGGGCTCTCCGGCAGCTCGTCACCAGCGTCCTCCTCGCCCGTGATCGCCACGGAGACCAGGGAGCGGACCGCCTCCCAGTCCGGGTTGCCGGTGTTGACCTGGGGCGGCGACAGCTGGAGAGCGTCCATCGCACCCCCGTCGGCGACCCTGTTGGCCAGCTCGATGAACGCCGGGACCTTGCTCTGCGGGATGTCGGTGGTCAGTGTGCGGGCGGTGGCGCCGGCCAGCTCGCGGTAGCTCGTGAGGATGGTGGTGGGCTCCACCTGGTCGGCGACGTACTTGATCAGGCAGCCCTGGCGCCCCATCCGCCCGTAGTCGTCCGTGGCGATCCGGGAACGGCCGTACCACAGCGCTTCGTGGCCGTCCAGGCGCTGCAGGCCCGGCTCCAGCACCCCGCCGTGCACGCCGTAGGGGATGGGCTCCTCGATCAGCACCTCGATCCCGCCGACCGCGTCGATGAGGTCGCGGAACCCCATCATGTCGACCATCGCGTAGTACTCGATGTCCAGGCCGATGTTGTAGCCGACCACCTCCTTGAGGGCGTCGGCGGAGGGGTCGGGCGCGGTCGGGTTGAACGCGAGCTCCCCGGGCTCCTCGGCGACGGTCTGGTAGACCTCGTTGAGCAGGTCGTTGAAGCCGTAGGGCGCCGGGTAGCGCTCGGCGAGGGCGCTGCCCTCGGGGAACTGGGCGTTCTCCAGGTTGCGCGGCAGGCCGATGAGCACCGTGTCCCCGGTCGCGGGGTCGACGCTGGCGACCATCATGGAGTCGGTGCGCACGCCGTAGCGGTTCTCCGCCGAGTCCGCGCCGATCAGCATGACGTTGACCCGCTCGGCCCCGTTCCAGGGGTCGGCGGCGTCGTGCGGGGGCATGTCGGGGCGCTCGGGGCCGCCGAAGACGTCGGAGATCGTCGTGTAGGCCGTGTAGCCGCCGTGCAGCGCCAGCGCGGAGGGCACGGCCACCGTCAGACACAGCGTGAGGACGACGGCCCCGCCGGCCACGCGCCGGCCGATCGGCGCGCCCTCGGGCCGGGTGATCACCCAGGAGTGCACGATCACGCTCAGCCACAGCACAGTCACGGCGAAGACCGCGGCCATCGATCCCAGGAGCCAGCGGTTCTGTACCGCCATGCCGGCCACCACGGTCAGAGCGTCGCCGTCACGGACTCCGAGACTGATCGCCCACGCGGCCAGAGCGGCGATGCCGAGGAGGTAGGTCCCCAGGATCACCCACCCGGCCAGGCGCCGCCGCATGCGCAGATGCGCGACGCCCGGGAGCGGGACCGAGGCGGCGGTCCACAGCAGGGCCCGCCTCGTGCTCGGGCGCGTGGGCGCCCCGTCCCGCTGCTCGTCCTCCGCTGTCACCGACGTTTCCTCTCCACTCGCGGGGCGCGTGCGCGATCCCCGTGACGTCGACATCCCGCTCTCGACCACCGTACGGCGACCGGGCACTGTCGAACGCTATCCCTGTTGTGGACACGCACGGAGGGTGCGTCCCGGTTCTCGATCCGGTGCACGTGCTGCCCCAGGACATCAGTGTGGCGGTTTGTCGTCGTTGTACGTACGGACGTCCCCGTCATAGGGATGTTCTATACAAGTCTGTTATGTGGTCTGTAGGTACTGGATGGGGGGTTGGGCGGGCTGTCCACGCCGCTCAAAGGGGTGAATCAACCGATTTCTTTCGTGATCAGTAGTGAACCGGCGCGACAACTGCGATGATCTGGCCGCAGGAGGGGGCGCTGTCCGGGGGAAGGGCGGCGTCATGGGAACGAAAGGCACCATAGTGCTGGATGCGGTGGACGCGGCGCTGATGCGCGCGTTGCAGGGGGACGGCAGAGCGACATTCCAGGCCCTGGCGGACGGGGTCGGGTTGTCCCGGACGGCGGTGCGCGCCAGAGTGCGCCAGCTCGTGCAGTCGGGGGCGATCCGGATCGTCGGCGTGCTGCACGCCGGTGTGGTCGGCATGGAGGTCCTCGGTCATGTGTCCTTCCGGGTCGATGGCCCGGTGGGGCCGTTGATGGAGGAGCTGGGCGAACGCGAGGCCGTGACCTTCGCCGCGCAGGCGGCCGGGCGCTTCCCGGCCGTCGCGCAGGTGCGGGTGGCCGACGACGCCGCCCTCACCAAGGAACTCGCCGACCTGCGGTCGCTGCCGGGGGTGGAGGGCGCGGAGGTGTTCCGTGCCACGTCGGTGTTCAAGGACGCCCACAGCAGTGTGCGGGAACTGCGCGACATCGAGTTGGACGCGCTGGACTGGCGGCTGGTTCGCCGACTGCTCAAGGACGGCCGGTCCTCGTACGCGGACCTGGCGCGCCAGGTGGGCCTGTCGCAGGCCGCGGCGCGCTCGCGCGTGGTGCGCCTGCTGAACGCCGGCGTCGTGCACGTGACGGCTCTGGTGGAGCCCTCGGCGGTGGGCGCCAACGAGCAGTTGGGGTTCGGCCTGCGGTGCCGGGGGGACGCCGGGACACTCGGCGCGGCGCTGGCGAACCTGACCAGGATCTCCTTCCTGGCCAGCGGATTCGGGCGCTACGACGTCATCGGAACGCTGACCGCGCCGGATCGCCACCGCTTGGTGGAGGCCCTGGAATCGGTCCGCGCGACGCCCGGGGTGTCGTACGTGGAGACCTGGGACCACCTGTCGGTGCGCAAGGAGCGCCGGGGCGGCGAGCGGCCGATGGGGTGGCCGCCGGGGTGACGGGCGCACGACTCCTCGTGCGTGCCCGGTGGCGCCCGGTGAACGAACTCGGGCGTCCCGGCCCTATCTGTAACCATCGGTAGCATTTTTGCGTGTTTCCATGGCGTATGCCTTGCGTCACGCTTAAGTTACCCGTGAGTATAGAGGGGGTCGGTGCGAGTCGACCGCACCAGGCGCGGGTGTAGTGGGAGGCAGACGTGGCGCTTGCTAAGACGTTGACGGCGGTGGGAACGGTGGGGCTCGCCCGGTGTGGCGGCCGCCCCTTCGGCACGCACCTGTTCTCGGTCTGGCCGGGGGCGGCGCTGGCCGCGACCGCCTTCCCGGTCCGCTGTACACCGGGGGACAACCTCGCCCTGCACGTGGCGGTGGCCCAGGCGCCTCCGGGGTCCGCCCTGGTCGTGGACGTGGCCGGTGACTCCGAGTACGGCTACGTCGACGAGATCATCGCCGTCGCCGCGCGGACCCGGGGCGTGGCCGGCATCGTCCTGGACGGGTGCGTGCGCGACATCGCCGCCATCGCCCGCTGCCAGCTGCCCGTCTTCAGCGCCGGGGTGGCCGTGCGCGAGGCCGGACACGACGCGGGGGGAGCGGTCGGCCAGCAGATCAGCATGACGGCCAACGGGCCAGCGCCGCTGCCGGTGCGGCGGGGCGACTGGATCGTCGCCGACGACGACGGTGTCGTCTGCCTGCCGCGAGCCCAGGTCAGCGCCATCATCACCGAGGCCATGAGCAGCCTGACCCGCGAGCGCGCGCTCGTCGACGCCGTGGCGGCCGGGGAGAGCACACTGGACCTGTTGGGCCTGGACCCCTCGCGGGTCGCGGGCTGGGAGGGCGCGAACGAGGAGCGTCCGCGGCCGGGCCTCGGACGGATGCACCGCCTGGGGCGCCGCGATACCGCCGCACGCGTGGTCGAGGGCCTGTCCGCCCTCCGGGCGCGCGGCGGCCACCTGCCCGCCCTGGGCGACGCCTACGGCACCGACTGAGCGCGGGGCGGAACCGGGCGGGGTTCGCAGGAGCAGTGAGCGGTCGGGGCCCGTTTCCTGAGGGGAGGCGGGCCCCGACCGGCGTGCGCGGCACGGTGGGGGGAGCGCGCACGGCCCGGCCGTGGTGAGCCGCTCAGTCCTCGGTGAGGGAGAGCAGTTCGTCGATGTAGCAGGTGGCCTCACGGGCGGCCGCGGGGGCGTCGGCGGCGCGGATCGCCTCCGTCAGGCCCGTGTGGTCGATGCCCTCGGTCGCCGAGGACGGGCGGTCGGCGGCTTCCGCGCTCTGCCCGTAGGCGGTGTGCGCGATGCTCGCGTAGACGACCTGGGCGATGTCGTCGTACAGATCGATGAGCAGGGTGTTGTGCGTGGCGTTGACCACCGCCCGGTGGAACGTGAAGTCGGCCTCCACGAACGCGCCCATGTCGCGCTCGCGCCAGGCCTCCTCGCGCAGGGCCATGGCGCGGTCGATGCCCGCCATGTCCTCCTCGCTGTGGCGCAGCGCCGCCAGTCGCGCGGCCTCCACCTCCAGCGCTCGGCGCACCTCCAGGTTCTCCCGCAGGCGTGAGCGCTCCAGCCGGCGGCGCAGGGCGCCGCCGAGCTCGCTGGAGGCGCGGACGAAGGTCCCCGCGCCCTGCCGGATCTCCAGGAGCCCGGCGTGGGCGAGGGCGCGGACGGCCTCGCGGACGGTGTTGCGGCCCACCTCGAGCTGGTCGGACAGCTCCGACTCGGTGGGGATGCGGTCGCCGACGCCCCATTCACCCGAGTCGATCTGGGCTCGTAACTGACTGATGACCTGGTCGACGAGACCGGTCCGGCGTGTCGAGGCGAGGGGCACGCGTAACCTCCTAGGGGCGGGTCGCCGGATGACTGGGCCAGCGCACGGGTACGGATCGGTTAGGCCGGAGCTTAGACCAGTTGCGGGCTGGAAATGACGGCGAACGGCAATGCGTTATCCTCATGAAGTACATCGGGTCATCCTATGAATATGTGAGCCCCCTCCCATGAGAGTCACCTCCGCACCGAGCACCGGCGATCAGAGCGGTTCCCCGCACGGGGGGACCGCTGCCTCCCGTCCCGGGCGCGGACTCCTGCTGCTGGTGGCGGTCGGTATCGCTCTGGCCGCCCTCAACCTGCGGACCGCCATCACCAGTGTAGGTCCGGTGCTCGGGGAGGTCACCGACGGTCTGGGCATGACCGCCGTCGGTGCGGGAGTGCTCACGACCCTGCCCGTGCTGTGCTTCGCCCTCTTCGGCGGGCTCACCCCGGCGCTGGCCAGACGCCTGGGGGAGCACCACCTCCTCGTCTTCGCCCTCGGCGCGGTCTTCGTCGGGCTCGTCGCCCGCGCCTTCGCGCCCTACCCCTGGCTCTTCCTGGTCCTGAGCGTCGTGGCACTCTCCGGTGGAGCGATGGGTAATGTCATCCTCCCCGCGTTGGTCAAGGAACACTTCCCCGACCGCGTGGGCCTGATGACGACCGTCTACACCACGGCGCTGGCGGCGGGCACCGCCATCGCGGCCGCGGCGACGGTGCCCGTGGAGCAGGCGACGGGCCAGTGGCGCGTCGCGCTGGGCTCCTACGCCCTCTTCGCGCTCGTGGCGGCCCTGCCCTGGCTCCTGGCCCTGCGCGCCGAACCGCGCCGCGGCGGGGGCGGACGCCACCTGAGCTTCCGCCAGGTGCTGGGCACGGGCATCGGCCGACAGGCCGTGCTCTACTTCGGGACCCAGTCCTCCATCGCCTACATCATGTTCGGCTGGTACGCGCAGATGCTGCGGGACCAGGGGATGGACGCCCAGTCCGCGGGCCTGGCGCTGTCGTACCTGACGCTGCTGGGCGTGCCGATGTCACTGATCCTGCCCACCCTCGTGACCCGGATGCGCAACACGAGCCCGGTCGTGGTCATGTTCGCGGTCGCCTACCTGGCCGGCTTCGCCGGGATGTGGGTCGCGCCGCTGACGGGGGTGTGGGTGTGGACGACACTCGTCGGCATGGGCATGGGCAGCTTCGTGTTCGCCCTGACCGTGTTCGCCCTGCGCACGCGCACGGGCCCGGGGACCGCGGCGATGTCGGCCACCAGCCAGAGCCTGGGCTACCTCATGGGCGGGGCCGGACCCTTCCTGTTCGGGCTGCTGCACGAGCTCAGCGGCGGCTGGCACGCGCCCCTGGCCCTGCTGGTGACCCTGACGGTGGTCAACCTGGTCGTCGGGATCCTGCTGTCGCGCCCCCGCTTCCTGGAGGACGCGATCGCCGCCCGGGAGGTCAGACCGGAAGCCAGTCGAGCCGGCCGATGAGGTAGACCGACCCGACGAACGCCACGACGTCGATGACCGTGTGCGCCACCACCAGCGGCATCACCCGGCCGTAGCGCAGGTAGAACCAGCCGAACACCAGGCCCATCACCAGGTTGCCGAAGAACATCCCCACGCCCTGGTAGAGGTGGTAGAAGGCGCGCAGCACGGAGCTGGCCAGCACCGACTTCCACGGCGACCATCCCAGCTGCCCGAACCGGTGCAGCAGGTAGCCGACCACGACGACCTCCTCCAGGACGCCGTTCTTGACGGCCTGCAGGACGAGCACGAGGGAGTCCCACCAGTGGCCCTCCAGGGTGCTGGGCGCGATGGTGCGCGTCAGGCCCAGCTGCCAGGACACGATGTAGACGACCAGCCCGCCCAGGCCGATCAGGGCCGCCAGCGCGGCGCCGCCGCCCAGGTCCAGGCCGGGACGTCGCACGTCGAAGCCGATCGTGTGTGCCGAGTCGCCGGTCCGGTGCAGCAGGTACAGCACCAGCAGGACCGGCGCCAGCGCGAAGACCACCGCGTAGAGCTGGTAGGACAGGTCCAGCCACGGCCGCTCGACGGCACGCGGGTTCACCAGGCTCGCGGTCTGCTCGGCGAGGCTCTCGGCGGCGGTCAGGGCGCCGGCGAAGGAGATGGTCGACGCCACCGCCGCCGCGCCCAGGGACAGGGCCAGGACGCACAGGATCTCCCAGCGCAGCAGGCGCGGGGCGAGGGGCGGGGCGGACGCGGTGTCGGAGGCGCGGGTCGCGCGCGCCTCGTGGTGGGTCTTGTCGCTCACGCGTCGAATCTACGTGCTGCCCGGGAGGGATCGCGACGGGCCCCGACCAGGAACGGCGCGGATCAGTAGCCGCCCGGCGCGTCCTCCTCGCCGTCCTCCTCGCCGTCCTCCGTGTCCTCCTGGTCCCCGGGCTCCTCCACGGCCGGGTCGTCGTCGCCCGTGTCCTCACAGGCAGCGGTGCCGAAGACGGCGGCGGCGGCGATCGCGCCGCCGACGAGGAGGCGCCGGGCGGTGACGAGGAACTGATCGGGGTGGTCGGCGGGCTTCATCGGGACTCCATCCGGTCGGGCACGCGTTCGTGCGGTCGAACCGCGTACCCGCCACCGTAGGAGGGGTTCCTCCGGTGCGGCCGGGGACGCGCCGGGGATCCACGGATCGGCGGTCGCGGGCTTTGGCCCGGGCGGGCGCCGCTCCGGACACAGGACAAGCCGCCGGCCATGCGCGTGTGACACGGACCGCGCATGGCCGACGGCTAGGGGGTGACGGTCGTCCCGCCCCGCCCCAGCCACGAAAGCGGGGTGGGACGACCGTCTGGGAACGAAGACCAGTGTCAGTGAGCCGCTGAGAACTGGTCTTCCTCGGTGGAGCCGGTGAGTGCCGTGGTGCTGGCCTCAGGGGAGATGGTCGTGCTGATGGCGTCGAAGTAGCCGGTGCCGACCTCGCGCTGGTGGCGGGTGGCGGTGTAGCCGCGCTCCTCCGCCGCGAACTCGGCCTCCTGCAGCTCGACGTACGAGGTCATCCCGTTGTTGGCGTAGCCCTTGGCGAGATTGAACATCGAGTAGTTGAGCGAGTGGAAGCCGGCCAGCGTGATGAACTGGAACTTGTAGCCCATGTGGCCCAGCTCGCGCTGGAACTTCGCGATGGTCGCGTCGTCCAGGTGCCGCTTCCAGTTGAAGGACGGCGAGCAGTTGTAGGCCAGCATCTGGTCCGGGTACTGGGCCTTGATGCGCTCGGCGAAGTCGCGGGCGACCTCCAGGTCCGGCGTCGCGGTCTCCATCCAGAGCAGGTCGGAGTGCGGGGCGTAGGCCAGACCGCGGGCGACGCAGGCGTCCACGCCGTTGCGGAAGCGGTAGAAGCCCTCCGCGGTGCGCTCGCCCGTGATGTAGGGCTGGTCGCGCTCGTCGATGTCGCTGGTGATCAGGGTCGCGGCCTGGGCGTCGGTCCGCGCGATGACCAGGGACGGGACGCCGGCCACGTCGGCCGCCAGACGGGCGGCGTTGAGCGTCTTGACGTGCTGGCCGGTCGGGATGAGGACCTTGCCGCCCAGGTGGCCGCACTTCTTCTCGGAGGCCAGCTGGTCCTCCCAGTGGACACCGGCCGCGCCGGAGGCGATCATGCCCTTCATCAGCTCGTAGGCGTTGAGGACACCGCCGAAGCCGGCCTCGGCGTCGGCGACGATCGGGGCGAGCCACTCGGGGGCGGTGTCGTCGCCCTCGGCCCAGGTGATCTGGTCGGCGCGCATCAGGGCGTTGTTGATGCGGCGGACCACGGCCGGGACGGAGTTGGCCGGGTAGAGGCTCTGGTCCGGGTAGGTGCTGCCGGACAGGTTGGCGTCGGCCGCGACCTGCCACCCGGAGAGGTAGATGGCCTTCAGGCCGGCGCGGACCTGCTGGACCGCCTGGTTGCCGGTGAGGGCGCCCAGGCTGTTGACGTAGTCCTCGGTGTGCAGCAGGTCCCAGAGGCGCTCGGCGCCGCGGCGGGCCAGCGTGTGCTCCTCGGTGACCGAGCCGCGGAGCTTGACCACGTCGTCGGCGGAGTAGGTGCGCTCGATCCCGGCCCACCGGGAGTTGGTCTCCCAGTCCCGCTGGAGTTCGGCGCTGGCTTCCTGACGTCGAGCGCTGGTGCCCATGTTCGTTCCCGCCTTACGTGTAGTCCCCAAGGTGTTCTCACCGGTCGAGGGAGGCCGAACCAGAGCCAGGGGGTGAGCCCTGGGCGGTATGTTCCCCGCCGGTAACTATGATTCTTGGGCAAGATCCAAGGGTTTTCCACCTCAAATCGTGTGAAGATCTTGGATTCTTTCCGTACTATGAACGCATGGCGTACTTTGGTGCTGAAGAAATACCGTCTTTGACGGGTGACCTAGATCTCGTTACCTTCGGGCAGCGGCTCCGTCATCTGCGCCGAGCGCGCGGCCTGACCCTCTCTGACCTGGGAGAACGCGTGGGTCGGGCGCCCTCGCAGCTGTCCCTCCTGGAGAACGGCAAACGTGAGCCCAAGCTCTCCCTGCTCACGTCCCTCGCCTCCGCCCTCGGTGTCTCGGTTGAGGAACTTCTGTCGAAGCAGCCCCCGAGCCGGCGCGCGCAGCTGGAGATCACCGTCGAGGAAGCCCAGCGCGACCCCCTCTACCAGGGGTTGAACCTGCCGCACCTGAAGGTCGGCAAGCGGGTGCCCAACGACGTCCTCGAACACATCGTGGGGCTGTACGACGAACTCAAGCGGCGCCACGCCAAGCCGACGGCCACCCCGGAGGAGGCGCGGCGGGCCAACGCCGACCTGCGCCGCCAGATGCGCGAGCGCGGCAACTACTTCGAGAACATCGAGAAGGCGGCGGCCGAGACCCTGGCCGCCGTCAACTACACCGCCGGGGCCCTGTCGCAGGGGCAGATCCTCGCGATCGCCACCCACCACGGGTTCAACCTCAAGTACGTGCAGGACCTGCCCCGCTCGGTGCGCTCGTTGACCGACCACATCAACCGGCGCATCTATCTCAAGCGCGAGACGACCCTGGGCATGCACAGCCCCCGCACGATCCTGTTGCAGACCCTGGGCCACGTCATCCTCGGCCACGGCCAGCCCCGCGACTTCGGCGACTTCCTGCGCCAGCGGGTGGAGGCCAACTACTTCGCGGCGGCCGTCCTCATACCCGAGTCCACCGCCGTCACCTACCTCCAGGAGGCCAAGCAGGCCCGCGACCTGTCCGTGGAGGACCTGCGCGACGTGTACTCGGTCTCCTACGAGATGGCCGCCCACCGGTTCACCAACCTGGCCCACCGCCACCTGGACCTGGTCTGCCACTTCATCCGCAACGACGAGACCGGCATCATCTACAAGGCCTACGAGAACGACGGCCTGGTCTTCCCGACCGACGACACCGGCGCCATCGAGGGCCAGCGCATGTGCCGCCAGTGGTCGGGCCGCCAGGTGTTCGCCTCCCCGGACCGCTACTCGATCTACTACCAGTACACGGACAAGCCCAACGGCACGCACTGGTGCGTGGCGCACGTGGACCCCAGCCGCGAGCGCAACTTCGCCATCACCCTGGGCGTGCCCTACAAGGAGTCCCGCTGGTTCCGCGGCCGGGAGACGACCAACCGGACCAAGTCCAACTGCCCCAACGGCGAGTGCTGCGTGCGTCCGCCCGCCGATCTGGCCGCCCGCTGGGAGGGCAACGTGTGGCCGTCGGCGCGCGCCCACTCCCACGTGCTGTCGGCCCTGCCCTCGGGCACCTTCCCCGGTGTGGACGAGCACGACGTGTACACCTTCCTGGAGAACCACAGCCGCGAGGACTGAGCGGCGCCCGCGTGCCGGGGCGGGGCGGCACGGGGGCGCGACGGAGGCGGGTCGGAGCCGAGGGCTGCGACCCGCCTGCGCCCGCCGGGTTGCGTGCGACAGGCGATAAGACGGTTCTGAACTGGTAAAACTCTGATCAATGGGCTTTCGGTGCGCGGCTCCGGTCGGGAACCATCACCCGTGTGGGGTGAGGCTCATGGGCTCCGATCCGATGTTCGTCATCACGGTGACGGCCGCCGCGGCCGTGGTCGCCGTCGCGGCCACGGTCGCGGTCATCGTGTGGCTGATGCGCCACGCGCAGCGGCCGGCGGCCGCGATGAACCGCAGGCTCGACGATGTGCGCCGCAGCGTCGAGCGGGCCCGTGTCCCGCGCGTGGCGGACGTCGTCCGGGCGGGGCGGGTGAGGGGCTCGCGGTACGCCGCACGCGTGGGGCGCCCCTGGGGCGAGGGGGCCGACCTCGCGGCGAAGGCGCGCCGGTGGGGTCGCAGCGCCGCCTCCCGGCTGCGGTCGGGGGTGGCCGGGCCGCCCGCGGCCGGCGGGCTCGGGTGGCCGGGGCGCGCGGCCAACGCCCACCCGGTGGTCGCGGTGGGCGCGCTCGGAGCGGCCGCGGCGGTGTCGTTCGGTCTGCTCTACGCGGGCACGGAGACGGCGCCGGGCTCCGGTGAGTCCGCTTCGCCCGTGGCCGGGACCGTGCCCCTGGCCGACCCCGACCCCTTGGTGGCCGACCCCACGGGCGAACCGGACGGAGCCGCCCAGCAGGCCCCCCGGCTGAGCGCGGCGACGGGGACGGCGCCGGGGGCCTCGGTCCCGGACGAGTCCGCGGAGCCGACGGGGAACGGGGAGACGTCGTCCCCGGAGGGCGGGGGAACCGCGCCGCAGCCGGATCCGGCGACCCCGACCCCCGACACCCCGCCGACCGGCGCCTCGGGACCGGATCCCGGTGCCGGGGAGGGTGCTGAGGCCGTCACCCCGACCCCCGAGCCGCCGCCCTCCGAGCCCTCAGAGCCCGCGGAGCCTCCTCCGGGACCCGGTGCGCCCTCGCCGCCCGGACCGGAGCCGCCGGACGAGCCCTCCCCGCCCGGGGATCCCACTCCACCCGAGGAGCCGTCGCAGGGCGTGGGGCCGTCCCAGGAGGCGGGGCCCACGCCCGAGCGGTCCGGGCAGCCCAGCGCGGAGCCCGTACCGTCCACCGCGGAGCCGTCCACCGCGGCCTCCCCCGAGGGGGCCGGTTTCTGACCGGCCCGAGCGCGGATCGGCGGTTCGCGGGCGGTGTCCTCCCACGGTTCATCCAGCGGTCGGGTCGCGTCGAGCCAAACGTGTTACCCTTGGTAACACTTAATGGCCGCCCTTCCCCCGGAGGGGCCGACAAAGGATGTAAGCGCATGAGTGAGGCCACCGCGCCCGCCTTCAGCCTGGAACTCAGCGAGGATGTTCGCGACGTCCGGGACTGGGCCCACGGATTCGCCGCCGATGTCATCCGCCCCGCCGCCGCCGAGTGGGACGAGCGGGAGCAGACCCCCTGGCCGATCATCCAGGAGGCCGCCAAGATCGGCCTGTACTCCCTCGACTTCTTCGCCAACCAGTGGCTGGAGCCCAGTGGGCTCGGCATCCCCGTCGCCTTCGAGGAGCTGTACTGGGGCGACCCGGGTATCGCCCTCGCGCTGACCGGTACCGGTCTGGCGGCCGTGTCGGTGGCGGCCAACGGCACCCAGGAACAGCTCCTGGAGTGGACGCCGCAGATGTTCGGCACCGCCGACGACGTCAAGCTCGCGGCGTTCTGCTCCTCGGAGCCCGACGCCGGCAGCGACGTCTCGGCGATTCGCACCCGGGCCGTGTACGACCAGGCCAGGGACGAGTGGGTGATCAACGGAACCAAGACGTGGGCCACCAACGGCGGCATCGCCGACGTGCACGTGGTCGTGGCCTCCGTGGAGCCCGAGTTCGGCTCGCGGGGCCAGGCGACGTTCATCGTTCCGCCGAACACCCCGGGTCTGAGCCAGGGACAGAAGTTCGCCAAACACGGCATCCGCGCCTCGCACACGGCCGAGGTCGTGCTCAAGGACGTCCGGGTGCCGGGTTCGTGCCTGCTCGGCGGCAAGGAGAAGCTGGACGAGCGCCTCGCCCGCGTCCGCGAGGGCAAGCGCTCCAACGGCCAGGCCGCGATGAAGACCTTCGAGGCCTCCCGCCCGAGCGTCGGCGCCATGGCGGTCGGCTGCGCCCGTGCCGCCTACGAGTACGCGCTGGAGTACGCGACCCAGCGCGAGCAGTTCGGAAGGCCCATCGGCGAGAACCAGGGCGTGGCCTTCCTCCTGGCCGAGATGGCCACGCGTATCGACGCCGCCCGCCTCCTGGTCTGGCGCGCCGCGTGGATGGCCCGCAACAACAAGGACTTCGACCGGGCCCAGGGCTCCATGAGCAAGCTCTACGCCAGCGAGACCGCCACGTTCGTCACCCAGAACGCCGTGCGCATCCTCGGCGGCAACGGCTACACGCGCGAGTACCCGGTGGAGCGCTGGCACCGCGACGCCACGATCTTCACCATCTTCGAGGGCGCGAGCGAGATCCAGAAGCTCATCATCGGCCGCCAGATCACCGGCTTGCCCGTGCGGTGATGTTTGCGCAGTTCAGCGTATTGGTTTCGTAATTTTGTTCTAGGTCGAACGGGGTGTGTGTTCGGTGAATGAGGGAAGGTTACCGCTCATGACCGGCACTTACCGCGTGTTCCCGCACGGGTGTTGCCGATCCTGTTACCGGCAACACTGGCAAGAGGTCAGCTCACAGAGGGTACGAAGAACACTACGCGCTGACGTGGTCAATGTGGTGGAGGGCTGAGCCGCTCAACACCAGAAGGCGAGAGTGGGGCCGGGTGGGGAAGCCCCCGGCCTCCATCACAGATCGTTGATGAACGCTGCTTCCGGCTCAGGGGGAAGCCGGTGCTCGGGGGTGACCATCTCGGGCTGCACGGGCAGCTCGGGCGTGAAGTAGTCCCACGGGTTCATGCCGGGAGGGCATCCGTAGGGTCCAGCCCAGGCCGCGGGTTCGTCCTTGTCGAGCTGGGCCAAGGCTGGTGACACGAGTCCTGCGGCGGTGCCTTCCTTGATGATGATCAGGACCCAGGGGAGCCCGTCTCGGAGGACGAGGCATGGTGTGCCGCTCAGGCGGGAGGTGACGATCACGCGGATCTGTGCGGTGGTGTGTTCCGATGGTCGGGTCTGCGCCGCCAATATGGTCACTGTGGGTCACCTTGCCTTACTGTTTCCGCTTTGCGGGGTTAAACCGCACCTTATGTCCCCTGTTCAGAACAGGGTTCACTCTCGGCGGGGCGAGCACGCCCATCTAACAGCGAGTGATACGTCGGATAATGGGACGCACGCGAAAGGATTTCGGTTGCCTCCGACCCGAATGCGCAAGCACGGTAGTCAGGGGCGGCTTAGGGCTGAGCCGCCTAGCACCATAAGAAGTGGGACCGGGGTGCTGGGAAACACCAGCCGCAGTCAGAGGTCGTTGATGAAGGCGCTTTCCAGATGAGCGGGGAGCCGGTGCTCGGGCTGGATCTGACTGGGGTGACGGGGCATGTCGGGGGGAGACGTAGTCCCACACGTTTCCGCCGGGCGGGCAGCCGAAGGGCACGAACCAGGCGTCGCGCTCAGCCTGCTCTAGTCCGGCGAATACGGGGGCTGCGTCGCCTGCTCTGACCCCCTGCTGAAGGATGATCAGTGAGTCCGTCTCGCAGGATCAGGCCCGGTGTGTCCGTCAGGTGGGGGGTGACGATCACACGGATGGGTCCGGTGGGCCGTTCTGCTTCTACGAAGTGTTCCGTCAAGATTGTCACTGTGTGTCACCGTCCTCGTGGTCCGACGTTTTCGCGGATCTCACCGTAGCCGGTGATCCCTGTTCAGGGCCATGCGTGAGACGGAAAAGCAGACTTCACGCTAACTCAGTGTGATACTCCCGATGTTAGGGCGCTGTTTGATGCCGAAAGGTTCACCCCTCTAGCTCGTAGTATTTCTCCAGCATCTTCAGCCCCACCGCCAAGTCCTTCACCACCTCGGCCGGGCTCAGAGACGACCCGGGCAGGGACGCACCGCGCTGGACGCCGGCTATCTCTCGGGACAACGTGTAGTCGCGTAGTCCTCCTGGGAGCTCGGTCCAGGTGAGCAAACCGTGCTCGGTGTCCACCCCGCCTACGACTCTCAGCTGTTCAGATGGGGGCGGGGTCGGCTTGGTGTCGACGGTGGTGGACCCGTTCTGGAGGTCTTGGAATTGGCCGGGCGCCCAGCCGAGCGTGTTTTCGAGGGCTGTGACGTTTTCGGGTCGGGGTGTGGTCTTGCCGCGGATGATGTTCCGGTAGGTGTTGGTGGTGACTCCCATCCGTGCTGCTATCTCCTGGACGCTGAGGCCCTTCTCGCGTCTGTACTGGTCAACGATGGTTTCGCGGCCAGCGCCTTCTTAAGGAGGGCGAACCCGCCCACCCCTGTGGCCCGTTCGAGGTCTTCGCGCATGCTTCCGCCCTTCCGGCGAATCGGGGGACACCTGGCGTCATGATCCACCACCCCAACCCCTGACACAGACAGGAGGCCCACAGTGGCCAACTCCTACAGGCCGAACCGGATGCTCGGCACCCCGCAGGCACAGGCGATGTTCGAGGCTCAGGAGCGGTGGGGGCAGGCGCTGTCTGCGTTCACCGGCATGGTCCAGCAGACCCGTCAGGCCGGTTTCGCGAAGCGGCAGGCTCGGGCGATCGTCGCGGCGTCCATCGTCCAGGACGTCGCAGGTTCAGCGTTCGTGAAAGACGATGTGGATGATGAGGAGTGAGCACCGATCAGACCCTCGGCCGGCACCGGGACGACCTGGTGTGCCGGGGAACGGCTTCGACCCAGCTGTGCAAGGCCGCCGGCAGCCGAGGGAAGGCCCACACCCGTTCCTCCCTTTCGAGGGCCGCTGGCCGAAGTGTGGGTTGCCCCGCTGGGTACCGACCCCACCGAACCCGGCTGGTCCTGGCTCGGCACCTTGACAAACCAAGCCCCCGCGCCGGCGCTCACCTCTCAGCGGATCTCCGACATGTTCGACAGCTCGCTGCACCACCTCATCACCCGTGAGGAGACCAACCCCTGATGGCCCGACTCCGAACCCTCAACGTGGACACGAAGGGCGGCCGGGAAGACATCCTGGTGCTCGACCAGCTCACTGACGCCGAACGCACTGGGGGGGCTCGACGAGGTCGCTATGATCGACGGTGACGTGGCCACCCTCCGACTGTCGGTAGGCGACCCCTGATGGGCAAGCTGACCGCCCCCATGACCGTGTACGTCAAGGTCGGCCGGGGGCGCCGCTACAAGCTCGGCACCGCCACCATCGACCTGCCCGTGAATCTCGACCCGGAAGGGTTCGGCACGCTCGGGCCTCTCGCCGGTCCGGTCGCGGACGGGTTGCGTGGTGCCGCGTCGGAGCTGGCGGGGGAACCGGACTGGAAGCACCTGGCGCTCACCCTCGCGTTGTCCATGGCGTTGAAGGGCCCGCAGGCGTACACGACCGCTGAGGACAACTACCCGGACCTGACCGTCAAGGTGAGGGACAACGGGGACGGGTCGGTCACCTACGAGTAGGGTGACTGATGTGGGCGCCCCCAGCTAGAAACCGGCGACCGTGCCCTTGGAGGAGATGCCACGGCGAAGCTCATCGAGCAGCACGAGATTGACGGACCTCTCCTCCTCGCTGTTCTCCACACTGTCCCGGACACCATCACCTGGTCCCACGCGGTGGACAAGGTCCTGGGCGCACAGCGCGGTTCCCTCCCACAGGGTGGCCGCCCGCATCCATACGCCTTCGCGGATGCACTCAGCGCAGTACCCCAGAGGAGGCATGGGTCGGGTGTCCGAACACTTCGTGGGGGGCTGGTCAGCCATGTTGGTCCTCCTGGTCGTGCGCGGTCCTTAGTTGGAGCCGCGCTGACCGCTGACAGTAGCTCCCCGCGGGGACATTCGAAGTCGTTCAGAACAATGGAGTCGCAACGAACAGGGGGACCACGGCCGGTGCCAGTGCTGCGAGTGCCACTAGGAGGCTCCCGACGGCAACCCATGTGGCACGCCTACCGCCCTTGTCGACCACAGCAGTGTGGTTCTCCAATGCTTGCCGGTGCAACTGGTTCTCCTTGAGAACCTCCAGCGTGACCTCGCGAAGCCGCTGGTTTTCCTCCAGCAGCCGGGCCGTCTCCTCGCGGTGCGCGTGGTTTGCATCGAGCACCTGCTGGGTCGCGCGAATCATCTTCGCGTTCTTGTAGGCCACGCTTGTCAACAGCCGGTCCAGGGTTGAGCTGTCGCGCAGGTCGATCGTCCCGGCGATGTCGTCATGGAAGAATCCTGGCGGAGGATGCTTCATGCGTCCACCAGCTTCCGGGTGACCCCAGCGCTTGTCCTCCTGTGTTCCGGTCACGGTGTCCTTCCTGCCGTCGCGAGTCGCGGGTGAGACGCGGCGTGGATGCCGGTGGTTCCCTGGGTGGCCGATGTAGGCCAGAGCAGGGCAGGGGGCGGGTGTTCCCGTTACGGTCACCCCGTGGATCTCACCCTCACCGACGCCTGGGCCCTGTGGTGGTCCGGCCAGCAGCTCACCGACCACACCCTGTACGGTGCCCCTGTGCTGTGGCTCGGCCGCGCAGGAAAGATGCTCGCGTTCCTCGCCGGATGCACCATCGTCCTGGATATCATCGGCTCCGAACGCCTCATCGCGTGGGGCGAACAGATCCAGACTTCTAAAGGGAAATGGATCTGGTGGACCTTGGTCCCTCTGGGAGCTCTGCTCGTCCCGTGGGTGAGCGTTCTGGCCTTTCGGCGCTGGGACCCTCCGGAAGGGACATTAGGGGCGGCCAACCAGATCGTGGGGCTCGCCAGCCTTCCCACTGCGATTGCGAGCTTGACTCTCGGAACGGCCCTCACGGTCGAGAAGACCCCTGCTGTTGTCATCTGGTTCGGCCGGCTCTTGGCTCGCCCCCGGTTTGAGTGGTGGCTGCGGGTCGTCGCGGCCCCGCTGTTCTTCGTCGGGTTCGCCCTGGACTACCTCGCGTCGTGACCAACCGGCCCACTCCGCAGTGCGCATTCGAGAGCGTTAGTCCCGCTCCCAAATCACTTGCACCTGTCCGCGCTTCTTTGAGACAGAAGCGCCATACGCACCACCGACCACAGTACCGATGGGGCCCCCGAAGAGGGTTCCGAGAAGAGCACCGTTGACCACCGGGGTCGCCGACGTGCGATCCGCATCCTTCTCCTGCTGCTGGATACGCCACCCCTGCGCGATCATCCTCTTTGCGTCCTTCTCGAACGCACGCCGGTCCTTGTACACCGACACCCGCAGAGTCTCCCGTGGCGGAACCAGCCCAGCAGGATCGAACCCCACCGCTTCCTCAGCAGCCGTCACCGACCCGTGCTCAGCGACAAGGCCCGCCAGCTTCTTGCCAGCAGCCCCGGACTCCAACGGGTCCAGTAGCTCGCCCGCAGCAACTGACTCTTCCAGTTTCGGCTTTGGGCTTGCCGGCGTCTCCAGGAGAGGCTTCCACCGGAACCCGGTGTAGTACCACTTCTCGTCGTCGGATATCACTGCCTTGCCGATGGTCATACGTGCCATCACAGCCCCCTGAGCGCGCCCCCTACCTGGTAAGACGCCATGGGCACGTCAGCGGTTGCGCGGAGGTGAACGTGCCTGCCCGCCCCTCTCAACCATGCAAGACCCCGGGGTGCCCGGGGAAGGCACGCCCCGGCAAACCCACCTGCCCTGATTGCCGCACCCGATCCAACCGGGACTTGAGGCAGTGCCGCGGCCACTCCTGGTGTGTCCTGTGTTTTTCGGAGTCGGATTTCTGGATCCTGGGACCACGTGACCCTTGAAGGAGGGCGTCGTGGGACGTCGTGGATACCCGGCCGAGTTCCGCCGCAAGGTCCTGGACCTGGTCGAGAGCGGGCGCAGCGTCGCGGACGTGGCGCGTGATCTGGACATCAGCACCGAGACGATCTACGCCTGGCGGCGCCAGGACCGTATCGACCAGGGTCTGGCCCCTGGCCTGACCAGCACCGAGAAGACCGAACTGGCCGTAGCGAACAAGCGCATCGCCGAGTTGGAGGCCGAGCTGGCGATCCACCGCCGGGCCAGTGAGCTGCTGGGCAAGGTGGTGCCCCCAAAAGACGGTTCGAGGCGATCGCGGTGATGGCCGCCGAGGGCCATCCGGTCCAGGTCGCCGTCCGGGTACTGGGGGTCTCGGAGTCCGGGTTCTACGCCTGGCGCGACCGCGGCCCCTCGGCCCGCTCCGTCCGGCACGTGCTGCTCACCGACACCATCCGCCAGATCCATGCCGCCTCCAACGGCGTCTACGGGGTGCGGCGTGTGCACGCCGAACTCACCCTCGGGCGAGGGATGCAGCTCTGGCACGGCACAGTGGCGATGCTGATGTCCCGGGCCGACATCAAAGGAGTCGCCGGCCGCCCGAAGTGGCGGCGGGCGCGGCCGGACCTGGTCTCGGCCGACCTGGTGGATCGCCAGTTCACCCGCCAGGGCCTGGACCAGCTCTGGGTCACCGATATCACCGAGCACCCCACCCGCGAGGGCAAGGTCTACTGCGCGGTGGTGCTGGACGTGTGCTCGCGGCGTGTGGTCGGGTGGGCGATCGATTCCTCGCCCACGGCGGCGTTGACCACGAACGCGCTCGGGATGGCCATCGACAACCGCCAACCAGCTCCGGGGACGGTCATCCACTCCGATCATGGCGTGCAGTTCGGATCTTGGGCCTTCACGCGTCGGGCCAAGGAGTCCGGTCTGGTGCCCTCGATGGGATCGATCGGGGACTGCTACGACAATGCCGTCATCGAGTCGTTCTGGTCGCGCATGCAGGTCGAACTCTTGGATCGGCGCAGGTGGCGAACCAGACTTGAGCTGGCCAACGCGATCTTCGATTACCTGGAGATCTTCCACAACCGGCAGCGCCGACACTCGGCGATCGGCTGGCTGACGCCCATAGAGTTCGAGAACGAACAACCGAGCACCGTGGCCTGAGAATCCGAGAACACGGCTCCACCAAACTCAGGACATGCCAGAGCCTCCAATAAACCCGGCACGAAACACCGCACCCAACCCGACAACGCGAGCCGAGTGGAAGCAACGAGGCGCGAAAGTCGTGATGATCAACGCCGACCAGGACACGCTCACCCACAGGGCACAGGCACACCGACCCACCGCATGGGCCGACCACATCACCGACTGGCACCGCCACTACCGGCCCGGCCACGTCGACCAGCACATTACCACCGGGTGACCCACCACCACCCCCAACCTGCCTTCGCGTTAACCCAGGTCAGAGCCCGCACGCCTTCCCTCCCCTCCACCAGGGGGTAGGGGGGTCGCAAGCGGCGCCGGTTGGCCGCGGACCTGGACCCGATGGACGTCAACGGCGGCGGCCGGGGCGTGCTCACCGTGCAGGAGTTCGACGGCAAGTCCCGGCGGATCACCGCCCACTACGAGTCCGGCGCCGAAGGCGAAATGGACCGCGACGTCGAAGGCCTGCTGTGGGCGACGGTCGGGCTGACGTTCCGCGCCGAGCAGCCGTTCTGGCAGCTGTCCCCCGTCGAGATCGTGTACCGCGGCCCGTCCGACAGCCCCCGCAACTGGCTGCCGATCCTCCCTATCGAGGTACGGCGGTCAGCGGCGATCGGCCCCGGCATGGGTATCCGTGTCGCCGGGTCAGTGCAGACATGGCCGGTGTGGACCCTGCGGGGCCCGATCGCTCCGGGGGCCCGGCTGGAGAACACGACGACGGGCCGGTGGATGGAGGTCACCACGGGGTTGGAGTTGGGGGATGAGCTGGTCATCGACACCCGGCCCCGGAAGAAGTCGGTGAGGTTGAACGGGGTTCGTGCGTACCAGCACCTCGCGCATCCGGGGTCCACTCTGTGGCCGCTCCCGCCGGGGGAGAACACGGTCGATGTGACGGCGTTCGGGATGGGGGAGGAGTCGCGGCTGATCCTGCGGTACACGCCGTTGGCTCCGACGGCATAGTGCGTTAGGTTTTTTCTAGGGCCAATTGTCTTTTTAATGCCAGTTATTCCACATCTTCAGTGAGCTGATGCGGTTGTTGGCCACGTTTCCAACGTAGGGTTCCGAGTACCCACTGGAGCTTCCACAAGCTACGCAGACGTAAATATCGCGTGCGTAATTGAATCCGTCGTATCCGCTCACGCTGTTGCATCGGTTGTAGGTCTTGAAGGAACTGATTCGGTTGTTCCATACCGATCCTACATTCGAGAAGCCGTAGCCGCTTCGGTCGCACGGCCCCGATGTACCCTGGATCCGGTAACTGGAACCTTGGAAGTTTTGTCCCGAATACCACGTCATCAGGTGGGTGCCACTGCTGGCCTGCTGGGCTTGGCGGGCGCTGTCCTTGTCCGTGTGGCATTCGTAGGAGAGGATACGACTCTCTTCCTCTCCCGAGCTGATTCCCTCCACGAGGAACAGGCAGTGCCTCTCTGGTGTGAATGAGTAGGCATCCGTGGTTTCGGCTTGAGCAGGCTGAAACGACGCCACGGCAAAAAAGCCTGACGCGGCAATAGCGAAAATCCTGGCCATCGTGCTCATCTTGTCTCGCTTCGTGATCCACGTCGAACTTGCTTCTCCATGTTTGTGCATCTGCGCAAGAGAGTCAAGGTTATGTGGGCAATGAGTTCAGTGAGTCAATGTGCATCAGAAATCTCATTCACTGGCATATGTGAGGATTTGAGGCTATTTTCCTAGATCTACTTGTTCTTTTCGGTGAGAGGCTGGTTCCCTAGTGGACGAATGGGTCATCCGGGTACGTAACGCGAACCGGGAAATGATCGGCGAGATCGATGACGAACAAGAGCTGGAGATCCGCGACCGCCACCTCGCCCACGGGGCATGGAAGATCGTCGTGGACGCCGACACCGACTCCGCCGCCCTCCTCGAAGAAGGCAACGGCATCGCCTTCGAGGTCAACGGTCGCACCGTGTTCTCCGGCCCCACCGCATGGTCTCCGAAGTCACCGATGACAACGCGGGCACCGGCCGCCCGGACGGCGCCGAAACCTCGACGTTCACCGGCATCAGCGACACGTCCGCGTTCCGGCTGATCATCTACCCGCTGTACACCACAGCGATCGCCGCCACAGGTGTAAAGCACACGGTGGACCGCACGAAGATCACCGGGCCCGCTGAGACCGTCATGGGCACACTCATCGACCAGCAGGCCGGGGCCGCCGCCCTCACCGCCCGCCGCCACCCCGGCCTGGTCATCCCCATCAGCCAAGGCCGCGGCCCCACCATCACCTCAGCGGAGCGGTTCACGGACCTGCACGAGCACACGTTCTTCCTCGGCGCCGGCGCGAACCTGGGGTGGAGGGAGTTGCAGAACGGCGCCGTCCTGGAGGCCGGGGTGTACGAACCCCGTGACCTCACCGGCGAGATGGGGTTCTCTGTTGAGCTGGGCAACGTCGACACGTACACCTACGAGCTGACCCCACCGGAGGTCACCCACCTGATCATCGGCGCCAGGGGGCAGGGCGCGGATCGGCTGCTGTTCCAGTACGTGCAGGCGTCGCCGCTGTGGCCCAACCTGGTGATCGAGGAATTCAATGACTCCCGCGACCTCAAGCAGCAGGCGGACGGCCCCGAGGACACCGAGTGGGTGGCCCCGGCAGTGGCTACCGCTCAACAGGCCGAGGAACGGTTCGCCGAGGGCGCCGCCACCCAAACCGTCGCGTTCGACCTGCTCCCCACAGACGGCCTCATCTGGGGTGAGGACGTCGACCTGGGCGACAGGGTCAACTTCGACACCCCCGGGGGGCCGTCACCGACCTAATCCGAGAGGTCGTGTACACCCGCACCCCCAACGACGGGCAGCGCATTACCCCCATCGTCGGCGACGAGATCCACATGCCCCGCACCTACCGGGCGCTCCGCCGCCTGCGCCGAGAGGTCGCACGCCTGGCCGCCGCCTGAACCTCCCCTCCCTGCCCGCTCATGGGCCCACGCCGCACGGTGTGGGCCCTTCTCCATGAAAGAGGGCACGTGGTGGCAGAAACATCCGGCGTTTTCGCTGGCAGCCCACTGGACGCCGCCGAAGACCTAGCCCGCCTGTTCCGTCAGTTCGCCCCGCCTGGGGTCGTTACCGCAGGGCCCGGGGTAGACCCGCCCACCGACGTCGTCGACGAACTCGCAGTCACCGCGAACAGGACCGGGCTCATCACCATCAGCACCGGATACGCGCTCGTCGGCGGCTACTGGTACCGCGTGGCGGTGCCCATCAACCGGGCCGTTGAGGTGAACGCTTCCACGCAGGCTCGCCGGGACCTGGTGCGGTGCGTGCCGACCCGCAGACGGACCAGGCGACCGCCTTCATCATCCCGGGCAGCGCCGGGTCCGGAACCGCCCCTGCCCCGACCCGTGAGGGCGCCGGGGTGTGGGACGTGGTCCTGGCCGTGATCACCGTCGCCGGGGGCTCCTCTGTGGTCATGCCGGGCGACGTCGACACCAGCGTCCGCGAATACACATCCCCGTCCGGGGCGGTGCCGTGCCTGCCCTCGAACCGGCCGCCCGTCCCGCATCGGGGCATGGTGTGCTTCGAGACCGACACCGGCCGGGTGCTCGTGTGGTCCGGGTCCAGTTGGGCGACGGTCGCGGACACCGAATACCCCACCGACTGGCAGCCCATCACCCTGCGCTCTCGGTACCTGTCCCCGCCTCACGGCTACAGCCCCTCGTGGCGGTGGGTGCGCTCCGGGACGGTCGAGTTGCGCGGCACCATCGCCCGCTTCCACGACTCGGCTACGTCCTCACGATTGACCCGGTCACCCAGGCCACCGCCATCATCGCGACGGTCTTGCTGGACGGCACAACCGGCAACGCGGTGGTCGCCCCCGAAGCGTCCGTTTCTGATGGGACCGGGCTGACCGTCGCCGTGGAACTCGGTGACCCCGCGGACCAGGTCGCGGACGTCACCGTGTAGGTGATGATCCGATGAGTACGACCACGATCCGCGACACGTTCAACCGGGCCGTCGTGGACGGGTGGGGTGCCACCGACACCGGCCACCCCTGGCAGACATCCGGTGGCGCCGCCATGGACCGTCAGGTATCGGGCGGCGCCGGCCGGGTCACCCTGCACGCCGCCCCGGGGGCCATCCGTTCCCAGCGGATCGGCCGCCCGGCCACGGACGGGGAGATCGTCACCCAGGTCGTGGCCGGGCAGGTGTCGGAAACCACGGCCTAGTGTTCTGATTGGTTAGTTCACTTGCTGATGCGTTGGCAGTATGAGGCGATGCTGTCGAGGATCTCCTCTGCGGTCTTGGTCCACACATAGGGTCGGGGATTCTCGTTCCAGGACGCGGCCCAGGCGCGGATGTCCTTCTCCAGGGCCTGGACGCTGCGGTGGGTGCCGCGGCGGATCAGCCGGTTGGTGATCTCGGCGAACCACCGCTCGACCAGGTTCAACCAGGAGGAACTGGTCGGGATGAAGTGCAGGTGGAACCGGGGGTGGCGCAGTAGCCACCTTTGGATCTCGGGGGTCTTGTGCGTGGCGTAGTTGTCCAGGACCAGGTGCACCTGCAGGTCCGCGGGGACCTCGCGGTCGATCTTGGCCAGGAACTTCTTGAACTCGATGGCGCGGTGGCGGCGGTGGATCGAAGTGATCACCTGCCCTGTGGCGGTGTCCAGCGCGGCGAACAGGCTGGTCACCCCGGCACGCACGTAGTCATGGGTGGCCCGCTCGGGGGTGCCGGGCATCATCGGCAGCACCGGCTGGGTGCGGTTGAGCGCCTGGATCTGGGACTTCTCGTCCACGCACAGCGCCACCGCCCGTTCGGGCGGGTCGAGGTAGAGGCCGACGACGTCGCGGACCTTGTCGATGAAGAACGGGTCGGTGGAGATCTTGAACTGTTCCCGCCGGTGGGGCTGCAGGCCGAAGGCGTTCCAGATGCGCCACACCGCGTTCTGGGTCATGCCGGTGTGCTGGGCCATGGAGCGCGTGGACCAGTGGGTGTCAGGGGCGGGTGTGCTCTCCAGGGTGGCGGCCACCACCGCCTCGACCTGGGCGTCGGTGATCGTGCGCGGCCGTCCGGGCCGGGGTTCGTCGGTCAGGCCGTCCAAGCGGTGCGCGATGAAGCGCTGGCGCCACTTGGTCACCGTGGGCGCCGATACTCCTACCTCGCGGCGGACCTGGGCGTTGGACAGGCCTTCGGCGCAGGCGAGCACGATCCGGGCCCGCAGGGCCAGGTCCTGTGCGGTCTTGCGTCGTCTGACCCACCGCTGGAGCTCGGCGCGTTCTTGGTCGCTCAGCTCCAGCGGGGGCAGCTTCGGTCCAGGAGCACTCATCCTGCAACCATAAACGAAATAACCAATCAGAACACTAGTGTTCTGATTGGTTATTTCACTTGCTGATGCGTTGGCAGTATGAGGCGATGCTGTCGAGGATCTCCTCTGCGGTCTTGGTCCACACATAGGGTCGGGGATTCTCGTTCCAGGACGCGGCCCAGGCGCGGATGTCCTTCTCCAGGGCCTGGACGCTGCGGTGGGTGCCGCGGCGGATCAGCCGGTTGGTGATCTCGGCGAACCACCGCTCGACCAGGTTCAACCAGGAGGAACTGGTCGGGATGAAGTGCAGGTGGAACCGGGGGTGGCGCAGTAGCCACCTTTGGATCTCGGGGGTCTTGTGCGTGGCGTAGTTGTCCAGGACCAGGTGCACCTGCAGGTCCGCGGGGACCTCGCGGTCGATCTTGGCCAGGAACTTCTTGAACTCGATGGCGCGGTGGCGGCGGTGGATCGAAGTGATCACCTGCCCTGTGGCGGTGTCCAGCGCGGCGAACAGGCTGGTCACCCCGGCACGCACGTAGTCATGGGTGGCCCGCTCGGGGGTGCCGGGCATCATCGGCAGCACCGGCTGGGTGCGGTTGAGCGCCTGGATCTGGGACTTCTCGTCCACGCACAGCGCCACCGCCCGTTCGGGCGGGTCGAGGTAGAGGCCGACGACGTCGCGGACCTTGTCGATGAAGAACGGGTCGGTGGAGATCTTGAACTGTTCCCGCCGGTGGGGCTGCAGGCCGAAGGCGTTCCAGATGCGCCACACCGCGTTCTGGGTCATGCCGGTGTGCTGGGCCATGGAGCGCGTGGACCAGTGGGTGTCAGGGGCGGGTGTGCTCTCCAGGGTGGCGGCCACCACCGCCTCGACCTGGGCGTCGGTGATCGTGCGCGGCCGTCCGGGCCGGGGTTCGTCGGTCAGGCCGTCCAAGCGGTGCGCGATGAAGCGCTGGCGCCACTTGGTCACCGTGGGCGCCGATACTCCTACCTCGCGGCGGACCTGGGCGTTGGACAGGCCTTCGGCGCAGGCGAGCACGATCCGGGCCCGCAGGGCCAGGTCCTGTGCGGTCTTGCGTCGTCTGACCCACCGCTGGAGCTCGGCGCGTTCTTGGTCGCTCAGCTCCAGCGGGGGCAGCTTCGGTCCAGGAGCACTCATCCTGCAACCATAAACGAAATAACCAATCAGAACACTAGTGTTCTGATTGGTTATTTCACTTGCTGATGCGTTGGCAGTATGAGGCGATGCTGTCGAGGATCTCCTCTGCGGTCTTGGTCCACACATAGGGTCGGGGATTCTCGTTCCAGGACGCGGCCCAGGCGCGGATGTCCTTCTCCAGGGCCTGGACGCTGCGGTGGGTGCCGCGGCGGATCAGCCGGTTGGTGATCTCGGCGAACCACCGCTCGACCAGGTTCAACCAGGAGGAACTGGTCGGGATGAAGTGCAGGTGGAACCGGGGGTGGCGCAGTAGCCACCTTTGGATCTCGGGGGTCTTGTGCGTGGCGTAGTTGTCCAGGACCAGGTGCACCTGCAGGTCCGCGGGGACCTCGCGGTCGATCTTGGCCAGGAACTTCTTGAACTCGATGGCGCGGTGGCGGCGGTGGATCGAAGTGATCACCTGCCCTGTGGCGGTGTCCAGCGCGGCGAACAGGCTGGTCACCCCGGCACGCACGTAGTCATGGGTGGCCCGCTCGGGGGTGCCGGGCATCATCGGCAGCACCGGCTGGGTGCGGTTGAGCGCCTGGATCTGGGACTTCTCGTCCACGCACAGCGCCACCGCCCGTTCGGGCGGGTCGAGGTAGAGGCCGACGACGTCGCGGACCTTGTCGATGAAGAACGGGTCGGTGGAGATCTTGAACTGTTCCCGCCGGTGGGGCTGCAGGCCGAAGGCGTTCCAGATGCGCCACACCGCGTTCTGGGTCATGCCGGTGTGCTGGGCCATGGAGCGCGTGGACCAGTGGGTGTCAGGGGCGGGTGTGCTCTCCAGGGTGGCGGCCACCACCGCCTCGACCTGGGCGTCGGTGATCGTGCGCGGCCGTCCGGGCCGGGGTTCGTCGGTCAGGCCGTCCAAGCGGTGCGCGATGAAGCGCTGGCGCCACTTGGTCACCGTGGGCGCCGATACTCCTACCGCGCGGCGGACCTGGGCGTTGGACAGGCCTTCGGCGCAGGCGAGCACGATCCGGGCCCGCAGGGCCAGGTCCTGTGCGGTCTTGCGTCGTCTGACCCACCGCTGGAGCTCGGCGCGTTCTTGGTCGCTCAGCTCCAGCGGGGGCAGCTTCGGTCCAGGAGCACTCATCCTGCAACCATAAACGAAATAACCAATCAGAACACTAGGTCGTGTTTTTTGGAAGTGGGAGCGGAGCAGGGTCTGCCCTGGCAGGCTTGGTAAACGTGCCTGGACGTCATGAAGTCACCGATGCCGAGTGGGCCCTGCTCGCCCCGCTCATGCCCGACGATGCGCCCAAGGGCAAGAAGTGGGCCGACCACCGCAAGATCATCAACGCGATCCTGTTCCGCACCCGCACCGGGATCCCCTGGCGTGACCTGCCAGAACGGTACGGCCCCTGGGAGACCGCCGCCGGACGCCACCGCCGCTGGTCCCTGGACGGCACCTGGCAGAGGATCGCCGACCGGCTGCGCATCGACGCGGCCACCGGTGAAGAACTCATCGCGAGCATCGACTCCACCACCGTCCGGGCCCACCAGCACGCCGCCGGGGCAGCGAAAAAGGGGACACAGCGCGGGACGAACCGGACGGACGCGAAGCACTCGGGCGCTCCCGGGGCGGGCTGACCACCAAGATCCACCTGCTCGCCGATCAGCACAGGCGTCCCCTGGTACTGGCCACGACCCCGGGCCAGCGCGGGGACAGCCCCATGTTCGAGCCCCTGATGGAATCGTTGCGGCTGCCCCGCAGCACCGGCCGGCCGCGCACCCGCCCCGACCGGGGCCTGGGCGACAAGGCCTACTCCAGCCGCGCCAACCGGGACCACCTGCGCAAGCGCAAGATCAAAGCGACCATCGCCCAGCCCCGTGACCAGCGTGAACACCGCCGGCGCAAAGGGTCGGCGGGCGGCAGGCCACCGGCTTTCGACCAGGTCGCCTACCGCGAGCGCAACACCGTGGAGCGGGCGATCAACCTGCTCAAGCAGAACCGGGCGGTCGCGACCCGCTACGACAAGCGGGCCGCGATCTTCGACGGGACCGTGCAGGTGGCCTCGATCCGGATCTGGCTCCGCGACCTGACCCGTTCAAAAAACAGTGCCTAGACGGCACCGGTCCCCGTTCCCGGTGCCGCACCACCCAGGAAAGGGGATTGGGACGCTCGGAGGATCGAACCCGGGAGAAGTGGCGTAAGGTGCCGCCGTCCGCGAAGACGTACCGCTCGTCGTTGCGGGACGTCACCCGGGAGCACATCACGGACCTGGTGTCGGACATGGAGGCGGCGAAGGATGAGCACGGAGAGCCGTTGTTCTCGGCGTCCACGATCGCTGGGGTGTACGTGGCGATCGCTGCGATCTTCGCGGAGGCCCGCCGGAACAAGCGGGTGACCGAGTCGCCGTGTGTGCAGGTGGAGTTGCCGGTGGTGGTGTCGGGGGCGATCCTCATCGATCCGGCCCGCGACCAGCTCCTGAAGTTCGTGAACCGGTTCCCTGCGGACTGGCGGTTGCCGTCGTGGTTTCAGTACGGGTGTGGGCTGCGGATCGGGGAGGCGCTGGCCATCAACGCCAACCAATTTCGTGAGGGCGGGACGGTGTACCGGGTAGAGGAGCAGGTGGACCCGGATGGGAACGTGATCCCGTGTAAGTGGCGGAAGCGGGGCGAGTTCCGGGATGTGCCGGTTCCGGTGTTCGTTCAGGAGCGGTACCGGCAGCACGTCGCGTTGTTCCTGCCGGACGAGGACGGATATGTGGTGCCGGGCCGGAAGCACCGCAGGGTTGTGCGGAACTCCTACCACGCGCATGTGCGGAAGGCGGTGGAGGTGGCCGGCCTGCCGGACTTCATGACGTCGCACTACCTTCGGCATCGGTGGGCGTCGGTGATGTTGGCGCGGGGGATCGACATCACGCACGTGTCGCGGTGGTTGGGGCATCGGCAGATCGAGACGACGTATCGGATCTACGGGCACATGGTGCCGCGGGTGGCGTCGGAGGCGAGTGCGGTGATGCAGGCGGCGTTCGAGGATTTGCCGGAGACGGGTGAGGGGTCGAGTGTTGCCGGTGTGTTGCCGTTTGAGGGTCCTGTGGTGTTGTGACCTGCGGGTTTTGGTGGGGGTGCGATCATCTTCACCATCTTCGAGGGCGCGAGCGAGATCCAGAAGCTCATTATCGGCCGCCAGATCACGGGCCTTCCCGTGCGCTGAGCCGGGTGTGCGTCATGGCGAGGACACCGGAACGGAGGTGCGCGCCTCCCGGCGCCGGGGCCGCCCGGTGCGTGGGCACGGAGCGCCACTGTGTCCTGTACAGGGCGGGGGCCGCAGGGAGCGCGACCTCGTGGCCGCCGCCCTGCCCGAGGCCGTCTGATCCACCGCGCCCCAGCGCTCCTCCCGGCTCTTCACGGCACCCCGCGCCCGTTCCGGCTCTCCGCCGGAGCGGGCGCTACGGCGTTCGGGGGGTCAGCAGGCGCAGGGCCGCGTCGGCGGCCAGGTCCTCGGCTTCGGCGGGGACACCGGTCCCCTGGAGCAGGTGGCGCCGGACCAGTGCGAGGGGCAGGTCGACCACGGCCAGCCGGACGCGTTCCAGCGCGGCCTCCGCCGTCTCCTCCGGCTCGCGCAGTCCTTGTGCGAGCCGGGTCAACAGTGCGCCGACCTCGGTGTTGGCCGTGCGCAGCAGCTCCCGGTCGGACTCCGGCCAGTGGGTCTCGTCGAAGTCGGCGGGCCGGTGCAGCAGGACCCGGGCGGCGTCCGGCCGGGCGCGGCTCCAGGCCAGGACGTGGCGCGCGGTCGCCTCGGCGGCTGCCGACGGGGGGTCGGCCGCCAGCGTGCGCCGGCACCCCGCCTGGAAGTCGGTCACGGCGTGCGTCCACACGGCCGCCAGCAGGGCGGGGCGCCCGCTGAAGCGGTGGTAGAGCGATCCGCTGGGCGCACCGGTCGCGCGGGCCAGGGCGGCCATCGTCACCGCGGCCGGACCGCCCTCCGCCGCCAGGGCGGTCGCCGCCGTCACCAGGTCCTCGGTTCGAAACCGTGCGGGTCTTCCCATGTTCTGGAGACTATGCTCTACTTTGTTTTAGAGAGAACCCTCTAAAATGGAGTCGCCATGCCCGTGTACAACACGCACGAACGCCGACTGAACGCCTCCCCCGACGAGGTGGGCGCCCTGCTCGACGCCCTGGCCTCTGACGACGACCGCCTCTGGCCGTGCGGGTCCTGGCCCGCGATGGTCCTGGACGGCCCCCTCGCCCCCGGTGCCTCCGGCGGGCACGGCCCCGTCCGCTACACGGTGGAGCACTACGTCCCCGGCCGCTGGGTGCGCCTGCGCTTCGGCGCCCCGCGCGGCTTCGACGGGTTCCACGAGCTCACCGTCCGCCCCGATCCCTCCGGCGGCACCGTTCTGGCACATCTGCTGGCCATGCGCGCGCACGGACCGGCCCTGGTGGCCTGGCCCCTGGTGTTCCGCCCCCTGCACGACGCCCTGCTGGAGGACGCCCTGGACCGGGCCGAGCAGGCACTCCACGGAAGCGTGCGCACGCCCGCGCGCTGGAGTGCCCGGGTACGCCTGCTGCGGGCGGTCCTGGCCCGGACCGCCCCGGCGCGACGGCCCCGGACGCCCCGGTGACCCGACCGGACCCTACGCTGGGCGTATGGACCTCAAACCGGGCAACGGCGCCCCCACCATCACCATCCCCACCGGCTACAACGGGCCCGACGGCTCGGGCAACGGCGGCTACAGCGCCGGGCTGCTCGCGGCCCGCCTGAGCACGGTGGGCGGACCCGCCGTGCAGGTCACCCTGCGTACCCCGCCGCCCCTGGACCACCCCCTGACGGTCGAGGACGGGCCCGGTTCCGGGTTGCGCCTGACCGACCCCGCGCTCACCGACAAGGGCCACCTGGTCGCGGAGGCGGAGACGGTCGACCTCCCCGAGGAGCCCGCCGTGCCCGGCGGCCCGGTCGGGGCGGCCGAGGCCCGTGCGGCCGAGGACCGCTACCCCGGGCTGGTCGAACACCCCTTCCCGCGCTGCTACAGCTGCGGCCCCGACCGCGCCGAGGGCGACGGGCTGCGCCTGTTCGCCGGGGAGGTGCGCCCCGGGCACGGCCCCGACGCGGTGGGCCGCACCGTGGCCTGCACCTGGACACCGACCCCCTCGGTGGACGACGGGTTCGGCAGCGCCGCCTTCCACGAGGTCTGGGCCGCACTGGACTGCCCCGGCGGCTGGTCCTCCGACGTGGTCGGCCGCCCCGCCGTCCTCGGCCGGTTCACCGCCCAGGTCCTCGCGGCGCCCCGCGTGGGCCGCACCCACGTGGTGATGGGGCACCTGCACGGGATCGAGGGCCGCAAGGTGCGCACCGGCACCACCCTCCACGACGAGGACGGGACCCTGCTCGCCCGGGCCTGGGCCACCTGGATCACGATCGGGCGCTGACCTCCTCGTCCCCGGCCGGAACCGCTACCGTGGTCCCTTGTGGCCATGGAGAACTCGCACGCGACCGCCCCGACCGACAGCGGAGCCCCTCACGGGGCACCGGACTCCCCTCGACCCCGCAAGGGCCGGGGCGGCCGCGGACGCGACCCCGAACGCCGCCGCGCCATCCTCGACGCCGCCGACCGGGTGATCCAGCGCGACGGGCCCGACGCCTCGATGCTGGCCATCGCCGCCGAGGCGGGCATCAGCAAGCCCATCCTCTACCGCCACTTCGGCGACAAGGGCGGGCTCTACCGGGCCCTGGCCGGGCGGCACGTGGACCCCCTCATCGAGCGCATCCGCGCGGAGCTGCACGAGCACACCGAGTTCGACGTGCGCGCCCGGGCCACCGTGGGCGCGTACTTGTCGATGATCTCGCAGAACCTCAACCTGTACCGGTTCCTCATGGACCGGGCCACCTCCGAGGACTCCCGCACCCGTAGCGACCTGGGCATGATGGTGCGCCGCCTGGGCGAGGAGCTGGCCGACCAGCTCGTCGCCGAACGGCGCATCACCGAGCGCGTGCGCGCCCAGATCGTCGCCCACGCGGTCGTGGGCATGGTCCAGGCCGCGGGGGAGTGGTGGCTGGAGCACCCCGAGGTCGACGAGGCCGAGATCATCGACGACCTCACCCTCGCGGTCGTGGGCGCCATCCGCGACACCGGCTGAACCGGCGGATCCCCCACCCGAACGACTTGACCTGGAGTGCGCTCCAGGTCCCATGCTTACGGACATGGACTACTACACGCCCGGCCAGATAGCCGAGCGGTTCGACCTCACTCTGGACACCCTGCGCTACTACGAGAAGGCGGGGCTGCTGCGCCAGGTGGACCGCGCGCCCAGCGGTCACCGGCGCTACCGGGCCGACGACGCCGAGCTGCTCCACCTCATCCGCTGCCTGCGCGACACGGACATGCCCATCGCCCGCCTGCGCGAGTTCGCCGAACTCGTGCGCGCAGGCGACCACACCATCCCCGAGCGCGTCGAGGTGCTCCAGAGCCACCAGCGGCGGCTCGACGAGCACATCGCCGAGCTGCGCGTCCGCCAGACGGCGATCCAGCACAAGATCGAGTACTACCTCGGCGTCCTCGCCGACGGCGGCGCCGAAGCCGCCCCCACCCCGGACGAGACCACCTCCCGACCCGTAGAGGAAGCCCTCTGATGCGTTACACCACCATCGGCGACCGCCGCGTCAGCGCCCTGTGCCTGGGCGCCATGAAGTTCGGCAGCGAGACCGACGACGCCACCTCCGCCGCCCTCCTCGACCGCTTCGTCGAGGCCGGGGGCACCTTCGTGGACACCGCCGACTGCTACCAGTTCTGGGTGGAGGGCTTCGAGGGCCACGAGAGTGAGACCTTCCTCGGCCGCTGGCGCCGCGAACGCGGCATCACCGACGAGGTGTTCGTCGCCACCAAGCTCGGTGCCCAGCCGACCGTGCCAGGTACAGGGCTGGAGACCAAGGAGGGGCTCTCCGCGGCCACGGTCGCCCTGGCCGCCGAGCGGAGCCGCGAGCGCCTGGGCGTGGACCGGCTCGACGCCCTCTACGCCCACCAGGAGGACCGCACGGTCCCGCTGGAGGAGACCATGGGCGCCTTCGCCGAGCTCGTGGCCGAGGGCACTCTGGGCGAGGTCGGGCTGAGCAACCACCGCACCTGGCGCCTGGAGCGGGCCCGCGCCATCGCCGCCGACCACGCCTGGCCGCGCCCGCGGCTGCTCCAGTACCGGTACAGCTACCTGCAGCCGCGCCTGGACATCCCGCTCCAGTCGATGGGGCACATGCACATCACCCCGGAGCTGCTCGACTTCGTGCGCGCCGAGGCGGCCGAGGGGCGCGAGCACACCGTGGTCGCCTACACCTCCCTGCTGTGGGGCGCCTACACCCGCGAGGACAAGGAGCTGGAACCCGCCTACGACCACCCCGGCACCGCGTCCCGGCTGGCCGCGCTGGACGAGGTCGTCAAGGAGACCGGTGCCACCCGCAACCAGGTGGTGCTGGCCTGGCTGATGGACAGCGACCCGCGCATCGTCCCCCTGGTCGGGGTGAGCCGCATCGAGCAGTTGGACGAGGCGATCGAGGCCGCCGACCTCACGCTCACCGGTGATCAGTGGCAGCGCCTGGCCGACGCCGGGTAGGTCCCGTCGGCCGCGCCGGCCGCGCGCCGGGGGCGCGTGGCCGGGGCAGGCCATGGTTCTTCGCAAACACCCCAGACGGGCACGTATGTACGAACCCGCTGTTTTCGCCCTGCTTCGACCGGATACCTTCCCTAGGGCGTGCGCAGCGGAGGCAGCCCCGACGCACGCGAGGGGGAGTGCCCGCCGGGTACGCCCTCAAGGCGGCGGACGGCAGCGCCGCCTCGGCCCGCGTACCCGGGGAGGGGCGACTTGCCCGACAGCACGTACCACCAGATCCACTTCGCCTGGGCCGAGCCCACCCTGCTGGGGCGCACCGGCCCGGGCCCGGCCGCGGCCTCCCTCCCCGAGCGCGACCACCCCGTCCTGCGCTCCTGGCGCGACCGCCTCGTCCCCGCGCTCACGGCCGACTACCGCTCGGCCCTGCCCGGCACCGACCCCGCTGACTTCCCCGAGACCCTGTGGGCGCACGACTACCCCGACGGGCAGTCCGCCCTGGTCTACCGCTGGCCCGGCGACGTCCGCGACGCGCACGCCTGGGCGATCGTGGGCCCCTCCTACGGGCTGACCCTGCCCCGCGTCCTGTCCCTGCACGAGAACCCCAACACCCGCCCGGCCGCCCGCCGGCCTCCCGCCCCCGGATGGGAGACCATGCGGTCCCTGGGAGCGCCGGAGCCCTGGGAGCGCACCGCCGCCCCGGGAGCCGTGCGCACCCGCGACCGCAAGGCCGCCGAGACGGCCGTCGGAGGCGAGCCGCTGCTCATCGGGGCGGTGGCCGCCGCCCTCGCGCGCCCGGACCTGCCGGTCCACATCGCGCTGGAGCCCGAACGGGCCGATCTGTGGCAGGCGGTCCAGATGCGCTTCCTGTGGGGCGTGCACCGCGTCCTGCACGACGTGCTCACCCCGCCCCGCGCCATCCCCGCGGCCGGCTGGGCCTGGTCGTTCTCCACCTACGACCCCGTCCTGGGCGAGGACAACGGCCAGCACATCGCCTTCGGTCCCCCCGTGGGCGACCGCGGCGGCTCCCCCTTCGTCAACCCCGTGCCGCCGGACTTCCGCCGGGTGGCCGAGGGCCTGGTCACGGTCCTGCTCGACGAGGGCGGCAACGCGCTCGCCGCCCACCTGCGCGAACGCGGGGTGCCCGAGGCGGCGACCTTCGCCGACCGCCGTGACCTGCTGTGCGACTGGTTCGACCCCCGTGCCCGGCCCCTGGCCGCCGACCCCGACGACCTCCCGGAGCCCGAACCCCTGCCGGTCGCCGCCCTCCCGGAGCCGGACGCGGCGGGGCCGCCCGAGCACGATGAGCCCGCAACCCCGGTCCGGCCCGAGCAGGGCGCGGCCGCGCTCGCTCCCGAGCCGGAGGAGATCGACGACCTGCCGGAACTGCTGGAGGTCGAGGAACCACCGGAGGAGGACCCCGAGGAACCGGACCCGACGGGCCCCCACCGCCCCCGCCGCTCCCGCCGGGACTCCGACGACCTCCTGCGCCGAGTGCCGTCCCGGCCGGTGCGCCCGCGCATCGCCGCCGCCCGGCCGCGCAGCGCCACGGGCACACGGACCCTGGCCGCGTCGGAGCCCTTGTGGCCGGTCGATCGTGCGGCCGACCAAGCCGGGAGCGGCACCGGAACGGAGGAAACCGCCGTCGGCGGGGGCGACACCCGTGCCGGGAGCACCGCCGTCGGCGGGGACGACACCGGTGCCGGGAGCGCGGACGCGCCCGAGTCGCGGGACACGCGGTCCGCCCCCGAACTCCACCTGCCCGAGACCCGTTCGCGGTCCGTCGACGAGGCACCCGACGAGGAGCGGGGGGAGGCGTGGACCATCTCCGCCGCGCCGCCCGCGGACGAGGCGCCGGACGAACCACCGGTCCCCGACCCGCCCGCCCGCACCCCGGCCGAGGCGCCTCCGCTCCCGCTGACCGCCGAGCCGGCGGCCGACTACGCCGCCGAGACCGAACCGGAGCCGGACGACACCGACGAGTCCGGCGGCGAGGACAACTGGCCGACCCAGTACGTGGACCTGCCCCTGTCCCGCCTGGAGCGCTGGCACGCCAAGCGCGGCCCCGAGGGGGCCCGGATCGACATCGTCGACGCCCGCGCCGCCGTGCGCGCCGAGCGGGCCGAACTCCAGCAGGTCCGCGAGGAACGCGACCTGTACCACACCGAGGTCCAGGACCTGCGCCGCGACATCGCCCGCCTGGACCGCTCCTGGCTCGACCCGGGCGGTGAACCCGCCGAGCCCGACGCACCTCGTCCCCGCCGGTGGCCCGCGCGTGCGCTGGTCGCCCTCGTCATGCTCGCGCTCCTGGCCACCGGCCTGGAGGCCGGCGCACGCTTCGGCCGCGGTACCACCGACCTCATCGCCGCCGTGTTCGGCGCCCTTCCCTGGGGGTGAGTCCGCGCGCATCCGCCACGGCCGGGCGGCCGCCGAGGGGGCTGCCCCAGCCGTGCCGCGGACCCACGGATCTGACCTGTGCGCCGCGGTCGACGCCGGAGGCACGGGGCCGCCCGCGTACGGCACTCGGGGCGCCGGATTCCAATTCTAGGTCGTATGACCTATATTCAGTTCCATGACTGACGAACTGACGCACGATCCGGCCGGTCCCGTCCTCATCACCGGTGGGTACGGGACGGTAGGCGCCCAACTCGCCCGCATGACCGCCGCCGGGGGTATGCCCGTCCTGCTGACCGGCCGCAGCCCGGAACGGGGCCGGGCACTGGCCGAGGAACTGGGAGGCGAGGCACGCGCCTGGGACCTGTCCTCTCCCGCTCCGTTCCGAGCCGCCGTCCGGGCGGTGGTGAGCGCGGTCAACGATCCGGACGACCGAGTGCTCCACGCTGCCATGGCGGCGGGGATACCCCAGGTCGACGTGACGCGGTGGACGGCCCGCTTGCAGCGGGCGGTCACCCTGGCCGCGCTGGCCCGGACGACCGCGCCGGTCCTGCTGTCCTCCGCCTGGATGGGCGGAGTCACCAGCCTGGTCGCCGCCGCGCTCGCCCGGGAGCTGGGCGGGGCCGAGCGGATCGAGACGGCCGTCCGCTGGGACATGTCGGACCGGGCGGGCAGCGACTCGGTGGAGTTCATGGACCGACTCGGTATCGACTTCGAAGTCGTGGAGAACGGCAGACGCCGACTCACCGCCCCGTTGAGCGGTGCCCGCACGGTGCGGATCGGCGACGACTCGGTACGCGTGGCACGCATCGACACACCCGAGCAGTACACGTTCCCGCTCACCCTGGGCGCCACCACCGCCGCCACCCGGCTCGGCTTCAGCTCCCCCGCCGCCACCCGGATGCTCCTGGCCCTGCGCGGCGTGGGCTTCTTCCGCTGGGCGGACGGTGAACGCTGGGCCCCGGCCCGCCGGTCGGTGCTCTACTCTCCGGGCGACGGAGGTACCGCCCGGCTCCGGATCGACGTGGCCCACGGCGACGACGCCCGGACCGCCACCGTCACCGACCCCGCCGGGCAGAGCCACCTCACCGCCGTCGGCGGATATCTGGGACTGCTCAGGGTGCTGGGCACCGACGGGGCACCCGCGCCCGAGGGCGTGGTCTTCCCCGAGCAGCACCCGGATCCATCCGCGGCGCTGCGGACACTGGCCGACCAGGGCGTGCGGGTCGACGTCGAACAGGTCGGGGCGGCCGCCGGGCGGGCCGCCTCGTGAGCGCCGCCTCCTCCGGCGGGGCGACCGCCAAGGGGCTCCGACGGCGCAACGAACTGCTGGACACCGCCGAACGGCTGCTGGCCGCCTCCGGCGGCGCCCAGTTCACCCTGCGCGCCGTCGCCCACGAGGCCGGGGTACGCCTCGGCCACCTCCAGCACTACTTCCCCACACGTGCCGACCTGCTGGCCGCCCTGCTCGACCGGGCCCTGACCACCTCGCTGGCCCGGATCGCCGACCGCACCGGTCCATCCGATGACGGGACCGACCCCGCCACGGTGATCAGCAGTGTGCTCGCCGACCACGACGACCTGCCGCTGGTACGGCTGTTCACGGAAGTGTGGGCCATGGCGGCGCATGACGACGACACCGCAGCCGTGCGTTCCTTCTACGCCCAGTACGCCGGACACGTCGCCGCGGTCATCCGGCATCACGTTCCGGAACTGGACGAGACCGAGGCGCGAGCCCGCGCCGAGGTCTTCGTGATGACGGTGGAGGGGGCTTCGCTCTTCCGCTCCGGCATCACCGGAGGCCGCACCCCGCAGACGGATGCGGTGCTGCGGGACACCCTCCTCGACCTCCTCACGCGGCCGCGGAGAACCCTACGGTGAGGGCCCAGCCCCTGTGGGAGCGCTCAGCGCGAAGGCGCGAAGGAACGGAAGGAGGCTGATCCGCGCTCTTCGGGACTTCCACCACCCGGACCACCGTGTGCGGTGGCCGGGGGCGGCTCGGACCGGGCCGCAGCCGGGAAAACCGGATGACGCCCGCCGCATGCCGTGCCACGCTGGGCTCTCCCCGGCCAACGGAGGTTCCATGGGCGCGTGCGTGTTCTGTCTGATCCGCGACGGCGAGGCCGCGCACAGCCTCGTCCACTCCGACGACCTGGTGCTGGCGTTCATGGACCTGTACCCGGTCACGCCAGGGCACGTGCTGGTGGTTCCGCGCGAGCACCTGGTGGGTTTGGGCGAGATCGGTGACGAACTGGGCGGACGGCTGTGGAGCGTGGCCCGCCGCGTGGGCGAGGCCCTACGCAGGAACGCCCTGGACACAGGGAACACGGACGGGGGTTCCGGCGGACCGATCCGCTGCGAGGGCGTCAACCTGTTCCTGGCCGACGGCGAGGCGGCCGGCCAGGAGGTCTTCCACGCGCACCTGCACGTCTTTCCGCGCTATGAGGGCGACGCCTTCTCGGTGCACGCCCTGTGGCAGGAGGCCGAACGCACCGAACTCGACGGCCACGCGGCCAGGCTGCGCGCCCTGCTGCCCTGATCACGGGGACGACCGGCAGGAGCCGCGAGTGATCCGTGTCGTCCACGGTCCTCCCAGACCCGGTCACGGTGTGTGGTCGCTGGGCGCGCAACGGGCCTGACCTGGGGCGGTTGTCCGGCCGTTGATCGCAGTGATGACCGTGTCCCACGGCCACCTTCGCGCATGGAGGGTGACGTGGGGAGCACGGTCGTCGCGGTTCAGGAACGGGCGGCGGTGAGGAAGGCGTCCCACGCGGTGGAGGGGACGGGCAGGTGGTCCCCATCGGGGTTCTTCGGGTCTTGGTCGGCCGCGCCGCAGGGCAGGTCGGCGACCTCAGCGAGGGAGGGGACGCTGACCGCGGCGACGGGGGTGTCGGCGCCCGGGTGACGGGTCTTCCTCTGCTCGCCGCACGCAGGCGTGGGGGTCGAATGACGTTGTGTCATCGAGTTGTGGCACTCTCTGGTCCATGGTTTCCCCTGACTCACACCACCTTGCCCCCGCATCCGGAGCCCCGGGGCGTACTCCACGACCCTGGGCCCGTATCGGAGCACTGACCATCGTCGCTGGTGGCCGGCGTACTGATGGCCGTGTGGGGTCTGACGGCGCCCTTCCGTGTGCCCGACTTCGTCGCGCAGACCGACGGCGGCGGATCCATGACCTTCGAGGTCGCCGAGGATGAGCAGGAGGAGTGGGAGCTCTGGAGCACCGACCACGACACCTTCTCCTGCTTGCACTACGGTCCCTCCGGGGAGCGCGTCGACAACGTCATCACGGGAATCGTGTACGAGACCGATGAGCTCTGGATGTTCTCGCGTCCGCTGGACACGTCCGAGCCCGGGACCCACACCGTGGTCTGCGGGGAGCCATCCGACATCAGCCACGGTGTGGCGCGTGCCGGAACGATGGACGCCACGTACAACCGGCGCATCGTCGGGGTGATCGGTGGAGCCGCGCTCGGGCTGGTCGGCCTCGTCGCCGGGGCGGTCATGGTCGTCGTCGGCCGAAGGGCCGCCCGCCCCGCGAAGTGACCGTCGACCGAAGCGGGATGCGGGGAAGGTCTCGAGGACGTGGCTCTGGGCCAGTCAATGGACGATCCGTGGACCCGAAGTGCAGCCGACCGGCCGACGCGCCGGCCTCGTGCCAAGCCCGTACTGCTCGGTGAACGTCCTGAGGGTGCGGTCCCGCGCGCTGTCGGGCGCGCGGGAGTTCTGCGGCACGGGGCATCCCTGAAACGCGCGGCGGTCGGGGGCACCGCGAACTCGGCTTCGTCGTGATCCCGGTTTCGCGGGCATGGCGGAGATCGCCGCCGCGGCTCGCCGTCTCCGTGTCGGATTCCGGGCGTGCCGCGGCCTACGTGTGCGGCGGGCGTGCGTCAGCCGGGTCCGCGTCCCTGCCCCAGGCGGCTGCCGCTCCTGGGGTTGGGCGCTCTCGCGCCGACGGGCATCGGCCCGCCGGGGCGCTGCCGGTCCGGCCGGGCGAGCCTCAGTGGTCGCAGGTCCGGCAGCGGCGGGTGGCGGACCGCTGGGTGTTGCCCGCGGTGGCCTGGAGGGGCGAGGTGGTGCTGATGCGTTGCCACACCTTCGGGTCGGGGGCGTCGATCCAGCCCCAGAGCGGCGCACTGACCTTCGAGTCGGACTGGTGGCTGCAACCGTTACGGTGGGCCACACCCCGCAGGGAGATCAGGATCGCGTCCCTGGACGGGTGCCGGCTCACGGTCGAGAAGGGAGTCCCCGTCCCACTGGGACCGATGTAGTCCCGGGGCAGCGCGCAGGCGCAGCCCTCGCCGATGGGGAGTTCACAGAAATCACAGCGCTTCATTCTCCTACTGTGCACCCTCTCTATGACGATTCTGCAGCTTTCCGCCGTGAATCTGTCATGAATTCGAAATCCCGACCCCGATCCTGGCTTTCCGCAGGCGACTTCCGCGCCTCGGGAAGGCGTACCACCGTTCAGAAGACCGCTGGGTTCGGGGCGGGATCCGCCGCCTCCCGGGCCTGGGTGAGATATCACTCCGTCCCAGGGCTTGCCCCGCCTTCGGTGGCTCTTCTCGCTCCCAGGAACGGAAAGGCGAGGTCGGGGCGGTCGGCGGCCGGTGTCGGTCCGGGGCGGTAGGTTCCTGGCGACACTTCCCCCGAACCGAGGAATCAGCATGAGCACACCGCAGCCCTGTCACGTCGTGTACTGCGAGGGGTGGGAGAGCGAGCCGGGCCGCGCGGTGGGCGTGCTGGACACCGCCACCGCGCGTGAACGCGACAGCGTCGGCGCGCAGTACGCCGTGCTCGTCGAGGACGCGGACGGCGCTCCGCTGGTCCTGCTGGAGATCTCCTGGACCCACGGGCACTGCGGGGTCTGGCTGTTCGACGCCGAGGGCCGACGGCGCACCCACCACCGCTACACGCGTGAGGAGGACGGCGGGCTCGCGCTCAGCCACAGCCGGCACTGGGCCGCGCCCGACTCCGCGGACGCGGCCGTGGGCCGGGTCCCGCTCCTGCGGAGCGTCGAGGTGCTCGGCGGGAACTGGTCCGTCTACCGCGACGAGTTCGTCAACGGAGGGTACGCCTCCTCCCACCAGTGGCTGGAGGAGGACCTGGCGGCCATCACCAGCCGCTCCCTCCCCGGATTCGGCCGGTGGGAGGCGCTCGTGGCGCTGCACCCCCGCCTGTCCGAGGCTGGCGTGGAACTGCGTGACGCCGGTGTCGAACCGGATCGCGACCCGGTCTGGGCCCCCTGGGCGCCGCCGGGTCCGCTGGCCCCGCTCGGTGTCGACGGGCTCTTCCAGCCTGGGCGGCGCTACCGGGACGCACACGACCGTCGACCGGGCACCGTGGAGGTGCACGACGCCGGGACCCTCGTCCTGCCCACGGGGCGGGTGCTGCTGGGGTTCGCAGGGCCGAGTCAGGCCCTGGCGGTCCCGCTCCCGGTGGGGGAGCACCCCGTGCGGGTGTCCGTTCTGCGCTCGACCGGTCCCGGGGAGGAGTTCGCCGTGGTGGCGGGTCTGCGCATCGACGTCGCCGACCTGGCGGGGGTCCCCGTCCACGCGTGGGAGATGGCGCTGCGCCCGGACGAGAGCCTGGACGAGCTGCGCGAGGGGCAGTTCCACGGGACGGCCGTGGACCGCGACAGCGGCCTCATCAGCGTGGGCGACGCGGCGTGCATGCCACACCTCTCCGAGCTGCTGACCGACCCCGACCACCACCCCGACCTCGTCATCGGCTACACGCAGCGGGAACGGGAGGCGCTGGCCGACCGGGAGCGGGAACTGCGGGAGGCCGCCCAGGCCTTCCTGGACGCTCCCGGCACCGTGACCGGGCAGGCCTTCGCGGAGGCGATCAGTCCCTCCCTGGATCAGGAACTGGATTTCCGGCCGGCGATGTACGTGCTGTTGCGCCTGGCGCACGGCGTCGTCCACACGAGCGACCCCGGCCCCGCCCGGTTCGCCGCGCCCGGGGAGCGGTCCCGTGACTCCGGCCCGTGGACCAGGACCCTGAGCGAGCCCGTCACCGGCGGGAACCTGGTGACGGCCTTCATCGGTGACGGCGTGAGCTCCTGCCCGGCGTGGCTGGGCAGGGCCGCCGACGGCCGGGTCGCGGCCCTGCTCGTCGACACCCTGGCGGTCGACCGGCCCGCCCAGTACTGATCCGCGTTCCCGCGCGGGCGGCCCCGGGCCCGGGCCCGGGGCCGGTAGCGGACCGGGGCCGGGCGTCAGACCAGCCGGTCCAGCACCCCGGGCAGGTCGCGGGTGTGGGCCACGGTCAGTCGGCGGGTGGCGCGGGTGACGGCGACGTAGAGGTCGTTGGCGCCGCGCGGCTGCTCCCACACGTGGTCCGGCTCCACGACCACCACGGAGTCGAACTCCAGCCCCTTGGACTCGGTCGCGGTCACCACGACGACGGGGTTCTCCAGGGTGTCGCGCCCGGGTCCCCCGCCGTAGGGCCGCCCCGCGTCGGGAAGGGCGGCCGCCACGGCCGCCACGTCCCGGTCGGCCGTGATCACCGCGACCCGGCCCTCCCCGATCGCCCCCAGCTCCTCGGCCACCACCGCGGGCAGCGACGCGGCCAGCGGTCCGGTCAGGCGCACGGCGCGGGGCGGGTCGCCCTCCTCGCGCACCGACTCGGGCACCTCCTCGTCCGGGGCCGCCGCACGCAGCACGTCCGCGGCCGCGAGCATGATCGGCGCGGGTGTGCGGTAGTTGACCCGTAGCCGCTCCACGTGCAGGTTCGCTCCCACGAAGGGCTCCAGCGCGTCGAGCCACGATCGGGCGCCCGCGGCGCTGCCGGTCTGGGCGACGTCGCCCACCACCGTCAGGGAACGGGTCGGCACCCGGCGCATCACCGCGCGCCAGGCCATCGGTGACAGCTCCTGCGCCTCGTCCACGATGACGTGGCCGTAGGTCCACTCCCGGTCCTGGCCCGCGCGTTCGGCTGTGGTGAGCTCGGGTCCGGTGTCGCGGTGGCGCTCGGCCAGGACCCGGGCGTCCAGCAGGGGATCGTCGGCCCCGGTGAACTCCAGCACCCCCTGGGCGTAGCGCTCCTCCTCCGCCTCCCGCGCCGCGCGGCGGCGCTCCCGGGCCCGTTCGGCGCTGTCGTCGTAGCCCAGGATGTCGGCGGTCTCGTCCAGCAGGGGCACGTCCTCGACCGTCCACGGGGCGTCGGCCGCGCGCGCCAGTGCCCGGCGCTCGTCCTCGGACAGGCCGGCCCGGGCGCCCACGCGGTCGAGCGCCTCGGCGTCGGCGAACAGCTCCGACAGCAGGTGCTCGGGTGTCAGCGGGGGCCACAGGGCGTCGACGGCCGCGCGGACCGCGTCCACGAACCAGAGCCGCTCGCCGATGAAGGGCAGGTCCTCCTCCTCAGCGGGTCGTCCGAGCAGGACGGACTCCGCCCGCGCCAGCTCGCGGAGCAGGGTGGTGACGGCGTACTTGCGCGCCGCGTTGTGCGGCAGGCGCAGGCCCCGCGCGGTCGCGATCACCTGTGCGGCGGTCTCGGCGGGAACGGCGAGGACGCCCGCGTCGGTGCGTACCCGCAGCTCGTCGTCGCCGAACGCCTCCAGCGGCGTGCGCTGGCGGTCCAGGACGGCGGCGCGCACGAGGTCGGCCATGCGCGGGGAGCCCTTGACGCGTGCGACGGCGTGCGGGTCGTGGTCGCGGGCCTCCACGCCGGGGAAGAGTTCGCCCACGGTGCGCATCACCACGTCGGTCTCCCCGAGGGAGGGGAGCACATCGCCGACGTAGCGCAGGAACGCCGGGTTGGGTCCGACCACGAGGACGCCGCGGCGCTCCAGGACGTGGCGGTGGGTGTAGAGCAGGTAGGCGGCGCGGTGCAGGGCGGCCACGGTCTTGCCGGTGCCCGGCCCGCCCTGGACGACGAGCACCCCGGCCAGCCGTGCACGGATGACGCGGTCCTGCTCGGCCTGGATGGTGGCCACGATGTCGGCCATCCGACCGGTCCGGCCGCGGCGCAGCGAGGCGAGCAGCGCGGCCTCGCCGACCAGCTGGTGCCGGTCGCTCTCGGTCAGGCCGTCGGGGTCGAACACCTCGTCGTCCAGGCCGATGACGCGTCGGTGGCGTACGCGCAGGTGGCGTCGGCGGGCGAGGCCGGCGGCGTCACTCGGGGTGGCGGCGTAGAACGGGCGGGCGGCCGGGGCCCGCCAGTCGACGAGGATGGTCTCGTGCTCGGCGTCGCGGAGTCCGATCCGACCGACGTAGAGCGTCTCCGGCTCTGCGGCGAGGTCGACGCGGCCGAAGCACAGCCCCTCCTCGACCGCGCCGAGCCGGGCCCGCCGCCGGGCCTGCTCGTAGGAGCGCGCCTCGCGTTCCACCAGGGCGGCGAATCCGCCGCGGTCCTGCAGGTGCGCGGCGGCGAGCTGGTCGGCGGTGTACTCCCGCAGTTCGTCCAGGCGCGCGTACATCGCGCTGACCCTCGTCTGCTCGTAGGCGAGGGCCTCCTGTTCCGGTGAGGGTGACCCCGGTTGACGACTCTCCATCAAGGTGATATCCTTGCCGCAGTAAGCTGTGGGTGCACTGAAGAACTGTGCTGAGTGCCTGAGCTTACCACCCGCCGGGACGCGATCCCACGGGGCCTCGGCGAGGCGGTCACCGCCGGCCGGACCGGCACCGCGGCGACCGCGGATCATCCGTCGGCCAGGCCGATCCGCTCCAGCGTCCGCCCGGTGCGCTCATCCTCCTGCGCGAGGAACACGGCGAACTCCTCCCCGGCCAGATAGGCGTCGGTCCACCTGTTGCGCGCCAGGCGCTCCTCCCACTCCGGTGACGCGTGCACCCGCTCCACGAGATCCAGCAGCCACGTGAGATCGTCCTCGCCCAGTCCGGGCGGGGCCAGCAGCCCGCGCCAGTTCATGAACTCCAGGTCGATCCCGGCCTCCAGCAGTGTCGGGGCGTCCATCCCCGGATCCGCTTCGGCCCCCGTCACCGCCAGGACCCGCAGCTGGCCCGAGTCGATCGCCGCGCGCTGCTCACTGGGGCCCGCCGCGGCGAAGTCGAGCGCGTGGCCCATCAGGGCGGCCTGCATCGGGCCGCCGCCGTCATAGGAGCGGTAGACCACGGCGGCCGGGTCGATGCCCAGTTCCTCCGCGAGCAGCATGGTCACCAGGTGGTCGGGGCCCGCGGGGGTCGAGCCGCCGCCGATCCGTATCGCTCCCGGGTCCGACCGCCAGGCGCTCACCAGGTCGTCGATGGAGGCGTACTCGGAGTCGGCCGGGACCATCAGCGCCTCGGGCTCCTCGATCAGGCGGGCCACGGGGGTGGCCTCGGTGACCGAGTCCGCGGCGGTGTCGACGTGGGTGTTGGCCACCAGGCCCAGCCCCATCTGCAGCAGCAGGTCCGCCGACCCCTGCTCGTAGACCAGCCGGGCCAGCGCGGCGGTCCCCGTGCTACCCGCCAGGTTGAAGACGGTGATGTCGGAGACCGCGCCGATCTCCTCGATCACGGACGCCAGGGTCCGGGCGGTGTGGTCGAACCCGCCGCCGGGCGGGGTCGGCACCATGATCCGCAGCGTGTCCTGGCGCCCCGGCTCCTGGCAGCCCGCCAGCGGCAGCGCCAGTCCGGCGGCCCCTCCGGCGGACAGGACGGCGCGGCGGCTCGGCCCGCGCCGACCCGCCGTCCCCCTGCGCTCGTCCACCCCGCCCGTCACTTCCTGTCGTCGTGGTCAGTCCCGCGGCGGAACCCGGCCATCGGAGCCGGGCCCGGATCCGGGCGCCGTCGCGGACCCGGCCCTGTCCTGCGGCTCCCCCTGGGAACCGCTCTCTGACCCGGTCCCCGAGTCCGCCCCGGCGGCCGGTCCGACCCGCGTGCGCCGCCGACGCAGGACGCGCACCAGGGCCGGGAGCATCGACAGCACGGCCACCGCCAGCAGCCCCGCCGAGATCGGCTCGGTGAGGAACACCGACCACTCGCCGTTGGAGATCTGCAGCGCCCGCCGCATGTTCGTCTCCATCAGCCCGCCCAGGATCAGACCCAGGATCAGCGGCGCGGCCGGGAAGTCGTTGCGGCGCATCAGGAACCCGATCGCGCCGAACGCGGCCAGCAGGCCCAGGTCGAACACGCTGAAGCTCAGCCCGTAGACGCCTACCACGCAGAATACGACGACCAGCGGGATCAGCATCGTCCTGGGTGTGTTGAGCACCTTGGCGAACAACGGGATGAGCGGCAGGTTGAGGATGAGCAGCACCACACTGCCGATGTACATCGAGGCGACCACGCCCCAGAACATGTCCGGGTTCTCCGACAGCATCATCGGGCCCGGCTGCACACCGAGCACCATCAGCGCGCCCAGCAGGATCGCCGTCGTGCCCGAGCCCGGTACGCCCAGGGTCATCAGCGGGACGAACGATCCCACGGCCGCCGCGTTGTTGGCCGCCTCCGGCGCGGCCACTCCCTTCGGGTTGCCCTGCCCGAACGTGTCGCCGTCCCGGGCGATCTTCTTCTCCATCGAGTACGACAGGAAGGAGGCGACCGTGGCCCCCGCACCCGGCAGGACACCGGTGAAGAAGCCCAGCACCGACGAGCGCAGCGCGGGCGGGGTGATCCGGCCCAGCTCGCGGCGGGACAGCCGCAGCGAGGTCACGCCCTTGCGCACACCGCCCTTGCCGCGCTGGTTGAGCATGACCAGCACCTCGGCCAGCGCGAACACGCCCAGCGCGACGATGAGGAACTCCACGCCCTCGTACAGCTCGGGCAGGTCGAACGTGAAGCGGACGATCGCCGTCTGCGAGTCGATGCCCACCAGGGCGATCATCACCCCGACCACGGCCGCGATCAGTCCCTTGACCAGGTTGCGCCCGCCCAGGGACACCACCGCGGTCAGCCCCAGCACCATCAGCGCGAAGTACTCCACCGGGCCGAAGCTGACGGCGAACGAGGCCAGGCTCGGAGCGATCGCCATCAGCCCCACGACGCTGATGGTGCCGCCGACGAACGAGCAGATGGCCGCGATCGCCAGGGCCTTGCCCGCCTGGCCCTTGAGGGCCATCGGGTAGCCGTCGAAGGAGGTGGCGACCGTCCCGGCCACGCCCGGGGCGTTGAGCAGGATGGACGAGGTCGATCCGCCGAAGATCGCCCCGTAGTACACCCCCGCCAGCATGATGATCGCCGACGTGGGGTCCATGCCGTAGGCGATGGGGATCATCAGCGCGATCGCGCTCATCGGCCCCAGGCCGGGCAGCATGCCGATGATCGTTCCGGCCAGCACGCCGATGAAGACGTAGAGCAGGTTCTCCGGCGTCAGCGCGATGCCGAAGCCGTACATGAGTTGGTCGAGCATGCCCATGAGAGGGTTTCCTTGGTCTCAGGTCAGAAGGGAAGCGGGCCGCTCGGCAGCGTCACGTCCAGGCCCCACGTCATTCCCGCGTAGAACGCGATCGGCAGGGTGAGGGCGACCACGGCGTTGACCAGGTGTCGGCGGTAGCCGAGGTACCAGGTCATCGATCCCAGGTACAGGGCGGTGGACAGGATGAAGCCCAGGAGCTCGAAGACGGCGATGTAGGCGACCAGGGCGCCGACGAACAGGCCGATCTCCAGCCGGGGGTCGTCGAGGCGGCCCAGCCGGGGCTCACCGCCCTCCGGCGCCCCTTCCGCGGGCTCGTCCGATGTCTCCGCCGTCGCCGGCGCGCCCTCCTCCTCCGGTCGGCGCTGGAGGAACAGCAGGACCGCCAGGACCAGCAGTGCCACGCCCAGCCAGCGCGGCAGGGTGGAGGGCTGGACCGGGACGCTCACCGCCGTGTAGTCGGGCATCTGGAAGGCCAGTGCGAGGTAGCCGATCGCGAACAGGGCGACCGCGACACCGAGCGTGCGCGGCGAGAACCGGAACGCCCGCTCGGGCAGGATCGGTGTGCGCGGCGTCCAGGCCCTCCGGGGGCGGCTCCGGGCCGCCCCCTCCGCGGGCGCGCCGCCGCGGCGCGCGGTGGTGTTCTCACTCACTGGAGACCGACCTCGGTCAGGATCTGGGCGAACTCGTCGCGCGTGTCGTCCAGGAACGCGCCGAACTCCTCGCTGTCCTGGTAGGCGTCCGTCCAGCCCAGGCGGGCGGACTCGGTCTGCCAGGCCTCGGTCTCCATCAGGTCGGCGAACAGGGTCTCGTAGTAGGCGACCTGGGCCTCGTTCAGGTCCGACGGGGCCATGACGCCGCGCCAGATGTCGAAGGTGAAGTCGACGTCCTGCTCGACCAGCGTCGGCACGTCCGCGACGGCGTCGACGCGCTCCTCCGAGGAGACGCCCACCGCGCGCACGTCGCCGGACTCCAGCATGCCCAGTGCCTCGCCGACGCCCACCACGGCCGCGTCCACGTGACCGCCCAGGAGTGAGGTCAGGGCCTCGCCGCCGCCGTCGAAGGGGATGTAGTTGGCCCGGGTCGCGTCGGCTCCGGCGGCCTCCAGGGCACCGGCCAGGGCGACGTGGTCCATGCTGCCCGGCCCCGATCCGCCGCCGACGCTGAAGTCGCCGGACCCGGCCTGGGCGGCCAGGTCGTCGAAGGTCTCGACGTCGGAGTCGGCGGGCACGAGGTAGACCATGTAGTCGGTCGCCAGGCGGGCGATCGGGGTGAAGTCCTGGTGGTCGTAGTCGGAGTCCCCGGCCATCGGCACCAGCAGGATGGGCGGGCTCGTCACGAACAGCTTGTGCGGGTCCCCGGCGTTGTTGGCGATGTAGCCCCAACCGATCGCGCCGCCCGCACCGGGCTTGTTGACCACCTGGACGGAATCGTCCACCAGCTCTTCCTCCTCCAGCAGGCGGGCGCTGGTGCGGGCGAGCGTGTCCCATCCGCCGCCGGTGGCGGCCGGAGCGGTGATCTCGATGGCCTGGGTCGGCGACCAGGTACCGTCCTCGGCGACGGCGCCCTCATCGGTGCCGCCGCAGGCGGCGAGCACGAGCGGCAGGGCGGCGCCGACGGCGGCCGCGCGGACCATCAGGGATCGGCGGGACGTGCCCGATCCGGGGACACTGGGACTGACGTGCGACTTCGTGATGCGGAGCATGATTTCTCCGTAGGGGATGCGGCCGGGTATGTTCCGGTTGGCGTGTGAGGCAACGCACAGGCAAGCAGAGGGAAACACGGGTGAAAAGTGTTGTGTCGTTTGTGCGGGCAATGGTCGTAAGGAACGTTGTGGTCGTTGTGATCACAGGGGCGCCGACGGCGGTCGACCGATGAGGTTCGGGGCGCCGCGAACGACACTGGCCGGGCAGTTCCTCGCACTGCAGCTCGGCATCGTCGTGATCGTGCTGGTCATGGTCGCCGCGGTGTCCCTGGCCCAGTCCGACGCCCGCCTGCGCCAGACCGAGAGCCGCCGTATGCTCTCGGTCGCCGAGAGCACCGCCGCGCGCGACATCGTCCGCGCCGGCCTGGAGGCCGACGGGAGGATGGAGGTCCTGGCGCCGACGGCCGAGAGCGTGCGCGTGCTCTCCAGCGCCGACCACCTGGTCATCCACGACAGCGGGGGCGAGGCCCTGACCCTGGACCCCGGGCCCGGCGACGGCGGGCCCCGGAGCGAGCCCGGCATCACCTCGGCGCTCGGGGGCCGTGCCTGGACCGGTGTGACCGAGATCGAGGGAAACCGCGCCGTGGCGGCGGCCGTCCCGGTCATCGGGGACGGCGGAACCATCCTCGGCGTCGTCCTGGCGGGCGTGGACTACCCCGGGGCCGGCGAACTCCTGGTCCTGGCCACCCCCAACCTGCTGGTGTACCTGGGCATCGCCAGCGTGCTCGGCGTGGCCGGATCCCTGCTGCTGTCGCGCCGCGTCAAACGCCAGACCCTGGGCCTGGAACCCGACCAGATCGCCCGCCTCGTGGAACACCGCGAGGCGATGCTGCACGGCATCAAGGAGGGCGTCCTGGGACTGGACGCCGAGCACCGCGTCACCCTGGCCAACGACGCCGCCGTCCGCCTGCTCGGCCTGCCCCCCGACTGTGTCGGCTCCAGCCTCGCCGAGCTGGGGGTGGGCGGTGAACTGGAGGACGTCCTGCTGGGCCGGGTCCAGGGACGCGACACGGTCGTCGCCCTGGGGGACCGGCTGGTGGCCCTGAACCGCATGCCCCTGGTCACCGACGGGCGCCCCGCGGGATCGGTGACCACCATGCGCGACCGCACCGACCTGGTCGAACTCCAGCACGAACTGGACACGAGCCAGACCACCACCGAGACCCTGCGCGCCCAGGCCCACGAGTTCAGCAACCGGCTGCACGTCATCTCCGGGCTGCTGGAGCTGCGGGAGTACGGGGAGGCCGCCAAGTACGTCAGCCAGGTCGGCGGTGCCCGTGCCCAGCTCAGCGCCGACGTCACCGGCCGGGTCAACGACCCCTCCCTGGCCGCGCTGCTCATCGCCAAGACCAGCCTGGCCGACGAGCAGCGCACCCGGCTGCGGGTCTCCCCGGGGACCCGGCTGGAACCGGTGTCGGAGGAGCTGTCCGACGACCTGGTCACGGTCGTGGCCAACCTGGTCGACAACGCCCTGGACGCCGTCGCCCCGACCGCCGGAGGCGCCGAGCGCCCCTGGGTGGAGGTGGAGGTCGTCGGCGGCGGAGGCGACCCGGTCCGGGTGGCCGTCACCGACTCCGGCCCCGGCGTGCCCACCGAACTCGCCGGCGAGGTGTTCCAGCACGGCTACACGACCAAGGGCGGAGCCGGGCGCAAGCGCGGCCTGGGACTGGCCATCGTCGGCCTGGTCTGCGCGCGGCGCGGCGGGACGGCGACCGTCACGGGCTCGCAGTTCACCGCCGTCCTGCACGAGACCCCGCCCGGGTCCGAGGGGGAGCACTGATGCCGACCACCCCGGGCCGACCGGGACCGCACCACACCGGAGGTACACGTTGAACGCGCCAGAGGCGACCGCGGACCAGGCACCGGCGGCGCAGGTCAGAACCCTCATCGTCGACGACGACTTCATGGTCGCGCGGGTCCACCGCGGCCTGGTGGAGCGCGTCCCCGGCTTCACCGTCGTCGGTGAGGCCAGGACCGGGGCCGAGGCCCTGGAGATGATCGCGCGGCTGCGCCCGGACCTGGTCCTGCTCGACATCTACCTGCCCGACATGAACGGCATCGAGGTGCTGCGGGCCCTGCGCGCGCCCGGGGGCGGCGAGGACCTGCCGGAGGTGGACGCGCTGGTCATCACGGCGGCCCGGGACAGCGGGACGGTCCGTCAGGCGCTGCGCGGCGGGGCGGTGCAGTACCTGATCAAGCCCTTCGAGCCGGCCGTGCTGACCGAGCGGCTGCGCGACTACGCGCGGCTGCGCCGCGACCTGGAGACGGAGGGGGCCGCCGACCAGGACGCCGTGGACCGGGCCTTCGGCGCGGCCCGGCCGGTCGTGCGGCCCGCCAAGGCGATGCCCAAGGGGCTCACCAGCCCGACCGCGGAGCTCGTGGAGCGGGCGCTGCGCGAGCACGCGGCCCGGGGCGGGGGAGAGGGAGGCGAGGACCTGTCGGCGACCGAGTGCGCGGCCGCCACCGGCATCTCCCGGGTCAGCGCCCGGCGCTACCTGGAGTACTTCGCCGATTCCGGCCGCGTCGAGGTCCGGCTGCGCTACGGCACGGCCGGCCGTCCCGAGCGCCGATACCGCTGGTCGGGTCCGCCGGTCTGATCCGGCCCCCGACCGGAAGGGGACGCCCGAGGAGGCGACGAACCCGCTCCTGCGGGCCAGCGGGTGAGGCGGGGCGAGCCTGCGAGGCGGGAGTGAGCGGGTGAGGCGGGCGTGAGCGGGGTGGAACCGGGTGTGGCGGTGGCCACGGTCCGCCGCACCCGCTACACTCGGGCCCATGCGAACCGAACCGACCACCCAGGCCCAGTGGTGGCGCCGCTCCTAGGCGGCGCAGGTTCGTAGTACCCGAGAGCAGCGACCGCCCCGGACCGGCGGTCGTTTTGTTTTCTCACGGCCCCGGCCGGCGTGACCCGACCCGACCGACCACAGCGCCAAAGGACCGGCCGTGAACCCCAGCGACGTTCAGACCATCACGTACCGCACCGCGGGCGGCGTGACCGTCCGCCGCAGTTCCACCCCCTGCGACCCGGAGGTCCTCACCGACCTCGTCGCGTCCGTCGAGCACCGCCGCGGCGGCGTGCTCTCCTCCGGTATGGAGTACCCGGGCCGCTACGACCGCTGGCACCTGGGGTACGTCGACCCGTGTCTGGAGCTCAGTACCCGCGGGCGCCGGATCACCGCCACCGCCCTCAACGCACGCGGCCGCGTCCTGCTCCCCGTCCTGGCCCGGGCGCTGGAGGGCGTGGGAAGCGACGCCGACCGGGGCCCCGGCCACGTCGCCGTCACCGTGCCCGAGCCCGACCCCGGTGCGTTCTTCACAGAGGAGGAGCGCAGCCGCCGTCCCAGCGTCTTCACCGGGATCCGCGCCGTCGTGGCGGCCCTGCGCAGCCCCGAGGACACCAACCTCGGCCTGTACGGGGCGTTCGGCTACGACCTGGCCTTCCAGTTCGAGCCGATCGAGCGGCACATCGACCGCGACCCCGACGACCGCGACCTCGTCCTGCACCTGCCCGACGCCCTCGTGGTCCGCGACCGCAAGCGCGAGACCTGCGTGCGCTACACCTACGAGTTCACCGTTCCCGGCGGCGACGGGCACGCCGAGGCCGCCACCGAGGGTTTGGCCCGCGAGACCGATCCCACCCCGCCGGTCGTCGCCGCGCACGTGCCCGAGGGGCCCGAGCCGGGTTCCTACGCGCGCATCGTCGCCGACGCCAAGGAGAAGTTCCGCCGGGGCGACCTGTTCGAGGTCGTCCCCGGCCACCGCACCTACGCCCGCTGCTCCTCGCCCGCACGCTTCTACGAGCGCCTGCGCGAGCGCAACCCCGCCCCCTACGAGTTCTTCTTCAACCTCGGCGAGGGAGAGTACCTCGTCGGTGCCTCACCGGAGATGTTCGTGCGGGTCAGCGGCGAGCCCGGCACCGGGCAGCGCGTGGAGACCTGCCCGATCTCGGGCACCATCCGCCGGGGCGAGGACGCGCTCGGCGACGCCGAGAACATCCAGGAGCTGCTCTCCTCGGTCAAGGAGAAGTCCGAGCTCACCATGTGCACGGACGTGGACCGCAACGACAAGTCGCGGGTGTGCGAGCCGGGCAGCGTCCGGGTGATCGGGCGCCGCCAGATCGAGATGTACTCGCGCCTGATCCACACCGTCGACCACATCGAGGGGACCCTGCGCCGCGACTTCGACGCCCTGGACGCCTTCCTGAGCCACATGTGGGCGGTCACCGTCACCGGAGCCCCCAAGACCTGGGCGATGCGGTTCATCGAGCAGCACGAGACCAGCCCCCGCCGCTGGTACGGCGGCGCCGTGGGCGTGATCAACTTCGACGGCTCGATGAACACCGGCCTGACCCTGCGCACCGCGCACATCCAGAACGGGGTGGCCGCGGTGCGGGTCGGCGCGACCCTGCTCTACGACTCCGACCCCGAGGCCGAGGAGAAGGAGACCTTCCTCAAGGCCCGTGCCCTGCTGGAGACGCTCGCCCAGGGGGAGGAGGACGACCGGGCCGCCGAAAGGGGGGAGGAGCCGGCCGCCGATTCGGCGCCCGCGGCGGCGCTGCCCGGCACGGGCCTGAAGGTGCTGCTCGTGGACCACGAGGACTCCTTCGTCAACACCCTCGCCGACTACGTGCGCCGGCACGGCGCGGAGGTCACCACCGTCCGCTACGGTTTCGACGCCTCCCTGCTGGACCGCCTGGCCCCGGACCTGGTCGTGCTCTCGCCCGGACCGGGCCTGCCGGTGGACTTCGGCATGTCCGCTCTGCTGGACCAGCTCGCCGCCCGCCGCCTGCCGGTGTTCGGCGTGTGCCTGGGCCTGCAGGCCATGGTGGAGCACTCCGGCGGCGAGCTGCGCACGCTGGCGGAGCCCGTGCACGGCAAGCCCGGACGCGTGAGGGTCCTGGGCGGGCACCTGCTGACGGGACTGGGCGAGGACGGCCGGTTCCCGGCCGCGCGGTACCACTCCACGTACACGCTCCCCGACCTGGTCAAGAACTTCGAGGTGACCGCCGTGCTGGACGAGGAGGAGCCGGTGGTGATGGCGATCGAGGACCCGTCCGCGTGCTGGTTCGGCGTGCAGTTCCACCCCGAGTCCATCCTCACCGCGCCCGTGGGCGAGGGCATCGTCGCCCGCGTCCTGGAGGCGGCCCGGCGCGCGGCCGTGCCCGCGCGCGCCTGACCCGGCACCGGCCCGTGCGCGGCGATCCCGCGCCGCGCACGGGCCGTTACCTCAAAATTCGGTCCCGAAACGTCACCGGATCGGGGTTTGACCAAGTTGTGACCGGACAGTGGTGGAGTATGGGTACTTTGCTACTGATTCTCGGACTCATTCTCATCGTCGGCGGCGTTCTGGGCATCCTGCGCGGGCAGATGCTCTGGGGCATCGTCGCGATCGTCGTCGGACTCATCCTCGCCCCTGGCGGGTGGTTCGGCTTCTGACGTACGGCCTCAGGTGCCCTCGGGCGCCCTCCGGCGCCGTGTACCCTCGTGGAAGGCCAATCGGCCCAGCCCCACGTGCGCACCTGTTACCGGGACCTCCCAGGTCACGGCACTGACGTGTGCCGTGGGGCGGGGAGCCACGAGGAGAGGGTGCTGTGAAGAAGGTCGAGCCGCAGGTACGTCTGGTAGCGCGTCCGCAGGTGGACTACGACGTGATCGCCGACTACCTCAAGGAGGTCGGCGGGCAGGCGTGGCTGGAGCGGTTCGACCGCGGTGACCTGGACGCCCACCTCAACGACGCGCAGAACCTCGCCGAGTTCGCCGGGCGGCTGTGCTACCGCTCCTGGGAGCCCGGCCTGAACCCGAACGTCACGCGGGTGCGCAAGGACCAGGACGCCTACCTCGGCAACATCCTGGCCAGCCTGCACGGCTCCGTCCTGGAGCACATCAGCTTCAGCTTCGTGCTGCACAACGTCTCGCGCGTCCTGACCCACGAACTCATCCGGCACCGGCCCGGCGTGGCCGTCTCACAGGAGTCACTGCGCTTCGTGCGCCTGAGCGACCTGCCGTTCTGGTTCCCGGACTGGGCGGAGGAGGACCCCGAGCTGATGGAGCGCGCCACCGCGATGCTCCAGCAGATGGAGGAGTTCCAGCTCTGGATGGCCGACCACTTCGGCCTGGACGACGACGGCGTGAAGTTCGCCGAGAAGAAGCACAAGACGTCGTTCATGCGCCGCTTCGCCCCCGAGGGCGTGGCCACCGGCCTGGTGTGGACCGCCAACGTGCGCACCCTGCGGCACACCCTGGAGGCCCGCACCGCGCCGGGTGCGGAGGAGGAGATCCGTCTGCTCTTCCACCGCATCGGCGAGGCACTCAAGGAGGAGGCCCCGGCCCTGTTCGGCGACTACGTCGTCGAGGACGGCGCCTGGGTCCCGCAGTACCGCAAGGTCTGACACCGCCCCACCCACCTCGGGCCGCCCGCCCGGAGCCGCGCTCCGGGCGGGCGGCCCTGTCCGCGCGCGGCACGCACGACTCCTCTTCTTTGCCCGCCGACTGCCGTGTCGTCGGGGAGGGGCGGGCCCGCCGCCGCCACGATGGCCCTACGGCGTGCGTCGAGGCGGAGGGAGCACACACGTGGGTGCGGAACGAGGGGCGGAGGGCGACCCGGTCCCGATCGCGCGCAGGCTCGCGCCCCTCATGATCCCCGCGCTGCTGGTCGGAGTCGGTTCGGCTCTGGTCCTGGTGGCCGTCGACGTCGCCGCCGCCTTCATCCAGGGATGGGTGTGGACCACGCTGCCCGGCACCCTCGGCGTCGACGGTGGAGGCGCGCTGTGGACGGTCGGTGTGCTCACCCTGGCCGGGCTGGCCGTCGGGCTGATCGTGTGGAAGGCGCCCGGCCACGCAGGACCGGACCCGGCCACCGTGGAGCTGGTCGAAGAGCCGCTGGAGCCACGGGCCCTGCCCGGCCTGCTGGCCGCGGTCGTTCTCGCCCTGGCCTGCGGGGTCAGCCTGGGACCGGAGAACCCCGTGATCGGGGCCACCGTCACCCTCGCCCACTGGGCGGGCCGCCGACTGGTCCCCGCCGCGCCCGCGCGGGTCTGGGTCGGGCTGGCCACCGCGGCCACCATCGGGGCGCTGTTCTCCACCCCGGTGGCCGCCGCGCTGCTGTTGACCGAGGCCGCCGCGGGCGACCGGGAGGAGCCGCTGTGGGACCGGTTGGTGCTCCCCCTGATCGCCGCCGGGGCCGGGGCGGTGACCGCGCACGTGTTCGGGGCGCACAGCCTGTCCCTGCCCCTGCCCGCCTACCCCGGCCCGAGTGTGGGGGACGTGCTGACCGGGTCGGTCGTCGCCCTGGTGGGGGGCGTCCTCGGACTGGCGCTGGTCTACGCCTTCCCACTCGTGCACGGCTGGTTCCAGCGGCTGCGCCACCCGGTGCTGATGATCGGCACGGGCGGTCTGGTCCTGGGACTGCTGGGTGCGATCGGCGGGCCGCTGACCATGTTCAAGGGCCTGGAACAGATGGGCGCACTGGTCGAGCGGAGCGCCGACGTCGGTGTGGCGGCGCTGGCGGTGATCATCGTGTTCCGGATGGCGGCCCTGCTCACCGCGGCCTCCTGCGGGTTCCGCGGGGGCCGGATCTTCCCGGCCGTGTTCGCCGGGGTGGCGTTGGGGCTCCTGGTCGCGAAGCTGGTTCCCGCGGTGCCGGTGTCGCTGGCGGTGGCGTGCGCGCTGCTGGGGATCCTCACCGCGGTCACCCGGCAGGGATGGCTGAGCCTGTTCGTCGCGGTGACCGTGGTCCCCGACCTGGGCCTGCTGCCGGTGCTGTGCCTGGTGGTGCTTCCGGCCTGGCTGCTGGTCAGCGGGCGTCCTGAGATGGTGGTGAGTGCGGCGCCGGACTCCGAGCGCGACTGACGCCGGGGCGTGGGCCGTGACCGCGGTCCTCGCCGGGGACCGCGGGTCGCGAGGGGAGCCGATCAGGGGCGGACCGTCCTGTCAGGGACGGCGGGGCTCGTCCGGAGCGTCGCGGAGTGTTTCGAGGCCGTCCAGGATCAGGTCCAGGCCGGGCAGGAACTCGTCGGCGTAGGCGTAGCCGGGGCTCAGGGCGTGCGCCTGGATCATCTCCGTCAGGTGGGGGTAGCCCTCGGCGGGGAACGCGTCGACCATGGCGGCCGCCACGTCCTTCAACTCCTCGGGGGTGCGGAAGGGCAGGTTCGACTCCTGGAGGACGAACCCGTACACGTAGCCGTCCAGCGTCGACACGGCCTGGGCCGTCCCCGCGAGGGAGAAGCCCGCTCCGCGCAGGCGGCCGATCATCCAGTCGTGGTGCGTGAGCGTCGCCGGACCGGGGGTGCGCCGGGAGTCCATCAGGCCCAGCGCCCACGTGTGGCGCAGCAGGGCCGCACGGGCGGACGACGCGCGCCGGCGCATCGCGGCCTTCCAGTCGGTCTCGTCCCGGGGCAGCTCGATCTCGGCGAAGACCCGGTCGACGATCCCGTCCAGGATCTCGTCCTTGTTGGCCACGTGGTGGTAGAGCGACATCGCCTCCACCCCGAGCTCTTCGGCCACTTTCCGCATACTCACCGAGGCCACCCCGCGTTCGTCGGCGACGCGGACCGCGCCTTCGAGGACGCGCTCGCGGCTCAGTGAGGGGCGGGACGCCTGTCGCCGCCTGGGGGTCGCTGTCACTTGTGGTCTCCGTGTTCTGCTCCAGTGTTCGCCCTTGACGGCCTTACGGGTGTAAGGATAGCCTCCCAGTACAGCCTTACAGGTGTAAGGTGAACGGGAGGAGTGGACATGGACGGGCGACGGGAACGGGACGGTGCCGACGGCGGCCCCCGGAAGAGGGTCTGCGTCGTGGGAGCCTCGGGCAAGCTCGGGCGGTACATGGTGCGACACGCCCTGGACCGCGACTACGAGGTCGTGGGCGTGTGCCGGGAGCAGAGCGTCGGCAAGCTGGCCGAGTTCGGGGACCGCATCACCGTGGTTCCGGGGCCGACCGACGACCGGGACGTCATCGCCCGGGCGGTCGAGGGATGCGACGCCGTGCTCACGGTCCTCGTGCCCTGGGGTGTGCGGGGGTACTCGAGCGGAACCGCGCGGGCGGTGCTCCACCTGGCACCGGAGGGGGCGCGGCTGGTGTTCTCCTGCGGTTGGCACGTGCCCCGTGACGAGAACGACGTGTACTCGTTCTGGTTCCGTGTGGTCCTGCGGGTCACGACCGTGCTGGCCCGGCTGGCACGCGTCATCGACGTCGACGACCAGGTGCGGGCGTGCCGCAGGATCTACGCCAGCGACACCCGGTGGACGGTCGTGCGCGGCAGCGACCTGGAGGAGGGCGAGAGCCAGGGGCTTCCGGTGTGGCGCCGCCACGTCGGCGACCCGGCGCTGGCGAGCAACATCACCCGGCGGACCGACTTCGCCCTGTTCATGGTGGAGGCGATCACCGACGACGACCTGGTCCACGAGGCCCCGGCGATCGTCGGCCGGCAGACGCCCTCGGCCCGAGCGCACGCCCAGGCGTCGGCGCAGCGGGGGCGCGAGTAGTCACTGCGCCCGTACCACCGCACCCGCCCGACCGGGGTGCTCGGGCAGGTGGCGCCCGGTCGGCCGGGTGGTCTCCGCGACGCCGCCGGGCGCCCGCGGGCCGTCACGCCCGTCGGGCCGAGCGCACCACCGCGGCGACGGAGGGCTTCATGGCGTAGGTGGACGGCTCAGCCTTCGAGCCCTTCCACCAGTAGAACAGCGGCCGGAACCCGCGGTCGGCGCAGAGCGCGTTGATCCGACTCGTCGAGCCGGCGAGCGAGTGCCGGTTCGTGAACGTGTGGGGGAACGCCGTGGTGATCGCGTCCGCGGAGATCCGGTGACCCGGGTGGGCGGCCAGATGGTCGATCAGCACCAGCGCGGGCGCGCCCGGTGCGACGGCCTCCAGGATCTCGGTCACCGAGGTCGCGTCGTCAACGGTCACGTCGTGGCCGTCGAAGCGCGCCGGATCGCCGGCCGAGGCATGGCCGGGGTCCCAGAGCGGGCTGTCGTCGCTCAGAGGGGTCATGCGGACTCCGTTCCAACAGGCGATCGGGCGGTGCGGCCGATCGCCGGTCGACCACGGATCCCTTGTGTCGCAGGCGTTGCGGTCATGTGTTGCCCCCGTATCGGGAATACGCTTTCCATGCTAGGTTCCCAAACCCCACGGGCATGGTGAGCGCTCCCGCTGCCCGTCGTCCATCCCTGGGGCCCCGCCGCTCCAGGGCAGGCACGAAGGAGCACGTATGACATCCGCACGTCACGACACCGGCCTCCGCGCCGCACCCTCGCGGCCGCCGCCTGCGGCGACGGCGACTTGCACGCCGAGGCCCTCCAGGACGGCTCCGGTTGGACCTGCCGCAACGGCCGCGACGTCGTCTACGAGGGCGGCGACATGCTCGCCGCGATGCGAGCGGCCGTCGACAGCCTCGACCCCGGACGCGGCTCGCAGGAACGCGTCGTGGTCCGGGGGTCCGGCTGCGTGCCCGCCGACGCCTCGGTGGACCTGCCCAGCCACACCTCGTTGGAGGTGTGCGGCACCATCGACGTCACGGGTACGCCCAGCGGCAACAACGCCGCGGTGCGGATCCGGCACGCCGAGGACGTCTCGGTCCCCCACCTGTCCGTGACGGGCAGCCCGTACTTCGGGGTCTACGTCCGGACGCCCGGTCGGAGTTCGCCCACACCTCCGACACCACCTTCGAGGACCTGACGCTGTCCGACACGGCCTTCAACGAGAACCCGTGCGCCGTGAACACCGTCCTACGCGGCATCACCTGGGACGACGGCCAGGACAACTCCTGCTGAACGCCCTGACGACGCCCGTCCCGTCCAGGCACGACCCGTCAGGGACGGGGACCCGTCGTGGCGCACCACCACCCCTCCGGGCGACCGCCGCCCGGAGACCGAACGCGAGGAGCCACAGTGCGTTCCAACCCCCCACCCCCACCTCCATCCCCCCGATCCCGACCCCTCCTGCGCCGGGCGCTCTCCGCGGCCGTCGCCCTCCTGCTCGGCGTCGGGCTGACCAGCCTCACGGCCGGTCCGGCCCAGGCCGCCGACATCGACACCGGCGCCTACTACGTCCTGCGCAACCACCACAGCGGTCTGGTCGCGGACGTCACCGGCGGTTCCACCGAGGACGGCGCCGAAATCGTCCAGTGGGACCGCACCGACCGCCCCTGGCAGCAGTTCCGGTTCGTTCCCGCCGGTGACGGCTACTACCGGATCGTCAACCGCAACAGCGGCAAGGCCATCGACGTGTGGGAGCGCTCCACCGAGGACGGCGCCGAGATCCGCCAGTACACCGACCTCGGCAACGCGAACCAGCAGTGGCTGCCCGTCGACACCGCCGGCGGCGTCTCGTTCGTCAACCGCAACAGCGGCAAGGCCCTGGAGGTCTGGGACTGGAGCACCGAGGCCGGCGCACGGCTGTCCCAGTACGAGCACCACGGCGGCGCCGCGCAGGTGTGGACGCTGGTCGAGGTCGACGGCGGATCCAGTGACGACTGCGGCGCGGGCACACCCACCGCCGAGGCCGTCCAGAACGGTTCCACCTGGACCGCGCGCCGCGGCTCCGACACCCTCTACACCGGCGGCGACATGCTGGCCGCCATGCGCGCGGCCGTCGACGGCCTCACCCCGGGGCGCTCCTCACAGGAACGCGTGGTCGTGCGCGGTTCCGGGTCGATGCCCGCCAACGCTTCGTTGGACCTGCCCAGCCACACCTCGTTGGAGGTGTGCGGCACCATCGACGTGACCGGTACGCCCAGCGGCAACAACGCCGCGGTGCGGATCCGGCACGCCGAGGACGTCTCGGTCCCCCACCTGTCCGTGACGGGCAACCCGTACTTCGGGGTGTACGTGCGCACGTCGCAGGACGTGTCCTTCGGGCAGGTCGACCTGCGCCTGTCGGGCGGCCTGGGCATGCGCATCGACAGCCGCGACAACGACGCGGTCCGTGAGGCCCGGAACATCAGCATCGACGACGTCTACGTCTCGGGCACCGGCAACCACGGTGTGGAGACCTACGGCGTCGACGGCCTCACCATCGGAACGGTGACGGCGCGCGACACCGCCTACTCCGGTCTGCTGCTCAACGACACCGTCAACGCCACCGTCGGCCGGGTCGACGCCGAGGGCGCCGGAACCGGGACCGGCTACGCGGCCTTCCGGATGGCCAACCGCAACGGACGCCTGAACGGCGGCTACGACACCAACATCCGCGTGGGAGAGGTCCGCGCGCGCGGCGGCGGCCGGGGGATCTTCTGCGTCTCCGAGAGCGGCGGCGCGGTGATCGAGCGCGTCGACATCGCCGACACCGGCAACAACGCCATGCTCATCGAGAACTGCCACAACGTGACCGTCGCCAGCCAGGGCGGATCGGTCTCCGGTCCGGGCACCATCCGGATCGCCGCCCGCTCGGAGTTCGCCAACACCTCCGACATCACCTTCGAGAACCTGAACCTGACCGACACCGCCATCAACGAGAACCCGTGCGCCGTGAACACCGTGGTCCGCGGCATCACCTGGAACAACAGCCAGGACAACACCTGCTGACGCCCGCCACCCGGGGTCGGTGAGCCGGGGCCCGGTCCGTCCGGGCCCCGGCCGCCCGCCTTCCCGGGGACGAGCGCCGCGAGCGCGCCGCCGTGGACCCGGCGCGCCTCCGGTGGGGGCGGGCGTTCGGCGTGTCCAGAGCCGTGGAACGTCAGGCGTCCTCCTTCCATGGGCGCGGCCGGGGAGTGTGCCGGCTCGTGCCGGACCGCACGGACAACGGGCCCGGTCCCGCCCTAGGATGCTGCCGTATCGCGAACGTCATCGATCACGATGTGGAAGCACCGTCGTCCCGTGGAGAGGCCCACCATGTCCCTGCAGTACCGCACGACGGTCTACCGCGACGTCCGGCCCATGGGCGGCGCCCCCGTCGACCTGGTGGTCGTGGACGGCAGGATCGCGCAGACACCTGTGGGCGAGGCGCACGTGGTGGACTGTGGCGGCCGGATCGCGCTGCCGACGCTGGTGGACGCCCACATCCACCCCGACAAGACCACCTGGGGCGAACCCTGGGTCGCGCGGCGGCCGGCCCAGGGCATCGCCGACCTCGCCGACCAGGACGCCGATCTGTACCGCACCCTGGCCAGTCCCATCGAGGAACGCGCCGGGAGGCTGATGGCGCACGCCGTGGCCCAGGGCACCCGCGCGATGCGCGCGCACGCCGACGTGGCCCCCGCCTTCGGCCTGGACGGGGTGGCGGCGCTCGGCGAGGTGCGCGCACGCCTGGCGCACGCGCTGGACGTGCAGATCGTGGCCTTCCCCCAGCACGGGGTGCGCCGGGCACCGGGCACTGAGGCCCTGTTGGACGAGGCGGCCCGGACCGGCGCCGTCGACCTGGTGGGCGGCATCGACCCCGGAACCTTCGACGGTGATCCCCAGGGCCAGCTCGACCTGGTGTTCGGTATCGCCGACCTGCACGGTCTCGGCGTCGACATCCACCTGCACGACAGGGGCGAGCCCGGCCTCGCCGCGATCCGCGGCGTCATCGAGCGCACGCGGGCCCTGGACATGGGGGGCAGGGTCACCGTCAGCCATGCCTTCCGCGTCCCCGAGGACACCGGTGAGACGCTGCGACGCCTGGCCGACGACCTCGCCGACGCCGGGGTCGGGCTCACCACGGTCGCCCCGAGCCCGCAGAGCGTCCTGCCGACCGGCGTGCTCCTCGAACGGGGCGTGCGGATCGGGCTGGGCTCCGACGGCGTGCGCGACTCCTGGAGCCCCTTCGGCAACGCGGACATGCTCCACAGGGCGCACCTGCTCGCCCGGTGCCGCCGCGCGCGGCTGGACGAGGACCTGTCGGCGGCCTACTTCACCGCCGCCCACGCCGGAGCCGACCTCCTGGGCCTGCCCCGGGCCGACTTCACGCGGGGCGCGCCCGCCGACTTCCTCCTGGTCGAGGGGGAGTGCCTGCCCCAGATCGTGGTGGACGTCCCCGATCGCTGGGCCGTGGTGCGCGCCGGGCGCGTGGTGGCCCGGGACGGCGCGATGGTGGAGGCGCACGGCGCCTGAGGCACCGCGGCCCACCGGTCCTCCCCGAGCCCCGGCCCGTCCGGTCGGTGCCGCGGCCGGGGCGGGGGCCACCGGCGGGAGCGGGGTGCGGGCGCAACGGCCGGTGTTCGCTTCCCTTCGTGGCAAAGCGCGCGCATAGCGTAGTCGAACCACGGGGTGCCGGTACCGGCGGCGAGGGAGTCCATGTCCAGTGCGACGTCAACCGGGGCAACGTGTGGACCACTGGGAGCCGAAGCGGGGCAAACATGTGGCTCACGTTGTGTCATCTCCGCACAGAAGACCTGTCCTGCCCGGCCGAGCCGGGTAGTGCCCCACGCGTACGGCGCAGTGGGAGCGCCCGTCCCACCGGACGGAGCAGACGGACAGGGAGGTCACCGTGGCTCAGCACATCGCCGCCGAGGGACTCGTCGGACACCGCGTGCTCGACGATCAGGGCCAGAACATCGGCAAGATCAAGCAGGTGTTCCTGGACGAGCGGACCAACGAGCCGACCTGGGTCTCGGTCCACACCGGGCTGTTCGGACTGAAGGAGACGCTCGTCCCCCTCAAGGGGTCGCGGAACGTGGAGGACGCCATCCAGGTCCCCTACGACAAGACCACGGTCAAGGACGCCCCCAACGTCGAGGGGGGCCACAACCTGACCGACGAGGAGAAGGCCGTCATCAGCGACTACTTCGCCAAGCACGGGGCCGTGCCCCGCCAGGCGGGCGGCGAAGCCGACCGGATGACGGGCGCCGCCGCGGGTGAGGGGATGGCCGAGGAGGGCGCCGCGGGCGAGAGCTCCACCACGGGCGCGGGCCCGACCGGCGAGGGCACCACCGCCGGTGCGGCCGCCTCCGGTGAGGGCGCCGCCGTGCGCGAGGGCCTGGCGGGCGAATCGGGGGACTGGGCCGGTACCTCCGAGCGCGAGATCCGGATGGTCCGCCACGAGGAGCAGATCGACATCGGTATCGAGAGGCGCGAGAGCGGACAGGCGAGGATCCGCAGGAGCGTCGAGAGCGAGCACTTCGAGGAGACCGTCCCGCTGCACCACGAGGAGATCCAGGTGGAGCGCCGCCCGATCACCGACCCCTCCCAGGTGGAGGACACCGGGGGGATGTCGGAGGGCGAGGAGCGGTTCGTGCTCTTCGAGGAGCGTCCCGTGGTCTCCAAGAGGGAGGTCCCGGTCGAGGAGGTCAGGGTCCGCAAGCACGAGGTGGTCCACGACGAGCACGTCGAGGGCGAGCGCCTGCGCGAGCACATCGAGATGGACGACGGGGACGAGCTCGGCGGACCCGCTCCCCGGTGAGCCCGCCCCCGTCCGGCCCGCGGCCACGGGCCACCGGGCCGGTCGCCGGGCCCGCGACCGGCCCGGCCCGCGCGTACGCGCTCACCCGCCGGGGTGTCGTCCCCGCGCGGGGAACGCGGCGCGACTAGGGTCTCACTGCGGGTCACCGACGTGGAGGGGAATGCGCGTTGAGCGAGGACAAGAGCGAAGGGTTCGCCGGGGAGGGGCCCGCCGAAGGACGTACCGGCGGCGGGAGTGAGCCGCGCGGCCGCGAAGCCGAGCCGGGGCGCGGACACACCATCGTCGTGGGCGCGGGCATGGCCGGGCTGGCCGCCGCCGACCGGCTCGCGGACGAGGGCGAGCGCGTCACCGTGGTCGAGGCACGCGACCGCCTGGGCGGGCGCATCCACTCCGTCGACACCTGGGACGGCGTCACCCTGGACCTGGGCGCCTCCTGGATGCGCGGGGAGCGCAACAACCCCCTGGCCGACCTGGTGCGCGAGGCCGGAGTGCCCACCGCCGTGTTCAACCGGGCCACCGAGACCGCCTACGACCCCAAGGGCCGACGGCTGCTCTTCGACCGCCACCGACGCAACATGGAGGACGTCAACCTCCTGCACGAGCACATGTACTGGGCCAACGTCGGAGCGAGCCCGCAGGAGTCGATCGAGGAGGGCATCGCGCAGGCCCTGCACGACGCCAACCTGGTGCGCGGCCGGGCCCGTGACGCCGGGGAGATCGTGCACCGGCTCACCGAGGCCGACCACGGCGCCAGCGCCGACGAGGTGGCCTTCTCCGCCGTGGGCGCCGTGCACGAGTTCAGCGGCGACGACGTCGTCTTCCCCCAGGGGATGAGCCGGCTCACCGAGTACCTCGCCCAGGGGCTGGACGTGCGCCTGGGACACGTGGTCCAGTCCGTCTCCCACGACGACCGCGGTGTCACCGTCCGCTCCACCAGCCCCGGCGGACCGGTGGAGCTGACCGCTGACCGCGCCCTGGTGACGCTGCCGCTGGGCGTCCTCCAGGCCGGTCAGGTGGTCTTCGAACCGGCGCTGCCGGAGGACAAACGGGACGCCGTCCGCGCACTCGGCACCGGCCGCCTGGACAAGCTCTTCCTGCTCTTCGACGACGTCTTCTGGGGTGACGCCGAGGTGATCGTCAACCTGGGCACCGAGGAGGGCACCTGGTTCCACTGGTACGCGGGGCAGCGGGTGCTGGGCAAACCCGTGCTGGCCACCCGCAACGGCGGCGGTGCCGCCCGGTTCCTGGCACGCATGGAGGAGGGCGAGGTGGTCGAGCACGCCATGGCCTCCCTGCGCGGGATGTTCCGCAGGGCACCGGACCCGATCGACCACTACCTCACCCACTGGTTCGACGACCCCTTCGCCCTGGGCAGCTTCTCCTTCACCGCGGTCGGGTCGGGCGACTCCGACCGGCTCGCCCTGGGGCGCCCCGTCGACGACCGGCTGTTCTTCGCGGGCGAGGCCACCGAGATCGAGCACACGGCCACCGTCCACGGTGCCCTGCTCTCGGGGCGGCGGGAGGCCGACCGCGTCCTCGCCCTCGGGTGAGCGCGGGCCACGCGTCCGGTGAGCGCGCTCACGCGACGGGGGTGCGGCCGCACGGCCGACCGCGACCGGCCCGCCGGGACCACCTCCGCCCGGCGCCCGAACGCCCGGGTCAGGTCGCCAGACGGCGCCGCACGGTGGTGAAGCCCGCACGGCAGGCCCGCACCACCTCGCGGTGGTTGCGGTAGCGCTCCACCAGCCCGTACGGCCGGGGGTCGGGGTCGGGAGCGCCGTCGGCGTCGGTGATCGCCAGGTCCTGCCCGGTCAGCGTCCCGTACCGGCTCCAGCGCTCCCAGCGCTCGAAGTCGGGGCTGGCCTGGTGGGAGAAGACGAGCGCCTCCTCACCGTGTCCGTCGACGTCGGCACCGTCGCGCGACCACAGCTCCACGGACGAACCCGCCCCCGCCGACCAGTCGCGGGCGGTGACCACGTCCACGCGTACGTCCGCATCCCGCTCCCGCACCAGCAGGGCGTCGCCCGCGCGCGTTCGGGCGGGGATCTCGTGGACCCGGTCGATGTCGACCATGGTCACGATGGCGCGGGCCATCCACCACCAGTTGTCCCTGCGGGCCATGAGGCTGCCCACGCGCAGGCGCGACGGCGGATGCTTGACGACCTCCTGCTCCACCAGCTCGCCCCCGAACTCGCGGCCCTCGGGGTCCAGGTGCACACGGACCCGTCCCGTGGCGACCAGGGTGGGCGCGCTCTCGCCCGCCGGCGCGGAGAGGCAGAACGCCGCCCGGTTCAGGAGCGAGTCGACCTCGGGCAGCAGGGCCAGCGGCAGGGCCACGCACGGGTGCTCGCCCAGGAGGGGGACGACGGGGACGCCGGTCGGCCCGTCCGGGGAGAGCCAGCACATCTCACCGGTGGGGGCTCGGCGCCAAGCCGAGGCCAAATCGTTCACGGCGCACCTTTTCTGTGACGTGGGCCTCATGTTAATTTCTCGGGACTGTACTGCAAAGCCCAGGACAAAGCACCCACCGGCCACGAGCACACTCAGGTGCGAGATTGAAGGTCCCCCCATGCCCGCTGTAGCCGTCCTTCTCGGAGCCCTGGCGCTGTTCGCGCTCGGCTACCGGTTCTACTCGGTCTATCTGGCCAAGAGGGTGTACGCGCTCGATCCGGACTTCGTGACGCCCGCGCACGCCCTGAAGGACGGCGTGGACTACGTGCCGACCAACAAGCACATCGTCTTCGCGCACCACTTCATCTCCGTGGCGGGAGCCGCGCCCATCGTGGGACCGGCCATCGCCGTCTTCTGGGGATGGGGGCCCGCGCTGCTGTGGGTGGTCCTGGGCACCATCTTCGCCTCCGGAGCCCACGACTTCGGGTCGATCGTCGTCTCCGTGCGGCACAAGGGCCGGAGCATCGGCTCACTGGCCAGCGACGTCATCAGCGCCCGCGCGCGGATCCTCTTCCTGCTCATCATCTTCTTCCTGGTGACCATGGTGAACGCGGTGTTCGCGGTCATCATCGCGGGCCTGTTCATCGACAACCCCTCGGCCGTCCTGCCCGTCCTGGTCACCATCCCCCTGGCGATCGGCGTCGGCCAGGTCGTCTACCGCCGCCGTACGGCCGCCCTGCTGCCCTCGGTCGTCGCCCTGGTCATCGTGTACGCGTGCATCCCGCTGGGCGTGATGTTCCCGATCACCGTCGACCCCGTCGCGAGCGGGCTGGGGGTCGAGCCCGCGTTCGTGTGGCTGGTGCTGATCTTCACCTACACCTTCTTCACCTCGCGCCTGCCCGTGTGGATGCTGCTCCAGCCGCGCGACTACATCAACCAGCACCAGATGATGCTGGCCCTGTTCGTCATCATGGTCGGCGTCGTGGTCGGCATGAACACGATCGAGGCCCCGGCCTTCCGCGGCGACCTCCCCGAGGGCTCGCCCTCGATCTTCCCGCTGCTGTTCATCACCATCGCGTGCGGCGCGGTCTCCGGCTTCCACAGCCTGGTGTCCTCGGGAACCACGTCCAAGCAGCTGGACAAGGAGACCGACGCCCGCTACGTGGGCTACCTCAGCTCCCTGGGCGAGGGCACGCTCGCGGTCTGCTCCATCCTGGCGTGCACCGCCGGGATCATGGTCTTCTCCGCCAACCAGGGGATGGCCTGGTCCGACATCTACGTCGACTGGACCGCGGCGGGCACCGGTCCCGCGGGCAAGTTCGTCCAGGGCGTGGCCGGGTTCGCCGGCAACATCGGCGTCCCCGAGAACCTCGGCCTGATCTTCGCCACCGTCGTCGTCGTGAGCTTCGCGGCCACGAGCCTGGACACCGCCGTCCGCCTCCAGCGCTACACCATCCAGGAGATCAGCTCGATCGCCGCGGACAAGGCGTCCGAGGGCGGGACCGTGCACCGCGTGTTCGCCTTCCTGACCCGCAGCGTCACCGTCTCCACCCTGCTGGCCGTGCTCATCCCCTTCGCGCTGGCCCTGGTGCCCGGCAACTTCGCGGCCGGCACCCTGTGGCAGCTGTTCGGCACGACCAACCAGCTCACCGCCGGCCTGGCCCTGGCCGTCATCGCCGTGTGGGTGACCAAGCGCGGACGCAACCCGATCGTCGTCCTGGTCCCGCTGGTCTTCCTGGTCGTCATGACCTCCTGGGCCCTCGTCGTCCAGCTCATCGGATTCCTGGGCTCCGACGACCCCATGCAGCGCTTCGTCCTTGCCCCGTTGGACACCGTCATCTTCGGCCTGGCCGTGTGGATGACCGTCGAGGCGGCCATGGCCCTGCGCAGGGCCTTCGCCGACCGCTCCGCCACCCGGGCGGAGGAGACCGCGCCCGCGGCCCCGACCGAGGACACCGAGCCCACCGCGTGAACACCGACCACGGCGGTGCCGGGGCCTCCCCGCTGGGGAGGGCCTGGCACCGCACCGTCTCCGCCTGGCGCCGCGTGGAGGACTTCCACCAGCAGGTCTTCGACGCGCGCTGGGGACACGCCCGCCGACGGGAGGCGCGCGATCAGCAGGACACCCTGCGCGCCCTGCTGATGCTGGAGACCCTCGGTGTGGACAATCCCGTCGCCTACGAGACCCTCGACCTGATCCCGTACATGGTCGCCGACCTGCACTCCTGGCACCAGCGGTTGGGCCGCGACGACTTCGGCGCCCCGGGAGGCTGCTGTTGACCACCCCGATCACGTTCGTCGGAGGCAAGGGCGGCGTCGGCAAGACCACCCTGGCCGCAGCGCGCGCCCTGGCGCTGGCCGACGCCGGCCTGCGCGTCCTGGTGCTGTCCACCGACCCCGCCCACTCCCTGGGCGACGCGCTGGAGGCCTCCCTGTCCGACGAACCGGTCGAGGCGGCCCCCCGGCTGTGGGCCTGCGAGCCCGACGCCGAAGCCGCCGTGCGCCGCCGGATCGCGCAGGTCGCCGAGGACGCGCGCCGAGCCGTGCCCACCGCCGTCATGCCCGCCGTCCACCGCCACCTGGAGCAGGCCGGATCGAGTCCGGGCATGGCCGAGTCGGCCCTGGCCGACCTGCTCATCGACCGGATGGAGGAGGTCGGGGACCGCTGGGACGCGCTGGTCGTGGACAGCGCGCCGACCGGCCACCTGCTCCGACTGCTGCACCTGCCGACCCTGCTCACTCCCTGGGTGGTGGGGCTGACCCGCCAGCGTGAGCGCGCCAACCGCGCCGAGGCCTTCGCCGACGTGGTGGGCCGGGCCGAACCGGAGGAGGACGACGACCCCCTGCTGCGTCGCCTGCACGCCCGGCGCCACCGCCTGGAACGGGCCTCGGCCCGTCTGCGCGAGGACGCCGTGGTCGCGCTGGTGACGGTGCCCCGGCGCATGGTGCTCGCCGAGACCGCGCGGGCCGTCGACCAGCTCGCCGACGCCGGGTTCGCGCTGGACCGGGTCGTGGTCAACCAGATCCCGCCCGCGGGCGCGGCTGGCCCCGACACGGCCGCGGCCCTGGCCGCCACCCGCGAGCGCTTCGCCGAACAGGGGACGGTGGAGGTCCCCCTCCAGGACACCGAGCCCACCGGCGTCGAGCGGCTCCGGCACCTGGCCGCCCACCTGGGCACCCGGCTGCCCGCCTGAGGCCCGGACCGGGCGCGGGGGACCGGCGAGAACCGGACGGGGCGAACCGCTGCGGCCGAGAACGCCGTCCGGGACGGGGCCGGCGGGCGGCGGTCGCGCAACGCGTTCGGGCCGGCGGAGTCACGCCGGCGCGAGAACGACCGTCCCGGCAGCTATCGTTGGGCCTATGGGGCGATCCGCGGAAGAAGGCAGACGCGAGGCGGGGGACGACGTGGCCGGCCCGGTGGTCGGTGACCGTGTCTGGACGGTCCCGAACCTCCTGAGCATGCTGCGCCTGCTCGGCGTGCCGCTGTTCCTGTGGCTGGTCCTGGGGCCGCAGGCCGACTGGTGGGCCCTGCTCGTCCTGGCGCTGGCGGGGATCAGCGACTGGCTCGACGGCAAGATCGCCCGGGCCTGGAACCAGACGAGCCGTCTGGGCACGGTCCTGGATCCGCTCGCCGACCGCCTCTACATCTTCGCCGCCCTGCTCGGGCTGGTCGTGCGCGACATCGTGCCGTGGTGGCTGATGGCCATCCTCGTGCTGCGCGACGTCCTCATCCTCGGCGCGCTTCCGCTGCTGCGCCACTTCGGCTACGGGCCGCTTCCGGTCAACTTCGCGGGCAAGGCGGCGACGCTCTGTCTTTTGTATTCTTTCCCGCTGCTGTTCATCGCGGCGCACGCTTCGATCGTCGCGGATGTGGCGAGAATTATAGGTTGGGCGTTTGCTCTGTGGGGAACTGCTCTGTACTGGTGGGCCGGACTGCTCTACGCCGTCCAGGGGCTGCGCCTGATGGCTCAGACCCGCCGTGACGAAGGCGCTGATCGACCCGGCATCCGCGGGGGTGCCGACGACAGCGACCCCGCACCCGGACCGAGCGCGGATCGACCCGATCCGACCGCTCCGGAGACCGCGGACGGCGACCCCGGCGCGGCACCACAGGGCCCGGAAAGGCCGGGCCGCACCGGTCAGGGGCACACCGGCCCCTGAGTGACACGAACCGGCGGACCGGCTCACCGCGAGTCCTGTCGGATCGAAAGGGAGTGTCATCTCCGTCATGAGAAGCACATGTCCCACCGCGCGCGACGGTGCGCGCTCCGAACACCATCCCCTCGCCGGGCGGCTCGACGGCGGCGTCGTACGGAGGTACCGGCGATGACCACGTCCAACAGCGAGTCCGCGAACCCGGCCCACATGCCGTCGATGAAGGCGGTCCTGATGGCCGGGGGCGAGGGCACCCGGCTCCGGCCCATGACCGCCAACCAGCCCAAACCCCTGCTGCCGGTGGTCAACAAGCCCATCATGGAGCACGTGCTGCTCCTGCTGCGCAAGCACGGTTTCACCGAGACGGTCGTGACCGTCCAGTTCCTGGCCACCCTCATCCGCAACTACTTCGGAGACGGCGAGGAGTTGGGCATGAAGCTCGACTACGTCGCCGAGGAGGTCCCCCTGGGGACCGCGGGCAGCGTCAAGAACGCCGAGGAGTACCTGCGCGGCGAACCGTTCCTCGTCATCTCCGGGGACGCGCTGACCGACATCGACCTGACCGACATGGTCCGCTTCCACAAGGAGAGCGGCGCCAAGGTCACCATCGCCCTCAAGCGGGTGCCCAACCCGCTGGAGTTCGGCATCATCATCGTCGACGAACAGGGCCGGATCCAGCGGTTCCTGGAGAAACCGACGTGGGGCCAGGTCTTCTCCGACACCGTCAACACCGGCATCTACATCATGGAGCCGGAGGTCCTCGAACGCGTGGCCCCGGGCGAGGTCGTCGACTGGTCCGGTGACGTCTTCCCCGAGCTCCTGGAGGAGGGCGAGCCCCTCTACGGCTACATCGCCGACGGCTACTGGGAGGACGTGGGCACCCACGAGAGCTACCTCAGCGCCCAGGCGGACGTGCTCTCGGGCAAGGTCGACGTCGAGATCGACGGCTTCGAGGTCTCCCCGGGCGTGTGGATCGGCGAGGGCGCCCGGGTCGACCCCAACGCCGTCCTCAAGGGTCCGCTCTACGTCGGCGACTACGCCAAGGTCGAGGCCGGAGCCGAACTGCGCGAGTACACCGTGGTGGGAAGCAACGCCGTGGTGCGCGCCGACGCCTTCTGCCACCGCACGGTCCTGCACGACAACGTGTTCGTCGGGCGCGGCGCCAACCTCCGGGGCGCGGTCATCGGCAAGAACACCGACATCATGGCCGCGGTCCGCGTGGAGGAGGGCGCGGTCGTGGGCGAGGACTGCGTCATCGAGTCCGAGGCCTACGTGCACAACGACGTCAAGGTCTACCCCTTCAAGACCATCGAGGCCGGCGCCGTCGTCAACGACAACGTCATCTGGGAGTCGCGCGGGCAGCGCTCGCTGTTCGGCCCCCGCGGCGTGTCCGGCCTGACCAACGTGGAGATCACGCCCGAACTGGCGGTGCGCCTGGCCAACGCCTTCGCCACGACCCTGAAGAAGGGTGCGATCGTCACGACCTCCCGCGACGTCTCCCGTGCGGCCCGTACGCTCAAGCGAGCGGTGATCAGCGCGCTGACGTCGGCCGCCATCGACGTGCGCGACCTGGAGGTGGTGCCGCTGCCCGTGGCGCGGTTCCACACCTCCCAGAGCGGGGTCAGCGGGGGCGTCGCGCTGCGGACCACCCCTGGGGACCCGGAGTCGGTGGACATCCTGTTCCTGGACGACAGGGGCGCCGACCTGTCCCCGGGCGCCCAGCGCAAGCTCGACCGGGTCTTCTCCCGTGCGGAGTACCGCCGCGCCTTCCCCGGCGAGATCGCCGAGCTCACCCAGCCCTCGCGCGTGGTGGAGAACTACACCGGCGAACTGTTGTCGTCGGTCGACGCCTCCGGGGTGGCCGAGGCCGAGCTCAAGGTGGTGATCGACTGCGCGGGCGGTACCAGCTCGCTGATCCTGCCCTCGCTGCTGGGGCGCATCGGCGTCGATGTGCTCACCGTCAACAACCGCCTCGACGAGGTCTCGCCCACCGACACCGTCGCCAAGAAGATGCGCGACCTGGAGCGGCTGGGCGAGCTCGTGTCGAGTTCGCGGGCGGACTTCGGGGTGCGGTTCGACCCCGTGGCCGAGCGGCTCGCGATCGTGGACGAGAACGGTGAGCTGGTCGACGACGACCGCGCCCTGCTCGTGGTGCTGGACCTGGTCGCGGCCGAGCGGGGCGGCGGCCGGGTGGCGCTGCCGGTGACCACCACCCGGGTCGCCGAGACCGTCGCCCGGTCGCACGGTGTGGATGTGCACTGGACGGCCACGGCCACGGACGAACTCACCAAGGCCGTGCAGGGAGGCGCCGAGGACGTCATCTTCGCCGCCGACGGTCGAGGCGGTTTCGTTCTGCCGGAGTTCAGCCCCACCAGCGACGGCATCGCCGCCTTCGTGCGGTTGCTGGGACTGGTGGCCCGGACCCGTCGGTCGCTGAGCCAGATCGACCGGGCCATCCCGCGGGCGCACCTGCTGCGCCGTTCCGTCCCGACCCCCTGGGCGGTCAAGGGCAGCGTCATGCGCGCCGTGGTCGAGGCGGCGGGCGACCGCGAGCTGGACACCACGGACGGCGTGCGGGTGCTGGAGGCCGACGGCGGATGGGCGCTGGTCCTGCCCGACACCTCCGAGGCCGTCACGCATCTTTGGGCCGAAGGTCCTGACTCCGACACGGCCCAGCGGCTGCTGGACGAGTGGGCCGCGGTCGTGGAACGCGCGGAGGGATAGGCGCGTGCGCGCGGGTGCGGACGCGGGACGTCCGCACCCGCGCGTTGTGTGTCGCCACCATGGCGCGGAGTAGCCGACACGAAGGTCCGTCTCCGGCTAAACTCGACATATCAGCAGGTCGTCGCGGTGCCGTGAAGTTCCTGCGAATTCGTTGCGGATCGGGGAGAACCAAACGGCCGTCCAGCGCATCAGCATCAGGACAGGTGTCCATCTCATCCGAGATCGGCCACAGGCGGATGCGGTGCCCCGGGTGCCGTGTCGGCCGGACCGGGCCGCGGGGGTGTCCAGGGCCTTCTGCGGCAGGCCGAGGAGGAGCGAATCCCTTCCTGGACAGGGATATGGTTTAAAGTCGAGTGTTCCCCGGCGTCCGAGTCGCCGTCTGGGGCGGGTATCCCGGCAGCGGCGGACGCCCCGACCCGGGTGAGAAGGAGCGCAACTGGGGGGAAGAGACCTAGCGACCGACCGTGAGGCGTCCCGTCGCCGTGACTGGGCACCGTCTCACCACGCTCCGGGCGGTGTGTGGGCCGAGGGCCCGCGCGGTGCCCGCGACGTGCCACCGATCAGCCGAATCAAGCACCGCCCCGTGCGGTAGGAGGCCGAGCCGACCTATGTCGAGCGTTTACTGCACGCAGTGCGGTCACGCCGTTGCGGATGATGCCCGTTTCTGCTCCCACTGCGGGACTCCCGTCCGCAGGCCAGAACAGCAGAGCCCACAGCCCAGTGCGGGTGGGGACGCCGCAGGCGATGTCACGTCCACCATTTCCATCTCGGGCATCCAGGCCCTGGAGGAAGAGGACTCCGGCGACGAGCTCAGTGGTGATGATCCCGCCAACGCCGACGCCCTTCCCTCGGGCACAGCGCTCCTGGTGGTCCGGCGCGGCCCGAACGCCGGCAGCCGGTTCCTCCTGGACAGCGACGTCACCACCGCCGGGCGCCACCCCAACAGCGACATCTTCCTCGACGACGTCACCGTCTCCCGGCGCCACGTGGAGTTCTTCCGCCGCGGCAACGGCTTCGGTGTCCGGGACGTGGGCAGCCTCAACGGCACCTACGTCAACCGCGAGCCGGTCGACGAGGCCGAACTCGGCGGCGGGGACGAGATCCAGATCGGAAAGTTCCGTATGGTCCTGCTGACCAAGCCGCGCCGCTGAGGCGCTGCCGGGCACGGGCGGGAGGTCGGGCGGGAACCGCCTCCTCCCGCCGCAGGGGCCCCGCGGGCGGACGGGGAGGGGCTCCATGACGGGTCCGGGGAACTGGGGCCGTAGGCTCTCCGTTGAGGGTGGTAGCCCCGCTCCGGGCGAAGAGCCCCGCGGGGCGCTGGCGGGCGACGGGAGGGGCGGGAAGGTTTGCGGCCCCCCGCCTCCGGAGAGCTTTGTATCGAAGGGTGCCGATTTCGCCCTCGGGTCCTGATCCAACGGGGGAGCAGGGACGAGCGCCCATCCGGCATGACGACTCGTGGGACGGAGCCGCTGTGAAGCACATGGAGGTCGTCGGCGTCCGGGTTGAGATGCCCTCGAACCAGCCGATTGTCCTGCTCAAGGAATCCGATGGGGACCGCTACCTGCCGATCTGGATCGGCGGTGTGGAGGCGACCGCGATCGCCCTGGCGCAGCAGGGCGTCGCACCCGCCAGGCCCCTCACGCACGACCTGTTCCGGGATGTGCTCGACGCCCTCGACACCGGGCTCAAGACGGTGAACATCACCGGGCTCAGTGACGGCATCTTCTACGCGGAACTGGTCTTCAGCAACGGTGTGGAGGTCAGCGCTCGTCCCTCGGACTCCATCGCTCTGGCGCTGCGCACAGGCACGCCGATCTACGCGCACGAGGACGTGATCGAAGAGGCCGGCATGCCGATACCGGACGAGCAGGAAGACCAGGTGGAGGCGTTCCGGGAGTTCCTGGACAACATCTCGCCCGAGGACTTCGGCCGACGGACGGAGTAGCGTCGAAGGGACCCGCCGACGGTGGGTCCCTTCTGCGTGGTGCCAAGGGCACCACCGGGTATGACACGGCTGCGACCTGCGGCTTTGTCAAACGAGCCAGTGATAGATTGGGCGTGGGAAGTGACCGGAACGGTCAGGGCCGTATCCCGCCCGGGCGGGTGGGACTCTCCGGGTACCGCCGTGACGGTCCGTGCTTCGGGTACTTGGCGACGCGCCGGGGGCTGTCGTTGACCATGCCGGTCGGCCGTCCTACCGTCATTGCTGTGGGACCCATGGCGCACCCATTCCCCAAGTGGATATCCCCTGTCGACGCCGCCGTGGGACGAGAGGCCGGAGGTCGGCGTGGCGGTAGCGAGCGGCAAGCGGGAGCCACATGACAGGCGGTCCGCGCTGCGGCTAGCGGGGCAGCAGGGCCTGCTGTGCGAAGAGGACGTGGTGGCGCTGCCTATGGACGTCGGGTATCGGGGCCCAGCGGCGTGCACGGCCGCGGGGATCACCTATCGCCAACTCGACTACTGGGCCAGAACCGGCCTGGTGGAACCGAGCGTGCATTCCGGTGCCCAGAACGCCCCCCTGTACAGCCTCCCCGACATCCTCTTGCTCAAGGTGGCCAAACGGCTGCTGGACACGGGCATCTCGCTCCAGCAGATCCGCAACGCGGTCGACCACCTGCGCGGACGCCCCGCCCCCGATCTGGCCCGCATCACCCTGATGAGCGACGGCGTGAGCGTCTACGAGTGCACCACGCCCGACGAGGTCGTCGACCTGATGCAGCGCGGCCAGGGCATGTTCGGCCTGGCCCTGGCCAACGTCTGGCGTGAGCTGGAGGAGGCCCTGGGCGTGGTCCCGGCCGAGGAGCGGGCCGACCTTCCCGCGCCCCAGCCCGTGGACGAACTGGCGCGGCGCCGGCGGGAACGCCGCACCGGCTGACCCGGGGCGGCGCGGGCCGCGCGGCGGGCCGGTGGGGCGACCGACACACCTGCCCTGACTCGGCGTGGCGCCTGGTGATCGAGTACGGTCGTAGGCACGGCAGGGACGAATCCTGACATTCGCCTTGTCCGTGTGTACGTACAACTACGTCAACAGGCTGACAAGACCACGCGGGAGAGACCCCGGCAGGGGCGCCGACGGGGCAATACTCCCCAGTAACCTCTCAGGCACCAGGACCGCGTGGAAGAGGCCGCTCTGAAGCCCGGCACCGCCGTGCCCGGTGACAGAGGGGGAGACCGTGAGGAACACTGCCGAGCATCTCGGCCCTGTCACCAGGAGGTCTCCGTGCCCGATCAGTCATGGAACAGTCCAGGCGCTCCCGCCCGGGTCTTCGCCGACCGCCACATCGGTCCGACGCCCGCCGAGGTCCAGGAGATGCTCAAGACGGTCGGCTACGGCTCCACCGAGGAGCTCATGCGCGCGGCCGTGCCCGAGTCGATCCTCAGCGCTCCCGGGACCGGCGCCCCGCTCGACCTGCCCGAGGCGCTGGGCGAGGCCGAGGCCCTGGCCGAGCTGAAGGACATCGCCTCCCGCAACGCCGTGCGCACCTCGATGATCGGCCTGGGGTACTACGACACCCTCACCCCGCCGGTCATCCTGCGCAACATCCTGGAGAACCCCGCCTGGTACACGGCCTACACGCCCTACCAGCCCGAGATCTCCCAGGGCCGGCTGGAGGCCCTGCTGAACTTCCAGACGATGGTCTCGGACCTGACCGGCCTGCCCGTCTCCGGCGCCTCCCTGCTCGATGAGGCCACGGCCGCCGCAGAGGCCATGACGCTGGCCCGCCGCGCCTCCAAGGCCAAGGGCAACGTGTTCGTCGTGGACGCCGACGTCTTCCCGCAGACCCTGCAGGTGCTGCGCACCCGCGCCGAGCCCCTGGGGATCGAGGTCGTCGTCGCCGACCTCACCGACGGGCTGCCCGACGCCGAGGCCTTCGGCGTCCTGGTGCAGTACCCCGCCTCCAGCGGTGTGGTCCGCGACCCGAGCGGGATCGTCGCCGCCGCCCACGAGCGCGGCGCGATGGCGGTCGTGGCCGCCGACATCCTCGCCCTGACCCTGCTGCGCAGCCCCGGTGACCTGGGCGCCGACATCGCGGTGGGCTCCACCCAGCGCTTCGGCGTGCCGCTCGGGTTCGGCGGTCCGCACGCGGGCTACATGTCGGTCGGCGAGAAGCTGCGGCGCCAGCTGCCCGGCCGTCTGGTCGGCGTCTCGGTCGACAACGCCGGCCGCCCCGCCTACCGGCTCGCCCTGCAGACCCGTGAGCAGCACATCCGTCGCGAGAAGGCCACCAGCAACATCTGTACGGCCCAGGTGCTGCTGGCCATCATGGCCGGGATGTACGCGGTCTACCACGGTCCCGACGGCCTGCGCGCGATCGCCCGGCAGGTGCACGCCCGCACCGTGGCGCTGGCCGACGCCCTGACCGAACGCGGCTTCGAGGTCGTCCACTCCGCCTACTTCGACACCCTGCGCGTGCGCGTACCTAGCTCCGACCGCGTCGTGGAAGCGGCGCTGGAGGCCGGCTACAACCTGCTGGCCGTCGACGGGTCCACGGTCGGCGTGAGCGTGGACGAGACCACCTCGGCGGCGGACCTGGAGGAGGTGCTGGCCGCGTTCGGCGAGGCCGAGCGGGGCTCCTCGCGGATCCGCCTGAGCGTGGACGAGAACGCCGACCGCCTTCCCGCCGACCTGGCCCGGGGCGTGGACTACCTGGCGCACGAGGTGTTCAACACCCACCGCAGCGAGACCTCGCTGCTGCGCTACATGCGGCGCCTGTCCGACCGCGACCTGGCGCTGGACCGCACGATGATCCCGCTGGGCTCGTGCACGATGAAGCTCAACGCCACGGCCGAGATGGAGGCCATCACCTGGCCCGAGTTCGCGGGCCTGCACCCCTTCGCGCCGCTGGACCAGGCGGCCGGGAGCGTGCGGATCGTGCGCGACCTGGAGGCGTGGCTGGCGGAGGTCACCGGCTACGACGCGGTCTCGCTCCAGCCCAACGCGGGGTCGCAGGGCGAGCTCGCCGGGCTGCTGGCCATCCGCGGCTACCACCGCTCCCGCGGCGAGGCCCACCGCGACGTGTGCCTCATCCCCAGCTCCGCGCACGGCACCAACGCCGCCAGCGCGGTGATGGCCGGGATGCGCGTGGCGGTCGTGGCCTGTGACGACAACGGCAACGTGGACGTGGCCGACCTGCGGGCCAAGACGACCGAGCACGCCGACGACCTGGCGGCGATCATGGTCACCTACCCGTCCACACACGGCGTGTACGAGGACACCATCACCGAGGTGTGCCGACTCGTCCACGAGGCCGGCGGCCAGGTCTACGTCGACGGCGCCAACCTCAACGCCCTGCTGGGCTGGGCCAAGCCCGGCGAGTTCGGCGCGGACGTCAGCCACCTGAACCTGCACAAGACCTTCTGCATCCCGCACGGCGGCGGTGGTCCGGGTGTGGGCCCGGTCGCGGTCCGCTCCCACCTGGCCGGATTCCTGCCCAACCACCCGGGCCAGCCCGAGGCCGGGCCGCACACCGGCGTGGGACCCGTCTCGGCGGCGCCGTTCGGTTCGGCCGGCATCCTGCCCATCTCCTGGGCCTACGTGCGGATGATGGGCGGTGACGGTCTGCGTGCCGCCACCGAGACCGCGGTGCTGTCGGCGAACTACCTGGCCAAGCGGCTGGAGCCGTACTTCCCGGTGCTCTACACGGGCGCGGAGGGGCTGGTGGCGCACGAGTGCGTCATCGACATCCGCCCGCTGCAGAAGGCCACCGGTATCAGCAACGAGGACGTCGCCAAGCGGCTGATGGACTACGGCTTCCACGCGCCGACGATGTCGTTCCCGGTGGCGGGCACCCTCATGGTGGAGCCCACCGAGAGCGAGAACCTCGCCGAACTGGAGCGGTTCGTCCAGGCGCTGATCGCCATCCGCGGCGAGATCGACCGCGTGGAGTCGGGGGAGTGGGACGCCGACGACAACCCGCTGCGGGGTGCCCCGCACACCGCGGAGGCGCTGACCGCCGACGTCTGGGAGCACGGCTACACCCGGGCGGAGGCGGCCTATCCGCTGTCGTCGCTGCGCCAGGACAAGTACTGGCCGCCGGTCGGCCGGATCGACCAGGCCTACGGCGACCGCAACCTGGTGTGCTCCTGCCCGCCGCCGGAGGCCTTCGAGCTCTAGGTCGTGCGTGACGGGGGCGCCGACTCGGTCGGCGCCCCCTCTTGTCCGATTTGTGAATCTACATCGTCAAGGTCGCGCTTGTCTTCGTTCGAGGCGGAAGGGAGGGGCTTCGCCCGGACGAGAGGGGACCTCCCGGGCGGGCGCGGATCGACACCCGGAGGGCGGGCCGCCCTCCGGCGCGGGGCCGCGGGTTAGAGTGGCGGCGACGCCCTCCACGACCCCTGGAAAGCGGACCCATGACCACGACGTCCGGACGTGCCGCACGCTCTGGCCCCGCCGAAGCCCCCGAGGCGACCGATCCCGAGGACGCGCCGGAGCAGGAGGTGCCGTCCGGTCTCGACGCGGCGGCGCTGTGCGACCAGGCCCAGGACCTCGCAGAGAACGGCCACCTCAAACGCTCCGCCAAGCTCTACGAGCAGGCCGTGGCGGCCAACCCCCATCCCGCCGTGCAGGCCCGCGCGCTGCTCGGACTGGCGGTGGTCCAGGACCGGCGGGGCGACGCGCCGGCGTCCCGCGCCGCCGCACGCCGGGCCCTGGCCACCGGGGACTCCCGCTACGCCCCGCGCGCCGCCTACCACCTGGCCCTCTCCCTGGAGCAGGACGGGGAACCCGCCGAGGCCGCACGCGTGTGGGAACGCCTGCTGGACCTGGGTGGGCCGGGCTACGCCGCCATCGCCCGCTACGGTCTGGCCAGGGCCGCCGAGGCACGCGGCGACTCCGCCGGGGCCCAGGAGGACTGGGAGCGCGCGCTCACCCTGCCGTCCGGTCCGGAGCCGATCAGCCGCCTGCACGCCGAGACCGTCGTGGAGGCCTCGCGCGATCTCGCCGGGCGTCTGCTGGAGCGGGGGATGCCCGGTGCCGCGGCCGCCGCCGTCGAACGCGGGCTCGCGGTCGCCGACGACCCGGGCCTGCGCCTGCTGCGGGCCGCGGCCCACCTCGAGCACGCCATCGGCGATCTCGGTGCGGTCGTGGAGCCGTCCGGACACGACCGGGAGGGGCCCGCCGCGGAACCGGGGGTCTCCGGGGCCGCTGTGGAACTCCTGGCCGGGCTCCTGGCCCTGCGGGGCGAGCCCGAGGCCGCCGAACGCGCATGGCAGGCCGGCCTGGCGGACCGGGACCCGGAGACCGCGGACGCCGTGCGCCGGCGGCTGCGCCGCGCCATCGCGCCGCCTGCGGAGGAGGACGAAGGGTCCGAGGAGGCGGCCGAGCCGTGGTGGGACCGCTATCTGGAGGAGGCGGTCGCCACGTCGAGCGCGCCCGTCCTGGCGGGGGAGCTGTTCGCGGTCGTCACACAGATGCACGCGCTGCTGGCGGTGCCGGTGGCGGAGGGCGAGTCCCGTCCGGCCGTGCTGCGCGCGGCCATGGAAGAGGCCCTGCGCACGCCGAGCCAACTCGTGTGGGGCGCGGACGTGCACGCCGACTTCCGGCGGCGCCTGCGCGCGGCGATGGGCGGGGAGGACGTGCTGCCGGACGGCTGGCCCGAGCAGGGCTGAGCGGGCGGCCCCCTTGGGGCGGGCCGCTCAGCGGGGCGACGCCCGGGTCGGCACGGCCCGGGCGTCGCCCGTCGCCCGCCATCGCGTCGGCGGGTGCTTCGGGAGGGTGGGGACGCCACCGTCCCGCCGTCCGCCGCCGCCCTGAACGGCGCCGCCGGCGCGGGGCCCCGTTGTGCGGGGGCCTCCGGATCCGGCCCGTGGGGGGCGGTGTACACCGCTGGTGGGCCGAGGAGCCCTTCAGGCCGCCACGTGCGGCCGGTGCGGGGCGACAACCGCCCCGTCGGGGAGAAGCTCGCCGGTGTCGTCGAATAGGACGACGCCGTTGCAGAGCAGGCTCCATCCCTGTTCGGGGTGGCTGGAGACGACGCGCGCGGCTTCGCGGTCGGTGTCCTCGAAGGACGGACAGGGAGGTTCGTGGCTACACATGGGATGGCCTTTCTTCCGTGCTCGACACTGAGCTGAGGCCAAGAGTAGTGGCTCATTTCACATGCTGCTGCGGTTTGAGCCGGATCTGGTGGCCTCACCGTCGTCGTTCGCTCTCAACCAGTGAGATACGCCCTGGCCGGGGTTGGTTCGCTCCGGTTCCGAGCCGGTGGAAAAAGGACTCAGTACGCACCGCGTGTCCGGCGTGCCGCCGGTCGTCCGCGCATGCCCGCTCCGGCCAGGCCGCCGTGCTGGAAGGCGCGGACGAGCTCGCCGCCGAGGTTGACGCCGGCGCCCAGGGCCAGGGCCACCATGACCGCCTCCACGAGGCTGAGGAGCCCGTAGACGGCCGTTCCCTGAGTGATCTCGATCAGGCCCCGGTAGAGGATGCTGCCGGGCAGCAGAGGGGCGATGGACGGCACCAGGTAGGGCAGGACCGGTCGGCGCGTGTAGCGGGCGAGCCAGTGGCCGACCACGCCCACGGCGATCGCGCCGGCGACCGTGCCGACGACGGCGGGCACGTCGGTGGCGCTGCGCAACCAGGCGTAGATCAACCAGATCATCACGCCGAGGACGCCGATGGCGGGCAGCATCTTGGGCGGGACGGCCAGGGAGATCGCGAAGGCCATGGCGATGCCCGCGGCGCCCACGAGGACGAGCGGTTCCATGGAGGTGCCGGCCGAGGGCAGGCTCTCCAGGTCGATGGCCACGCCGATCTGCTGGGCGGTGTAGGCGACGGCGGCCACACCCGTGACGATGGCGCCCAGGATGAAGAACGTCTCCAGCAGGCGGGCGGCCGAGGAGACGTAGCTGCCGCTGATGCCGTCCTGGATGCTGGAGACCAGCGGGCGTCCGGGCAGCAGCGCCATGATGTTGCCGGTGATGATCGCTCCAGCCTGGAGGCCGAGTGCGAGCTCGGAGCTCACCCACAGCAGCCCGACACCGATGGTGGCGGCCACGGCGGCCGCGGCGACCATCTGGTAGAACTCGGCGACTCCGCGCCGGGCGAGGAACACCGAGGTGCGGTCGCCGAGGACCGTGGCCAGGAACGCGGCCGCGGCCACGATCAGGCCGCCGCCCATCATGACACTGGCACTGGAGGCGATCAGGCCGAAGCCGATGGCGATCATCCAGTTGGGGTAGGGCATGCGGGCGCGCCGGATCTGGGTGAGCCGCGCGGCGGCGTCCTCCAGCTCCAGCAGGCCCAGCGCCGACTGCTGCACGAGGGTGTGCAGTTCGTTGACGCGGAAGTAGTCCAGCGTGCGCCGCCGCACCACGCGTTCACCGGTCACCGGCGGGTGGTCACCGCCGGGGTGGGTGGACAGGGTGATGGTGGTGAAGGTGACCGAGACCTCCGAGCGCGGCAGTTCGAAGGCGACGGAGAGGCTGAGCATCGCCTCGCTCACGGCTTCGGTGCCCTCGCCGCTGGCGAGCATCAGCTCGCCGACGCGCAGGACCAGGTCCATGGCCCGGCCGTCGGGGAGGGCGACGTCCTCCTCCTCGTCGAAGCCGTCGGGCGTCAGCTCGCGTTCGTGCGCCGCGCGCCAGTCCCGCATGCGGCTGAGCATGCGGTCCTCGCTCGGCGGAACCGGCCGCCCCCGCTTGTCCGGCATCGCTGAACTCCGTTCCCTCCCCGCCTGCGCCCCGCGTCGGCCAGTGCGAATGTTCAAGACCCCAGAGGGGACGCGGTGAGCGGGGCCGGGGTTCGCCTGCTGCTGTACCGGGCACCGGTGAACTCGGTCACCGGATCATCCTGTCAAGGCGCGGCGGTGTCCGACAACGACGCGCCGGGGGTGTCCCGGCGGGTGCGCCGCCGGCCCGCGGGCGCGGTGTCACGGGTGGGTCCGGGGGGCCTGCGGGTCCGCGCCGGGGCGGACGAGGCCGGTCTCGTAGGCGTGGACGACCGCTTGGACGCGGTCGCGCAGCCCGAGTTTGGCGAGGATGCGGCCCAGGTGGGACTTGACGGTGGTCTCGCCCAGGACGAGGTGCTCGGCGATCTCGGTGTTGGACCAGCCGCGTGCGATCAGCCGCAGGACCTCGCGTTCGCGGTCGGTGAGGGGGTCGGGCAGCGCGGGGGCGGCAGGGGTCTGCGCGGGCAGCAGGGGGGCGTACCGGTCCAGGAGGCGCCGTAGGACGTTGGGGGCGATGACGGCGGCGCCGTCGGCGACGACCTCCACGGCGGCGATCAGCTCGGTGGGCGGGGCGTCCTTGAGCAGGAACCCGGTCGCTCCGGCGCGCAGGACCTCGACGACGTACTCGTCGAGGTCGAAGGTGGTCAGGGCCAGGACGTGGACTCGGTGGCCGCCGTCGCGCGCCCAGGAGGTGATGCGGCGTGTGGCCTCCACGCCGTCGGTTCCGTTCATGCGCAGGTCCATGAGCACGACGTCGGGCAGCAGGCTCCGCACCGCGTGGACCGCCTGCTCGCCGTCGGAGGCCTCGCCCACGACGGACAGGTGGGGGGCCGATTCGAGGATCAGCCGGAATCCGGCGCGGACGAGCGGTTGGTCGTCGACGAGCAGCACTGAGACGGGCACAGGGGCGATTGTGCCCTATCTGCGGGCGACGGGTGGGGTCAGGCGGTCGGTGCCGTGGGGAGTGGCGGGGGCGTGCCGCCGAACTCCGGGCAGATCGCCTGGTGGTCGCACCAGCCGCAGAGCTTGCTGCGGCGGGGCGCCCACTCGCCGGTGCGGCCCGCGGCCTCGATGCGCGCCCAGATGTCGGTGATCTCGGTCTCGACGGCGCGCAGTTCGTCCTCGGTGGGGTCGTACCAGCGCACGGCACCCTCGCCGCCGAGGTAGACGAGTTGGAGGCGGGTGGGGACGACACCGAGGTCGCGCCAGATCATGACGGCGTAGAAGTAGACCTGGAACTTGGCCTTGTCCTCGAAGCGGGGGTGCGGGGACTTGCCGGTCTTGTAGTCCACGACCCGGATCTGGCCGGAGGGCGCGACGTCGAGGCGGTCGACGTAGCCGCGCAGGTTCAGTCCGGTGGGCAGGGCGACCTTGAGCGCCATCTCGCGTTCGCGGGGCTCCAGGGCGGTGGGGTTCTCCAGGTCGAAGTAGCGGCGCACGAGGTCGCGGGCGGACTCCAGCCAGGTGTCGCGTTCGGCGTCGTCGGCGAACATCTCCTCCAGTTCGGGCCGCTTGGCGCGGAGCCGGTCCCACTGCGGGGTGACGAGCGCGACGGCGGTGCGGGCGGTGCGCGTCTCGGCGGGGAGTTCGTAGAGGCGTTCCAGGCAGGCGTGGACGAGCGTGCCGCGGGTGGCGGCCGCGCTGGGCGCTTCCGGGATGCGGTCGATGGTGCGGAAGCGGAACAGCAGTGGGCACTGCAGGAAGTCGGCGGCGCGGGAGGGCGACAGCGCGGTCGGCAGGGGCACGGAGCTCATGGTCCGAGCCTACGAGAGGGCCGTGACATCCGGGGACGCCGTCAGGCGGGCGGGGCCCGGGGCGGGCCCCATAGGCTGAGGGCGTGACGAACGGAAGTGACCCCGCCTCGCCCCGCCCCGCCGGACGCTCGAAGAAGCCCGGGTTACTGCTGGGGCGGCCCTTCGGTGTTCCGGTCTACGTCACGTCGTCGTGGTGGATCGTGGCCGTCCTGATCACGCTGGTCTACGGCGGCGTCGTGCAGACGCGGCTGGCGCTGGGGCCGTCGGCCTACCTGTTGGCGTTCGTCTTCGCGGTCCTGTTGTACGCGTCGGTGCTGGTCCATGAGTTGGCGCACTCGGTGGTGGCGCGGATGTACGGGCTACCCGTACGGCGCATCGTCCTGTACGTGCTGGGCGGGGTCTCGGAGATCGAGCGGGAGGCGCCCACGCCGGGCCGGGAGTTCTGGATCGCGTTCTCCGGGCCGGCGCTGTCGCTGCTGCTGGCCGTGGGCGGGTTCGGCCTGGCGTCGCTGGCCCCGCCGTTCAGTGTCACGGGTGAGCTCCTGTTCCAGCTGTGGGTGGCCAATCTGCTGGTGGGTGTGTTCAACCTGCTGCCGGGGCTGCCGTTGGACGGTGGGCGGCTGCTGCGGGCGGCTGTGTGGAAGGTGACCGGGCGCGCCTACACCGGGAGCGTGGTGGCGGCCTGGGGCGGTCGGGTGCTGGCGCTGGTGGTCGTGTCACTGCCGTGGCTGTTCGCCGCGTCGGCGGGCAGTACGCCGGGGCCGTGGGCGATCGTGTGGGGTGTGGTGCTGGGCGGGTTCATGTGGATGGGGGCGTCCGAGGCGCTCAAGAGCGCCCGGCTGCGTGCGCGGGTTCCCGGGCTCAGGGCCAGGGATCTGGTGCGGCGGTCGGTCTCGGTGGTCTCCGACACCCCGTTGGCGGAGGCCGAGCGGCGGGCGGAGGCGGCCGGCGCCGAGGCGGTGGTGGTGACGGACTCCGCGGGGACGCCGGTGTCGATCGTGCATCCGTCGGCGGCCCGGGCCATCACGGAGGCGCGCCGGTCCTGGGTGCCGGTGTCGAGTGTGGCGCGCGCGGTGACGCGCGAATCGGTGGTGCCGGTGGCTTTGGAGGGCGAGGCGTTGATGGAGGCGCTCTCGCGTCGTCCGCTGCCGGAGTACCTCGTGGTGGAGGAGGACGGCGGTGTCGTCGGTGTGTTGCGGGCGATGGACGTCAACGCCGCGATGAACGGGGCCTGAGCGCGGGCCCCGGGCGGGGCCCGGCGGGGTCAGCGGCGGGCGCCCTGGGGCCACAGGACGCGGACCGGGCGTGAGAGCGAGCGCGCGTAGGCCACGACGTCGGCGGTGCCGCCGGGGCCGCGGGCGGGCTCGCCGTCCCAGACGGCGACGAGGAGGTCGCAGTGGTCGACCAGGTGGCGTCCGGCGGCCATGTGCGCGTCGGAGGTGGAGACCTGGTGGGGTAACCGGTGGACCCGGACGGCGCGCGCGAGGAGCCGGTCGTAGGCGGGGTGGTGTTCCTTCGGGAGGGCCTCCCGGTAGCCGGCGGCGGGGACGATGGCCTCCAGTGGGGCGCCGGCGGCCAGGACGGCCTCGGCGAAGACGGTGTCGGCGCCGTCGGCCAGGCAGGACAGTCCCACCAGGTCACAGCCGTAGGGCGCCAGGTGTGCGGTGATCATGTCCGCGATGGCGGTGTCGAGGCCCGGCGTCAGGCCGCGGTGCCCGGTGATGCCGATACGGATCACGAAACCTCCCTGGTGTTCTGCTCGACGCGTTTCTACCCACAGGCGGAGAATCCGGTCATGAGCGAGGTCAGGCGTTCGTCGAGTTCTCGGACGCAGGCGGCGTAGGGGCCGGTGTAGCGGCGCCGGAAACCGCGCACGCGGCCCATGACGCGTTCGGATCCGAACTCCACACCGGTGGTGAGTGCTTCCTGGGCCAGTCGGAACGCTTCGTCGACGTCGCCGGCGTCGGCGTGGGCCGAGGCCAGTTCGATCTGGAGCACGGCGGCCTGCTTGGCGCCGGCGGTGGAGGGGGCGAAGGCCTCGGCGAAGGCCTGGCGGGCGTCGTGCGGGCGCCGTAGCCGTACGTCGACGAGCGCGCGGTAGCCGGCGACCTTGGGCTCGTCGAAGGCGAACACCCACGGCCAGGGCGGGTCGCAGTTGCCGGGCCTGGTGACCTCGCGCTCGGCTCGGCGCAGGGCCTGCGCGGCGGCGGAGCGGTCGCCGATCCCGGCGTGGGCCAGGGCGCCCACGCAGGCCAGCCAGGCGTTGGCGGTGGGGTGGGCGGTGCCGCCCAGGACGTGTTCGGCCTCCCGGACGAGCCCGAGGCCGAGTTCGGGGTCCTCCGCGGTGTCGATCTCGAAGGCGGCCAGGGAACCGAGCATGTAGACGTCGAGCAGGCGGATGCCGGTCTGGCGGGCGCGGACGACGGCGGTGCGGTAGTGCATGCGGGCCGAGCCCACGTCGCCCTGGTCGGCGTGCAGCCAGGCGGCGAAGCCGGAGGCCTCGCTGGCGGCGGCGCTGACGGGTGCGAGGAAGGGCGTCCCGCGCGCGTTCGCGAGCATCTGCTCGGTCAGATGCACGTGCGCCACCGCGCTGGGCAGCAGGTGGCGGGCGGAGGAGGTGGCGTCCATGCGGCGCTGGCCGCCGGTGATGGAGCGCAGTGCGGGCGCGGTGGTCTCGTTGACCGCGTGGCGGGAGTGGGCGGGGGCGACGCGCGGGGTGGTGGCCGTCATGAGCGCTCCCGCGGCGACGACCCGTCCGAAGTCGCGGCGTCTCGTGGGGTCCACCTCCTTGGGGGCGGCGCCGTCCGGCGGGGTCTGGCCGCCGAACCGGAGCAGGTGCAGGGGGATGCCGAGCCTCTGGGCGAGGTCGTGCACCTGGCTCACCGTGAGGGACTGCTGGCCGTTGACCACCCGGGAGACCCAGCTCTGGGAGTAGTCGACCGCGCGGGCGAGTTCGCCCTGGGACCATCCGCGTGCGCTGCGCACGCCTTCGATGACCGTCGCCATGTCACAGGTGGCCAGGGCGGCCGCGATGCGGGGTCGCGACCACAGGTCGGGTGGAGGAACGCCGTCTCGTTGGGGCATGAGCTTAGATTAGGGATTCCGGACGCCCTTGGTGGCTATGTGTCAAAAAGAAGGCGTGATGCGTGATCCGCATACCGTCGCGTCCGCGCCCCTCTGATGCGGCAGAGTTCAGGGGACGTTGGTCCCCGGTCGCACGGGAACGCATGGGGAAGGGAGGTCCGGTGACCGTTGAGACCCCACCGCTGGGGAAACCGGGTCCGGCCGGGTTCGGGCGCGGCGCGGACACCGCCGCCGACGGTGCCGACCGCGGGAGACTGGTCGGCGGAGCTCTGCGCGGCCTGGCCGCGGAACTGCGCTCGCGAGGCGTGGAGGTGCGCGAGGATCGGACCTCGGGTGTGGTCGAGGCCGGACCGAGCACTCGTCCGCAGCGCGCGCTGCTGAGGCCGCACCGCGGTGGTCTGTGGTGGTGGATGCGCTGGCCGCTCCAGGACGGCGTGCCCGCTCCGTTGGCGGGGGTCCCGTTGTCCCCGGTCACCCGGACGGGGGAGGCCGCCCGGCGGATCGCCGGTGCCCTGTCCTCCTGTGACGGCGCGTCCGATGCGGCGTGACCCTGCTCGACCCCGCCGTGGCCGGTGCGCGATGACCACTGCCGGCGTTCCCTGAACCCGAGCCGTCGGGCTCACCCCTGGACGGGCGCGTGTTGTGTCCGCGCCCAGGCGACGGGCGGGGCCTGGGCCTTCCCCGAAACCCAGTCTCCCTCTGCACGGGGCCGTGTCCGGTCCCGCCCGTCCTCTCCCCCCGGCGGCCCGAGCGGCACTCCGACCCCTGGTGCCCCTCGGGCCGCGCCCCGGCCCCGTCCGGGCGTGCGGGGTTCAGGTGGGGCCGTCCGCCGCCCCCGCGGCCGCGTCCCGGGCGGCCCGCCGCTCCCCGTCCGGGCCCGCGTCCCGCTCCGCGTCCTGTGCGGCGGCCAGCGCGGCGCCGACGATGCCCGCGGAGTTGCGCAGCGACGCCGCCACGATGGGCGTGCGGATGTCCACGTGGGGGAGGAACTTGTCGGCCTTGCGGCTCACTCCGCCGCCGACGACGATCAGGTCCGGCCAGAGCAGGTCCTCCAGGACCCGGTAGTAGCGGTGCAGGCGCTTGGTCGCCCACTCGTGGTAGGAGAGGCCCTCGCGTTCCTTGGCGCCGGAGGAGGCGCGGCTCTCGGCGTCGTGGCCGTCGATCTCCAGGTGGCCGAACTCGGTGTTGGGCACCAGGCGGCCGTCGACGACCAGTGCGGTACCGATCCCCGTGCCCAGGGTCGTCATCAGAACGACGCCGCGCACCCCCTTGGCCGCGCCGTAGCGGGCCTCGGCCAGGGCCGCGGCGTCGGCGTCGTTGAGGACGCGCACCTCGCGCCCGGTGGCCTCGGCGAACAGGGCGCGGGCGTCGGTGCCCACCCAGTGACCGTGCAGGTTGGCGGCGGTGTGCACGATGCCGTTCTGGACCACGCCGGGGAAGGTGACGCCCAGGGGGGCGCCCTCGGCGACGGGGAAGTGCTCCGCGATGCGGCCGACGATCTCGGCTACGGCGGCGGGGGTGGCGTGCTCGGGGGTGAGGATCTTCAGGCGCTCCTGCAGGAACTCGCCGGCGGCGAGGTCGACCGGGGCTCCCTTGATGCCGCTGCCGCCGATGTCGATTCCCAGCCCCGTGGTCAGCTGTGACATGGGTCGTCGTCTCCCGTTGGTCCTCGTGTGCCGAAGGGGCGCTCGCGCGTCCCACGGCCCGATCCTGCCCTGGCGCGCGGACTTTCGCACGTGTTCGGGGCCGGGGCGTCCGCGGCGGGCCCCGGACCGGTACGCCGGGTGGTGGCGGACCGATACGCTGGGCGGTCGGCCCGACCAATTGCGACGTGGGAAGACGAGAGCGACGTTGACCGGTATTCATGGGCGCCGCGGCCCCTTCACCGACGGCGACACCGTGCAGTTGACCGACCCCAAGGGTCGCATGCACACCATCACGCTGAGCGAGGGCGGTACGTTCCACTCGCACAAGGGCAAGGTCGACCACGCCGACCTGATCGGTCAGCCCGAGGGGAGCGTGGTGCGCTCCAACACCGGCACGTCCTACGTGGCGCTGCGCCCGCTCCTGATCGACTACACGCTGTCGATGAAGCGCGGCGCGACCATCGTCTACCCCAAGGACGCCGCTCAGGTGCTCGTGGAGGCGGACATCTTCCCCGGCGCGCGCGTGGTGGAGGCCGGAGCCGGTTCGGGGGCGATGTCCAACTGGCTGCTGCGAGCGGTCGGCGAGCAGGGCATGGTGCACTCCTACGAGCGCCGGGCCGACTTCGCGGAGATCGCCCGCAAGAACGTGGAGCGTTTCCACGGCGGGCCGCACCCGGCCTGGAAGCTCACCGTCGGCGATCTGGTGGAGTCCCTGGACGAGACCGAGGTGGACCGGGTCTTCCTGGACATGCTCGCGCCCTGGGAGTGCCTGGACGCGGTGGCCGGGGCGCTGATCCCGGGGGGTCTGGTGTGCTGTTACGTCGCCACCACCACCCAGCTCTCGCGCGTGGTGGAGGAGATGCGCGAGGACCCGCGCTTCTACGAGCCGCGCTCGTGGGAGACGATGCTGCGCACCTGGCACGTGGAGGGCCTGGCGGTGCGCCCGGACCACCGCATGATCGGGCACACCGGGTTCCTGGTGGTCGCGCGGCGCCTGGCGGACGGGGCCGAGGCGCCCGAGCGCCGGCGCCGGCCGGCCAAGGGGGCCTACGGCAAGGACTTCACTCCCGTGCGGGAGCGTGACGGCCGCGCCGGTGCCGAGGCCGGCACGGCGACGGCCGGGGCGGCGCCGGCGGCGGTCGCGCCCGTGGCGCCGACGGAGCCGGATGCGGCCACGCCGACCGAGCCCGCCGCGCCCGCCGAGCCGACGGGGCCGGATGCGGCCACACCTGACGCGGGGTCGGACGGCGACGCCCGGTAGCCGCCGGTCGGCCTCCCGGCCGTCGAGGAGAGCGCGAAAGCCCGCCCGGGCCCGGCCCGGGCGGGCTTCGCCGTGTGCTCCCCGGCCCGGTGGCGTGCGCCGGGGCGCGTGCGCTGGAGGGCGCGTCGGGCTTGCCCGGAACCAGACACGGAGGTTACTTTCTCATTACGTCGGGTCATCCGGTACCACTGTGACCTGGTCAGATGCAAGACCTCTGAATGAGGGCTAGGACACTCCTCACCACTGGGAGGTTAGGAATTGGGCGGGGGTAGGTAGGCTCCCGAGTAGTCGTCCTTCTCATAGGGAGGTGGCGGACGTGGCCGAGCGCGACGACGAGCGTCAGAGCGACCAGGACCGTGAAGTCGCTGAACTCACGGCACAGGTCTCTTACATGGAAAAGGAACTCAGCGTGGTTCGGCGTAAGCTCGCCGATTCGCCCCGACATGTACGCCTTCTGGAGGAGCGGTTGAGGGAGGCCCAGGCCAACCTCGCCGCTGCGAACGGACAGAATGAGCGGCTCGTCTCCACTCTCAAGGAGGCGCGCGAACAGATCGTGGCACTGAAGGAGGAGGTCGACCGGCTGGCGCAACCGCCGTCCGGGTTCGGCGTCTACCTGGGGTCGCGCGAGGATGAGACCGTCGAGATCTTCACCAACGGTCGCAAGATGCGGGTGAACGTCAGTCCCTCCGTTGACCTGGACGCCCTGCGTCCGGGGCAGGAGGTCATGCTCAACGAGGCGTTCAACGTCGTCGAGGTGGAGTCGTTCGAGACCGTCGGCGAGGTCGTCATGCTCAAGGAGATCCTTGAGGACGGCGAGCGCGCGCTGGTGATCTCCCACCACGACGAGGAGCGGATCGTACGCCTGGCCGAGCCGCTGCGGGACGAAGCGGTCCGACCCGGCGACTCGCTGCTGTTGGAGCCGCGTTCGGGCTATGTCTACGAGCGCATCCCCAAGTCCGAGGTCGAGGAACTCATCCTCGAAGAGGTCCCCGACATCGCCTACACCGACATCGGTGGCCTGTCGGGACAAATCGAGATGATCCGCGACGCGGTCGAACTGCCCTACCTTTACAAGGAGTTGTTCTACGAGCACCAGCTGCGCCCGCCCAAGGGCGTGCTGCTGTACGGGCCCCCCGGGTGCGGCAAGACGCTCATCGCCAAGGCGGTCGCCAACTCCCTGGCCAAGCAGGTCTCCGAGCGGACCGGCCGTGACGTGGGCAAGAGCTTCTTCCTCAACATCAAGGGCCCGGAGCTGCTCAACAAGTACGTGGGTGAGACCGAGCGGCACATCCGCCTGGTCTTCCAGCGGGCACGGGAGAAGGCCTCCGAGGGTACGCCCGTCATCGTGTTCTTCGACGAGATGGACTCGATCTTCCGCACCCGCGGCTCGGGCGTGTCCTCCGACGTGGAGAACACGATCGTGCCGCAGCTGCTCAGTGAGATCGACGGTGTCGAAGGGCTGGAGAACGTCATCGTCATCGGCGCCTCCAACCGCGAGGACATGATCGACCCGGCGATCCTGCGGCCCGGCCGTCTGGACGTCAAGATCAAGATCGAGCGGCCCGACGCGGAGGCGGCCCGCGACATCTTCGGCAAGTACATCACTCCCGACCTGCCGCTGCACGACGAGGACCTGGCCGAGCACGGCGGCTCCGCCAAGGCCACCGTGGACGCCATGATCCAGCGGGTCGTGGAACGGATGTACACCGAGGGCGAGGAGAACCGGTTCCTGGAGGTGACCTACGCCAACGGGGACAAGGAGGTCCTGTACTTCAAGGACTTCAACTCCGGCGCGATGATCGAGAACATCGTCTCGCGGGCGAAGAAGATGGCCATCAAGGACTTCATCGACGCCCAGGCCAAGGGCATCCGGGTCTCGCACCTGCTGCAGGCCTGCGTCGACGAGTTCAGTGAGAACGAGGACCTGCCCAACACCACCAACCCCGACGACTGGGCACGCATCTCCGGTAAGAAGGGCGAGCGCATCGTCTACATCCGGACCCTGGTGACCGGCAAGAAGGGCGCCGACGCCGGGCGCAGCATCGACACCGTCGCCAACACGGGTCAGTACCTGTAGGAACGCACTCTGCGAGCGCCTTGAGGGGCCGACCGGACTTCCGGTCGGCCCCTCTTCGTGCCGGTTGTTTCTGGGCCCCGTGATGGCGGGGTGGTGGCGGAATCCTGAGGATCGGATGGGCCATGAGCGATCCCAGCCGTTCTCTGCGGCCAGTGCCCGTCCCAGGGGTGGACGCACTGGCGCCCGCGGTTCCTGCTCGCGGGCGGACGAGGCGGCGACGCATGATCCCAGATGGCCACCGTTCCCCGTCAGGTCATGCCACACCCGTCATGCTGGCGTAGGCGACGATGTTGTCCCGGTAGTGGCCGGTCTCCTCGTCGAAGGTGCCGCCGCAGGTGACCAGGCGCAGTTCGGCCCGGTGCTCGGTGGGCGCGTAGACCTTGCGCGTGGGGAACGCGTCCTTGGGGTACTGCTCGACGGAGTAGACGGTGAACACAGCGGTCACGCCGTCCTCGCGGACCACCCGCACCTCCTCGCCACCGGTGAGGTCGGCGAGCCTGTAGAACAGCGCGGGCCCGGACTCGGAATCGACGTGGGCGCCCATCAGGGCGGGGCCGAACTCACCCGGTGTGGGGCCGCCCTCGTACCAGCCGACGGTGCTGTCGCCCTCTGGCACCTCGATCTGCCCGTTCTCCTGGGTGCCCAACGCGACGGTCTGGCTCGTGTCGACGCCGATGGCGGGGATCTGCAGACCGGTCGGCGCCGAACGGGGCAGTGTCTCGGTATCGCCCTCCCCGGCAGTATCGACCGCATCACTGGAGGCAGCACTGGGTGGGGACGCCGACGCCTCCGGGCTCGGCTGGCCGCCGGTAGCGGGCGTCTGCCCGCATCCGGCGGCCAGCACGGCGAGCAAGGCGATCGCCCCCGCGGCCGTCGCGACACTGGTGCCGCGACGGCCGCCCGGCCGAGGCCGTGACTGATACGCGCTCTCGGTCATAGGGACCGCCCCTCCTCGTTCCGTCTACCGATCAGCTGTTGTGGCGCAGACGCCGGGCGAGGACGAAGCCGCCCGCGGCTGTGGCCGCCAGCGCGCCGCTGAGACCCACCAGGCCGGCGTTCGTGCCCTGGTCGGCCATGCCGCCCTTGCCGGTGTCCATGCCCTCCTGCGGACTGAGCTGCAGTTCGCCGCAGGCCGCCGGGGCGGTGGCCTCCAGCGGCAGTTCCTCGTTCAGCGGGCTCGTGGCGTCGCCGCTGTACTCACCGTCGCCGTTGGCGTCGATGCCGTGCACGACGACGGAGGCATTCCCGTCGCTGATGTCCTGGACAACGTCGTCGGGCAGTTCGACGGTGCGCTCGTAGGTGTAGCTGTCTCCGCTGGGCATGCGGTCCACAGCCAGCGCGCTGTCCGCGCCGGTGTCGCCCTCCGTGGTGAGGGAGACCTTGACCTGGCCGTAGGAGTCCTGGCCCTCCGGGGTGGAGAGGATGCCGTCACCGTCCTCGTCGGCGTCCATGGTCGGGCAGACGCCCTGGCCGCCGATGTGGATGTGCTGGGCGTGCGGCGAGCCGGCCACAGCACCGTTGACGTTGACGGTGATGTCGGCGGTGTTGCCTTCGATCTCCACCCAGGCCTGACCACTGGTTCCGGAGTCGTTGAGCTGGCCGAGGTTGCCCTGGAAGGTCCACGTCTCCGCGGCACTGGCGGGCGTGGCCGCGAACAGCCCCATCGAGAGGCCGAGCGGCAGGGCGATGGTGAGCGGTGCGAGCTTTCTGGTCTTCACTGTCGTTCCTTTCGTGCGCGGGAGCGCGTGTGGCCACACGCTTCTTTGAGGCTCCTAACCTGCATTCGGGGCTGTGGGAGGGGCGGTTTGGTCGGGATGGGGAAAAGATCTCGGATGTCGGTTACGTGGGGAAGCAGCGGCCGACGGGACAGGCAGGACCCCGAAGCCATGCAGCTCGATGAGGACCTCCTTCAGGCGTTCGAGGACGGCATGCCGCCGCCCGTCGGCGTCGGAGTCGGCATCGACCGCCCTCCTTCACCTGCAGGAACATCCGAGAGACCGTGCTCTTACCGACCGTGAAGCCAGCCGGGAACGAGAACCAGTGGGATGAGAGCCCTGGTGCCCGTTGTGTGTCACCCACGAAGTCGGGACACACACTGATCGTCTTGATCAGGAGCGAGGCGGTATCGATTGTGCACGTACTCGCGTAATACCAGCGGCTCCATCAACTCGGAAATATCGATGCAGTTCAGCAACAGTCCAATCTGAGATTGGATCAGGAATGGAGCTTCGCGGATCCCACTCCGGACGCCAGTGCAGTAGCGGATTATTTCTACCTGAAGGTAGATCTACCGGAACGCCGCGCATGGTCTCTGCGTACCAGGGCGGCCTTCGGACAAGAGTTCGACCTGGGGTCGAATGGTTCACCATTCAACGAAGCCGGGTTCTGGTGCTGCCCCATTTACTGATCGGGTTCTCCATGTGGCCCCGAGGGGCGGGAAATCGCCCCGGAGGTCAGGGGAGATTTGACCTAAGGGAGATATACGGTTCATGGAGTTTTGAGTTTCTGGGGGGCAAAGAAGATTCCATGTTCTGGATAATGAAGTATGTGGCGTTTTTAGTGGGGGTATGTGGCCGGGACGCTCATCTCACCGCCCTGGTTCCACACTGGAGTCGGGGCTGTTTCGAGGGAGGATCCATGAAGAACGGGAAGCTGGCCCTGCTGGCGTTCGCTCTGCCCATCGGTGTGCTCACCGCCGCGGCCCCGGCCTCGGCCGAGGAGTCGATGACGCTGCACGCCGATCTCAGCGCGCTCAACGACTCCGGCGCCCGGGGCACCTCCACGGTGATGATCGAGGGCACCAGTGTCACCGTCGAGATCGAGTCGTCCGGGTTGCTGGCCGAGCAGCCGCACGCCCAGCACTTCCACATCGGCGGCACGAACATGTGCCCGGGCCCGGACGCCGCTGACGACATCGAGGACGACGACCGCCTCAGCACCACCGAGGGGCAGCCCTCCTACGGGGGGATCAAGACCTCGTTGACCACCGAGGGCGACACCTCGCCCGACAGCGCCCTGGCGGTCGAGCGCTTCCCTGCCGCCGAGGCCGACGGGAGCGTCTCCTACCACCGGACCTTCGAGGTTCCCGAGGACGTGGCCTCCTCGATCAGGGCCGGTGAGGCAGTGATCGTCCAGCACGGTCTGGACTACAACGGCAACGGCGAGTACGACATGGACGGCGGTGGCGAGAGCGACCTGGACCCGGAGCTGCCCGCTGAGGCCACCGACCCGTCCACGTGCGGCAGGCTCACGCCGGCGCCCGAGGGCGGTATGGCCGCTGGCGGCGGCGGCACCGGATCCCAGGGGCCTGACGCCCTGATGCTCGGTTCCGGTGCGGCCCTGCTGGCCGCGGCCGGTGCGGGTGCGGGGTTCCTGGTCCGTCGGCGCATGGTCCAGGGACACTGACATGAGCGGGCACGCGCCGTCCACGGGCTCGGTCGATGAGCGCTGAGGGGACACGTGCCACGGGTGGCCGCCGCAGGGCTCCTGCGGTGGCCATCACCGTGGCCGCGACCGGGGGAGTCCTGCTCATGGCGCTGGCCCTGGCCCCGGACGAGGACACGGCTCCACCGGTGAGCGACAGCGTCCAGACCCAGCGGAGCACCGGAGTGGAATCACGGACGCGCCACTCCCCGCCCCCACCGGAAGCACTCGCGCGGGCGCTACCGCACTCCGAGCCGGTAGGGCTGGAGATCGGGGCGATCGACGTGGACGTCAACGGCCTGGTCCGGTTGGGACTGCAACGGGACGGGGAGATCGAGGCACCCCGCGACTACGCTGCGGTGGGCTGGTACGAGCACGGGCCCTCGCCGGGGCAGGCGGGCCCGGCGGTCATCGGCGGCCACGTCGACTCGCGGACCGCACCGGCCGTGTTCCACCGCCTGGAGGAACTCGAATCCGGGGACACGGTCCGGGTCGAGCGCACCGACGGGACCACGGCCGTCTTCACCGTGTACGCGGTCGAGCAGTACCCCAAGGACGACTTCCCGACCGAACGGGTCTACGGACCCACCGGCGGCGTTGCCGAACTGCGGCTGATCACGTGCGGCGGCCGGTTCGACGAGGACACGCGCAGCTACCGGAACAACACCGTGGTCTACGCGAAGCTGACCCGGGAGTCCTGAACCCCGAGCGTGTGCTGCCCGCGACAGATCGTCGGCCGGTGTTCAGGCCGACCGGGACGAGGACCCGCGCCCTCACCCTTGCGTTCTATGACGGTTCAACCCATCGGCAGCTCGCCGAACGTTTGCAGGTGCCGCTGGGTACCGTCAGGACCAGGATCCGCGACCGGCTGCTCCGTCCGCGAGGAACTGGGCTATCTGCAGCAGATGCGCGCAACCGTATGAGTGACCCGCCGATTCTCAATGAGATGGCCAGTATGCGGTGGTGTGGAGATCGGTGTACCGCTCCACCTGGATGGTGGCGGACCTGGGCGTCAGACGATCGGTCTCACGGAAGTCGGAAAAGTGTGTCGTTCCGGGTTCATCGGAGTCCTCAATAAACCCGGAACGAAACGACGGTCCAGTAAGGGGATCTCCGGATGCGGCCGGTGTGGGGTGCGGTCGTCGCGCCAGGAGACCCCTTGCGTGTGTATTCAGTGGTCCGGAACGGAGATGGTTCGCCCGCCCCCTATCCCTCCACTGAACGGCATGGTGGCTAGCCGTTGTCGCCGCTCTGGTTGATGGACCCGTTCACACCGTCGGGGAAGAAGCCGCCGGAGGTGGCCTGGTCCGGCGTCAGGTAGACGATGTTGAGCACCTGTCCGGCACTGCGGCTGAACGCGATGCCGTTCTGGTCGGTCGGAACGATGTTGGCCCCACCCGAACCGTTGACGACGCCCTGGTCGAGGTCGGCGTCACCGTCGAGGCTGTCGCGCGCGTCGGAGATGGCCAGGGACTGGGCCTCCAGCCCACGGGCCAGCAGCGCGACGCGGATGTTCGCCGCGTGGTAGGCCTCGACGGCCAGGATTCCGGCCGCCGCCTCCAGGAACGTCTTGTTGTCCACGAGCGGGGCCGCACCCTTGTAGGCGGTGACGCCGACATCCTCGAAGATGTAGGCCGCCAGAAGGAAGTTGTCCTCGTTGGCGTAGGCGTCGAACCGCTGACCGGGCTGGATCAGACCGGCGGCCTGTGCAGCGGCGGTGAAGGCCGCGTCGATGTCGATGGTCGGCCGGGCGACGGCCGCGGACCCGAGGGCGCCGCGGAGGAAGTCCACGTGGGCGCGCTCGTCAGCGGCGATCTCCTCGGCGTACTGGCGCACCAGCTTGGTCTTGAAGGCCACCTTGCGGCCACCCGACACCTCACCGACGTAGCCCTTGCCGCCGATGCTCTGGTCTGGCAGCCCCTCACCGGTGACCGCCCTCAGGTAGAACTCGGCTTCGAGATACTCCAGGTTGAGAGCGAAGTTCAGGATGGCGGCGTCACTGGGACCGCCGGAACCCTCCTCTTCAGCGGAGGCGGGCATGGTGCCCAGGAGTCCAGTGGCGCCGACCCCCAGGCCTGCCGCGCCCGCCGCCCGGAAGAGTCGGCGGCGGTCGACGCCGTTCTCGGCGCTCCGGTCGATCGCGTTCCTGATGAATGCCTTGTTGAACACGTGTCCTCTTTGCTGTCGGTTGCCGCGTGGCGGTGCACATCCCGTCTCGCAGCGCGTTCGTCCCCTCCCTGATGGGCGGTGGCTGCGGCCGCGCGGGCCGTGGCCACCGTCGATCCTGTGGATCAGGGAGAGGTGTCATGGATGGTTCGCATGTTCGAGGAAGGGTTGCCGGAACCCATTCTCGTGACATTGGGTAGTCAGACAGTAACACTCAGGTATTCTCCTGGGTGGAGTTCGGGCCAGACCCCTCTGACGGAGGTTCGCCTCCGGCCTCGGAGTCGGAGCCCGGTATGGGCGGAGAGAGCGGCTCGCCTGGTCGTCACCCCTTGAGCACGACAGCGGCCCCGTGACTGTGAGGGGTCGTGGAGTGCACCGTGGCGCTCGTGTCCGTGGCACTCGAAGGCCTTCGCCGTGCCGGGCGGCGGGGCGGCCCGATTCCGTGGGCTCGCACGGACGTGGCGGCCCCGGAGGCCGGGCCCCGGGCCGTCCGTGCCCCGAGCCGTCCACGCCCTGGTCACGGCCTGCGTTCGCGGGCGGCGTCGGGTCCGGTACCGACCTTCGGCCCCCGCCTGGGGCGTGTCGTTCCGGGATTCGGACCAAGCCCGTCCGACCTGCGAGAAAAAGGGATCTGGGGGCGCGGGGACGAAACGCCCAAGAAGACGGCACTTGAGCCACAATCGGCGCCGAAACGTTCAAGACCGGTCCCCGGCGGATAACCTCTCATCATGAGTGTGCGGCGGATTATGGGTATCGAGACCGAATACGGGATCTCCGTTCCCGGCAACCCCGGGGCCAACGCGATGGTCACCTCCACCCAGGTGGTGAACGCCTATCTGGCGGCGTCCGCTGCCCGGGCCCGGCGTGCCCGGTGGGACTTCGAGGAGGAGAACCCGCTGCGCGACGCCCGCGGGTTCGATCTGGCGCGTGAGGTCGCCGACCCCACGCAGCTCACCGACGAGGACCTGGGGCTGGCCAACGTCATCCTCACCAACGGTGCGCGGCTGTACGTCGACCACGCTCACCCGGAGTACTCGGCGCCCGAGGTCACCAACCCGATGGACGCGGTCCTGTGGGACAAGGCCGGGGAGCGGGTGATGGCCGACGCGGCGGCTCGCGCGAGCGCCACACCGGGCATCGAGCCGATCCAGCTGTACAAGAACAACACCGACAACAAGGGCGCCTCCTACGGTTGTCACGAGAACTACCTGATGAGCCGGTCGACGCCGTTCGGCGACATCGTGCGGCACCTGATCCCCTTCTTCGTCTCGCGGCAGGTCGTGTGCGGGGCGGGCAAGGTCGGCATCGGCGCGGACGGGCAGGGGTCGGGGTTCCAGATCTCCCAGCGCGCGGACTTCTTCGAGGTCGAGGTGGGGTTGGAGACCACGCTCAAGCGCCCCATCATCAACACGCGCGATGAGCCCCACTCCGACCCGGACCGGTACCGCCGGCTGCACGTGATCATCGGCGACGCCAACATGAGCGAGCTGTCCACGTACCTGAAGCTGGGCAGTACGGCACTGGTGCTGTCGATGATCGAGGACGGGTTCCTCAGCGTGGACCTGTCGCTGGAGACCCCGGTGGCCGACCTGCGGGCGGTCTCGCACGACCCCGGCCTGACCCACCGGGTCCGGCTGCGCGACGGGCGGCGCATGACGGCGCTGGAGCTGCAGGGCGAGTACCTGGACCAGGCGCGCAAGTACGTCGAGGACAGGTTCGGCACCGACGTGGACCCCGACACCGCCGACGTGCTGGACCGCTGGGAGTCGGTCCTGACGCGTCTGGGTTCGGATCCGATGAGCCTGTCCGGTGAGCTGGACTGGGTGACCAAGCTCAAGGTGCTGGAGGGCTACCGCTCGCGCGACTCCCTGGACTGGTCGCACCCGCGCCTGCAGCTGGTGGACCTGCAGTACTCGGACGTGCGGGCGGACAAGGGGATCTACAACCGCATGGCCTCGCGCGGGCGCATGACGCGCCTGCTGGAGGAGCGGCAGGTCCAGCGCGCGGTCACCGAGCCGCCGGAGGACACCCGGGCCTACTTCCGCGGCCGCTGCCTGGCCAAGTACGCCGACGAGGTCGCGGCGGCCTCCTGGGACTCGGTGATCTTCGACCTGCCGGGCTACGACTCCCTGCAGCGGGTCCCCACCCTGGAACCGACCCGGGGCACCAAGGAGCACGTGGGCGCCCTGCTGGACAACTCGCCGACGGCGGCCGACCTGGTCGCGGTGCTCACGGGCTCCGGTCGGGGCTAGGGCCTGTTTGGTAACTGGTGTGATCAGGGGCAAAAGCACCGATCTGGTCACGCCAGGCGTGTCACCCCGCACATAGGCGAAGCCTTCGGTAGATCAGTCAACGACCAAGAAGACCAAGCCCACCGAAGGCTTCGCTGTGACCCTACCCGGCCCCGGGCGCGGTGACCTCACCGACGCCCAATGGTCTGTGCTCGAACCGCTCCTGCCCGTGCCGGCCACCGGCCGTCCGCCCTCGCGCTCCAAGCGCACCCTGATCAACGGCATCCGCTGGCGGGTGCGGGCCGGCGCCCCCTGGCGCGACGTACCCGAGCGCTACGGCCCCTGGCAGAGCGTCTACGACCTCTTCCGCCGCTGGACCCGCAACGGCACCTGGGCCCGAATTTTGGACGCCCTGCGCGCCCTGGCCGACGCGGCGGGCCTGATCACCTGGCAGGTCAACGTCGACTCCACCATCGTGCGCGCCCACCAGCACGCCGCCGGAGCCGCGAAAAGGGGGAGGGCCCAGATCACGAAACGGACGAGCCCGACGACCACGCTCTGGGACGCTCGCGGGGCGGGTGGACCACCAAGATCCACCTGGCCTGCGAGCAGCGCCAAAAGCCCTTGTCGGTGGTGGTCACGGCCGGCCAGCGCGGGGACGCCCCTCAGTTCGAGCCGGTCATGGAACGTATCCGCGTGGCGGGGCGGGATCGCAGTGGTCCGGCGCGCACCCGGCCGGTGCGGGTACGCGCGGATAAGGCCTACAGCTCGAAGAAGATCCGTGCCTACCTGCGCAGACGCAAGATCAGAGCGACGATTCCCGAACCCGCCGACCGGGTGCGCAACCGCAAACGCAAGGGGCGGAGTGGGGGTCGTCCGCCCGGCTTCGACAAGGTCGACTACCGGGCCCGGCACGCGGTGGAGTGCGGGATCAACCGGCTCAAACGCAACCGGGCGGTGGCCACGCGCTATGACAAGCTCGCCCTTCGCTACGAGGCCACCGTCCAGATCGCTGCCATCAACGAATGGCTCTGACTTTCCAAACAGGCCCTAGGGCGTGGGGCGGATGCCCGCCCCGGGCACGGTGACCGCCCGCCGCGCGGTCCGGGCTGAGTGCCGGTACTCAGGCGGTGCGCGCGGCGGCGCGGCACGATGTCCCTATGAACGACACCGCCTCCCCTCGCTCCTCCGCCGGCTTCTCTCCCGTCAGTGGCGTGTGGGCCGCCGTCCTGCTGGCGGGATCGGCCGCCGCGTCCTGGTGGCTGGTGCACACGCCGGCCGCGGAGGAGGCCCGGGCCGGGGGCTTCGCCCTGGGTGAGGCCGACTACGCGGTCGAGCCCCTGCCTCTGCCCGGTTGGGCGGAGGCCGTGGTCGGGCCCGTCGGCCTGGCCCTGGCACTGGTGGCGGCCGTGCTCCTGGTGCGTACCGTGGCGGCGGGGCGGCTCGGCCGGGAGCGGGGCCTGGCGGTCGCGTGCCTGGTGCCGATCGCGCTCATGGCCGGTGCCTGGTGGGCGATCGCGACGGCACCGGTCATCGGGGCCAACATCGGCGCGGGCCTGGCCCAGCTGGTGTTCGTCCCCGCGGGCCTGCTGTGCCTGGCCGCCGCGGTGGCCTGCGCGGTCGTGGGGCGGCGCCGGAGCTGAGCCGGTCGCGGGACACGGGGGCTCACGGGGAGAGGTCCGGTCCGCCGCGAGGGTGTCCCCGGTAGGGCGTGTGGGGGCTACCGGTCGGGTTCGAGGAGTCCCTCGCCGGAGACCAGGATCTCGGTGAACTCCGTTCCGGTGGGAGCGGTGAAGAGGACGTAGGAGGTCACGGAGGCACCTGGTTCGATGTCGTCCCAGAAGTAGTCCCAGGCGACGGTGAACTCCGCGTCGGGGTCGTGCCGCAGGACCCGGCCGTCGGTGGTCGTTCCGACGGTCCCCTCGGTGTCGAAGGCGGTCGGCGCGTTGCCCTCGTTGGTGACGGTGAGCCGGAAGATGTGGAACTCCATGCCTGCGGGGGCGTCGTCCTCGTAGGCGAATCCGTCGGTGATGTGGGTGTCGGTGTAGCACCGCTCCACCTGCAGCAGCAGGGTGCCGACACGGGTGCTGGTGCCGTCGTAGGCCTCCGGCGGCACGGACTCGGGAACCGCTTCGGCGGTGTCGCTCGCGGTCGGGGGGTCGGGTGCGGGCGGCCGGGTGGGCGGAGCCGCCTCCGGCTCCGGCGGCGGTGTGGCCTCCTCCACCGCGACTTGACGCTGCTGCGTCCACAGGGGCGACAGGGTGACCGCCAGCGCGGTGCCGGCGGCCGCGGCCAGGAGCACGGCCACCGTCGCCGCCACCACGAAGGTGAGTCGGCGCGGAGTTCTCGGGGGCGGTCGGCCCGGATCCCGAGGTTCCATACCCCCTGTGACACACGCCACCGCCCGGATGTTCCCGTGCGGGTCAGGAGTGCCAGGTCCGGTCGCGGCAGGGCATGGGGGTCAGGCTCAGAGCCGTCCACAGTTCCAGGCGGGTGCGCGGCGCGTCCAGCGGGCGCCCCAGGACGCGCTCGGCCGTGCGGAGCCGGGACCGCAGGGTGTTGCGGTGCACCCCCAGGTCACGCGCGGCCGCCTCGACCTGCGCCCCGTGGTCGAGGTAGTGCAGCAGCGTGTGCGCGAGGTCGGTGCCGTGGCGGCCGTCGTGGTCGTGCAGGGAGCCCAGTACGGACTCGGTGAAGGCCCGAGCGCCCTCCCGCGGCACCGCCGAGCGGAACAGGTCCCACGCGTCGGCCTCGTCGGCGTTGCGGTAGCCCTCCGATGCGGCCTGGCGGGCCCTGGTCAGCGCGGAGGGCAGATCGGAGGTCCGGCGGGCGCCGCAGGCGCCCGCGCCCCGGGGTCCGTTCGGCACGTCCGCGAGCGCGCGCAGCAGGCGCTCCCCGGCGTGCGCGCCCGTTCCGGCGGGCAGGACCGCCACGACCGCGTCGGCCAGTGCGCACAACCCGGCGCGGTCGGCCGCGTCGGTGGCGCCGAGCACGTCGGACAGGGCGTCGGCCGCCTCGTCCATCAGGGCACGGGGCTCCTCGCTCGGCAGGCACACCACCTCCCAGGGCGGGTCGGGCAGTGTCAGCGGGGGCGCGGCGCGGCCGGAGACCGCCGCCGCCAGATGGGGCGCGCGCTGGTGGTGCAGTGCGCGCCGGGTGTCGCGTGAGTGCAGCAGGTCCACCGCGAGCAGGGACGCGGCGTGGTTGGCGAGCATCCTGGTGTGCGGTGTGACCTCGGACCCGCAGGACAGGGCCAGCCATCCGAGCGTCCGTCCGGCCGGTCCCAGGTTCTGGAGCAGGACCGCCGCCCCCTCGTCGTCGAGCACCGCCATGCCGCGCGGCCGCCGTCCGGCGCCGGCCACCGTGGAGCGCACGAGTCGATGCCAGGGCTGCTCGGTGGCCGGGGCGGCGGCGCTGGTCATGCCGTTGCGGTCCAACAGCAGCGACTGTCCGTCGGTGGAGGCGGCCAGGGTGGTGACGACTCCGGCCGGGCCCGAGCGCAGGGCGGCGCGGGCCATGGCGTCCTGGGCGGTGAGCACGTGGCTCTGGGCCCGGCCTCGCTCGGCGGCGTGGTGGGCGGCCACGGCCTCGACCACGGCGATGAAGGGGGTCTCGCCCTCCACGCTGAGGACGGGCAGGCCCAGGCGGTCGCCCTCGGCGAGGACGGCGGGCGGGACGGTGGCGCCGGGGCCGTCCAGTGCCACGCCCAGGCCGACGCACCCGGCCTCGTGCAGGCGGCGGACGTAGGCGCGCCGGTCGGCGTCGGCGGCGCCCAGGCCGATGCCGGCGGTCAGGACGAGCTCGCCGCCCCGGAGCCAGTGGACGGGGTCGTGCAGTTCGGTCACGTGCGCCCAGCGGATCGGCCGGTCGAGCCCGGCACGGCCGGCCACCGCCCTGACCTCCAGGTCCGGCGCGCGGGTGATGTCGCGAGGGGTGATCACGTCGGCCTCCCGGTGTTGTGCGGCATGCACATCAGTCACAGAGTGCCATGTGCACTTCGGCCCTGCGTGCGGTGGCGGGTGGTGACTACCGTCGCACCATCACAGCCGTGGCCCGCAGCCACGAACGGAGGACCCCCATGACACACCGCACATCCCTCACGTCCGCGCACCCCGCGCGGGCGGCGACGGCGGCCTTCGTCGGTACGACGATCGAATGGTTCGACTTCTACATCTACGCCACCGCCGCGAGCCTGGTCTTCGCGACCACGTTCTTCCCCGAGGGCGTCGACCCCGTGGTCGGCCTGATGGCGTCGTTCGCGACGTTCTCGGTCGGCTTCTTCGCCCGACCGCTGGGCGGCATCGTCTTCGGACACTTCGGTGACCGGCTGGGCCGCAGGTCGGCCCTGGTCGTCACCCTGCTGATGATGGGAACGGCCACGTTCTGCGTCGGCCTGCTGCCCACCTACGAGCAGGCCGGGTTCGTGGCGCCGCTGCTCCTGGTCGTCCTGCGCTTCGTCCAGGGCATCGCCGTGGGCGGGGAGTGGGGCGGCGCGGTCCTGATGGCCGTGGAGCACGCGCCGGAGGAGCACAAGACCTTCTACGGCTCCTTCGCCCAGCTCGGCAACCCCGCCGGAGCGCTGCTGGCGACCGGATCGTTCGGACTCATCACCGCCTGGGACGCCGACCTTCTCTACACCTGGGGTTGGCGCCTTCCGTTCCTGGCCTCCGTCGTGCTGGTCCTGGTGGGCCTGGTCATCCGCCTGAAGGTGGAGGAGTCCCCGGTCTTCGCCGCGGCCCAGGAGGGGCCGGACGAGCCCGAGGGCCTGCCCGTGCGCGAGGCGGTGCGCACCTCCTGGCGTTCGCTGCTGCTGGGTATCGGCGTCCTGCCGGTCGCCGTGGGCGGCTACTACATCGTCACCACGTTCCTGCAGGCCTACGGGGTCACCGAAGTCGGTATCAGCGAACAGGTCATCCTCAACGGGCTGACCCTGGCGGCCTTCGTGGAGCTGGTCGCCACTCTGGGGGTGTCCTGGCTGGGCGACCGCTTCGGCACCGTGCGCGTGGTCACCGTGGGCCTGGCGGCCGTGGCCGTCCTCGCGCTGCCGCAGTTCCTGGTCATGTCGACCGGCAGCACCGCGCTGATCCTGATCATGCTGTGCGCCATGCGCCTGGCGATGGCCACCGTCTACGGGCCGATCGCGCGCGTGCTCGCCCAGATGTACCCGCCCCGGGTGCGCTACACGGCGATCTCGATCGCCTACCAGGTGGCCGGCGCCCTGTTCGGCGGGCTCTCGCCGCTGGTGTGCACGGCGCTGTACGCCGCGACCGGCAGCATCCTGTCCGTCGTCGGACTCCTGGTCGTGATGGCGCTGGTGAGCATCGTGTGCCTGCGCAGGGCGCCGCGCCACCGGGACGCCGAACTGCTGGCCGCCTGAGACGTTTCCACGGCCGCCGGAACGTCGGCGGCCCCCGCCACGAGGAGGAGAACTCGCCCGTGTCCGCTCTGCTGATCCACAACGCCAGCGTCCTGACCATGGACGACGCCAATCCCAGGGCCGCCGCCGTGGCCGTGCGGGAGGGGAGGGTCCGACTCGTCGGGACCGCCGAGCAGGCCCGCGCCGCGGCGGGCCCCGGGGCGGTGGAGGTGGACGCGGGCGGCCGCACCGTCCTCCCCGGCTTCATCGACCCCCACAACCACCTGCTGTCCACGGCGGAGTCCCTGGCCGCCGTGGACGCGGGCTACCCGCGGGTGGGCAGCGCCGCCGACCTGGTCCGCGTGGTCGCGCAGGAGGCCGCCCGCACCCCGGCGGGCCAGTGGATCCGCGCCTTCCACATGGACGACGCCAAGTTCCCGGGCGGGCGGCCCACCCGCCGCCATCTGGACGAGGCCACCGACGAGCACCCGGTGATCGTCTACCACGTCTCCGGCCACCAGGCGGTGGTCAACTCCGCGGCGCTGGCCTGGAGCGGGATCACCGAGAACGTCACCGACCCGGCCGGGGGCTCGTTCGTCCGAGACGAGGCGGGCCGGCTGACGGGCATGGTGCTGGACTCGGCCATGGAACTGCTGCTGCCACTGGCCGTGGACATCGGCTGCCACGGCCCCAACTTCCACACCGCCCTGCCCGCCGACCAGCTCCTGGGCTGGCTCGCCGACGCGGCCGGGCCGTACCTGTCCGCCGGTGTGACCACGGTGTGCGACCCGCAGGTCTCCGCCCGCGAGCTGAGGGTGTACCGGGCGGCCCGCGCGGCGGGGACGCTGCCGCTGCGTACGTTCGGCATGCCCCTGTCGCACCAGCTCGACGCGCTCACCAGCGCGGGACTCGCCAGTCCCTTCGGCGACGACTGGCTGCGGCTGACCGGGATGAAGTTCTACTCCGACGGCACGCTGCTCGGCGGGACCGCGAAGTTCTCCGTTCCCTACGGTGAGCACGGCGAGTTCGCCGGCAGCCTCTACCACGACCCGGACCGGCTGGTGGACCTGGTCACCCGTGCGGCGGGGGAGGGGTGGCAGGTCGCGATCCACACCCAGGGAGACGCGGCCATGGAGCACACCCTGGCCGCGATCGCCTCGGCCGCGCGGGTCTCGGGGCCGGACGCGCGCCCGCGGGTGGAGCACTGCGGCTACCCCACCCCGGAGCAGGCCAAGCGCTTCACCGACCACGGGGTGATCCCGGTCAACCAGCCCAACTTCCTGCACGACAGCGGTGGCGACTTCCTGCGCCGGCTGGGCGAGCGCGCGCACCGGCTCCAGCCCATGCGCGAGGAGATCGACCTGGGGCTGCGGCCCGTCCTCTCCAGCGACTCCTTCGTCTCCAGCCTGCGCCCGATGGACACCGTCGCCAACGCGGTGTGCCGTACCACCCGGGAGGGGCTGGAGATCGGTGCCGACCAGGCGGTGACCCTGCACGAGGCGCTGCGCGCGCACACCCTCGACGCCGCCCACGCGCTGGGGGTGGAGGACCGCCTGGGGGCGCTGCGGCCGGGCCACCTGGCCGACCTGGTGGTCCTGGACGCCGATGTGGAGGCGATGGACTCCGACCGGCTGCGCACGGTGGGCGCGTGGCTGACCGTCCTGGACGGCGAGGTCGTGCACGAGGCCGGGTGAGGCGCTCGTCCCCGGACAGGGGACGTCCCCGCCCGCGTGCGGCGCGGACGGGGACGTCGGGGGATGGTGCGGGGTGGTGCGGGTCAGCTCGTGCGGATGTTCACGCCCCACGAGCTGATCATCGGAGCGACCTCCTGGTAGTAGGTCGTCCCGCCGGAGGAGCAGTTGCCCGAGCCGCCGGAGGTGACGCCCTGGGCCTGGGTGCCGGAGATGAACGAGCCGCCGGAGTCGCCGGGCTCGGCGCACACGCTGGTGCGGGTGAGCGAGTAGACGGTCCCCTGCGGGTAGCGGACGGTCTGGTTGCGGGCCTGGATGGTGCCGCAGTGCCAACCGGTCGTGGAGCCCGAGCGGCACACGGCCGAGCCGATCGGCGCCTGGGAGGTGCCGGTCACGGACTGGTAGCCGCCGGAGTTGTAGCGGTAGACGAGGTTGTAGAGGGTGAAGTTGGACGTGCCCCGGACGAAGGCGGCGTCGTTGCCCGGGAAGACCGAGCGCTCGAAGACGCCGGTGCCGTTGCCGATGGTGACCTGGGTTCCGACGGTGCCGCAGTGGCCGGCGGTGACGAACCCGGGCTGGCCGGAGCTGTTGGTGGCCGGGAAGCCGACCGAGCAGCGTCCGCCCATGTAGTAGGCCAGACCGCCGACGATGTTGGCGTAGGTCTCGGCCTGCTCGGTGACCTCCTCGACCTGGACGGCGGACTCGTCCACGCCCGCGGCCTCGACCAGGGCGTCGACGTCGGCGTCGGAGCCCTTCAGGACCTCGATGACGACGGTGTCGCTCTCCACGTCCGGGTACCAGCCCACGACACCCTCCTGGGTGTCGGTGGCGTTGAGGTCCTCGACGACCTCTTCGAGGCCGTCGAGGCCGTAGTCGACGACGGTGGCCTCGGCGCCGGCCGCCTCGACCGCGGAGACGGCGTCGGCGTCGGTCACCAGGACGGTGAGTTCCTGGGTGTCGATGTCGAACAGGGAGCCGCCGTAGGCGTCGCCCGCGGCCTCGGTGGCCTCGGCGTCGACGTCCAGTGCCGCATCCTGCGCCTCAAGGAGCTCTTCTGCCTGTGGGGTCGACAGATCGAGGTCGTCGGCCAGGGCCTCGAGCATGCTCGAGGCGTTGTCGTCGGGGGTGGGGGCCTGTGGTGCGGCGGCCGGTGCCGCCAGGGCTCCCGGTGCCATGGTGAGGGCGAGACCGAACGCCAGGGCGCCGGTTCCGATTGCGGAGATAACGGGGGAGGGTCGCATTGATCCCTACTCTCCAAGGGGGATTGGCGGGGGAACGGGGGCACCGCCCGGGTGAGGGCGCTGTCCCCTTATCGGAGGCGAGTTCCTTTCGCTCCCGATATTCACCGATACATCCGGTAAACGATTCACCACCTTAGGTCGACACTTTGGTGGGCGAAAGACCCGCATTGAGTAAAAGCATGCAGTTCGAGGTGGGGTGATCGGGTCAGAGGATTTCTGGTGATGACTACTCGTAGCCACCGAGTGGTTGACCTTGCGTTATCGCGTGCACGTAGTGACGGAGTGAGAGCACCGCGTGTGCGCAAGGGGGTCATGATGGCCGGATGCGGTCAGAGGTACCGGGTACCGATCGTGACCGCGTGGATACACCGCCGTCATACCTGAGGTCAGAGGGGTGCGGTCGAGCGCCGCGCGAGTCGTCCGGGGGTGCTGCGGTCCGGGGCCGGGCGCCTCGAGGTTGACAGCGGTGCTTGTACAGCGCGGTTGCCGGGCGTGCGCACAGCGCACATGGCCGGGTCGCCGATGGGCTTCGCCCCCGGGGCCGACCGCGTACGGCCCGCGACCCCCCCGGGACGTCCGCTCCGGGGCGGAGTGGGCGGGCCGGAGCGCGGAGGCCATGGCCGGGGGCGCCGAACACTCCGCCTGCCTGGGCCGCGACGGCCACTGAGCGCCGCGTCCGTCCCGGGAGGCGGCACCGGTGCGGTCCGAGTGCGCGCGCACGCGACACACGCGAGGTAACTTGCGGGTATCGGGCCCCGGGAAGTGGGTTGAGCCGCTCGTGGTTGGGCCAAGATAAGGGCGAAGGCCCCGAACGGGAGGTAGCGAGGATGGCGACGAAGGACACCGGCGGTCAGAAGCACGCCTCACGCCGCGACGAAGAGGTCGAGGAGACCGAGGCCGCGGCGGACGTCCAGGAACGCAAGGACCAGATGGACGAGGACGTCGACGACATTCTCGACGAGATCGACGACGTGCTCGAGAGCAACGCCGAGGACTTCGTGCGGCAGTTCGTCCAGAAGGGCGGACAGTAGCCGCCCGTGGTGGTTCGCTGACAGCGCACTCGGGCACCACCAGCCCCACCGTGCACAGGACTAGGGTCGGTTTCACGGCCGGGCGTACGGCTCGGCCGTCGCAGACAAGAACAACAGGCGCCCCACCCGCCCCCATGCCGGGGTGGGGCGCGAGTGGAGGGAGTCGCGTGTTCGCAGGGTTCGAGGGCGGACGGTTGCCCGCCGCGTTCATGAGTGCGGGAACCTCGTCATTCACGGAGTTTCTCACGTCGGTCCACCCCGAGATGCTGCCCGGGCACAGGCTCCCCGAGGGCGGTGCGGCCGGGCACCTCACCCCTGACGCGACGACCATCGTCGCCCTGACCTTCCCCGGGGGAGTGCTCCTGGCCGGCGACCGCCGGGCCACCCAGGGCAACGTCATCGCCAACCGCGACATGGAGAAGGTGTTCCGCACCGACGAGTTCTCGGCCGTGGCGATCGCCGGATCGGCCGGGTTCGGTATCGAGCTGGCCCGCCTGTACCAGGTCGAGCTGGAGCACTACGAGAAGATGGAGGGCCGTTCGCTCACCCTGGAGGGCAAGGCGAACAAGCTCTCGCAGATGGTCCGGGGCAACCTGGGCCTGGCGATGCAGGGATTCGTGATGATCCCCCTCTTCGTCGGGTTCGACGAGAACACCGCACAGGGGCGGGTGTTCAGCTACGACGCCGTCGGCGGGCGCTACGAGGAGCACCGCTACCACTCCATCGGCTCGGGCTCGGTCTACGCCCGGGGCTCCATCAAGAAGCTCTACAGCGACGACCTGGACGAGACCACCGCGATCAAGGTGGCGCTGGAGTCCCTCTACGACGCAGCCGACGACGACTCCGCCACGGGCGGGCCGGACCTGCACCGCAAGATCTTCCCGCTCATCGATGTCATCACCGAGGACGGACACCGGCGGATCCCCGCCGAGGACGTCGCCCGGCTGGCCACGGAGATGGTCGAGGCACGGGCCGCCGATCCCGACGGACCCACGGCCAGCCTGAGCTGACCACGGCCCCCGCCCCACACCAGACTTTCCCCGAGTAGCGAAGGAACGATCCGCGGTGTCGATGCCGTTCTACGTCGCCCCTGAACAGCAGATGAAGGACAAGGCGGACTACGCGCGCAAGGGCATCGCGCGCGGCCGCAGCGCCGTCGTCCTGCAGTACGAGGGCGGCATCCTCATGGTGGCGGACAACATGTCCCGCACCCTCCACAAGATCAGCGAACTGTACGACCGGATCGGCTTCGCCGCGGTCGGCCGCTACCCCGAGTTCGAGAACCTGCGCCTGATGGGCGTCCGCTTCGCGGACGTGCGCGGCTACCAGTACGACCGGCGCGACGTCAGCGGGCGCCAGCTCGCCAACATCTACGCCCAGACCCTGGGCACCGTCTTCAGCGAGAGCCTCAAGCCGTGGGAGGTGGAGATCGTCGTCGCCGAGGTCGGCGACACCGCCGCCGACGACGAGATCTACCGCATCACCTTCGACGGCTCCATCGTCGACGAGCAGGGCTTCGTGGCGGTCGGCGGCTCCTCCGACCACGTCGGAACGGTCCTGAAGGACCGCTTCGCCGCCGACGCGCCCCTGAGCGCGGCCCTCAACACGGCCACCCACGCGCTGGCCAGGGAGAACGGGGAGGAACGCGAACTGGAGGCCGCCAACCTGGAGGTCGCCGTGCTGGAACGCTCCAGGGAGCACCGCAAGTTCCGCCGCATCCACGGACGGCGTCTGACCTCGCTCATCGAGGAGGGGCAGGCGGCGGCCCGTCCCGCCTCCGGGGGCGGCGACACCACCGAGGACGAGGCCAACGAGTGACCTGCGAACAATGATCACGGTGCGGCGCGGGGACGCGCCGCGGCGCGGGTGTGGACGGCGAGGCCCCGCCGTCCGCACCCCGGTGACGGGAAGTTGGTGAGTCCGCGTGGAACGACGGATCTTCGGGCTGGAGAACGAGTACGGAGTCACGTGTACCTTCCGGGGACAGCGCAGACTGTCGCCCGACGAGGTGGCCCGCTACCTGTTCCGGCGGGTGGTCTCCTGGGGGCGCAGCAGCAACGTCTTCCTGCGCAACGGAGCCCGCCTGTACCTGGACGTGGGCAGCCACCCCGAGTACGCGACCCCCGAGTGCGACAGCCTGCTGGACCTGGTGGCCCACGACAAGGCGGGCGAGCGGATCCTCGAAGGGCTGCAGGTCGACGCCGAGCAGCGCCTGCACGAGGAGGGCATCGCCGGCGACATCTACCTGTTCAAGAACAACACCGACTCGGCGGGCAACTCCTACGGCTGCCACGAGAACTACCTCGTGGGCCGGCACGGCGAGTTCGGCCGCCTGGCCGACGTCCTCATCCCCTTCCTGGTCACCCGCCAGATCATCTGCGGAGCCGGCAAGGTGCTGCAGACCCCGCGCGGCGCCCTGTTCTGCGTCAGCCAGCGGGCCGAGCACATCTGGGAGGGCGTGTCCTCGGCGACCACGCGCTCGCGGCCCATCATCAACACCCGTGACGAGCCGCACGCCGACGCCGAGCGGTTCCGCCGCCTGCACGTCATCGTCGGCGACTCCAACATGAGCGAGACCACCACCCTCCTCAAGCTGGGCTCGACCGACCTGGTGCTGCGGATGATCGAGGCCGGTGTGGTCATGCGCGACTACACCCTGGAGAACCCCATCCGGGCCATCCGCGAGGTCAGCCACGACATGACCGGGCGGCGCAAGGTGCGCCTGGCCAACGGCCGCGAGGCCAGTGCCCTGGAGATCCAGCGCGAGTACCTGGAGAAGGTCCAGGGCTACGTCGACCGCCACGGCACCGACGCCGTCGGCAAGCGGGTCCTGGACCTGTGGCAGCGCACCCTGGAGGCGGTGGAGACCCAGAACCTGGACCTGGTCTCCCGGGAGATCGACTGGGTGGCCAAGTACAAGCTGCTGGAGCGCTACCGCGACAAGCACGACCTGTCCCTGTCCTCGCCCCGGGTGGCCCAGCTCGACCTGACCTACCACGACATCCACCGCGACCGCGGCCTGTTCTACCTGATGCAGAACCGCGGCCAGATGGAACGGGTGGTCAACGACCTGAAGATCTTCGAGGCCAAGTCGGTGCCCCCGCAGACGACCCGTGCCCGGCTGCGCGGCGAGTTCATCCGCCGGGCCCAGGAACAGCGCCGCGACTTCACCGTGGACTGGGTGCACCTCAAGCTCAACGACCAGGCACAGCGCACGGTGCTGTGCAAGGACCCCTTCAAGTCGGTGGACGAACGGGTGGAGAAGCTCATCGCCGGAATGTGAGCGGCCTGTGGACCGTGCGCCGGCCCCGCCGGACGGGGAGAAGCACAGGCGGGGACCGTCCGTCGAGGGGCGGCCCCCGTGCCCCCGGCGGACGGCCCCCGGGGCGACGGCGGACGGTGGAGAGCCCGGTGGGCGGGGCCTGTGGCGTCCGGGCACGGTCAGGAGTGGCCGAACTCCCTCTTTTCGGTAGTGTGACTCTGTCCTAAGCCGGAAATCAGAGGTTGTGACTCATGCACCGACGTGCTGCCGCCCTCGCGGTGCCACTGACCGCCATCGCCTTGGCGGTCTCAAGCTGTGGATCCATCCCCGACGAGTGGCGCACTCCCGCCTTCCTCCGCATGGGCGAGGACGAACTCGATCCCCGTCTGCCCGAGGTGCGCGGTGATGTCGGGGAGGAACCCGAGGTCGTCTTCCCGGACAACGAGCTGCCGGACGAGGAGCTCTCCGGCATCGTGAGCCAGGGGTCCGGCGAGGACGAGCTGGTGCGCAACGACGACCTGCTCGTCGCCAACGTCGCGCAGTACCAGTGGACCGCCCCGGGCGAGGGCGAGCTGGTGGAAGGGCAGTCCAGCTACGAGACGGGCGCGCCCGACCTCGTACGCATGGAGCAGATGCCCGAGTACATCACCGAAGGCCTGGTCAACCAGCCGGTCGGCAGCCGGGCGGTGTTCGTCTTCCCGCCGCTGACCGAGGAGGAGCGCACCCAGGCCGAGGCCGCCGGGCAGCCGGCTCCCGAGGGCGCCAGCGTCCTGGTCCTCGACGTCATGGACCGCTACAACAAGGGCGCGGTCGTTCCCGGCGAGCAGACCACGAACGGCGGCGGCGACCTCCCCGAGGTGGTCCAGGAGGGCCACAGCGAGCCGGAGATCACCATCCCCGAGACCGACCCGCCCGAGGACCTGGTGGTCGAACCCCTCATCGAGGGCGACGGCGCCGAGGTCGAGGAGGGCCAGCAGGTCATCGTCCAGTACACGGGCGTGCGGTGGGAAGCCGACGAGGACGGCGGGCACGAGCCCTTCGACTCGACCTGGAGCCGTGCCGGCGACCCGTTCGACACCACGATCGGCGCGGGCGCGGTCATCGAGGGCTGGGACGAGGGCATGGTCGGCCAGCGGGTCGGCAGCCGTCTGCTCCTGGTCGTCCCCGGTGACATGGCCTACGGCGAGACCGAGGAGGAGGCGATGGGCGGCCCCGTGGGCACCCTCGTCTTCGTGATCGACGTCCTGGGCGCGGTGGACAACCCGCCGCCCGCCGAGGAGCCCAGCGCCGAGCCCTCCGACGGAGCCGATGAGGAGGCCACGGAGGAGGAAGCCGCGGAGGAGGACTCCGGGGAGTAGCCGCCGCGGCGCCGCGCTCCGTGCGGCACACCGCGCCGCCGACGACACCGCGCCCGGCCGGGACGACCCGGCCGGGCGTTCGGTGTTCCCGGGCACCGGGCAGGACACGCCCGGGCCGCCGGTGGTCCGCGGCGTGCCCGAAGGGGTGCGTAGAGTCGGGACCAACGGTCCTGGAGCGAGGGGGAGTCCATGGCTGACCGGCGTCGCTACTGCTATGTGTCCGGGCTGAGCCTGGGCATCGCCGCTCTGGAGGAGCTGTGCGCCCAGGGGAGGCCGCCGAGCCTGGTGCTGTCCTACCCGGCCGAACTCGCGCACCGCTCCGGATACGCCGACTACGAGACGGTGACCCGCCGCCACGGACTGCCGCACGTGCGGGTCGCCGACATCAACTCCGACGAGGCCCGTGACGCCCTGGCGACCCACGGCATCGACCTGATGGTCGTGGCGGGCTGGTCGCAGATCGTCCACGAACAGGTGCTGTCCGCTCTGCCGCTGGGCGCGGTGGGCCTGCATCCCACGCCGCTGCCGGTCGGACGCGGACGCGCTCCCATCACCTGGACGATCCTGCGGGACTTCAGGTCCAGCGCGGTCACGCTCTTCCATCTGGAGCCCGAGCCCGAGACCGGCGACATCATCGACCAGACCTGGTTCGATCTGGCTCCGGACGTGACCGCGACCTGCCTGTACGGCACGGTGGCGCGGCTGCAGTCCGCCCTGCTGGTCCGCCACCTGGACGACATCCTGGCCGGCACCGCGCCGCGGCGGCGGCAGGCGGGACACGCCTCGGTGTGGCCGCGCCGCCGTCCCAGCGACGGCCACCTGGACTTCACCGCGGCCGGGCGGGACGTGGACCGCATGGTGCGCGCGCTGGCCGAGCCCTTTCCGGGTGCCTTCGGGATGTTCGGCGGCGCCCGGATCACGCTGTGCTCCGGGCGGCTCGACGAGTCCGTCCCCGGAGGGGCGCCGGGAGAGGTCGTCGCCGCGGGGCAGGGCCGTACCTGGGGTGTGACCTGTGGAGACGGGGCCGTCTTCGTCCCCGACGCCCTGCGTGTGGACGAGGGGGTGCGGGCCGAGCCCACCTCGCTGGCGATGTTCCGGCCGGGCACCTTCTTCGACGCGCCCTCGGCGCACATGCTCGACGCGACCCAGCGTGTGCCGGTCCCCGGCCAGGCGCGGAGTCCGGAGAGCCTGCTGCGCGCCTGAGCACTCAGCGGGGCGCCGACGCGGTCCCGCTCATCCCGCCCGCAGCAGCCGGGCGGCGTGCCGCCCGGCGGCCGCGGCGCTCAGGAACGCCGGCCGGTCCTCCTCCAGCCCCCGGCCCATCGTCGACACCTTCACCGGGAGGGCGCGCAGTTCGTCCTCCAGCCCCGCCACACCCACGTTGACCAGGGCGTGCCGCTGGCCCAGCGCGGCGGTCTGGGTGCGCACGAGTTCGCCGAAGGGGCCGGGCAGGGCGGGGACCACCACGTCGGCCCTGGCCAGGGCGACCCGGCCGAACGCTGTCAGGCTGTGGTGGGAGACCCCACGATGGCGCTCGCGCCGGTCGGCCTCGCTGATCCGCAGCGCGGCGACGGGGCGGCCGCCCAGGACGCCGACGGCGTTCACGGCCTCACCGCAGGCCACCCCGGAGAACCCCCAGGGCGTTCCCGTGCCGAGGTTGCCCGGCCCCTGGCAGAGCACGGCCAGGTCGGCGCGCAGGACATGGCGGGCGGCGAGCAGCCCGGAGTGCACCGTCACCGCCTCCAGATCGCCGCCGTAGGCCTGGCCGGTGGTCACGCATCCCGACACCAGCCCCTCGTGTCGCAGGGTCCCCACGAGCTGTGAGAAGGCCGCGGGCAGGGCGCCGCCGTCGAGCATCACGTACGCGATCCGGGCGCCGGGGTTCTCGGCGCGCACGCCCGCGACGACCGCGGGCAGCGACGAGTGCAGGTCGGCGACCACCACGGGCATCCCGTCCACGCCGGTCGCCGTGCGCAGCCGGTCGTGGTGGGGCGAGTCCTGTTCGTCGGTGCCCAGGACCGTGGTCTGCAGCGGTGTGTAGCGGGCCTTGACCAGGTGGCCGGGGCCCTCGCGGTCGGGCGGAAGGCGGTCCGGAACGGCCACGACCAGCGCGTATCCACCGGTGCCCAGCCCCAGGTCCAGGGCGCCGGTGTTGAGCAGTACCTCGTCGCCCACCTCCGGGCCGCCCACGACGTCGGGGTAGGCCAGCGCGCGGCACCGCCGCGGGGCGGGGTCGTCGTCCCCGCGCGGATGGACGTCCACCTCGCATACGCGTACCCCCGGCCAGGAGGGCAGGATCTGACGGACTTCTCCACGGCGCCACCGGATCATGCAGGGCACGGTACCTTCGATGCTGAGCCGGTGTCGGGACGACGCGCCCTCGCGTGCCCAGCCGGTCGTCCACCGAGTGTCGAGAAGGGTGCGGGCGATGTCGCGCAGGAAAACGGAACGCCAGCTGAACCTGGTCATCTGTCTGTTGTCCACGCGCCGCCATCTGACCGCCCAGGAGATCCGGCAGACGGTGCTGGGCTACGCCGAGGCGGAGTCGGAGTCGGCGTTCAAGCGGATGTTCGAGCGGGACAAGCGGGAGCTGCGCGACAGCGGCATCCCCATCCAGGTCGGCACCGGTGACGCGGTCAGCGGAGAGGAGGGCTACCGCATCTCCCGCAGCGACTACGAGCTGCCCGAGATCGAACTGCTGCCCGACGAGGCCCTGGTCCTGGGCCTGGCCGCGCGCGCCTGGCGGCACGCCTCGCTGGGTGAGGCGGCGGCCAACGCCCTGTTCAAACTGCGGTCGGCCGGCGTCCCGGTGGACACCGAGGCCGCCCCGGGACTGACCCCGGCCATGCGCACCGACGAGCCCTCCTTCAGGCCGGTGTGGCAGGCCGTGCGCGACCGCCGCCCCATCGCCTTCGACTACCGCAAGCCCGGCCAGGCCGGCTCGGAGCGGCGCGAGATCGAGCCGTGGGGCATCGTCAACCAGCACGGCCACTGGTACGTGGTGGGCCACGACCGCCATCGCGGGGCGCGCCGTGTCTTCCGGCTCGGGCGCGTACGCGGCGAGGTCGACGTGCTGCGCGGCGGACCCGACGTGCGGGTGCCCGAGGGCGTCGACCTGCGTTCGGTGGTGGCCACCCAGAAGGCCGAGCCCGAGCGCTCGGCCACCGTGCGGGTGCGCACCGACTCCGCGCACGAACTGCGCCGCCGCGCACTGCGCGTGGTGGCCGGTGAACGCGACGGCGCAGGGAGCGGATGGGACACCCTGAGCTACCCCTACGTCGACACCCCCGATCTGGTGCGGTCGGTGGCCTCCTTCGGCTCGCGCGCCGAACTGGTCGAGCCCGCCGACGCCCGCGCCGCGGTCGCCGCCCACCTGGCGGCCACCGCCGAGCACGAGGTCCCGCCGGGCGAGCCGGAGGACGCGGTCGCCCGGCACGAGGCCGCGGTGTCCGCCCGCGGCCCGCGCTCCTCCGACCAGCTGCGCCGCCTGCTCATGCTCGTGCCCTACGCCCTGGGCCGCGACCTGCGGGTCGAGGAGGTGGCCCGCCACTTCGGGCTCAGCGAGAAGCAGGTGGTGGCCGACCTCGGCCTGCTGTGGATGTGCGGCCTGCCCGGATACACCCCCGGCGACCTGATCGACGTCGACCTCGACGCGGCCAGGGAGACCGGGGAGATCATCCTCGGCAACGCGGACACCCTGGCCCAGCCCCTGCGGCTGACCGCGGACGAGGCGGCGAGCCTGGTCGTGGGGGTGTCCCTGCTGGAGGCCCTTCCCGCGACGGAGGGGCTGGAGGGCGGTGCCCTCAAGAGGGTGGGCGAGAAGCTGCGGGCCGCGGCCGGGGCCGCCGCGGGCGCCCTGGTGGACGCCGTGCAGGTGCGGACGGACATGGACGAGCAGGTCGCCCGGACCCAGCGCCGCTGCGCCGACGCCCTGGAATCGGGCCAGCGGCTGCACCTGCGCTACCTGTCGGGCTATCTGGACCAGGTCACCGAGCGCGAGGTGGACCCCATGGGACTGGTGGTGCAGGACGGCAACCAGTTCCTGGAGGGGTTCTGCCGTCTGCGCCAGGACGTGCGCCTGTTCCGCCTGGACCGGGTGCTGGAGCTCACCGTCCTGCCCTACGCCGCCGAGGTCCCCGAGGGGGTGGGCCGCCGCGACCTGTCCGCGGGCGTCCTGCAGCGCTCGGACCGCGACGCCCTGGTCACCCTGGACCTGGAGCCCTCCGCCCGCTGGGTGACCGAGGACTACGTGTGCGAGTCCGTGCTCGAACGCGAGGGCGGCGGTGTCCGCGCGACCCTGCGCACGCCCGCGCCGGCCTGGGTGGCGCGGCTGGCGCTGCGCCTGGGGCCGCAGTGCCGGGTGGCGGCTCCGGCGGCGCTGGCGGAGGAGGTGCGGGCGGAGGCCCTGCGGGCCCTGGAGCACTACCGACCGGCCCAAACGCCGGTTTCCCTGGTCGAGACCACTTCGTCGCCGGAGTGAGGCGCACATGTTCATGGAGGCGTGGGGTGTAGGTCATCCCGAACGGGATATGGTGAACTCGTGAGCGCCCTCGTTGTCCTGTTCGTGGTGGTTCTGACCGGAGCCGCCATCGGTGTCCTCGCGCTGCGCGTGCGCGGCGCCGCACGCGCGCTGGCCGTGCAGGTGAACCGGGCGTCGGGCGAATACCAGGCGAGCAGCGCCGCCCTGCGCGAGCGCGTCCGCCGGAGCGGCGCGGGGGCGTGATGGCCCCGCGGCGCATGCGCGTACCATCGAAGGCGCCTGGTCGCGCCCCAGAGAGAGGTTGAACCATGGGACCCTTTAACGGACCTACCATCGCCATCCTGGTGATCCTGGCCCTGCTGCTCTTCGGAGCCAAGAAGCTTCCGGACCTGGCCCGCTCCCTCGGGCGCAGCGCGCGCATCCTCAAGGCCGAGAGCAAGGGCCTGGTCGAGGAGGACAACGAGAACGCGGAGGACGAGTCCTCGCAGCAGGCCGGACGGCAGCAGCAGGGCCCCCAGGCCTCCGCGCCCTCCGAGGCTCCCCAGCAGCAGGGCTACCCCCAGCTGCCCGCCGGTCAGCGCATCGTCCACGAGTCCGGTGAGCCCACCCGGCACACCTACGGCAACTGAACGGCTTCGCCCCCGGGGCGCGGACCGTGTCCGGCGACCAGGGGCGGTAGGAGCCGACAGGCGACGGGCGCGGCGCCGCGGGGCGCCGCGCCGGACGGTGGTCAGTGGGTGGCCGCGCCCGCGCGGCCCGGAGGAGACAGGAAAGTGACGGCACGATGACGGCACGACGCCGGGACAACCCAGAGGCCCGGATGCCGCTCATGGAGCACCTGCGCGAGCTGCGCGGACGCCTCACCAAGGCGATGATCGCTCTCATCCTCGGCGCTGTGGTCGGGTACTTCGTCTACGACATCGTCTGGGAGATCCTCAAGGCGCCCTACTGTTCGCTGCCCGAGTCCGAGGCGGTCGATCCCGAGGGCTGCTCGCTCATCGTCACCGGCCCCTTCGACGCGTTCTTCGTCGCGTTCAAGGTGTGGGCGTTCGTCGGAGCCCTCGTCTCCGCCCCGTTCTGGCTCTACCAGCTGTGGGCGTTCGTCGCCCCGGCCCTGCACAGCCGCGAGAAGAAGTACGCCTACATCTTCGCCCCGCTGGCGGCGCTGCTGTTCATCGGCGGCGCGTGCCTGGCCTACTACGTCACCGCGCTCGCCCTGACCATGCTGTTCGGCTTCCTGCCCGAGGACGCGCTGACGTTCCTCACCATCGGCGAGTACCTGGACTACATGGTCGTCATGATGGGCATGTTCGGACTCGGGTTCGTCCTGCCCCTGCTGGTGGCCCTGCTCAACCTCACCGGGATCCTGCCGCACGCGGCCCTCGCCAAGTGGCGGCGCGTCATCATCTTCGCCTCGTTCGCGGTGGCGGCGATCATCACCCCGGCCGAGCCGATCTCGATGCTGGCCCTGGCGGTGCCGCTCGTGGTGCTGTTCGAGATCGCCGAGCTGTTCGCCTTCCTCAACGACCGGCGCAAGCGCCGCGACGACCCCTACGCGGACCTCGACGACGACGAGATCTCCGAACTCGACGACCAGCTCTCCCCGCTGGACGACACCGAGTCCGAGCCGGAGACCGGAAAGCGGACCTGAGGCCCCGGTACGAGCCGCTAGGGTCGGGCGGTGTGGGCGACCGTACGGCCCACGGGCCCGGGGAACGGCCTCCGGGCCGGTCCGGTGACTGGGAAGAGGAAGCACGATGAGTGAGCGGTCCGAGGCCGAGCGGGAGCTCCCTCCTGAGGCGATGGGCAACGAGAAGTGGCACGACACCACGCACGCGGTGTGGATGCGTTCCTCGCTGTCCAGGGACGACTCCGAGGCGGTCGTCGAGGTCGCCCGGTTCGACGATGATTTCCGCGCCGTCCGCGACGGCAAGGCCCCGGAGAAGGGCACGCTGTTCTTCACCCCGGCGGAGTGGGAGGCCTTCGTCCTGGGCGCCCGGGACGGCGAGTTCGACATTCCCGAGGAGTACCTCACCGAGGAGGAGCGCCGCATCCAGAACCGCGAGGTCGAGGTCGACGTCGCCTGGGTGCCCTCCCCGCTGAACACGCCGGAGGCGATGGAGGAGTACCATCGCCGCCAGCGCGAGGAAGCCGAGCAGGAGCAGGGCCAGGACGCCCTGTCCTGACGCACCCCCGGGGCGCGGGGGAGTGCGGGCGGCCTCCGCGAGTCCGTACGTCCCCGCTCCCGTCGGTTAGCAAGGTCTCCATCTCATGACCCCCCACATCGCCCTCCTGGTCAACCCCGCCTCCGGTCGGCGCCGCGCAGCGGTCACCGCGGTGCGGCTGAAGGAAGCGCTGCGCGAGGCCGGTGCCCGCGTGTTCGTCTACAGCGGCGACTCGGCGGCGGACAGCAGGCGGCTGGCGCGCCTGGCGGTCGCGGACCACCCCGACGCCCTGGTCGCGGTGGGCGGTGACGGGCTCGTGCACCAGGCCCTGCAGGCGGTCGTGGGCAGCGGGGTCCCCCTGGCGGTGATCCCCGCGGGCACCGGCAACGACATCGCCCGGGTGTTCTCCTCGCGCCGCCTGTCGCCGCGTCGTGCCGCCGAGGCGATCCTGGCCGGGCGCGGCCGATCGGTCGACTGCGTGCGCCTGAAGCTGGCCGACGGCACCCGGCGCCACTACCTCAGTGTGCTGGCGTGCGGCTTCGACGCCCGGGTCAACGAGCGCGTCAACGGCTTCCGGTTCGGGATCGGCCGCGTGGGCTACCTCGTCGGACTCCTGGCGGAGCTGCGGGCCTTCACCCCCATCGACTTCGAGATCACGGTGGACGGGCGCCGGATCGCCGAGCCGGGCATGCTGGTCGCGGTCGGCAACACCAGCGCCTACGGCGGAGGCATGCACGTGTGCCCGGACGCCGTCCCCGACGACGGGATGATCGACGTCGTCTTCGCCCGTCAGGCCCCGCTGGGCCGGTTCCTGCGGCTGTTCCCGCGCGTGTTCAACGGCACCCACACCGACCTGGACGAGGTCGTGGTGGAGCGGGGCCGCACGGTCACCATCGACGGCGCGGCGGGCGCGGCCTACGCCGACGGCGAGCGCGTGGGTCCCCCGCCGCTGGAGTGCGAAGTGGTGCCCAAGTCGGTCGAGCTGCTGGAGCTGGCCTAGGCACCCCCGCCCTCGGCCGCGCCGGTTCCGGTCAGCGCACGGCATGTCCGGACAAGGCGGTTCACGTCGTCGGACACGGCGCCCCGCATAGGATCACAGGACGAGATCTGAGACTGTGGAAGGCCTATGAGTAGTCACGCTGAGCGGTACGCCGCCTTCCGTCGGCGCAAGAGCGCCTCCAGCGCCGCGATCGAGGCCTTCCAGGGCCTCTACGGGTTCGAGTTCGACCCCTTCCAGATCCGGGCGTGCAAGGCCCTGGAGAAGGGGCACGGGGTCCTGGTGGCCGCCCCCACCGGGTCCGGCAAGACGGTGGTCGGCGAGTTCGCCGTGCACCTGGCTCTGGGCGAGGGCACCAAGTGCTTCTACACCACGCCCATCAAGGCGCTGTCCAACCAGAAGTACAACGACCTGGTCCGCCGGTACGGCGCCGACCAGGTCGGCCTGCTGACCGGTGACAACAGCGTCAACGGCGAGGCGCCCGTGGTCGTGATGACCACCGAGGTGCTGCGCAACATGCTCTACGAGGGCTCCTCGACCCTGGGCGGACTCGCCTACGTCGTCATGGACGAGGTCCACTACCTCGCCGACCGGTTCCGCGGCGCGGTGTGGGAGGAGGTGATCATCCACCTGCCCGAGTCGGTGCGCATGGTCGCCCTGTCGGCGACCGTCAGCAACGCCGAGGAGTTCGGCGAGTGGCTGCAGCAGGTGCGCGGCGACACCACGGTCATCGTCGACGAGAAGCGGCCCGTGCCGCTGTGGCAGCACGTGATGGTCGGCCACCGCATGCACGACCTGTTCGTGAACGTGGAGGAGGAGGCCGAGGAGACCCGTGAGGCGGAGCCGGAGGGCCGCAAGGGCAAGGGCAAGCGCAAGCGTGAACGCCGCCGCCAGGGCGGGGGCCGGCCCCGTGAGATCGAGGTCGGCGGGCGCACGCTGCACATCAACCCGAGCCTGACCCGGTTCGCCGAGGAGGACGCGCGGGTCACCCAGCTCGCCAACCGGCGCCGCCATCCGCAGACGCGGGCGCGGGGCGGCACGCCGCGGCCCCGTTCGCGGTTCGCGCCGCCCCAGCGGCCCACCGTGATCGAGGAGCTCGACGACCAGGGCCTGCTCCCCGCCATCACCTTCATCTTCAGCCGGGCCGGCTGCGACGACGCGGTGCGCCAGTGCCTGGCCTCGGGCCTGGTCCTGACCACACCGGAGGAGGCCGCCGAGATCCGCGAGTACGCGGAGTCCCAGTGCGCCGACATTCCCGCCGCCGACCTGACCGTGCTGGGGTTCGACGCGTGGCTGCGCGCCCTGGAGGCCGGGATCTCGGCGCACCACGCCGGTATGCTGCCCGCGTTCAAGGAGGTCGTGGAGCAGCTGTTCTCGCGTGGGCTCATCCGCGCGGTGTTCGCCACCGAGACCCTGGCCCTGGGCATCAACATGCCCGCCCGCACCGTGGTCATCGAGAAGCTCGACAAGTGGAACGGCGAGACCCACGCCCAGCTCACCCCGGGGGAGTACACCCAGCTCACGGGTCGGGCCGGGCGCCGCGGCATCGACGTGGAGGGCCACGCCGTGGTGGTGTGGCAGGCCGGTACCGACCCCGAGTCCGTGGCCAGCCTGGCCGGGACGCGCACCTACCCGCTCAACTCCAGCTTCCAGCCCTCCTACAACATGGCGGTGAACCTGGTGGGACAGGTCGGCCGCCGGCGCAGCCGGAACATGCTGGAGGCGTCCTTCGCCCAGTTCCAGGCCGACCGCGCCGTGGTGGGCCTGGTCAAGCAGCTGCGCAAGCACGAGGAGGCGCTGGAGGGCTACGCGAAGGCCGCCGAGTGCCACCTGGGCGACTTCATGGAGTACGCCGGGCTGCGCCGCGCCCTGAGCGACCGCGAGGCCGTGCTGTCGCGGACGCGGTCGATCCAGCGCCGGGACGAGGCCCTGGAGGCCCTGGAGCAGCTGCGCACCGGTGACATCATCCGCATCCCCTCGGGCCGATTCTCCGGACACGCGGTCGTACTGGACCCGGGTCTGCGCCACGACCCGCCCGCGCCCCTGGTGCTGACGGTGGACAAGCAGGTCAAGCGGATCAACTCCACCGACTTCACCGTGCCGGTGAAGGCCTCGGGGCGCATGCGCGTGCCGAAGTCGTTCTCGGCGCGCTCCCCGCGCTCGCGCCAGGACCTGGCCTCGACGCTGCGCAACAAGCTCAAGGAACAGGGCACCGACCCCTCCTACGAGCGCCGGTCGCGGGCACAGGGCGAGGACGCCGAGGTGCAGCGGCTGCGCGCGAAGCTGCGGGAACACCCCTGCCACGGCTGCGCCGAGCGCGAGGACCACGCCCGCTGGGCGGAGCGCTACTTCCGGCTGGCGAAGGAGACCGATGCCCTGCGCCGCCGAGTGGAGGGGCGTTCGCACGTCATCTCGCGCACCTTCGACCGCGTGTGCGGGGTGCTGGAGGACCTGGAGTACCTGTCGGGGGACGAGGTCTCGGAGGAGGGCGGCCGGCTGGCCAAGGTCTACTCCGAACTGGACCTGCTGGTCGCCGAGTGCCTGCGCCGGGGCGTGTGGAAGGACCTGACACCGCCCGAGCTGGCCGCCTGCGTGGCCTCCCTGGTCTACGAGGCGCGCCGCAACGACGACGCCTATCCGCGGCTGCCCGGCGGGCGGATCGAGGAGACTCTGGCGGAGATGGTGCGGCTGTGGGGCGAGCTGCACGAGGTGGAGTCGCGCCACCGGGTGTCGTTCCTGCGCCAGCCCGACCTGGGGTTCGTGTGGACGGCGCACCGCTGGGCGCGAGGCGACCGCCTCGACGCGATCCTGCGCCAGGCCGACATGCCCGCGGGCGACTTCGTGCGCACGGCCAAGATGCTGGTGGACATGCTCAGCCAGATCGCCGGGGCCTCCGGCGACTCCGAGGTGCGCACCACCGCCCGGCGGGCGAGCGACCTCGTCCGGAGGGGCGTGGTGGCCTACACCTCGCTCACCTAGGAACCGTTCGACGCCGCGGTACGCGTGCCCGGGGCGTTCCCGCCCCGGGCACGGCGACACGGGGACCGGCCGCGGTTCGGGCGCGGCTCCCCGGTCTCCCGCGGGCCGGGGTCAGCGTGCGGGCGGGGGGATCTCGCCGGAGCCGCGGACGATCAGCGAGGTCGGGACCCGCTCCTCCCTGGGGGCTCCGTCGTCTCCGGCGATGCGCTCGAAGAGGCGCTGGACGGCCAGTGTGCCGATGCGCATCACGTCCTGGGCGACCACGGTCACCCGGGGCGACAGGAGGTCGGCCATGGGGAAGTCGTCGAAGCCGACCACGGCGACGTCCTGGTGCAGTCCCCGCTCCTGGAGGGTCTGGATGGCCCCGATGGTCACGAGGTTCTGGGCGGTGAACAGCGCCGTGGGCGGGTCCGCGGAGTCGAGCATGGCGGCCACCGCGCGCGCGGCGGTCTCGGGGTCGGGCAGGTCCAGGACCACCCGCCCGGGGCGCTCGGGCAGGCCGCGCTCGGCCAGAGCGTTGCGGAAGCCCGTGAGGCGCTCGCCGACCGTGGTGATGGAGGCCTCGTCGCCCAGGAAGGCGATCTCGGTGTGCCCGTGGTCGGCCAGGTGCAGGACCGCCTCGCGGGCCCCTTCGGTGTTGGTGGCCAGCACGGCGTCCGCGGCCAGCCCCCGCGGGGGCCGGTCCACGAACACCACCGGCGTGCCGGTGCGGATCTCGCGGTGCAGGTAGCCGTGGTCCGGGGCTGCCGGGACGATGATGATCCCGTCGACCCGGTGCAGGGTGGCCGCGCGCACCAGTTCCAGCTCGCGCTGGGGCTCCTCGTCCAGGCTGCCCGCGAAGACCAGGGTGTCGTGCTCGCGGGCCACGTTCTCCACGGCCCGGCTCAGGGTGGCGGAGAAGGGGTTGGCCACGTCCTCCAGCAGCAGGGCGATCTGCCGGGTGGCGCCGTCGGTGCGGCGCAGGCTGGAGGCGGCGAGGTTGGGCTGGAAGTCGAGCTGGGTGATGGCGCGGGTGACGCGGTCGCGCAGGTCGTCGGAGACGGTGGAGACACCGTTGATGACGCGTGAGACCGTCTTGATGCTCACTCCGGACAACGCCGCGACGTCGCGCATGGTCGCCCGGCGGACCGGCTCTCCGTTGGCGGTCCGCTGGTCCCTGTCACTCTGGTTCACCGACACCTGCATCTACTCTCCGGACACCGTGGCAGCGCACCCGGCGTGTGGGTCCGGGGCGGCACCAGCGCGGTGCGGCCCCGGAGCTCATCGCCGCTCGGGTGCGCGGGGGGACGGACTCATTCTGCCGCACCGCTGGGACCGGGGCCCAGCGGACGGACGGTGACGTCCTCGACCGATCCGTCGCCACCATCGGTGAAGACGGAGATCCCGTGGGCGTCGGGGCCGGGGAAGACGAGGTCGGTCAGGGTGGCCCGGCCGCCGGCGGCGAACACCTCCACCGAGGAGGTGTCCACGACCACGCGCAGGCGCAGCCTCCCGTCGTCCAGGGGCAGCGGGACGGCGCTGCGGCTCGGGAAGGCGTCGTGGAAGCCGGTGTCGCCGGAGGCGGAGCGGTCGAGGAACAGTTCCCGTGCGGCGGTGTCGTAGCCGATCACGGTGGCCTGGTCGGCGCCTTCGTGCACGCGCAGGCCGATCTCGTCGGCCCGGCCGGGCCGCAGGGTCAGTTCGACCTGGTAGGCCCGTCCGGGTTCGGCCGGCGGCAGGTCGAGTCCGCGCGCGTGCACCGGGGCCCGGCCGCGTTCGTAGACGGGGTCGCCGTAGATCGACTCCAGCTGGTCGACGGGGTTCTGGACCAGGCGGGGCCGGCCGTCGACGGTCTCCAGCTCCAGCCGCCGGGGCAGGGCCATGGCACCGCGCCAGGGCGAGGTGGGCGTGTACTCGGCGTACTGCCAGTTGTTCATCCACGCCATGGTGACGCGGGCGCCGTCGGGGGTGTCGTTGTAGGAGACCGCGGCGTAGTAGTCGCGGCCCCAGTCGAGCCAGTCGTAGTCGGCCGGTCCGGGTACGGGGCCGTCGGAGAACATCACGTGGTCGAGCAGGACGTGCCCCCATCCGCCGGTGGCGTCGTCCTCCACGCGCAGCCGGGCGGTCCGGCCGATGAGGTCGGCGACGTCCCAGGAGACCCAGTCCAGGCTCTCGCTGTCCCTGCCCGTGGCGGTGCGCACGACCTCGCCGTCCACGACCAGGTCGACCGAGGCGTGGCCGCCCTCGCCGGTCCTGGGGTGGTGGCCGCCGCCCACGAGCAGGTTCACGAAGTCGCGGTCGATGGTGAACTCGGGCGAGGCGGCGTGCCCGCGCGGGGCGTCGCCGCCGACGAAGCTGTTGAGCAGGTGCTCGCCCTCGTAGCCGACCACGGGGTGCTGGCCGGCCAGGGTTCCGGCGGCGGGTGCGGTGCCGAAGGGTCCGTCGCCGCCGTGGCCGTCCAGGTCGTTGACGATCTCCCAGCCGCCGTAGCCGTTCTCGAAGTCGGCGAAGACCTCGCCGTCGGGCGGCCCGGAGTCGACCAGGTGTCCGGGGGTGAACTCGGTGCCGTCGAAGTCGCCGACGAAGTACTGGGCGCCCGAGCCGCCGGCGACGGAGCCGGGGTTGAGGTTGACGATGAGGACCCAGCGGGTGTTGTCGGGGTCGCCGTCGACGGGCAGCTCGAACAGGTCGGGGACCTCCCAGACGCCGCCGTCGGCGTGGGCGGGCCCGAAGTCGCTGAGGAACTCCCACTCGACGAGGTCGTCCGAGCGGTGGAAGAGCACCTTGTGTTCGGTGGCCACGACGGTGGACATCACCCAGTAGCCGCCCTCCTCGTACCAGAACACCTTGGGGTCGCGGAACTCGCCCGAGCCGATGTCCAGGACGGGGTTGCCCTCGTAGCGTTCCCAGGTGTAGCCGCCGTCGAGGCTGTAGGCGAGGGACTGGGCCTGGACGCCGGGCCGCTCGGAGGCGCTGGTGTAGGCGCTCGTGTACAGCGCCACCAGGGGCGGTTCGTCCGCGGTGCCCAGGCCGCTGGTGTTGTGCTCGTCGAAGACGATGCCGCCGGAGAAGACGTGCTCGTCGTCGGTGTAGGGCAGCGCCAGCGGCTGCTCCTCCCAGGTCAGCAGGTCGGTGCTGGTGGCGTGCCCCCAGGACATGTTGCCCCAGCGGTCGCCTTCGGGGTTGTACTGGAAGTACAGGTGGTAGACGCCGTCGTGGTGGATGAGTCCGTTGGGGTCGTTCATCCAGTTCTGTGCCGGGGTGAAGTGGATCTGGGGCCGGTGGGCGTGGTCGGCCCCGTCGGCGGTGTCGGCCGCGCCGGTGAGGGTCAGCGCGGCGCCGGTGACCAGGGCGATCGTGGCGGCCCGTGCGGTGCGCCGGGACGGGCGCAGCGGCCCGTGTCGGAGGTCGGGGGGCGGTCGTCGGTGCATGGGAGGGATCTCCGATCTCGACCCCCGCGTCAGTGCGCCGGCCCACCGCGGACCGCGCCCCGCCGGGGCCTGGGGGAGTCGGCGCCGACGCGTCCGCGGGTCGCTGTCGAGGGGTGTCGGTGAGCGGCCGGGGGGTGGTGATGTGCATCACCATGCCGTTGGTGAGTCAACGTTGTCAACAGGTCTCCGTCGACTGCTTCGGCTCGCTGAACTCAGTGGATTGCAGGGGTTGACATACGCACGATGTCTCGATGAAACTTTCGGGACATCGTTGTCTTGGTGACTGGCGTCACGAGGCACCACCCCCTTCGTCCCGCGGGCAGCGGGGCGCCGACGAAGGAGTCCCCCAATGAAGCACGCATCGTGGACCCGCAGGGCACTGGCCGCCGCTGCGGGAACCGGGCTCGCGCTCTCGCTCGCGGCCTGTTCCGACGCCGGGGCCGACGACGGCGAGGTCCTGGTCGGACTCATCACCAAGACCGAGACCAACCCGTTCTTCGTCAAGATGAAGGAAGGCGCGGAGGAGGCCGCCGACGAGCACGGCGTGACGCTGCAGTCCTTCTCCGGCGACTACGACGGCGACAACGAGTCCCAGGTCCAGGCGGTGGAGAACCTCATCGCCGCGGGCGCCGACGGCATCCTCATCACCCCCAACGACTCAGAGGCGATCGTGCCCGCGCTCGACCAGGCCCGCGCCGCGGGGATCATGGTGATCGCGCTGGACACCCCGACCGAGCCCGCCGACGCCGTCGACGCCACCTTCGCCACCGACAACTTCCTGGCCGGTGAGTACATCGGCCAGTGGGCCGCCGCCCGCTTCGAGGCCGAGGGCGTGGACCCGCGCGTGGCCATGCTCGACCTCAACCCCAACCAGATCGCCGTCGACGTGGCCCGCGACCAGGGCTTCCTCCAGGGCCTGGGCGTGGACATCGCCGACCCCGGCCAGATCGGAGACGAGGACGACGACCGCATCGTCGGCCACGACGTGACCGAGGGCGCCGAGGAGGGCGGGCGCACCGCGATGGAGAACCTCCTGCAGCGCGACCCCGACATCAACCTCGTCTACACGATCAACGAGCCGGCCGCGGCCGGAGCCTACGAGGCGCTCAACGCCGCGGGCGTCGCCGAGGACGTCGTCATCGTGTCGGTGGACGGCGGCTGCCCGGGTGTGGAGAACGTCGGGAGCGGACTCCTGGGCGCCACCTCCATGCAGTTCCCCCTGGACATGGCCGCGCAGGGCGTGGACGCCGTCGTCGAGTACGCCGCCTCGGGCGAGACCCCCGACCCCACCGAGGGCCTGGACTTCGTCAACACCGGGGTCGAACTGATCACCGACGAACCGATGGACGGCGTGGAGAGCCAGGACAGCGCCTGGGGCCTGGAGAACTGCTGGGGATGACCGGCCGCACGCACGCGACGACCCGGACGACACGAAGGAAACGCTGAACCACCGTGACCACATCGAACACCTCGCGGGTGCCGACCTCCGATCCGCAACCGCCACCGACCGTCCTGGCCGAGGACGTCAGGCCGCCCACCCTGGTGGACCGGGCACAGCGGCTCCTGCACGCCCAGGCCACCCTGGGACCGGCGGGCGTCCTGCTGCTCACCATCGTGGCGTTCTCGGTGATCGCGCCGAACTTCCTGGCTCCGACCAACATCGCGCTGATCCTGCAGCAGACCGCGGTGATCGGCACGCTCGCCCTCGGCCAGACCCTCATCATCCTGACCATGGGCATCGACCTGTCGGTGGGCTCGATCATGGTGCTGTGCTCCATCGTCATGGGGCGGTTGTCAGCCGACTTCGGGGTGCCGGGTCCGCTCGCGCTACTGGTGGGACTGGCCTGCGGCATGGCGTGCGGGCTCTTCAACGGCGTGCTGGTGACCCGGGTCAAGCTGCCGCCGTTCATCGTCACCCTGGGCTCGCTCAACATCTTCTTCGCGCTGAACCTGTGGTTCTCGCGCAGCGAGACCGTGCGCGGCACGGACATGTCCCAGGTGCTGCTGTGGACCGGGCAGGTCGTCACCGTCGGCGGCATGCGCCTGACCTATGGATCGCTGCTCATGCTGGTGATCTGCGCACTGCTCGCCTACGCGCTGCACCGCACCCGGTGGGGGCGCCACGTGTACGCCACCGGTGACGACCGGGAGGCCGCGCGCCTGGCCGGCGTCCGGGTCAACCGGATCCTGCTGAGCGTGTACGCGGTGGCGGGCCTGGTCTACGCGGTCGGGGCGTGGATCCTCATCGGCCGCATCGCCTCGGCCAGCCCGCAGGCGGGCGTCATGGACAACCTCGACAGCATCACCGCCGTCGTGCTCGGCGGCACCAGCCTCTTCGGCGGCCGCGGCCTGATCATCGGCACCGTCATGGGCGCGCTCATCGTGGGCGTGTGCCGCAACGGGCTGTCCCTGGCCGGGGTGGACGTGCTGTGGCAGAACTTCGCCGTGGGCGTCCTGGTGATCCTCGCGGTGTCCCTCGACCAGTGGATCAGGAAGGCCCGACGATGAACCAGACCACCACCGGCACCGCCGGAACCACCGCCCCGAGCGGGGTCGTCGAGCCGGTCCTGGCGGCGCGCGGCCTGGTCAAGCGCTACGGCAGCGTGACCGCCCTGGACGGAGCCGACCTGGAGCTCTACCCGGGCGAGATCCTCGCCGTCATCGGCGACAACGGCGCGGGCAAGTCCAGCCTCATCAAGGCCCTGTCCGGGGCGATCGTCCCCGACGCGGGGGAGATCCTCGTGGACGGTCGCCCGGTGCGGCTGCCCACCCCGATCGCCGCGCGCGACGCGGGCATCGAGACGGTGCACCAGAGCCTGGCGGTCTCGCCGTCGCTGGACATCGCGACCAACCTGTTCCTGGGCCGGGAAGTGCGCCGGCCGGGCGTGCTCGGCTCGGTGCTGCGCATGCTGGACCGGCCCCGGATGCGCGCGGAGGCGGCCCGCCACCTCGACGAACTCGGGATCAGGACCATCCAGAACCCCAACCAGGCGGTGGAGACCCTCTCGGGCGGGCAACGGCAGGCGGTCGCGGTGGCGCGGGCCGCGGCCTTCGGCAACAAGGTCGTCATCATGGACGAACCGACGGCCGCGCTGGGCGTGCGGGAGTCGCGCGCCGTGCTCGACCTCATCCTGCGTGTACGCGACAGCGGGCTGCCGGTCATCCTCATCAGCCACAACATGCCGCACGTGTTCGAGATCGCCGACCGGGTGCACGTCCAGCGCCTGGGACGGCGGGTCGCCACGCTCGACCCGTCGGGATGCGCCATGTCCGACGCGGTCGCCGTGATGACCGGGGCCCTGGACCCGGCCGAGCTGCCCGAGGGCGCCCTGGCCTCCGGAGCCGCGTCGTGATCGTGGTGTGCGGCGAGGCGCTGGTGGACCTGGTGCCCGGGTCCGAAGCGGGCCGGTGGCGGGCGGTGCCGGGGGGAGGACCGGCCAACGCGGCCGTCGCCCTGGCCCGCCTGGGTTCGGACTCGGCGCTGCTCTGCCGGCTCTCGGGCGACGCCTTCGGTCGCCAGATCCGCGCCCACCTGACCGAGCGCGGCGTCGACCTGGGGCTGGCGGTGGCGGCGACCGAGCCGACCACGCTGGCGGTCCTGGCGCTGGACGCCGACGGCGGGGCGGACTACGCCTTCTACCTCCAGGGCACGGCCGACTGGCAGTGGCGTCCCGAGGAGCTGCCGGAGCTGGGCGCGGACACCGAGGCCGTCCACGTGGGCTCGCTCGCCGCCCTGCTCGAACCCGGCGCGGGGCGGCTGCGCGCGTGGGCTCGCGCCCACCGGGACCGCACCACGGTGTTCTTCGACGCCAACGCCCGCCCGGCGGTGGGGGTGGCGCGAACCGAGGCGGCCCGCCAGGCCGCGGAGTGGATGGACCTCGCGCACGTGGTCAAGGTCAGCGAGGAGGACGTCGCCTGGCTGGAGCCGGGCCGCGACCCCCTGCTGGTCGCCGAGCGGTGGGTCGTGCGCCACGAACTGGACCTGCTCCTGCTCACCAAGGGGGGTGAGGGCGCGGTGGCGCTGTCGGCCCACTGGGGCGACCGGGTGGAGGTGCCGGGCGTGCGCGTCGACGTCCGCGACACCGTCGGGGCGGGGGACACCTTCGGGGCGGCCGTCCTGGCCCGCCTGACCGAGCGGGGTGCGCTGGTGCGGGGAGCGGCCGCGGTGGACCCGTCCGCGGTCCGCGACGCCCTGGCCTTCGCCGCGGCCGCCGCGGCCCTGGCCTGCACGACCGAGGGCGCCGACCCGCCGCTTCGCGCGCAGGTGGAGTCCTTCCTGGGCGCCCTCGCCGTCTGACCGGTCTGGGCTGGTCCCCACCATAGGAGACCAGCCCGGGTCCGCATGAGGAGAGGCGAAGGCGGTGTGGATCATGTGGAAGGGAAGGCACCGGCGCGGCCGGTGGCGGGTCGCCTTCCAGGTCGAAGTGAAGCGCGGGACCGTCGTCCTCGTGGAGCCGACGGTAGGACCCGCACCACCCGACGGGGCCGCAAGGCCACGCCGGGGCGGGCAGGTGGCGCAAGACCCGCCCTGGGCGGGAGAGAAGCGAGAGACCGTCGCCAGGACACCCAGCTCAGGCTATGGTGGCACCGTCACGGGACCTTTCGGGCGGAAACGCCCGGAATGCTGACATCCCACTGCGGAATCAGTAACGGCCTGTAGTTCACCACGCATCGGAAGCGAGGCTCGATCAGTGCTGCGCACCCTTATCAACGGCAAGATCCACCGTGCCACGGTCACGCAGGCCGATCTGCACTACGTCGGATCGGTCACCATCGACGCCGACCTGATGGACGCCGCCGACATCGTCGACGGCGAGCAGGTCCACATCGTCGACATCGACAACGGCAGCCGGCTCGTCACCTACGCGATCACGGGCGAGCGCGGCACCGGCGTCATCGGGATCAACGGCGCCGCGGCGCGCCTGGTCAGCCCCGGCGACCTGGTCATCATCATCTCCTACGCCCAGGTCACCGAGGCCGAGCGCGCCGAGCACGTCCAGCACATCGTGCACGTGGACGCCGACAACAAGGTGATCGCCCTGGGCAACGACCCGGCGGAGCCGGTCCCGGGCAGCACGCTGGTCTCCGGGCGCTGATCTCCCCGGCCGTGTCCGCACCGGCCCGCGGACACGGCCGCCACCCCCGTTCACTGGCCGGTTCCGGCCTGCTCGGGGATCCCGGGACCGGGTATGTCCTGAGAAGGCATGGACACACGGGACGAGGAGCGGCGCCGGGTCGCCGAACACATCGAGTGGCAGAAGCAGGGCGCCTGGGTCGTCCTCTGGGGCGTGTACACCCGCCGGTTCTGGGCGTACGCCTGCTGGCCGGTGATCCCCCGCGACGGTGTGGTCATCAGCGCCGAGGATCCCCACCACCTGTACACCCACATGCGCCAGGTCGAACGTGAGCACGGATATCTGAGGTGGCGCTACGGCCGCCGATGACGAAGGACTACGATTCGTCCCATAACCGATGAATCGGAAGGTCGTCCCGTGTCCACAGAAACCCTCCCGCCGACCGGGAGTCTGACCGAGGACCGTCGCGCCCTCCTGCAGAGGCGGACCGTCATCTCGCTGATGCTCACCCAGGTCGTCGGCGCTGTCGGCATGGGCGCGATGCTCGCCGTGGGGGCGCTCATCGCGCAGGACCTGACCGGGTCCGACGCCTGGGCCGGGATGGCCACGACCATGATCACCCTGGGCGCCGCCGTCTTCGCGCTGCCCCTGGCGTCGCTGGCCGCCCGTCACGGCCGCCGGCCGGGACTGGCCCTGGGCTGGGCGCTGGGTGCCGTGGGCGGCACGGTCGTCATCGGTGCCACCGTGCTGGGCTCGTTCGTCCTGTTCCTGGGGGGCATGGTGCTCGTCGGCGCGGGGACCGCCACCAACCTGCAGGCCCGCCACGCCGCCGCCGACCTGTCCTCCGAGCGCAGCCGGGGCCGCGACCTCTCGATCGTGGTGTGGGCGGCCACGGTCGGCGCGGTGGCGGGACCCAACCTGATCGGGCCGAGCGGAGGGGTGGCACAGCGGCTGGGCCTGCCGGACCTGCTGGGGCCGGCGCTGTTCACCACCGTCGGGTTCGTCCTCGGTGCCGTCCTCACGATGGTGCTGCTGCGCCCGGACCCGTTGAAGACCGCCACCGCCGCGGTCGCCGCGGCCTCCCGCGCGGCGGGGACGCCCGAGACCGCCAACGGCCCCAGGCTGTCGGTCCCCGGCGCGTTGGCCGTGGTCGGCCGTACCCCCGCCGCACTGCTGGCGGTCGTGGGCATCGTCGCCAGCCACACGGTCATGGTCGCGGTCATGACGATGACCCCGGTGCACCTGTCGCACCACGGGGCTGCCCTGACCGTGATCGGACTGACCATCTCCCTGCACATCGCCGGGATGTACGCGTTGTCGCCGGTGGTCGGCTGGCTGACCGACCGCTTCGGCCGACTGCCCGTGCTGCTGTCCGGGCAGGTCGTGCTGCTGGTGGCGGTGGCCGTGGCCGGGACGGCCGGTGACGACGAGGTGCTGGTGGCCACCGGCCTGGTTCTGCTGGGTCTGGGCTGGTCCTTCGGGCTGGTGTCGGGGACCGCGCTGCTGGCCGAGTCCCTGGCACCGGAGGTGCGTCCCCGGGTCCAGGGCGTCAGCGACCTGTTGATGAACCTCGGCGGCGCGGCGGCCGGAGCGCTCTCCGGTGTGCTGCTGGCCCAGACGGGCTTCGGCGGCCTCAACCTCTTCGCGGCCCTGTTCACCGTCCCGGTGTTCGTTCTGGCCCTGCGCGTGCTGGCGGCCCGGCGCCGCTCGGTACCGACCGGCTGAGCCGCCGCCCGCCGAACACTGCCGTAGCTTTACCGGAAACGCCCCCGCAGCTGCCGTGCGACTCCCCTTCGCGCGGTTACCGTCCAACTGTGGCGCCCGTCGGCCCGGGTGGGCGCAGCAGCCGGACGTGAGGGGTGGTCCCTGTGACCGATCGAGAGCCCGACCGAGGACCCGAGGAACGGTCCGGGGCGTCCCCGGACCCGGTGAACCACCGTCCGCCCGAGGAGTGGCGCCCGGGGGACCCCGGCGACCCGATGCGGGGCGGTCCGCAGCCGCCGGGGGAACCACCGCACGAGTACGGCCAGGGGTTCGCTCCTGGGGAGCACCCCACGGGGGCGCCGCCCGAGCCGATCACGGGTGAGTACTCAGAGGGCCCCAGCGGCGCGTCCCAGGCGGGGTTCGAGCACGCCGGGTACGCTCCGGGCTACGGTGAGGCGGACGAACCGGGTGCCGGGCCGGGAACGGTCCCGCCCATCGGGCAGCCGTGGACCGGGCCGCCAGGGCCCGGACCGCAGACGGGTCCGCAGGCCGCGCAACCGGGCTGGACGCAGCCGCCGGGCCAGGGCCGGCAGGGCGGCGTGTACGGCCGGCCCCCGGCCTACGTCCAGGGGCCGGGCTACGGGCAGGGGACACCGTCGGCGGGCTACGGGCCCTACACCTACGGGCAGCCGGAGGAGAAGTCCACGCCCTGGGGCAAGATCATCGGCATCGGCTGCGGAGTCCTGCTGCTCGTCATGCTGGTCAGTGCCGTGGTGTCGGTCCTGATGTTCGTCCTGGTCGACGTGGGCTCCGGCTAGTGGTCGCGGGCCCGGCCGGGGCCGGTCAGGGGGCCAGCGCCGGGTCGCGCAGCCACTCCGACAGGGTCTCCTGCCGCTCGCTGTCGCACTTGAGCGGACACGTCGTGCAGAAGCCGTGCTCGGGGTCGCCCTTGTAGTCGAAGCAGCACGTGCCCCGGACGGCCCACGTGCCCTGCGGGTGCTCGGGCGCGAAGGGGAAGAGCCGGGGTCGCTTGCGTGTGACCGCGCCGGCGGCGACCACGGCGTCCCCGAGCCGGGACGCCAGGTCCCAGGCCTGCTCGGGGTCGCGGCCCAGGTAGCGGGCCGGATTGAGCATGTAGAAGTGCAGGGTGTCCAGCACCCAGCCCCACAGTGTCCGGCGCCCGGCCCTGGAGTGGGCGTGCAGGGCCTCCACGAGGGGGCCGACGGTGGCCACGAATCCTTCCGCGGCCATCCCGAGCTGGTCGTCCTCGTCCCGGGCGACCACGGTGTCCGGGTGGTCGGCGGCGGGGTCGTCGGGCAGGACCGCCAACCGGGCGTCGACCACCGCGGGGGTGCCGAAACGGCAGCGCCCGGTGTCCCAGGGCAGGACGAGGGAGTGCGGGGCCAGCACCGGGGCCCGACCGGTCAGGTACAGCGAGGCCGAGAGCAGGAAGATCGGTTCGCGCAGGGTGGCGCGCAGGAAGCCCGTCGCGGCGGGGAGGCGGTGTCCCGGGCCGTGCTCGGTTCGGAGCTTGTCGAAGAGCACCGGCAGGGAGCCGTCGTGGGCGAGGGTGTCGGCCCGGTGCCGCTGCAGGACACCCGACGGCGTGCGGCGCAGGTCCTGGGACGTGACCAGGTCCGGCAGGGGCGCGAACCGCAGGGACGCACACGCGTCGCGGATCGCGTCGAGCGGATCAGGAGTCACCACGGAACCTGCCCTTCGTCGCATGAAGCCGTCATGTACCGGGGTGGGTGCGGTCGCAGTGACCACCGGTGTGACGGTTCCATCTGCGCCTCTTAAGTGAGGCTACCCTAACGATTCGGCCGACCGCAATGATCATCGGCGTGTCGTGACCCTCCCTTGGGTCGGAGAAGACGCTGGTCCGGGCGGGAGCGCGGCCCGGGGGCGGTGGTCCCGTCCACCCCGTCGGGCCCGCGCAGGCCGTGGACGGTGCCGGGGCGCACGGTCGGATCGAGCCTGTCCAGCGAGCGTGCGGCCTCGTATGCTGCTCCTGATCACCGCCACGCTGCGCGAGACCATCCGTAGGGAGGTCGAGATGGGCCGGGCCGCCGCGGCGGCCGGGACCACACTGTCCGAGAGCGAGCGCGACTACGCCCGGGCGCTGCGCAGCGTGGTGGCCCCGGAACGGTTCCCCACCATCACCCGCATGCTGGACGACGGGGACCTGGACCAGGAACCGGCCCAGGTGCCGCCGGAGGGCGGGCGGACCGGAGGGCCCGCCGAGGGACCGGACTTCGGGCTCCAGCGCGTCCTCGACGGAATCGAGGCCCACGTCCGCGCCGCCGCCGGGGCGCGTGGGGCCGGGGCCCTCGCCCCGGCCTCAGCGCACCAGGACGAGGTGGTGCCGGGCCAGGGCCACGACCACCCGGGCGGCCTCCTCGGTCGAGGTCCCGGCGCGCTCGGCGAGGCCGGCCACCGTCAGCACCCGCTGCTCGGCCAGGGCCTCCAGCACCGGCGCGGCCGCGGCCGGGAGCCGGTAGCGCTTGCCGGACACCGACACCGCCACCCGGCCGTCCTCGTGCTCCAGTGGCGGAGGCAGGACCGGGACGAACTCCACCCGGGCGCCGGGCGGCGGCGGATCGTCCTGCACGGCCCAGGGCAGCGCGAACGACGTGCGCCGGGGGAAGCGGGCGTCCCGCTCGGCCAGCACCTCGTCCACGTCCCACGCCTCCGCCAGCTCCAGCAACCGGGCGACCAGCGCGTGCTGGTGCTTGCGCCGCTCGTCGGGGGCGGCGAAGCGGGGCAGGTCGCGGCGGAAGGACTCCTCCTCGAACAGGCGGCGCACGAGCGTGTTCGCCCAGTCGATCCCCGTGGCCCGGGTGAAACCGAACGTCAGGTGCATGCTCACGCCACCGGTGCCGGTGACCGTGTGCCACCACCCGCGCGGGACGTGGATGATCTGCCCGGGCCGCAGCACGCCCTCCCAGATCGTGTGCGTCCGCCCGTCGGCGTCCACCGGCGCGGTGTGCGCGTGGTCGGTGTCGTCCTTCATCGGGAACGCGCGCGTGCCCGGGCCGTGCACCTTCCAGTGCTTGGTGCCCTCCAACTGCACGATCATCGTGTCGTGGTCGTCCCAGTGGGTGTCGAAACCGCGCGATTCGCCCCAGATCAGGTACAGGTTGGCCTGCACACGCTCGCGTACCAGCCGCATGAGGTCGTCGGCCGCCGCACCGACTCCGGGGTGCATCCGGTCGACGCTGTCCAGGACCAGGCTCGCTCCCGCCCGCAGCTCCCGGTAGAGCGCCTCGGGGCGCACGATCCGGCGCGCGGTGCGCGAGGAGGTGCCGTTCGCGGTGTAGCTCTCGACCGGAACGGGGGAGCCGTCCCGGTGCAGGCGCAGGCGCGGGGGCTCGGGGGAGCACGCGGTCAGAACGTCGTTGAGATCGTCGAAGGTGAAGAGTGAGCGGACGGCGTCGGGGCCCAGTTCGGCGAAGAAGAACTCCTCCGACAGGCGGGTGGTCAGGGCCTCCCGGCCCACGACGTCGCTCAGGGCGGTGAACAGCTGGCCGGCGTCGGTCACGGCGGTCCTTCCACGAGGGGGCCCGTCCGGCCCGGGCCCCGGGGCCCGGGCCGGACGGGCGGGGATCAGATGAAGTCGGAACTTCCATCGGTTCCGTCGCTGTCGCCGCCCGCGGTGATGTCGCGGGAAGTGACCTCCGCCAGGTCCTCGACCTCAACCTCGATGGGGTCCATGCGCACCGCACCTCACTTTCTGTGTGCTGTTACCTTCTCGGGCAGGGCGGCCACCGCGTTCAGCGCGGCAGCAGCCCCGTTCGTTGGGCCGCGAACGCGTGCGCGTCCGCGGCCAGGCCGACCGCCCGGCTGACCGCGCGCGGTCCGTGGCCGACGTCGCGCTCGTAGCGCAGCAGGACCGGGGGGCGGCCCTCGTGGCGCGCCGCGGCCAGCAGCGCCGCGCACATCTTGCGCGGATGGGCGGCGCCGGTCCTGGTGTCCCCGGCGAAGCCGGTGAGCAGGATGCTGGGATAGCGGTGGCCGGGCGAGTGGACGGCTCTGTCCAGGACCCGGTGGTAGGGGGAGTAGGACATGAGCACGGCGAAGTCGTCGGGGTCGGCGGCGGTGCCGAACTCGCGGGTCCACATCCGGCCCAGCCCCAGCTGCTCGAACCGGGCCATGTCGGCCAGCGGAGCGGAGGCGATCACCGCCTCGCACAGGTCCGGCCGGGCCGTGGCGGCGGCCAGGACCAGGAGCCCTCCGGCAGAGCCGCCGGACAGGCACAGCTGGTGCCGTGCGCACACGTCCGCGTCGACCAGGGCGTCGGCCGCGGCCACCAGGTCCTGCACCGCGCGCGGTTTGTCGCGCCCCGAACCGCGCAGGTGCCAGTCGCGCCCGGCGTCGCCGCCGCCGCGCACGTGGGCGACGGCGTAGCGGCCCCCGGCCTGGAGCCAGGCCAGCACGGTGGCGCTGAACCCGAACTGGCGCGGTCGGCCGAAGCCGCCGTAGGCGTGCAGGATCGTCGGGCCCGGTGCGGGCGGTGGCTCGGGCGCGTCCTCCGGGCAGGGGCGCTCGCGCAGGGTGAACACGCTGATCGGGACCCGGGTGCCGTCCTGGGAGCGGCACCAGTGCACCGTGCGTCGGACGGAGGGCGCGTGCCCGGCCTCGTCCCTCCCACCTGCCCCGCTGGGCTCATCGGACGCGTGAGCCGTCGTGTCGGCACCGGCGTGCCCGGGCCTGCCCGCGGCCTCCGTGGGCGGAGGGAGGGCGGGCCAGGGCCGGGGAACCGGGTCGCCCGGGGCCAGGGACAGCACCCGCTGCTGGGCGGCCACGTCCGCGTAGCCGAAGTGGACCGTCCCGTCCGGAGCGGCCTCGGGCGCGGACACCATGCCCTCGCCGGGCAGGTCCACCGCGTACAGCCGGGCACCCGTGCGCGCGTCGTGCACGACCGCCTCGCTGATGCCCAACCGGGTACGCGCCACGAACAGGGCGGGTCCGTCCGGACCGGAACAGGGGGTGAAGGCGTCCAGCGTGGCGCCGGGGTCCTCGGCCACGACCTCCCGCCAGTGCTCGACACCGGGCTCGTGCGGGGAGACCGCGCAGATCCGCCGGTGGGGGGCCCGCAGGGTGGTGCGCAGGTACAGCAGGCCGTCCGTCCCGAGCCGGGCCTCGGTCTCGCCCTCCTCGCCGACCTGCACGGCGTTCAACCGCGGGCCGCGGGTGCGGCTGGGGCGCTCGCCGAGTCCGGCCAGCCACAGGTCCGTGCGGTGTCCGGTGCCGTGGCTCTCGGTCACCAGCAGCCAGCGTCCGCCCAGGACGCGCACGCCGGGCACGGTGTCGGGCGCCGTGCAGGCGTGCACGAGGGTCTCGGCTCCGTCGGCGACCCGCCGAAGCCACACTCCGCGGACGCCCCGGGCTCCGTCGCGCCGCACGTAGCAGAAGGCGGGACCGTCGCCGGGCAGCCAGGCCACGTGGGAGTAGCGCACGCCGTGGACGGCGGGCCCGACCTGGGCGCCGGAGTCGGTGCGCAGTACGCGCAGGCCGCCGCGCTCGACACCGCCGGAGGAGGTCTGCAGTGCGACCAGGCGGCCGTCCGGGTCGGGCTCCCACGCGTCGAGGGTGGTCCGCCCGGAGGGGTCGTCCTCGGCGGGGTCGAAAACGGTGCGCGGCGGGCCCTGGCCGTCGTCGTCGAACACGACCAGACGCGGGTGTTCGGCGCCGGCCGGGCGCAGTGTGGTGAAGACCCGGCCGGGACGCAGGACGGGCGGCGTCCACAGATCGGTGTCCACCAGCGCGCGGATCCGCTCCGCCAGGCGGCCGCGCAGCGGCCAGGTGGCGGCCTCGCGCTCGTACTCGCGGCCGCGCTCCTCGATCCAGTTGACCGTCGCGGGGGAGTCGGCGGTCTCCAGCCAGCGGTAGGGGTCGGGCACGGCCCGTCCGTGGAGGGTGTCCAGGACGGAGGCGGGGTCGTGGGCGAGGGCGGCTCCGGGGGCTCGGTTGCGCACCATCACATGCTTCGGTCTGGTGGCGCGACGGTCAAGACAAGGATGCCTGACTCCAGGGCACATCAGTGTCACCGGAAGGTCAGGTTTACCTGGAGCCGCCTGTGCGGGCAGGTACGACGACGGGGCCGTTCCCGGCCGCCGAACGGCGGCCGGGAACGGCCCCGGAGAGCCCGACCGGGCCCGGACTCCGCTGAGTCCTAGACGTTGTCGGGGTGGCCGATCGCCAGGCCGCTCTCGTGGTCGAAGAAGTGCAGCTGGCTGACGTCCACCGACAGGCTGATCGTGTGGCCCGGCTTGACCGAGCTGCGGGGGCTCACCCGCGCGGTGAACAGCGACTTGTTCTCGCTGAGGGGCATCGCGGAGTCGTTGTTCTCCTCGTCCCCCGCGGCGTCCTTGGCCAGGGCGGCGGCGTCCTCGTGGCGGATCGGCGGGGCGTCGACGCTGAAGATGACGTTGATCTCCGTGCCCAGCTCCTCGGTCACGCCCGCGGTGACCTCGATGCGCGGGTCGTCGTTGCCGTCGAGCGCGGCGTCACTGAAGTCGGAGGGGCGGATGCCCAGGATGAGCTTGCGGCCCAGGTAGTCGCGCAGCCCCGGACGGCTGTCGAGCACGCTCGCCGGGATCGGCAGCTTGTGGTCGGCGAAGCCGAGCACCGCGCCGTCACCGTCCTGGCTGAGTTCGGCGTCGACGAAGTTCATCGCCGGGGAGCCGATGAAGCCGGCCACGAACAGGTTCTTGGGCGCGTCGAACAGGCGCTTGGGGGTGTCGACCTGCTGCAGGCGGCCGTCGCGCATGACCGCGACCCGGTCGCCGAGCGTCATGGCCTCGATCTGGTCGTGGGTGACGTAGACGGTGGTGACGCCCAGGCGCTCGTGCAGCTGGTTGAGGCTGGCGCGCATCTGCACGCGCAGCTTCGCGTCCAGGTTGGACAGCGGCTCGTCCATGAGGAAGGCCTGCGGCTCGCGCACGATCGCGCGGCCCATGGCCACGCGCTGGCGCTGACCGCCGGAGAGGGCGCCCGGCTTGCGCTTGAGGTAGGGCTCCAGGCCCAGCATCTCGGCGGCCTCGCTCACGCGGCGGGCGATCTCCGACTTGCTGACCTTGCGCAGCTTCAGGCCGAAGGCCAGGTTCTGCTCGACGCTCATGTGGGGGTAGAGCGCGTAGTTCTGGAAGACCATCGCGATGTCGCGGTCCTTGGGCGGACGGTCGTTGACGACCTCGTCGCCGATGGCCAGCGTGCCGTCGGAGATCTCCTCCAGGCCGGCGATCATGCGCAGCGCGGTGGACTTGCCGCAGCCCGAAGGGCCGACGAGCACCATGAACTCGCCGTCCTCGATCTTGAGGTTGAGGTCGTTGACGGCTTTGACATTGCCGCCGTAGATCTTGTCGACGCCGTCGAGGACGATCTCCGCCATGGTTGTCAGCTCCCGCTGGATCGTGGTGTGCGGTGAGGGGGGTCTCGTGGCCGACGACCCGTGTTCACCGCCCCTGGTTCCGAAGTTGATCGAATCAGGAAGTTTCAGTGATCACATCACACACGATCTTGATCGAAATGTCCAGAGTTGGGGCAGAGTTGATCTGATTGCGGTCAGACACAAACCCCCGGTGCTCAGCTGGCGTGGCGGGCCCAGGTGCGTTAGCCTGTCCGACGGTTCTTCACTTTCTCCCCTTCACCACCGCGACACGGCACCGACGACACGGCCGCCGGGTTGAGGCACGAGGTTGGGGAGTCTGGGTAACCTAACGACCAGTCCAGCACTGGACGGACCGGTTGTGCGGCCCCCGCTCGTCCGATCTGACGCCGCATCACACGCCAGGTGCGGTTGCGATCGGGTGAGGGGAGGAGTACCGCGACCGGGCGGGGGGTTGGACCCGGAAAAGGCCCGAACATCCAGTAGACAACGGTCTTCCGAGCTCGCCGCCGACGGGACGGAGCCGGTCCGAAGGGTGGCTCGGGCCTTTTCCGCGTCCCCCCATATGCTCTAACCGCCAGCATCCCCACGCCAGCGGAAAGCGAGCTACCCAGGTGGTCGCCGAGCACACCGAGCAGGGCGAGTCCCCGCGCTCCGACAGACCCGCGTCGAGCACGACGGGGGAGGGGCCCGTGGCCGCGGTGCCACCCACGCCCGCGACCGTGGCCCCCCTGGGCCGCCACTGGGGGCGCTACGACCTCCTCTGGCGGGTTCTGGCCGCCGCGGGTTCCGGTCTGGCCCAGCTCCTGGCACTCCCGCCCTACGGCCTGTGGTGGCTGGGGCCGCTCAGCGCCGCGCTGCTCGCCTTCGCCGTGGCCGGGGCCCGGCTGCGCCGCGCCGCCTGGCTCGGCGCGCTGTCCGGCGCCACGCTCATGGTGCCGCTCGTGCGGTGGCAGGACATCTTCGGTGTCGACGTGTGGCTGGCCATCGCCGGTGCCGAGACCGTCTACTTCCTGCCCATGGCGATGGGGATCGCGCTCGCCGTACGCCTGCCCGGGTGGCCCGTGTGGACCGCCGCGCTGTGGGTGGCCCAGGAGGCCGTCCGCGCCCGCTGGCCGCTGGGGGGCTTCCCGTGGGGCAAGCTCGCCTTCGCCCAGCCCGACACCCCCTTCGTCGGCTACGCCGCCCTGGGCTCCTCCGCGCTCGTGTCCTTCGCGGTCGCCCTGACCGGCGGCGTGCTGCTGTGGGCCGCGCTGCGCGCCCTGTCCGCGACGGCCACGGCCCGTGCGCGCGCGGTCTCGGCCGCCGCGGGGGTCCTGGTCGCCGCCGCCGTGCTCGTCGGCGGGGTCCTGGCCCCGTCGGTCGCCCGTCCCGCGCCCGCCGAGACCGTCACCGTCGCCATGGTGCAGGGCAACGTCCCCAACGTCGGTGAGATGTCGATCCTGGGCGAGCGCATGCAGGTGCTGCGCAACCACGCCGACGGGGTCCACGAGCTCGCCGCGGCCGTCCGCGCGGGCGAGGAGCCCGCGCCGGACATGGTCCTGCTGCCGGAGAACGCCACCGACATCGACCCCTTCCGCGACCCCGAGGCCGAGGAGATCATCTCCGCCGCGGCCCGGGACATCGGCGTCCCGCTGCTGTGGGGGATGAGCCGGTTCAACGACGACGGCACCCGCTACGTCCAGAGCGTGGTGTGGGACCCCGAGACCGGGCCCGGGGACGTCTACGTCAAGCGCTATCTGGTGCCCTTCGGCGAGTACATCCCCTACCGCGACTTCTTCACCCGGTTCGTGCAGCGCCTGGAGCAGGTCAGCTCCGACGCCGTGCCCGGCACCGAGCCCGGAGCGATCGACGTCGCGGGCACCACACTGGCCGTGGGGATCTGCTTCGACGTGGCCTTCGACCCGCCGGTGCGCGAGTCGGTCGCCGCGGGCGGCCAGATCATCGTCATCCCCACCAACAACGCCAACTACAACTTCACCGGGCAGACCCAGCAGCAGCTCGCCATCACCCAGCTGCGCGCCGTGGAGCACGGCCGCTCGGCGGTGGTGGTCTCCACCAGCGGCGTGAGCGCGGTCGTGGACCCCGACGGCACGGTCGCCTACGAGTCGCCGGAGGCCGAGGCCGACGTCCACGTCGCCGAGGTCACCGCCATGGACGGCCACACGCCCGCGACCCGCCTCGGCTCGGCGCCCGAGGCCGTCCTGAGCGCACTGGGGGTGGCGTCGGTGCTCGCCGCCGTCATCGTCACGCGCCGCCGGGCGCGCGGCTGAGGATCGACGGCCGGGGGAGGGCCCCGCACACGGCCCGTTCGCCAGGCGGGCCCGACCGTCAGGGGTGGGCCCCGCCCGGCGGGGAACGATGAGGGACACGGGGACGTTCTTCCCATAGACCCCCACCGCCCTTGAGTTGAGGATGGTTCACGATGCCGCTGCTGGCCGTACTGGCGCTGATGGCCCTTCCGTTCGTGGAAGTGTGGCTGATGATCGTCGTGGCCGGATGGATCGGGGTGCCCTGGACCCTGGCCGTCCTGGTGTCGCTGACCGTCCTGGGGGTGTTCCTCCTGCGCCGGGCCGGAACCAGGGCCTTCCGTGACGCCGACCAGGCCATGCGCACGGGCGAGCCGCCGCGGGGCGGCCTGCTCGACCCCCTCATGCTGATGGCGGGCGGCGTGCTGCTCGTCGTTCCCGGCTTCGTCACGGCGCTCCTGGGACTGCTGCTGGCCACGCCGGTCACCCGTCCCGCCCTGCGCTGGGCGTTCGCCGGATGGGCCCAGCGCCGGATGCGCCGGATGCAGGAGCGGATGAACGAGGAGTTCGTCGCCCAGGGCGCCCGGATTCCCGGTCAGGGAGGTCCGGGGGACCCGTTCGGCCGCCGCCCCGGCGGCGACCCGGGGAAGGGCGACTCCACCGGATCGGGTGGCGGCCGGGTCATCCAGGGCCGGTTCGAACCCGAGCGCTCCGACGACACGGACCGCTCCTAGCCCGGCGTCGGCCACTGCCGTGGACGCCCGGTCCGTGAGACCGTTCGAGTTCCCCGGGGCCCGCCCCGGGCGGACGTCAGAAGAGCGAGTCAACGGCGAAGGCCGCGCCCAGCAGCCCGGCGAACAGCAGGATCGTGATCGCGGTGCACACCAGCATTATGAACCCCTGGAAGTGGGCGTGGTACAGGGGCAGCCGCACCTGGGGGTGGGCCCGGCGGAACTCCTTCATCGGTGGAGCCTCCGGGGCCAGCCACTGCTCACAGGGCGCGCCGAGCCGCTGCCACAGCTCCGCCAACTCCTCCTCCGGCCAGCCTCCGGTGCCGAAGCTGATCGTGCGGCCGTCCGTGTCGGCGATGACGGTCAGCACACCCCCGTTCTTCACCCCGCTCGGATCCTCCGCGTAGATCGCCTTGGTGACCCCGGCGATCCGGTTCCGGGGCAGCCTGCGCGTACGCCCCCGCCAGTTCCGGTGGACGATCTCGTCCGGAGTGAGAACCAGCCGACTGTTGCGGTAGAACAAGATGCTGCAGAGGACAAGCACTCCGCAGAGCATGATCATGAAGGCGCCGAGGCTCATCACGCCCACGACACCGGATCCGGGGTCGTCCTGCTCGAAGGAGTACCAGGCGGCGGCGGACTCGACCACGAGAGTGATGAGCGCGATGACCAGGAGCACGATCGTGCCGGGGCGCTTCATCTCCTCCCGGTAGGTCCTGGAATCGGGTCCCACCGTGAACGCGTTGGCCGTCTCGTGCCGCATACCTCTCCCACCGCCGTCCCGAACCGGGGCCGGCCCCGGGGCCGGCCCTGTCACAGGTATCCGACGGACGCCCCGAGAGCCCGGTTCCCCGCCGCGTGCCGCGGGTCCGATCCGCGCTGATCGGCGGTCCGACGCGCCGTGCCCGCGCCCCGGGGGTCAGGCCACACCCAGCAGGCGCTCGGCGCTCGGCCAGATCTCGTCGAGCAGGGCGGGATCGTTGCGGACCCGGGCCAGCAGCACTGCGCCCTCGATCTGCGCGACCATGGAGCTGGCCAGAGTGTCGGCTCCGGTCGCCGACCCGACCAGACCCGCCTGCTGTGCCTCTCCGATGAGGCGGGCGACCATGGCGACCTGGTCGTCGAACACCTCGGCCAGGCGCCGCCTGACCTCCGGCTCGTGCCCGCTCAGTTCCAGGGCGAGGTTGCCGTAGAGGCATCCGTGGATCATCCCCGACTCGCTGTGGTCGGTGCGCTGATCGCCGACCAGGCATTCGACCAGGGCCCGGAGCCGGCCCAGGGGGTCCTCGGCCGTCTCCGCCAGGGCCGTCTCCAGCGCCTGGCGCTCCTCGGCCCAGTGGCCGTCGACCGCCTCGACGGTCAGGGCCTGCTTGGAGTCGAAGAAGTGGTAGAAGCTGCCCTTCTTCACACCCGCGTCGGCGCAGATCTCCGCGACGCCGAGGGCCGTGTAGCCCCGGGTGCGCATGAGTCTGCGTGAGGAGTCCAGGATGCGTTCCCTCGCGTCGCTCGTCCGTCCCATGGGCCGAGAGTATACGGTCGGTCAACTATCCGCACGGGAGGTCCGGTTCCTGTCTTGCCAAATAGTTGACCGGTCGTCTACCTTTCTCTCCATGGGCAACCGAGCCCACCCGACCCAGGGAGAGAACCCCCAATGCACGATGTTCGAGTCGCCGTCGCCTTCCACAGCGGCTACGGCCACACCGCCCGCCAGGCCGAGGCGGTCGCCAGGGGAGCCGCGAGCACGAGCGGAGCCCGGTCCTCACTGCACGACCTCACCGTCGCCGACGACGCCCTCTGGCCGGCCCTCGACGCCGCCGACGCGATCGTGTTCGGCACCCCCACCTACATGGGCGGTACCTCCGCCGTCTTCCAGGGCTTCGCCGAGGACACGGCGGCCGTCTGGCAGGAGCGGCGCTGGCAGGGCAAGCTCGCCGCGGGCTTCACCAACTCCGCCGGGATCAACGGCAACAAGGACACCGCGCTCAGCGCGCTCGCGGTCTTCGCCGCACAGCACGGGATGATCTGGGTGCCGCTCGGCCTGGCCCCGGGCGGCGAGTACAGCAGCCAGGGCAGCCCCGAGGACCTCAACCGCCTGGCGGGCTTCACCGGAGCCATGGCCCAGTCCCCGGCCGACCTGGGCCCCGACCGGGCGCCGACCGACAGCGACCTGCGGACGGCCGAGCACCTGGGCGCCCACATCGCGACGGTGGCCGCCCAGTTCGCGCGCGGGCGCGCCGCGGCGGCGGCGTGAGCCCCGGCCGGCGGTTCGGCGCCGCCCTCACCGGGGTTCTCAATATCCGCCACCCGGTGATCCAGGGACCGTTCGGCGGCGGACTGTCCACGGTCGCCCTGGCCGCCGCGGTCTCCGAGGCGGGCGGCCTGGGATCCTACGGCGTGCACGCCATGGCCCCCGAACGGATCGGCCCCCTGGTGGCCCGGATCCGCGAGGCCACGTCGGCGCCGTTCGCCGTCAACCTGTGGATGCCGCGCGCGGAGGAGGAGCGGCCCGTGCCGGACGCGGTGTCGCTGGCCGCGCACACCGACCGGCTCGCCGACCGCTACGCCGAGTTCGGGCTGACGCCGCCCGACCTGGAGGCCGTCAACCAGCGGGTGGACTTCGAGGCCCAGGTGGACGCGGTCCTGGCGGCCCGGCCACCGGTGATCAGTGTCGTGATGGGCCCACCGTCCCGGCGGCTGGTCGAGGGTGCCCGGCGGATCGGGGCACCGCTCATCGGCACGGCCACCACGGTCGCCGAGGCCCGTGTCCTGCAGGAGGCCGGCTGCGACGTGGTCGTGGCCTCCGGAAGCGACGCGGGCGGGCACCGCGGCTCGTTCCTCGCGCCTGTCCGCGAATCGCTCGTCGGCACGTTCTCCCTGGTTCCCCAGGTGAGTGACGCCGTGAACGTACCCGTGGTCGCGGCGGGGGGCATCGCTGACGCGCGCGGCCTCGCCGCGGCCCTGACCCTGGGCGCCGACGGCGCGCAGGTCGGGACCGGCTTCCTGCGCACGCGGGAGTCGGGGGCGGTCCCGGCCCATCGGGAGGCACTCGGGTCCGAACGGGCGGAGACGACCGTGCTCACCCGGCTCTTCTCGGGGCGGCCGGCCAGGGGGATCGCGAACGAACTGGTGCGGGGCATGGCCGACGCAGAGGACCGGGTCCCGCCCTACCCGGCGCAGAACAACCTCATGCTGCCGATCCGGGCCCGGGCCGCCGAACTCGGCCGGTCGGGGCAGCTCAACCTGTGGTCCGGTCAGGCGGCCCGCCTCGCCTCCGGCGGTGGGGCCGAGGACTACCTGACCGCACTCGTGGCCGACGCCGGGGAGATCCTCGGAGCCCGGCTGTAGACAGCCGGTGCCCGGTGCCCGCCTCCGGGCGGGCGCCGGGCACCGGGCGGCCGTGCAACGGACAGCGCGCCCGCGCGGGCGGTGCCGGGAGTGGCAGCCGATGCGGGGACGGCGCACAGGGTGGCCGGGCGACGTGAGCGCAGGCCCGTGATGGGTACTGCGGAAGGTAGAGGATCCGAGCGGAACCCCAGGTGACAGCATGTCAGCACGATGCGGGATCGACACGGTCGTGTCGGCTCTGGCGCTCGACGGCCAACTGAGCTCCTTCACGGAGCTCCCGGATCTGGTGACCCGCGAAGCCGCGCGGGCCGGACTGTTCGAGACGCGCGTCTTCCTGGCCGACCGGCAGGAGCGCGTCCTGCGCGAGATGACCGGTGACGGACCCGACGCCCACGGCGGTGGCGAGGAGATGCGCATCGACGGCACGGTGGCGGGCCTGGCCCACACCAAGGGCGAGACCGTGCGCGTCGGCCAGGAGCACCGCTGCTGGGTCCCGGTCCTGGACGGGGCCGAGCGCCTGGGTGTGCTGCACGTGGCCTACGAGGGTGAGCCCGACTCCCGGGCGATACGGATCCTGGCCTCGATGGTGGGACTGCTGGTGGTCGACAAGCGCGCCAACAGTGACGCCTACGCCCGGCTGATCCGTACCAGGCCCATGTCGGTCTCGGCGGAGATGCAATGGACGCTCATGCCGCCCAGCACCTTCACCAACGCCAGGGTCACCATCTCGGCAGCCACCGAACCCGCCTACGAGAACGCGGGTGACTCCTTCGACTACGCCCTGAGCCAGGAGGGCGCGCACATCGCCGTGTTCGACGCGATGGGCCACGACAACGCCGCAGGACTCCTCGCGAACCTGACGGTGGGCGTGTTCCGCAACCAGCGCCGCAAGGGCACCGCGCTGGGTGACATGCCCCGGGCGGTCGAGCTCATGCTGACCGAGGAGTTCGTGCGCACCCGCTTCACCACCGCGGTCATGGGCGAGCTGAACACGGCCACCGGTGATCTGCGCTGGGTCAACTGCGGCCACCTGCCGCCGGTGCTCATCCGGGGCGGCAAGGCCCACGAGCTCGATTGCGAGCCCTCCCACCCACTGGGGATGCGGCTCGGACTGCCGGTGACGGTGTGCCATGAGCAGTTGGAGCCGGGGGACCGGCTGCTGCTGTACACCGACGGCATCATCGAGGCCCGCGACGCACGGGGAAGGGAGTTCGGACTCGACCGGTTCGTGGACTTCGTCGTCCGTCACGACGCCGACCAACTCCCCGTTCCCGAGACGCTGCGGCGCCTGGTCCAGGCCGTGATGACCTATCACCAAGGCAGGCTCGACGACGACGCCACGGTGCTGGTCTGCGAGTGGCACGGTTGAGAGGGGACCCGCGTGCGAGGCCTTGTCGGCCCGGCCCGGCCCGGCCCGGCCCGACCGCTCCGGCGCCCGCGGCTCGCCACCCGCCATGCCGAGGGCTCCCCGGATACCCGCTACTCGTCGCCCTCGCCGTCACGCCGTCCGCGCGTCATCGTGCGCCGCACACGGACGCCGAGCCCGGCCCGCGCACCGGCGTTCGCGTCCGGGCCGGTCAGCGCGCACAGCGCCAGCAGTGCCAGGGCGGCGGAGCCGAACAGCACGGCGCCCATCGGCACCGCCGTGGTCTCGTCGAGCCCGACCAGGGGTGCGGCCACCGCGCCGACGACCATCGGAAACGCCCCGATCAGCGCGCTGGCGGCGCCCGCCCGGCGCTCCTGCCCGTGCATCGCCAACGCGAAGCCGCAGGCGAGCGTCGCGCCCATCGCGGCCATGTACACGAACAACGGCACCGCCAGGGCGATCAGCGGGGCGTCGACCAGGGTGGCGGCGAGCACGGCCCCGGTCGACGCGACGGCCGCGACGGCCGCCGCGCGCAGCAGCGTCCGCTCCGACCACCGGTCGCTCAGGCGCCCCACGGAGGCGCTGCCCAGGACCATCGCCAGCCCGTTGACGGCGAACAGCACACCGAAGGCCTGTGCGGACACCCCGTGCAGGTCCTGGTACACGAACGGCGTCCCCGCCACGTAGGCGAAGCTTCCGCCGTGCAACAGCCCGACCACCAGCGCGTACCCGAAGAAGGACCGGTCGCGCAGGAGCGCGCCCATGGACCGGAGCGATCCGCCCACACTGCCCGGAACGCGCCGCTCCCGCGGCAGGGTCTCACCCAGCCCGAGCGCGGCGACCAGCGTGACGGCGGTGCCGAGCACGGCGAGGAAGACGAACACGCCCCGCCAACCGCCCAGCGGCAACCACAGGACCCCGCCGCCGATCACGGGCGCGATCAGCGGAGCGACCGCGGTGATCGCCGTCAGGACCGCGAAGAAGCGGGTCAGGTCGCCTCCGCTGAACACGTCGCGCACGACCGCCCGCGAGAGCACGAGCCCGGCGGAGGCGGTGAAGCCCTGGAGGAAGCGCGCCGCGACCAGCGTGCCGGCGGTCGGCGCGAGCGCGCACAGCAGGGACGAGAGCACGAACAGGGCCAGGCACACCAGCAGTGGACCCCGCCGTCCGCGCGCGTCGCTGAGCGGGCCGACGACCACCTGGCCCGCGGCCAGCCCGACCATGCACGCGGTCAGGCTGAGCTGCACCACGGAGGCGGCGGCGTCCAGGTCCTCGGCGATGGCCGGGAGCCCCGGCAGGTACATGTCGATGCTGACCGGCCCCAGGACCGACAGCAGGCCCAGGAGCAGGGCCAGGCCGATGCGGGCGCGTCCGGTCGGATGCTGCGGTGTCACGGCCCTCCCTGGGCGCACTCGGTGGATACTCGCCCTGCTGCGCGTCGCCCCGGTGGCACTCCCGCCGCCTTCTCATCAGCCGGTGGCCGACTCCGGGCCGACTCCTTCCCCGGCCCCGCGAGAGCACCACTGGATGCCCCGCTCACGACGGGCGGCACCCGCCGAGTGCGCCCTGGTCGCCGGCGCGGAGCGCCGTGGTCACCCACCAGCGTAAACGGGCTCTCGCTCTCGGTCACCCCGTCGGCGCCGGGCTTGACGCGGCTTCGTCAGAATCGGCCTCGCGCCGCGACCTCGCGGTCATCCGGTCGTCGACCACCCGGATCACCGTGATCGCGACGATCGCCGCTCCCGCCACCGCCAGACCGGTCATGACCTTGGTCGGGTCGCTGACGTCCAGGTCGAAGAACCACTGGCCCAGGGGCGTCACCATGATCGTGGTCAGCAGCCCCACCATCGAGCCGACCAGCACGACCTTCCACCACACGTACGGCTTGGCCACCAACAGCAGCACCCACAGCGTGGTCGCGCACAGCGTGATCACCACCGCGGTGCGGTCGGCCGGATCCGGCACGGTCCGCCCGCCCAGCACCAGGAGGTACGTGGTCACCGCAGCCAGGCCGGCCACCACCCCCGATGGGACCGCCAGCCGCAGGGTGCGCCACACGAACCCCGGCCGGGCCAGGTCGGTGTTGGGCGCCAGCGCCAGGAAGAACGACGGGATGCCGAACGTGACGGCGTTGATCAGGGTCGCGTGGCGCGGGAAGAACGGGTAGGCCACCGCGAGCAGGCCCACGATCGTCGCCAGCGTCATCGTGTACACGGTCTTGGTCAGGAACAGGCTGGCCACGCGCTCGATGTTGCCGATGACCCGTCGCCCCTCGGCCACCACCTTGGGCAGTGCGGCGAACCGGTCGTCCAACAGCACCAGCTGGGCCACGGAGCGCGAGGCCGGGCTGCCCGACCCCATGGCCACGCCGATGTCGGCCTCCTTGAGTGCCAGCACGTCGTTGACGCCGTCCCCGGTCATCGCCACCGTGCGGCCCCGGTCGCGCAGCCCGCGCACCATGTCGCGCTTGCGCTCGGGGGTGACCCGACCGAACGCCGACCGCGCCTCCACCTCGCGGGCCAGGCCGTCGGCGTCCTCCGGCAGGTCCCGGGCGTCGACGGGCCGTTCGGCGCCGGGCAGGCGCAGCTCGCGCCCCACCGACCCGACCGAGGCGGCGTGGTCGCCGGAGACGATCTTGACGTCCACGCCCTGCTCGGAGAAGTAGTCCAGGGTGGGCGCGGCGTCCTCGCGTACCCGCTGGTCCAGGACCACCAGAGCGGCGGGCCGCACGCAACCCGGGGCGCCCTCGGAGTCCACGCGTTCGCCGGCCCTGGCGAGCAGCAGCACGCGGTGACCCTGGGCGCCCAGGCGGGCGGCCTCGGCCGCGGCCGGGTCGTCGGCGCAGGTGAGCACGTCGGCCGCGCCCAGGACCCAGTGCTCCTCCCCGGCGGGCGTGCGCAGGCTGGCGCCGCTCCACTTGCGGGCCGAGGAGAAGGGGGCCAGCGCGGTGACCGGCCAGTCCGGCACGGGGCCGCCCGAGGCCGCGCATCCCCGGGCGATGGCCGCCATGCTCGCGTTCGGCTCGGGATCGCTGCCCGCCAACGCGGCCAGCACCTGGGCGGGGGAGGAGGCCGGTGCGCCGTTGCGGTCGGGGCCGCCGCCCAGGTCGCGGATCTCGGCCAGGCGCATGCCCGCCTCGGTGAGCGTGCCGGTCTTGTCGGTGCACACCACGTCCACGCGGGCCAGGCCCTCGATGGCCGGGAGCTCCTGGACCAGGCACCGGTGCCGCCCCAGGCGGATCACGCCCACCGCGAAGGCGATGCTGGTGAGCAGGATGAGCCCTTCGGGGATCATCGACACCAAAGCCGCGACCATGCCGCGCAGGGCGTCGGCGAGCGGACCGGAGATCTGACCGCCCGCGACCGGCTCGTCGAGGGCGACCTGGCCGCCCAGGAACAGCTGGCTGTAGACCAGCAGGCCGCCGATCGGGAACAGCGCGTAGGTGATCCAGGTGAGGATGCGGTTGATGCCCGAGCGCAGTTCCGAGTGGACCAGCGAGAACCGGCTGGCCTCCTCGGCCAGCCGCGCGGCGTAGGCGTGCCGACCCACCTTCGTGGCCCGGAACCGGCCCGTGCCCGCCACCACGAAGCTGCCCGACATCACCGTGTCGCCGGATCGTTTGAGGACCGGGTCGGCCTCCCCGGTCAGCAGTGACTCGTCGACCTCCAGGCCGCTGACGGAGGTGACCACGCCGTCGACGACGATCTGGTCGCCCGTTCCGATCTCCAGGACCTCGTCCAGGACGATCTCCTGCGTGGCCACCCGCACGGTCGCTCCGTCGCGCACCACGCGGGGGCGTGCGGCGTTGACGATCGCGAGCTTGTCCAGGGTCCGCTTGGCGCGCAGCTCCTGGACGATGCCGATGAGGGTGTTGATGAGGATGACCATCGCGAACAGCCCGTCCTGGACGGGTCCGATCACGGCGATGATCGCGAAGAGCACCGCGATCATCGCGTTGATCCGCGTGAACACGTTGCCGCGCACGATCTGGGCGACGCTGCGGCTGGCGCGGACCGGCACGTCGTTCGTGCGGCCGGTCGCGACCCGTGCGGCCACCTCGGCCCGGGCCAGTCCCTGCTCGTTCCAGGCCTCGGCCGGCGCCGGGAGGCCGTCGTCGGGCCGGTCCCCGCTGATGGTCGGGGCCGACGCGGCGGGCGGGGGCGGGGGTCCGGCGTCGGCGGTGGGGCGGCCGTCGCCGGGCCGGTCGGATGGTTCGGGCACGCACTACTCCTGGCTGCGACAGGTGGGACGGGAAGCGCGGTACGCGGGAGGCTCCCGACACTGGTGTGACCTCGATACGAGGCAAGCCCAGACTAGAAGACTCTCCGGCCCGTGTCGGGCGGGTTCGGCCCCCGGACGCGGGTGGTGCCCCCACGCGGTGTGCGGGGTGCGGTGGTCCGCACCCCGGTCTCGGCGGTACGCGTGCGGGTGCGGTTTCATGGGAGGAGGGCGGTCGGTACCGGTTCCGGACCGCACCGGCCATCGCGGCACGACAGTGAGGGGCGCCATGTGCACGGTCATCGTGGGTTTCGATCCCGCGGCGCGCACACCGCTGGTGATCACCGCGATCAGGGACGAGATGCGTGCGCGCCCCTGGGACTGGCCGGGGCGCCACTGGCCCGACCAGCCCTCCGTGGTCGGCGGCCGTGACCGGCTGGCGGGCGGTACCTGGCTGGCCGTCGACCCGGCCGCTCGGCGGGTGGCGGCACTGCTCAACGGCTGGCCGTGGGACGGGCGGATGCCGTGGGAGGGCAGCTATCCGGCCAGCCGGGGCGACCTGCCCCTGCACGCCCTCGCCGTGCGCGGGCGCGACCCCCTGGCCGAGGAGGACATGTCCCGGTACGCGCCCTTCCACCTGCTGACGGCCGACGCCGGGCACGCCGACCTGCACAGCTGGGACGGCCGGCGCCTGCACTCGCGCCCCGTGCCCGTGGGGGTGAGCACCGTGGTCAACACCGGGCTCGACCCGGCCGATCCGCGCTCGCTGCGGCACACGCCCGAGTTCGCCGCGACCCGGCCGGACCCGTCTCCGCCGGCCGGAGGGGGCGGCGTCGAGGAGGTCTGGGGACGCTGGCCGGGCCTGGTGACCGACGCCGCGCTGTCCAGGCCCCGCTCGGCCGGCAGTGACGAGTCGGGCGACCCCTCGGGACTGATCGCCCACGCCGATCTGGGGGACGGCCTGGTATGGGCCACCGGCTCCGTGACCCTGCTGGCCCTGGACCACCGCACCGTCCGCTACGCCTTCACCGACACCCCAGCCGACCCCGGGGCCTGGCGGATGATCGGTCTCTGAACCGACGCGGAGCAGGGGCGCCCCGGAGTCCGACGCCCCGCGGCGCACCGCGCCCGCCCAGTGGTCGTTCCGCCCGGAGCCAGGCCGCCGAGTCGGAACCGGGACGGTCCCTCCGCGCGTTGTTCCGGGCAGGCGACCGGACAACCGTGACATCACGGATAGGAACGGTCCGTGGGTCGGGCCCGCGAAACGGGTAGGAATCCCTGCCCGAAACCGCGTCATATGCGGCGTGGGGGAGCGTATCCACGGTGGACCGCGCCGAAGGCGGTCCCGATCGTGATCCCGACCCGACTCGGAAGGACCCCCGATGAACGCCATCCCTGCCACTGACCAGCCGTACACCCCGACCGCCCGCCCCGTCGCCGACCCCCGCGCCCTCGTCGGACAGTGGGTGCGCCTGCGCGGGCGCCACGACCGTGCCGAGCACGTCGGCGTCCTGGCCCACGCCGCCCCCGCCGGGCGCAAGGGGGAGTGGGAGTGGACGCTGCGGACCCCCTTCGAGGAGGTCAGAGGTACCGGTCGTCCGGCCGTGGAACCGGTGGCGGAACGGGCCGCGGCCCCCGCCCGCCGTGCCCGTGGACAGCTGCGCGCGGTCCGCGCCGACCTGGCCGAGTTCGGCGCCACCGGTGACACCGGCCTGTCCCGCGCCCGGGAGCGCGCCGAGGCCGACCTGGACCAGCTGGAATGGGAGCTGGCCGCGCGGCCGTGACCTGCCCGACACGGTGACTCTGTCAACCCCCTGCGTGACCGGAGCGTCCCCTGAGGGACGGCGCGAACGCCGTCGGGCACGCGTGCGCGGCACGCGCTCAGGGGTCAGGGGTAGCCATGAGGGAACCGGGCAGCGGAACGAGATCCGGTTGGTCGACGGGTCTGTTGGAGAGTGGAGCCTACTGGCTCCTGTATGTGGTCTCGGTCAGCGGAGCGCTGCTGCACTGGCGGCTGGGCAACACGGTCCTGGCCGCCGGATGTGCGGCCGCGGCCGTTTTCGGCGCCTTCCTCATCGGCCGCAGCCACGAGGACGTCAGCACGCCCCGCTGAGCTATTCCCCGCACGTGGTGGGGTGATCATCACCCGACATCCGCACCGTCCCCGGGACGTTTGCCGCACCACGGGGCGGATAGTCTTCCCGGTATGCGTTCATGGTCTGCGCCTGACATCGTCTCCCTGCCGGGTTCCGGCGGCCCCCTCCGTCTCCACGACACGGCCACCGGCCGGATATGGGCGACGGACCCGGGTCCCCGCGCGGGCATGTACGCGTGCGGCATCACGCCCTACGACGCCGCCCACCTGGGGCACGCGTTCACCTACCTGACCTTCGACCTGGTCAACCGGGTGTGGCGGGACGCCGGGCACGAGGTGAACTACGTGCAGAACACCACCGACATCGACGACCCGCTGCTGGAGCGGGCCGTGGCGATCGGCGTGGACTGGCGGGACCTGGCCCACCGCGAGATCGACGTGTTCCGCGACGACATGGCCGCCCTGCGGATCATCCCCCCGACCTCCTACGTCGGAGTGGTCGAGTCGGTCGACCTCATCAGCGACCTGGCCACCCGGATCCGTGACACCGGAGCCACCTACGACCTCGACGGCGACCTGTACTTCTCCGTGGCCGAGGCGGACGAGTTCGGCGAGATCAGCGGTATGACCCGCGACGAGATGCTGGAGCTGTTCGGCCAGCGCGGCGGCGACCCCGACCGCACCGGCAAGAAGGACCCGCTGGACTGGCTGCTGTGGCGCGCCGAGCGTCCGGGGGAACCCGCCTGGGAGAGCCCTCTGGGCCGCGGCCGCCCCGGTTGGCACATCGAGTGCAGCGCCATCGCCCTGGACCGGCTCGGCCCGAACTTCGACCTCAACGGCGGCGGCAGCGACCTCATCTTCCCGCACCACGAGATGGGCGCGGCCGAGACCCGCAGCACCACCGGCGGTCCCAACGCCCACCACCACCTGCACGTGGGCATGGTGGGGCTCAACGGCGAGAAGATGTCCAAGTCGCTGGGCAACCTCGTGTTCGTGTCCAAGCTGCGCGAGCAGGGTGTGGAGCCGGCCGTGATCCGCCTGGCCATGCTGGCCCACCACTACCGGTCGCCGTGGGAGTGGACCGACGCCGAGCTTCCCGTGGCCTGCGACCGCTACAAGCGCTGGCGCGCGGCCGTCGCGCTGGGCTCGGGGCCGGACGCCGCTCCGATGCTCGCCGCGGTCCGCGCCGCCCTGGCCGAGGACCTGGACTCCCCGGCCGCTCTGACGGCCGTGGACACCTGGGCCGCTCGCGCCCTGACCGAGGAGGGTACGGACACCGGCGCGCCCGCCCTGGCCCGCGCCACCATCGACGCGCTCCTGGGCGTGGAGCTCCAGCTCCCGTAGCGGCGGCCGGAGTTCGTCCTGCCGCCACCGCCGACGACGGCGCGCACCGCGGCCCGGCTTCAGGCGGGGACCGCGGCCTCCACGTGCGCGCAGCCCTCGCGTGCGGCCAGCGGCCAGGGCTCGAAAGTGCCGTCGGACAGGCGTACGGACACCTCGTGGCGGTGGGCGATGACGCCGGTGACCGGGACGCCCTGGAGCCGGGCCAGCACATAGGCGGCGGACAGGCTGGTCACGTCGCGGATCGTGCCCAGCGGGAGCAGGGAGCGGGTCTCGGCGATCGCCTCGTGTTCGCCCGCGCGCAGGACGACCCGGGTGTCCCGCGAGACGCCCTGGGCGGCGATGGCCACGGTGATGTTGTCGAGGTCGTCGGAGCCGACGGCGGCCAGCGCGCGGGCGCGGCGCAGGTGCAGTCTCTCCAGGACGGTCCGGTCGCCGCCGTGTCCGGTCACCACCGGGATGCCCAGGGATCGGGCGAGCCGCACGTTGGGCGCGTGCGGATCGCGTTCGACCCCGACGACGGGGATGCCCAGACGGCGCAGCTCGCAGCACAGGCGCAGGCCGACCTGCCCGATGCCGACGACGATGACGTGTCCGAAGCGGGGAACGGTCCGGGGCCCGATCAGTCCGACCAGCCGGGGGCCGAGCATGCGCTCGACCAGGCCCGCGGTGAACATGGCGGTGAAGACGATCGTGCCCAGCATGAGCAGGCTGGACACCAGCTGGTAGGCGGTGGAGTGCACGTCGGTCGCCGGGCCGACGGTCGAGACCACGCGGGCGGCGTCGAAGAGCGCTTCGGCGGGGGGATGGCCGAGCCCGAGCAGCCATCCCCAGTCGGCCAGCAGTGAGGCCAGTATCCCGGTCAGCCCACCGAGCATGAGGCGTGTCCCCGCGTCGTGCGAGCGCAGCTGACTCGCCAGGCGGCTCCACCAGGCCCGCCAGCCCGCGCGCCGACGCGTCCACTCCCCGGTGCACGGCGTGCCCGTCCGGTCGAGCCGGACCGCTCGGGCGCGCCCGGCACGGCCGTGGAGCGCGGAGACGCCGGGGTCCGCGCAGGGACCGGCCAGGGAGGGGGCGGCCAGGTCGGCCGGCGAGGTGACGTGGCACTGCGGAAGCAGGCGGAGCAGCTCGTCGGCGACGGTGCGGTCGAAGACGGTCGCGACGATCGGGACGTCGGCGGACATGTGCGCCACGGCCAGCGCATAGCGCAGGGCGGCGGCGTCCTCGTGCAGCAGCACCGCCACGGCGTCGTGGGGCTTCGACATCGCCTCGCGCAGGTCCTCGTCCCCGGGGCGGGCGAGGTGATGGACGGCGTGGGCCTCCTGGCGGAGCGACGCGCACACACGGCGCGCCAGGTTGGTATCGCCGACGATGACGAAGGATCGGTGCTGGAGGGGGTCGTGTGCTCGAGTCATGGGTCGGTTCCCTGGTCGGACGGCCTCGTTGCCGCCGACCTCTGTCGGGGTGATCGGATGATCCGGGACATGCGGCGCCGCGGAACGCGGCGGTATCGGTCCTGGCTCCGGTCCGGGGCGGGATGCGTGGTCGTCTCTCCCGGGAGCGGCGCGACCTTCCCCTGGGGGCGCGGAGGGCGCGCCGTGACCGGCAGGGGAGGCGACGGCCCCGGGCCCCGGTGATTCGGGACGAAGCCGTCATCTGCGGTCAGAGTGTAGAGGCCGGTGCCGACGGTGACCTGGGCGGGGTCGGGTCACCGAGGAGCTCGGCCGCCTGTGGGCGATCCCGATCGGCACCGCCCAGATCCCACGCCGACCGATGCCCATCGCGCGGACTACCGCCCGACCGAGGGTCGAGTGACCCCCTCTCCACGGGGGACGCGCTCACCGTGCCGGGGCGCGGCTCCGCGGAGGGCGGAGCCGCGCCGCACCGGGGTCAGCCCGCGGTGCACTCCGTTCCGTTGAGGGTGAAGCCGGTCGGCGCACCGGCGTCACCGGTGTGCGACGCCTGGTAGCCGATGCCCACCTCGGCGCCCGGGGCGATGGTCGCGTTGTGGGCGGCGTGGGTGGCGACGACCGTCCCACTGCTCGGGCTGTAGGTGGCGTTCCAACCGGAGCCGATGCTCTGCCCCTCCGGGAGGGTGAACTCCAGGGACCAGTCCTCGACGGGGGTGTCGCCGGTGTTGGTGATGGTCAGCGCGGCGGTGAGCCCGGTGTTCCAGCCGTTGGTCGAGGCCGTGACGCGGCAGTCGCCCTCCCCCGGGTCCGGGTCGGGCCCGGGGCCGGTGCCCTGGTCCAGGCCGAAGAAGGTGATCACGTGGGCGGCCATGCCGGAGGTGATCACGTTGTGCCCGACGCCCTCCACGCTGATCGCCTCCACCGGCGCCTGGTCACCGGTCGATCCGTAGCGCGTCCGCTCCCAGTGGGACCGGGGCCGGTCGGTGGCGGCGGGGTCCGTGCCCAGGCCGTGGACGTTCGTCCACTGTTCGATCTCCTCGTTGAAGTTCGCGTAGTGCAGGACGTCGTCCTCGCTGCCGTGCCACAGCTGCATACGCGGACGCGGGCCCGCGTAGCCGGGGTAGGAGTCCCGGACCAGGTCGCCCCACTCCTGCGGGGTGTGGTCGATCCGGCCGTTGGAGCACTCGTTGTTCCACCCCGAGCCGTCGGAGGTCGCGAAACATCCGAACGGCACGCCGGCGAACGCCGAGCCCGCCGCGAACACGTCGGGGTAGTTGGCCAGCATCACGTTGGTCATCATGGCGCCGGAGGAGACACCGGTGACGAAGATGCGCTCGGTGTCGGCGCCGTGGGTGCGGACGGTGTAGTCGACCATCGAGCGGATGCCGACCGGGTCGCTGCCGCCGTCGCGCCGCAGGGCCTCGGGGGAGGAGACGTCGAAGCACTGGCTGCTGCGCGTGACGGACGGGTAGACGACGATGAAGCCGTGCTGGTCGGCCAGCGCGGCGTACTCGGTGTTGGCGTGGAAGACGGGTCCGGTCCCGGTGCACCAGTGCTGCGCCACGAGGATCGGTGGCTCCTCGACGACGCTGTCGGGGACGTAGAGGAACATGCGCAGGTCGCTGGGGTTGGAGCCGAAGTCGTCGATCTCGGTCAGGGTGGCGGCCGAGGCCGCCGGAGGGGCCAGGAACAGCGCCGCCATCAGCGGCAGGACGGTGGCGGCGAGGATGCCGGCCACCCTGGCCAGGGGGTTCGTGCGTTCGTTGGTCACGTGTCTGGACCTCTACCGGCTGCGGGGGCGGGGGGTCGTCCGGGCGCCGCGCCGACGGAGCCGGTGTGCCACAGGGCGGGCCCAGCGCACCCGGCAGTGGAAGCCACCGCGTGGGAGCGCTCCCGAAAACTATCCGGGCAGCCGCGCACCCCGTCAACCCCCGTAGTGACGGGTCGTTCGCACCCGGAGCGCGGTCCGCGGGACCGTGCCCCGGTGAACACGGGTGCCTACCGTTCGGAGAGGTCCGGGAAGTCGGACCTCGGCGGGTCGGTCGGCGCGAGCCGGACGATCGGGACGCCGTCGGGGTCGGCGCCCACGCGCGCGAAGGACTCCGCGGACCCGTCCACCTCGAAGCCCAGCGCGCCCAGGAGCGTCCACGCGGCCGCCGGGTGGCGCTGAGCGTAGTGCGCCAGCGCCTGCCCGGCCTCCTCCGGGGGCAGCGGCGCGGCCCGGCCCCGGTGCCGGTGCGCGCCCAGCTGGAACAGCACCCGCGGCTCGGCCAGGATGTTGCGGTACCACTGCGACCGGCGCCCGTACCCCGACGCCACCAGGACCGTGCCCGTGGACTCGTTGGCGCCGACCACCTCCAGCACGGCCTGGCGCGCCGTCCCGCTCGTACGCCCCCTGTGCGTCAGCAGCACGAAGCGGCGTCCCATCAGCGGGCCCAGTCCCAACCGGTAGATCCAGATCGGTGCGCGGAACAGGGCCCGGCGCATCGGTGTGGTCGGCGGTCGGGACATCGGCATCGGAGGGCCTTCCTGTGACGGGGCAGGGCTGGAAGGGACGACGCTACTCGCACGGAGCGCCGGGCCGGCGGTAGCCACGCCCGTGGAACGACGGTGCCCGCTGGCAGGATGCGCCTATGCAGACAGGACTGGACGTACTCCACACCACCGACTGGGACCGGACCTTCCACGCCTACGGTGCGTCCGGGGACGCCCCCGGGCGGCTGTCCGGACTCCTCGCCGACGACCCGGACACCCTCACGCGGAGCCTGGACTACCTGTACAGCGCCATGCTGCACCAGGGGACGCTCTTCCCGGCGACCGTGCCGACCGTCCTGTTCGTCGCCGGGCTGCTGGAGCGCCCCGGCGCGGGCCGGCCGCACCCGGACGCCGGAGCCGGCCCCGAACCCCTGCGCGCCGCACTGCTGGGCTTCCTGCGGGACACGGCCGAGAGCGCCGCCGCCGGTCGGACCCGCGCCGGACGCGCCGAGCGGGCCCGGCTGTCACCGGCCGAGCGCGAACGGGCCCTCGGGGCGATCGGGGCCGAGGACGGGGGAGTGGGGCAGGAGGCGGCTCGGGAGGCGCTGACGCGGCAGGCCGTCCTGGACCTGCGCGCCGCCGCGCCCGTCCTGCGGGACGCCGTCCAGCCCCTCCTCACCTGCCCGGACGCACTGCTGCGCTCGCGCGCGGTGGAGGCGGCCGCGGCCGTCGCCGCCCTGGGAGGGCTGGACCTGGATCTGTCCGGAGCAGCCGACATGGCCGAGACCCGCGACGAGGCGGCCGTCATCGTCCTGGCGAAGGGGGAGGCGGGGGGCGACACCTCGGAGTTCCTCACCCACGCCGACCCGGCCATCCGCGCCTGTGCCGCGCTCGCTCCCGCCCTGAGCGACACCCCCGAGGCCACCCGTGTCCTCGTCGAGGCGCTGGACGACCCCCGGGCGGCGGACCAGTGGTTCGGTACCCGCCCCGCGGCCTTCGGCGGCCACGTCAGGTTCACCCTCGTGCGGACCCTCGCCGAGCGCGCCCGTCCCGAGGACGCCCCACGCCTGTTGCCCGTCCACCGGCGGATGGCGGCGCTGGCGTCGGCCTACACCGCCGAGCGCGACTGCGGCCCCCTGCTCGAACTGGCCTTCCCCCGCCCGCCCGGGGACGGCGCGGAGGGCGGGCCGGGTGAGGTCCAACGCGCCTACCTGCGGGCGCTGCTGGACAACGACGAGATCTGGGCGGGCACGGTCACCGCCTTCCCGGCCCACCTCAGGGGCCTGGGCCTGCCCATGGACCGGGAGGGCGTCCAGAAGCTCGCGGAGGCCTGAGCCCGAGGGGTTCCGGCGGGGTTCGCCACCCTTCGCGCTACTCGGTGGCCACAGGTGGCCACCGAGTAGCGCGTTCGCCTGTATCGGCGGCCGAACCGTGGTGTCATGGCCTTCATGACGACCCCCACACGGCCCGGTAGGGCCGCCGAACTCATCAAGGACTTCGTCTCCGCGGAGGGCCACCTCGCCGACCGCGCCGACCTCGCGCGCTTCCTGCGCAAGTACCGCCTGGTCACCGAGGGAGCCATCCCCATCACCCTGGCCGACCTCGACGAGGCGGTCGCGCTGCGCGACGGCATCCGCGCGGTCCTCGACGGAGGGCCGGGCACCGACCCCGAGGCGATCGTGCGCGGTCAGAAGGTGCTGGACGGACTGCGGGTGACGGTACGCATGGAGCCCGACCCGGAGGGCGCGGTGCCGCTGGCCCCGGCGGTCGTGGACGAGGTGCGGCGCGGTCTGGCCCGCGTGGCCGGCGCGTGGGCGGCGGTGCTGGCGACGGAGGAGTGGCGCGACCTGAGCGAATGAGGCCGTGCGGCTCGGGCCAGCGGGCTCGGCGCCGATCGGGCCCGCGAGTTCGGCGCCGAGGCGTCGGCTCGTCGCGGGCGGGCAGGGCCGGAGGCGATGGCAGGATCGGGGCATGGACCACACGCTGCACATCACCGGTGACACCGAGGCCGACGCCCTGCTCGCCAGGGACCCGCTGGCGCTCATGATCGGCATGCTCCTCGACCAGCAGGTCGCCATGGAGTCCGCCTTCGCCGGACCGAAGAAGATCGCCGACCGGCTCGGCTCGCTGGACGCCGCCGACCTCGCCGGGCGGGACCCCGAGGAACTCGCCGAGGTCTTCGCGCGCACGCCGGCGGTGCACCGCTTCCCCTCCTCGATGGCCAAACGGGTCCAGGCGCTGTGCGCGGCCCTGGTCGACGACTACGGGGGTCGCGCCGAGCAGGTCTGGACCTCGGGCGAGCCCGACGGTCGCGAACTGCTCCGCCGCCTCAAGGCCCTTCCCGGCTTCGGCGACCAGAAGGCGCGCATCTTCCTCGCCCTGCTCGGCAAGCAGCGGGGCGTGCGTCCCGAGGGCTGGCGCGAGGCCGCCGGGCCCTACGGGGAGGAGGGCTCCCGGCGCTCGGTCGCCGACATCGTCGACGAGCAGTCCCTCACCGAGGTCCGCGAGACCAAACGGGCCGCGAAGGCCGCCAAGAAGAAGGAGTGACGTCCGCGCCGAGGACACCTCGCCGGTCCCGGTCCGGCTCAGTCGCCCGTGCTGGACTCCCGCACGACCCGCTGCGCCGCGCGCACGCCCAGGACGGCGCCCACCGCCAGCACCAGGCCCACGGCGGCCAGGACCGCGAGCGTGGGTGCGACCGCGCGGCCCAGCGGACGCGGGCCCGTGCCACCGCCGCTTGCGCGCGAGGTGATCGACGGAACCGTCCACGTCCGCCGAGCGGCAGCCGGAGGAGTCGAGTGGCAGGCGTGTCGGGGATCACACCGCGAACGCGAAGCGGGCCCCGGAGGCCGTTGCCACGGTCCCGGGGCCCGGTGGTGCCCGGTGCCCGTCAGCCGTCGTCGCGGCGGCGCAGGTACCGCTCGAAGTCCCGTGCGATCGCGTCGCCGGAGGCCTCGGGGAGTTCGGCCGTGTCCTTGGCCTCCTCCAGGCCGCGCACGTAGGCGGCGATGTCCTCGTCCTCGGCCGTGAGCTCGTTGACGTTGCTCTCCCACGTCACGGCGTCCTCGGGCAGCTCACCCAGCGGCACGCGCACGCCCAGGTAGTCCTCGACCCACGCCAGCAGCGCCAGGGTGGCCTTCGGGCACGGCGGCTGCGCGACGTAGTGCGGGATCGCCGCCCACAGGGAGACCGTCTCCACGTCCACCGACGCGAAGGTCTCGTGGGCCACGCCCACGATCCCGGTCGGGCCGGAGTACGTGGTCGCCTCCAGGCCGTACCGCTCGCCCAGTTCCACGGGCGAGGCCATCCCGGTGATCGGGATCGGCCGGGTGTGCGGGGCGTCGGCCAGCAGAGAGCCCAGCATGAGCACCCGCCGCACACCCAGTTCGCGGGCGATCGCCAGCAGGTCGGCCGTGTAGGACCGCCACCGCATGTTCGGTTCCGGGCCCGTGACGAGGACGACGTCGCGTTCGGCACCCGGGGGAGTGGCGACTCTCACCGTCGTGGTGGGCCACTCGATCGCGGACGCCAGGCCCTCCACGATCGTCATCCTCGGCCGGGTCACCTGGAAGTCGTAGTAGTCGTCCGGAGTCAGCTCGCACAGGTCGTAGGTGTCCCACTGCTCCGCGAGGTGTTCGATGGCCAGACTGGCCGCCTCACCCGCGTCGTTCCAGCCCTCGAACGCCGCCACCATGACAGGCTCGACGAGCTCGCGTGCGAGCTTGATCATCGGTGGCCCCTTCCTGCCGTGGACGCCCTCCACCCTATGGGGTGGCGCGCCACCCGGGAAACCGCGGGACCCGGCAACCCCCCGAGCCCGGAACCTGACAAATTTTGGGACGGTTGTCTCAACTGGCGATACGCGCCATGAGGTAGCCTCGCCAGCAGTGAACGCCCAGGACACAGCTGTCCCCGGACGTCCCGACCCGCCCGCACCGGGGGTCGATCCAGTGCCGCAACCGCCGGGAACAGACTGGGTTCCCGCGGTGCCCCGAGACTAGAGTTGTGCACTATGAGCGCTCGCCTGAACTTCCGTGAAGCACTGTCCCAGCGTGTCATCGTCGCGGACGGCGCCATGGGCACCATGCTCCAGGCACACGACCTCGACCTCGATCAGTTCCAGGGGCACGAGGGCTGCAACGACATCCTCAACATCACGCGGCCCGACATCGTGCACGACACCCATGCCGCCTTCCTGGCCGTGGGATCGGACTGCGTCGAGACCAACACCTTCTCCGCGAACTTCGGCGGCCTGTCCGAGTACGGCATCGAGGACCGCACCTACGAGATCGCCGAGGCCGGAGCCCGCGTGGCCCGCGAGGCCGCCGACGCCTACTCCACCAAGGACCAGCCGCGCTACGTCCTGGGCTCGATGGGCCCCGGCACCAAGCTGCCGACCCTGGGGCACGCCCCCTACGCCCACCTGCGCGACTACTACGAGCAGTGCGCCCGCGGCCTCATCGACGGCGGCGCCGACTCCATCCTCATCGAGACCTGCCAGGACCTGCTCCAGGTCAAGGCCGCCGTCGTCGGTGCCGACCGCGCCCGCCGTGCCCTGGGCAAGGACGTCCCGATCATCGCCCAGGTCACCATCGAGACCACCGGCACCATGCTGATGGGCTCGGAGATCGGCGCCGCGCTCACCTCCCTGGAACCGCTCGGCATCGACGTCATCGGCCTGAACTGCGCCACCGGGCCCACCGAGATGAGCGAGCACCTGCGCTACCTCTCGCACCACGCGACCGTGCCCATCTCCTGCATGCCCAACGCCGGCCTGCCGCAGCTGGGCGCCAACGGCGCCGTCTACCCGCTCACCCCCTCCGAGCTGGCCGACGCCCACGACACCTTCACCAGCGAGTTCGGTCTCAGCATGGCCGGAGGCTGCTGCGGTACCACTCCCGAGCACCTGCGGCAGGTGGTCGAGCGCGTGCAGGGCCGCGGCATCAAGCAGCGCAAGCCGCTGGTGGAGGCCGCGGCGTCCTCGCTCTACCAGAGCGTGCCCTTCCGCCAGGACTCCAGCTACCTCGCGGTCGGCGAGCGCACCAACGCCAACGGCTCCAAGAAGTTCCGCAACGCGATGCTCGCCGAGGACTGGGACGCCTGCGTCGAGATCGCCCGCGACCAGATCCGCGACGGCGCCCACCTGCTCGACCTCAACATCGACTACGTCGGCCGCGACGGCGTGCGCGACATGCGCGAGCTCGCCTTCCGCTTCGCCACCTCCTCCACCCTGCCGGTCATGCTCGACTCCACCGAGCCCGCCGTCCTGGAGGCGGGCCTGGAGTCGCTGGGCGGGCGCGCGGTCATCAACTCCGTCAACTACGAGGACGGCGACGGCCCCGACTCCCGCTTCCAGCGCATCATGCGCCTGGTCAAGGAGCACGGCGCCGCCGTGGTCGGCCTGTGCATCGACGAGGAGGGCCAGGCCCGCGACGCCGAGTGGAAGCTGCGGGTGGCCAGCCGCCTCATCGAGGAGATCACCAGCGACTGGGGCCTGCGCACCAGCGACATCATCATCGACTGCCTCACCTTCCCCATCACCACGGGGCAGGAGGAGACCCGCCGCGACGGTATCGAGACGCTGAACGCCATCCGTGAGCTCAAGCGCCGCTACCCGGACGTGCAGACCACCCTGGGCCTGTCCAACCTCTCCTTCGGCGTCAACCCCGCCGCCCGCATCGTGCTGAACTCGGTGTTCCTGCACGAGGCGGTCGAGGCCGGCCTGGACTCGGCGATCGTGCACGCCTCCAAGATCGTGCCGATCAACCAGATCCCCGAGGAGCAGCGCCAGGTCGCCCTGGACCTGGTCTACGACCGGCGCACGGACGACTACGACCCCCTGTCGCGGTTCATTGACATGTTCACGGGCGTGGACGCCAAGGCCATGCGCGCCTCGCGCGCCGAGGAGCTGGCCGCGCTGCCGCTGTGGGAGCGCCTGGAGCGGCGGATCATCGACGGCGAGATGGCCGGCATGGAGGGCGACCTCGACGAGGCGCTGGAGAGCAAGCCCGCCCTGGCCATCGTCAACGAGACCCTGCTCGCGGGTATGAAGACCGTCGGCGAGCTGTTCGGCTCCGGCCAGATGCAGCTGCCGTTCGTCCTCAAGTCCGCCGAGGTCATGAAGGGTGCGGTGGCCTACCTCGAACCGCACATGGAGAAGACCGACGACGACGGCAAGGGCCGGATCGTCCTGGCCACTGTCAAGGGCGACGTCCACGACATCGGCAAGAACCTGGTCGACATCATCCTGTCGAACAACGGCTACGACGTGGTCAACATCGGGATCAAGCAGCCGGTCTCGGCGATCCTGGAGGCCGCCGAGACCGAGCGCGCCGACGTCATCGGCATGTCCGGTCTGCTGGTCAAGTCCACGGTCATCATGCGGGAGAACCTGGAGGAGATGAACTCCCGGGGCCTGTCCGAGCGCTTCCCCGTGCTGCTGGGCGGCGCCGCCCTGACCCGCTCCTACGTGGAGCAGGACCTGGCGGAGATGTTCGAGGGCCACGTCCGCTACGCCAAGGACGCCTTCGAGGGCCTGCGCCTGATGGACACCTTCATGGCCGTCAAGCGCGGCGAGGAGGGCGCCGAGCTGCCCGCCCTGCGCCAGCGCAGGGTGCGCAAGGGCGCCACCCTGAAGGTGACCGAGCCCGAGGACATGCCCGCCCGCAGCGACGTGGCCACCGACAACCGGGTGCCCGTCCCGCCGTTCTTCGGCGACCGCATCAGCAAGGGCATCCCGCTGGCCGACTACGCGGCCTTCCTCGACGAGCGCGCCACGTTCATGGGCCAGTGGGGCCTCAAGGCCGCCCGCGGCGGCAACGGCCCCTCCTACGAGGAGCTCGTGGCGACCGAGGGGCGCCCCCGCATGCGGATGTGGCTGGACCGTATCCAGACCGACGGCCTGCTGGAGGCCGCGGTCGTGCACGGGCACTACCCCTGCTACAGCGAGGGCGACGACCTCGTCGTGCTGGACGAGGACGGCGCCGCCGAGCGCACGCGCTTCACGTTCCCGCGCCAGCGCCGCGACCGCCACCTGTGCCTGGCCGACTTCTTCCGGCCCAAGGAGTCCGGTGAGCTGGACGTGGTGTCCTTCCAGGTGGTGACCGTGGGCGCGGCGATCAGCCGTGCCACCGCGGAGCTGTTCGAGAAGAACGCCTACCGCGACTACCTGGAGCTGCACGGGCTGTCGGTACAGCTGACGGAGGCACTGGCCGAGTACTGGCACACGCGGGTGCGGGCCGAGCTGGGCTTCGCCGGCGAGGACCCGGCCGAGCTCGACGCCTTCTTCAAGCTCGGCTACCGGGGCGCCCGCTTCTCCCTGGGCTACGGGGCCTGCCCCAACCTGGAGGACCGGGCCAAGATCATGCGCCTGCTGGAGCCCGAGCGCGTCGGGGTGACGCTGTCGGAGGAGTTCCAGCTGGTCCCGGAGCAGGCCACCGACGCGATCGTCATCCACCACCCCGAGGCGACGTACTTCAACGTCTGAGTCATCAGTGCACCGAACCTGTCGGGGCGGCGGCCCAGGAGCCGCCGCCCCTCGGTCTCCCCGTGCGTCCAGCGGCGGTGGCGGCCGAGAGGGTGAGGGCGTGGGGAAGGCCGTCCCGACAAGGCCAGTCGGCGCCCCGGTGGTCGTCGATGGGTTCATCGTGGCTCGGTGATCTCTGATGGCAGGGCCCCGACGAGGGGCACGGGACGCTGGCAACCGCTTTCCCGACTGATGGTCGGCGACGACGGTTCCCGGCCGCGCGCGGCCGCACGGGGCCGGCTCGCCAGAGGCCACTGCGGTGAGGCCGGCCGGGCGGCGTCCTGAACAGAGGGCGCTTGCCACTCGGAAACCGATCGGTGTACTCTGCATGAAACCGATCGGTTTCCGAAAAGGGCGCCTGCCTGCCGACCTGATGCGGAGACCGGTCTCGAACACGCAGCGCCCGCCGCGCGCGTACTCAACTCCGGAGTCGCAAGCCATGTCTTCTCACGCCACCTCCTCCATCTTCGTCATCGGCGGTACAGGGGCTCAAGGAATGCCCGTCGTCCGCTCTCTTGTCGCCGACAAGAAGTACTCCGTCCGAGTCCTCACGCGCGATTCCACGTCCCCCCGGGCCCAGGTCCTCCTCGCGCTCGGCAATGTCTCCGTCCTCGAAGGGTCGTTCGCCGACGAAGAGGTGCTTCGGGAGGGATTTCGCGGCTGTGACGGGGCGTTCATCAACATCGACGGGTTCAACACCGGCGAGAAGACCGAGACCTACTGGGCCATCCGCAGTTACGAGATAGCGATCGAAGAGGGCATCAAGTTCTTCGTCTATGGAAACCTCGACTACACCCTCAAGAAGTCAGGCTACGACTCCAGGTTCCGCACCGGCCACTATGACGGAAAAGGCCGCATGGCCGAGTGGGTACTGTTTCAGAACGAAAAGAACAGGAACAGGATGGGAGCGGCGGTCTTCACCTCGGGCCCCTATATGGAGATGACGATCTCACCGCTCACGCCGATGACGCCCGCCATCGAGGACGGTGTCGTCACGTGGCGGGTCCCTCTCGGTGGGGGAGCCGTTCCCCACGTGGCTCTCGAGGACTGCGGCTTCTACGTCCGCTGGCTCTTCGACCACCCGGAGCGTGCCGACGGCATGGACCTCGAAGTCGCCATCGAACACATGACCTATACCGATATGGCTGCGGCGTTCGAAAAGGTCACCGGGCATCCGGCACAGTACATCGACACGGATCTGGACGCGTACTGGAACAGCCCGGACCTGAAGGGGATCGCTGATCACCCTGCCGGATACAACGCCGACCCCGACGACAAGAGCACCATGAGCTTCCGCGACAATTTCACGGGCTTCTGGAATGTGTGGAAGCACGGAATTATCACCAGGGACTACGCTCTGCTCGACGAAATCCACCCCGACAGGATCAGAAGTGCCGAGCAGTGGTTCCGTCGAGAGGACCAGGTGGGAAGGGAACTCGGCAAGGGAAGTCTGTGGGAGAGGGTTCAGCCGGAGAACTGGAGTCTCGACTCCGCGATCCTCAAGAGCAGTGCGGATCTCAGGACGGGAAAGCTGTGAACGGGTGAACTGTCGGCGAGCTCCCACGATCCCGTCGCGACACCGTCGAGGGCGAGCACGGAAACGTCAGGGCGCTGGTCGGCTTCGGCGTGCTGGTGGCGGGGCCGCCCGCACCCTGCCACCCTTGAAAACCGATCGGTTTTCATTTCGTCCGCCTCCAGTTACGCTCGCGATATGACCACCGAAGCAAAGCCAAGTACCAGAGATCGACTGCTGGAGGCGGCGGCCGCGCTCACCTACCGGGACGGTGTCGGCATCGGCGTCGAGGCACTGTGCAGGGCGGCAGGGGTGTCGAAGCGCTCCCTGTACAAGCTGTTCGACAGCAAGGACGAACTGCTCGCCGCGAGTCTGGAGGAGCGCGCCGCCGCCTTCGCGGCGACCCTACTGCCCGCCGTGGACGATGGCCGCTCCCCCCGCGAGCGGATCCTGCACGTCTTCGAGCAGGTGGAGTCTCAGGCAGGCGTGCCAGAGTATCGGGGGTGTCGGTACCTGGCCGTCCAGGTCGAGCTCAAGGACCAGAGCCACCCTGCGAGCCGGGTGGCTCACCACGTCAAGGCGAATCTGACAGCGTTCTTCCGTTCCGAGGCCGAACAGGGCGGGGCGAGCGATCCCGACCTCCTGGCCCGGCAGCTCAGCCTGGTCTTCGACGGCGCCAGTGCCCGTGCGGGGATCGGAGCCGACCAGCTGACCGGGCTCATCGCGCCTACTGTGGCCACCCTGCTCGACGTGGCGGGCATGCGCTGACGCGTCCGTCTTCGAGCAGTCCGGGCCACGTCCCCGAGAGTGCCTTGTCCGCACGCGCTGAGTGGGAGGCGTCCACCAAGGGCGTGCGCGCCGGGGGGTCGACCTCGACGTCTGATCGGCGTGTGATCCCCCTCCCTCTTGACAGGCGGGGGTCGACGCGACCGTCTCCGCACAGCACGATGGTGTGCGGAGTCGGCGGACGCGCGCGCGGAAGCGCCCCAGAGGAGAGTTCGCCGCCCGGACGCCGCACCGACAGGCGTTTTTCACGGGCCGTGTGCCGACGGTCCAGCACGATGGTGGACGCAAGGAACGCCTGAGCGCCTCGTGGGCGACCGGGGGAGTCCGATACTGGAGGGAGTGCGTGGTGCCACCGCGGCCGACCGGCCGAGGAGGCGCCACCGTGCGCATGAGCGAACCGATCACGCTGAACCGAGACACGTCCGAGGCCGAGGCCGGGAGGCGCCTCCAGGCGGTCCTGCTGGACATGGACGGCACGCTCATCGAGAGCGAGCACCTGTGGGGGGAGTCCGAGGCGGAGCTCGTCGCCGAGCTGGGCGGGGTGTGGACCGAGGAGGACCACGCGCGCAACGTCGGCAACGCGGCCGACCCCGTGGCCCGCTACATCATCGGCCTGACCGGCGCCGACCTCGCCCCGCGCGAGGTCGCCCGGAGGCTGTACGCGAAGTTCCGGCGCAAGCTGGAGGGCGGTGCCCGGGTGCGCCCGGGAGCCAAGGAGCTGGTCCGGATGGTCTCCGAGGCGGGCATCCCGGTCGCCCTGGTGACCTCCACCGAGCGCGAGCTGATCGAAGCCGCCATCGGCGGAATCGGCCTGGAGAGCTTCGACGACTCCGTGGCCGGTGACGAGGTCGCCGCCAACAAGCCCGACCCCGACCCCTACCTGCGGGCCGCCCGCCGTCTGGGCGTCGACGCCCGGCGCTGCGTGGCCTTCGAGGACTCCCTGGTGGGTGTGACGGCCGCGGCCGACGCCGGCTGCGTGACCGTCGCCGTGCCCGACCACGTGGAGATCCCCCCGCGCGAGGGCGTGGTCTTCCGCGACAGCCTGGTGGGCGTGGACATGGAGTGGCTGGAGTCGCTGGTCGCCGACCGCTGACCGGCCTCCCCCGGTCCTCGCCTCGCCTCGCCTCGGCCCGTGCCCGGGGCCCGGCGAGAGCGCCGGGCCCCGGAAGGATCACCGGTCCCGGTCCCGCACCAGGGGCAGGGGCGCGAAGACGTGGTCCCGCCACAGGCGGCGGGACGCCTCCTCGGGGTAGGCGCTGGTGCGCGGCTCCGTGTCCAGCAGGCGGGTCAGGCGCTGCTCGGTGTCGTAGGCGGGCCAGCCCGGGTCGCCGGTGGCGGCGAAGTCCGTCCAGGCCCGCCGCACGTGGGCCGAGAGGCGCTCGGCCTCCGGGACGCCGTCGGGGCCGAGGAACAGCCGGCCCAGATCCGTGTCGTAGACGCCGAACAGGAGCAGCACGTCGAGTCCGTGGCAGGCCCCCAGGGCACCGCCGTTGCCCGGCGCGGACCAGGTGACCTCGTACATGTGCGCCCGGCCTCCGCCGCGGACCTGCGCCTCGGCCAGGTGCAGCGAGGGCATACGCATGAGCCAGTCGGACTGGACGAGTTCGAACAGTCGCTCGGGCGAGGCGTCGGGGAAGGCCTCACGGTAGGCGCGCTCGGGGTCCGGGCCCGGGCCGAAGACGCGTAGGGCCTCGGCCGCCCGAGCGTCGTCGATCTGCCCGACGAGCTCGGACGTGGCGACGAAGAGGCGGTACTCGTCCCGGGTGTGGCCGACGATCAGGTCCACGTCCCGCGCGGCGCCGTCGGCCAGCGCCCGCCACGGTGTGACGGGCAGGACGTCGCCGTCCACGACCGGTGAGAACGGCGTCGGGGTGAGTGCGACCGCGCCCCACCGGTCCTGGTGGCTGCGCAGGGCGCGGCTGACCGCCGCCCCGGCGGCGGGGAGTACGCGCGGGGCCACCCCCGACAGATCGGCCACGGTGGGGCGCAGACCCATCTCCGCGGCGATGGCGGCGGTGACGTCCTCGGCCAGCTCCGGGCTGAAGAAGGTGCCCGGCAGGCTCTGGACGATCGCGCGGTGGAAGAGCCCCCGGGCCGCGGGCGCGGTCAACAGGCAGGCGACGGCCCCCGCGCCTGCCGACTCGCCGACGACGGTGACCTGCGCGGGGTCGCCGCCGAAGGCCGCGATGTTGTCGCGTACCCACTCCAGAGCGGCGATCTGGTCGAGGACACCGCGGTTGGCCGGGGCGCCGTCGATCTGGGCGAAGCCCTCGATGCCGACGCGGTGGTTGAAGGTGACCGTGACGACGTCGCCGTCGCCGGCGATGCGGTGGGCGTCGTAGTAGGGCTCGTCGGAGGAGCCGACCTTGTAGGCACCGCCGTAGATCCACACGATCACCGGGCGGGCGGCGGCCGGGTCGACGCCCGGGGTCCAGACGTTGACCGTGAGCCAGTCGCCGTCGGTTCTGTCGTCCGTGGGCGCGGCGTCCCCGGACCCGTGGCTCTCATGGGGCGGAGGGGGACCGAACGCGAACGTCTCGGGCACGGGGATCTCCTGGGGTGGAGGGGGACCGAAGGCGAACGCCTCGCGTACCCCGTCCCAGGTGCGTGCGGGCCGCGGTGCCATGAACCGGTCGGGGCCCACGGGGGGTTCGGCGAAGGGGATGCCGCGGAAGACGGCCAGGCCGCCCTCATGGCGGCCGCGGATCCGGCCGGTGGTGGTCCCGGCCTCGGGCTCGTCGGTGGCCGTTCGGGGTTCGACCGCGGTCATGGGGTCTCCTCAGGTGGGATGGAGAGGGCGTCGGCGCCGGTCAGAGCCGGCACCATGCGCATGAGCCGGGCGGTGAACGCCTCGGCGTCGAGGGGATCGGGGCTCTCGACCAGCCAGGTGTTGAAGAACGCGGCCCATCCGCCGACGACGAACCGGGTGAGGTCCTCGGCCAGCTCGGGGGAGGCCGTTCCCGCGGTCATCCGGTCGACGATGAGCCGACTGGCCGGGGCGAGCAGATCGCTGAGCGCCAGTGTGAGGGCGTAGCCGCAGGGGCTGGTGACCATCGCCCGGTAGAAGGTCCGGTAGCGCGCGAAGTGCTTCGCCGCGGCCAGGTGCCGGTCGGGGTCGGTGATGTCGGCCGGTACCGGGGTGTGCGTGACCAGCTCGCGCCGTACGAGGTCGAGCGCGGCCTCCAGCAGCAGGGTGTCGCGGTCGCCGAACTGCAGATAGACGAGTTGGCGGCTCACGTCGGCCGCCTGGGCGAGGTCGGACACCGCGATGGCGGTGGTGCCGCGCTCGGTCACCAGCTCCACGGCGGCGCGCATGAGCGCCGCCTGAGAGCGCCGCACCCTCCGGTCGGTCTTCTGGTCGCTCTCCATGGAGCTAAATTAACACATGTCAAAAAACGCACAAGTGACAAAGAAGGCGGGACCGCGCGTCGCGGTCCCGCCCCTGCGGTGTGCCCGGGGGTTACGCCTCGACCTCGGAGCGGTCGCCGCCCCAGAGGGTGTGGAACGCGCCCTCCCGGTCCGTGCGCCGGTAGGTGTGGGCACCGAAGAAGTCCCGCTGGCCCTGGACGAGCGCGGCGGGCAGGCGCTCGGCGCGCAGGGAGTCGTAGTAGGCCAGCGCCGCTCCGAAGCCCGGCGCGGGCACGCCCTGGCGGGTGGCCGCCACCATGACCTCGCGCCAGTCGTCCTGGGCGTCGGCGACCTCCCGGGCGAACGTGGCGTCCGACAGCAGGCTCGGCAGGTCCGGGCGTGTGTCGTAGGCGGCGCGGATACGGTCCAGGAACGCGGCCCGGATGATGCAGCCGCCGCGCCACAGGGCGGCGACCGCGCCCGGGTCGATTCCCCAGCCGTACTCCTCACCGCCCGCGGTGATCTCGTGGAAGCCCTGGACGTAGGACATGATCTTGGAGGCGTAGAGCGCCTGCTCGACGCGGTCGGCGAAGGCGGCGGCCTCCTCCTCCGTCAGCGCCTGCGGTTTGGGACCCTCCAGCGACCGCGACGCCTCGCGCAGCGGCACGTGCCCCGACAGCGAGCGAGCGAAGACCGCCTCGGCGATGCCGGAGACCGGCACGCCCAGGTCCAGCGCGGTCTGCACGGTCCAGCGGCCGGTGCCCTTCTGCTCGGCCGTGTCGGCGACCACGTCCACGAACGACTGCCCGGTGCGGGCGTCCACGTGCGCGAGCACCTCGGCGGTGATCTCGATCAGGTAGGAGTCCAGCCGACCGGTGTTCCAGGTGCGGAAGATGTCGGAGATCCGGCCCGGGGTGTAGCCCGCCACATCGCGCAGCAGCTGGTAGGCCTCACCGATCAGCTGCATGTCGGCGTACTCGATGCCGTTGTGCACCATCTTCACGAAGTGGCCCGCGCCGTCGGGGCCCACGTGGGACACGCACGGTGTGCCGTCCTCGGCCTTGGCGGCGATCCGCTCCAGGATGGGGCCGAGCACGGCGTAGGACTCCGCCGACCCGCCGGGCATGATGCTGGGCCCGTGCAGGGCGCCCTCCTCGCCGCCGGAGATGCCGGTGCCGACGAAGTGCAGGTCCTGTTCGCGCAGGCGGCGCTCGCGGCGGCGCGTGTCGGCGAAGTGCGCGTTGCCGCCGTCGATGATCATGTCGCCGGGCTCCAGCAGGGGCGCGAACTCGTCGATGACGGCGTCGGTGGGCGCTCCGGCCTTGACCATGACCACCAGACGGCGGGGGCGCTCCAGCGCGGCGACGAACTCCTGCGCGGTGTGGGCCGCGACGAAGTCGCCCTCCTGCCCGAACTCCTCGATCAGGGCGTCGGTCCGGGCCGCGGTGCGGTTGTGGACCGCGACGGTGAAGCCGTTCCGGGCCAGGTTGCGGGCGAGGTTGCGCCCCATGACCGCGAGTCCGGTGACACCGATCTGGGCTTGCGTGCTCATGTGTACGACTCCTGAGTGGCTGTAGGGGGACCCTGCCGATCAGACTAGGAGAGCGGGGGCCCCGTGCCCGGCTGCGGCCGCCGCGCGTCGCCGTCCACGCGTGTCTCGTGCCTCACAGCCGCCGGGCGGCGCCCGGTGGGGGCCTCTGGTGCGCGGGTAGCGTGGGGACGAGGGGGATACCCGGAGGAGGGCTCCGGGCAGCGAGGCGCCGGACCGGGGCTCGCCCTAAGGGATCGTCCGGATGTGCGGAGCGGCGCCGGATGGGAGACTGGTGCCATGCCTGACGACCTGACAGCAACCGCCGGCCTTTCCCTGGGAGCCGCCCTCACCATCGCGGGTCTGCTCATCACCTTCTTCGTGTGGCGGCGCAAGGGCGCCGCCTCGGGGCTGCGCGGCGTGGCGTGGTCCCTGCTGCCGCTGGCCGCGGGTCTGCTCGGCCTGATGAACGCCATCTGGCAGTTCGTCCTCAGCCTCCTGGGCATCGTGGCCGGACTGGCGCTCAACCCGCTGGTCTGGGCGGGAGCGGTCCTGGTGGGTCTCTCGGTGGTCCTCTACGTGGTCTCGGGCTTCATGCGCCTGCGTGGCCTGGGCACCTCACCGCGCGGGGCGGCCAAGGACGGGCCGAGCGCCCCGAAGGGCGAGGGCGGAGCGAAGGCGGTCGGACCGGCCGCGGGACCCGCGGGCCAGGTCGGCGCGAAGGCGCCGAAGAAGTCCGGGGCCGACGACCTCTCCGACTTCAGCGACATCGAGGAGATGCTGCGCAAGCGCGGTATCGAGTAGGTGCTCGGGGCGCTTGACGCCGGGTCCTTCGTCGTCGACTCGCCTGGCTCGCAAGCTCGCTGGCGGCAACGTCTCCTCCTGCAGGCCCCGGCGCGCCCCTTCGCCGTGCTTGCTTTGGGCCTCCGCTCGTGCCCACGCCGTCGCCCGCCACCACCCTCAACGGACGCCTGCGGCGCAGCCTTTCCTGCTTCGGCCCGGATCAACCCCCCTGTGCTGACGGTTGGCGGGAAGGGCTCGGGGCGCCCCTTCGCCGTGCTCTCTTCGGGCCTCCGCTCGTGCCCACGCCGTCGCCCGCCACCACCCTCAACGGACGCCTGCGGCGCGGTCCTTCCTGTTTCGGCCCGGATCAACCCGCCTGGGGTGCCGCAGGGCTGCACCTGCACGTCCGACCTTCTGGGGTCCGGCGAGGCCGGGGGGCTCCGGACTCGCGTGTGGTCACTCTCAGTCATCGCAGGAACCCATGGCGGCACCTTCGGCAGGCCCGGCTACGGTCGGGTCTTCGTTGTGTCGAGGACCGGTAACAAAGGACGTTCCGGGTCATAGCACTTGCCATAGCACTGGGCCTTGGCGGACGAGTCATCATCTCACCGGACGTATCGTGACCAACGCGACCTGCGGTGCATCCGACCAGGTCAGCTCAGTCGTGGGATGAATACGAAGTTTGGCCCCCTTGGGCAATTATGAGTTTTTTGCCATACTTTGTCACGATTTAGCTACATGGCCGGAAATTGGACGATAGGTGTCCAATCCGCGAGTAGGTTGGTCGCTGTGTCACAGCCCGGGCGTTCAGGCGGCGGGATGTGCCCAACACCTCAGGGTGAAGACGGGCACACCGTGCAGCCGGAACCGGCGGCGGCGGACCACCTTCCCGCCCTAGCCGACCTGACGCCTATGCCAGCCAGTGCCGAGACCCGGCAGGCTCCCACCGTGAGGCCCCATCAGGGGTACCCCTTCAGGACTCACGCGCGGGTTCCCGCCCTCTCCTCGGCCGAAGCGTATGAGTGGAGAGTGGTGGCCTGATGAGCGCGCCCTCGCATGCCCCCGAATCGGCGGATCCGCCCGCGAGCGACGTCGAGGTGTCCGGCGCGAAGTCCGCGAGCGGGCACGCCGACTCGGACAACCGGTCACTGCGCCAGATCGCGTGGCAGCGGCTGCGGCGCGACAAGGTCGCCATGGTCTCCGGCGTGGTCGTCGCCCTTCTCGTTCTGGCCGCGGCGCTCGCGCCGCTGCTGGTCAAGTGGTTCGGCTACCCGCCCACCGAGTACCACCAGGACCTCATCGACGCCGGCACCCGGCTGCCCTTCAAGGACCCGGAGAACCCCACGGACCCGGCCACCGGCTTCGCGGTCACCGACCCCTGGGGCGGTATCAGTTCCGACCACTGGCTGGGCGTCGAGCCCACCACCGGCCGCGACCTCTTCAGCCGCCTGCTCTACGGCGCGCAGATCTCGCTGCTGGTCGCCTTCCTGTCCACCCTGGTGTGCGTGGCCATCGGTACCGTGATGGGCATCATCGCCGGGTACAAGGGCGGCTGGGTCGACACCGTCATCAGCCGGGCGATGGACATCTTCCTGGCCTTCCCGCTGATGCTGTTCGCCATCGCTCTCGTGGGCGTCATCCCCGACGGTGTGCTGGGCCTGACCGGCAATGGCCTGCGCATCGGCGTCATCGTCTTCATCATCGGGTTCTTCAACTGGCCCTACATCGCCCGCATCGTCCGCGGACAGACGCTCTCCCTGCGCGAGCGCGAGTTCGTCGAGGCGGCCCGCAGCCTGGGGGCCAGCAACCGGCACATCCTGGTCAAGGAGATCCTGCCGAACCTGGTCACGCCGATCATCGTGTACTCCACGCTGCTCATCCCCACCAACATCCTGTTCGAGGCGGCGCTGAGCTTCCTGGGCGTAGGTATCAACCCGCCCACCCCGAGCTGGGGAAAGATGCTGTCCGAGGCGATCCCGTTCTACCAGAACGGCCCCTACTTCATCGTCTTCCCCGGCCTCGCCATCTTCATCACCGTGCTGGCCTTCAACCTCTTCGGTGACGGCCTCCGCGACGCCTTCGACCCCAAGACCTCGGACTGACCCACGTCGGCGCGGGGCGGGGCGCCCGCCCATCCCCGAACGGACGCGGATCAACCCGCGGGTCCACTCATCCCCATCAGGTTCCGTAGAGAGGTACTCCCTTGAGGAAACGCACCCTCGGTTTCGTCGCGCTCGGCGCGGCGGCATCCATCTTCCTGGCCGCCTGCGGCGGCGGTGACAGCGCCGACGGCGGTGGCAGCGCCGACGGCGCCGGCTTCAACCTCGCCGAGACGGAGATCGTCAACGCTTCGGACGCCACCGGCGGCACCCTGCGCTACGCGATGGCCCAGGACTGGGACTCCGTCGACCCCGGCAACACCTACTACGGTTTCAGCTGGAACTTCTCGCGCTACTACGCGCGCACCCTGCTCACCTACAACAACGAGCCGGGCGAGAACGCCACCGACCTCATCCCGGACACGGCCGCGGGCATGCCCGAGCCCAACGAGGACTTCACCGAGTGGACCGTCCAGATCCAGGAGGGCCTCAAGTACGAGGACGGCTCCGAGATCACGGCCGAGGACATCAAGTACGGCATCATCCGCGGTGACTTCAACGGCGGCACGCTGGCCAACGGCCCGAGCTACTTCGCCCAGAAGCTCGACGCCGACCCGGAGTTCAACGTCTTCGAGTCCTCGGACCCGCTCGGCGAGTTCGACGCCATCGAGACCCCGGACGACCACACCCTGGTCTTCAAGCTCAAGGAGAGCTTCTCGGAGTTCCCCAACATCCTGATCATGCCGCAGACGGCCCCCGTGCCGGTCGACGCGGACCGCGGTGAGCTCTACCAGCAGAAGGTCGTCTCCTCTGGTCCCTACAAGTTCGACGGCGAGTACGAGCCGGGCGTGGGCCTGAAGCTGGAGCGCAACGAGCACTGGGACCCCGAGACCGACCCGGTCCGTTCCGCGCTGCCCGACAACATCGAAGTCCAGCTCGGCATCAGCCAGGACGAGGTCGACGAGCGCCTGGTCAACGGCGACATCGACGTCGACCTGGGCGGCACCGGTGTGGGCCCGGCCATGCACAGCCGCCTGGCCGGCGACGAGTCCGCGCGCCCCAACATGGACAACCTGTACTCGGGCGCGCTGCGCTACGTGAACATCCACACGCCGGTGATCGAGGACGTCGCCTGCCGCCAGGCGATCATGTACGCGGCCAACCGCGACAGCATGCACCGCGCCTGGGGCGGAGAGCTGGGCGGCGACATCGCGACGAACCTGCTGCCGCCGGCCCTCCCCGGCTCGGACCCGGAGAGCGACCTGTACCCCTCCGAGGACAACACCGGTGACCTGGAGGCCGCGCAGGCCAAGCTGGAGGAGTGCGGCGAGGAGGACGGCTTCGAGACCGTCATCGCCGCCCGCGAGGGCCGCGAGAAGGACGTGCAGACCGCCGAGGCGCTGCAGGAGGCGCTGGGCCGCGTCGGCATCGAGGCCGACATCGAGACCTACCCGGCCGGTGACTTCTACGGCCAGTACGCCGGTTCCCGGGACTTCGTCCGTGAGAACGGTATCGGACTGAGCGTCTCCGGCTGGATCCCCGACTGGCCCACCGGCTACGGCTTCGCCCAGCCGATCACCGACGGCGCCGCCATCGTCGAGACCGGCAACTACAACATGGCCGAGATCGACGACCCGGAGATCAACGAGCTCTGGCAGGAGGCCGTCCAGACCGAGGACCCGGACGAGCGCGCCTCGATCTACGCCCAGGTCGACACGCTGGTGATGGAGCAGGCCGCCATCCTGCCCGTGGTCTTCGACCGCCAGATGTACTACCGCTCCACCGAGCTGACCAACGTCTACTTCCAGCCCGGATACGCCATGTACGACTTCATGGCCCTGGGTGTCGACCGCGGTTAGTCACACCGGCCACGTTCCGAACTAGTACGACAAGGCAGGTGAAGGCGGCGGGGGATCCACGGCCCCGTGGACACCCCCGCCGCCGACCGCGATGCTGACCTACATTCTTCGCCGCCTCGGCGCGGGCGTGCTGCTGCTCGCCATCGTGACGATGGTGACCTTCTGGATCTTCTTCGTGCTGCCCAAGTGGGCCGGCGTGACCCCGCAGGGCATGGCCGCCATGTACGTGGGCAAGGCACCCACCCCGGCCGCGCTCGAGGCCACGGTGGAACGGCTGGGCTTGGACCAGCCGATCGCCGTGCAGTTCTACAACTTCGTCAGGGACCTGCTCTTCGGTGCCGAGTTCACTTTCGGCCGCGAGACCGTGGAGTGCGCGGCCCCGTGCCTGGGCTACTCCTTCACCACCAACACCCCGGTCCTGGAGCAGATCGTCAGCCGGCTCCCGGTGACGATGTCCCTGGCCGCCGGCGCGGCGGTCATGTGGGTCGTCGGCGGCGTCGCGGTCGGCGTCCTGTCGGCCGTCAAGAAGGGCAGCATCTTCGACCGGATCGCCATGTCCCTGGCCCTGGTCGGTGTGTCCCTGCCGATCTACTTCACCGGTCTGCTGTCCCTGGCCTTCCTGGTCCACAGCTGGAACATCTTCCCGGTGCCGCGCTACGTGCCACTCGGCGAGGACCCGATCGGCTGGTTCCAGGTCATGTTCCTGCCCTGGGTGACCCTGGCCTTCCTGCACGCCGCGCAGTACGCCCGGCAGACCCGCGCGGGGATGCTGGAGACGCTGGGCGAGGACTACATCCGTACCGCCCGGGCCAAGGGCCTGAGCGAGCGCCGGGTCATCCTCAAGCACGCGCTGCGCCCGACGCTCACGCCGATCGTGACGATCTTCGGCCTGGACATCGGCCTGGTCCTGGGCGGCGCGATCCTGACCGAGACCACCTTCTCGCTCAACGGCATCGGCAAGTTCGCGATCGACGCGATCGTGTCCAAGGACCTTCCGGTGATCATCGGCGTCACCCTGATGGGCGCGTTCTTCATCGTGCTCTGCAACCTCATCGTCGACCTCCTCTACCCGATCGTCGACCCGCGGGTGCGGATCGCGAGCTAGCACGCGATGGCGGCCGGGCTTCCTGCCGCCGGCCCACCCGTCGCCCACGACCTTCAACGGACGCCTTCGGCGCAGCACTATCAAAGGAATCTGACATGGCCTCGACCGAGCCCGTCGTCCGCGTGGACGACCTGCGGGTGACGTTCCCGACCATGGACGGCGACGTCCACGCGGTGAACGGGTTGTCCTTCGAGGTGCCGGCGGGCGGCGCCCTCGGCATCGTGGGCGAGTCGGGCTCGGGCAAGAGCGTGACCTCGCTGGCTCTGATGGGCCTGCACCGCGGTAGCCGGGCCCGGATCACGGGCGCGATCGAGGTCGTGGGCAAGAACGTGGTCACGGCCTCGGACAAGGAGCTGCGCCGGATGCGCGGCAACGACATCGCGATGGTCTTCCAGGACCCGATGCAGTCGCTGCACCCGCAGTTCACGATCGGCAACCAGCTGGTGGAGGCCTACCGGATCCACCACCCCAAGGCCTCCAAGGCCCACGCTGTGAAGAAGGCCGTGGAGTCGCTGGAGCGGGTGGGGATCCCCGAGCCGGGCACGCGGATCAACTCCTACCCGCACGAGTTCTCCGGGGGTATGCGCCAGCGGGTGGTGATCGCGATGGGGTTGATGTGCGATCCCAAGGTGCTGTTGGCCGATGAGCCGACCACCGCGTTGGACGTGACGGTGCAGGCCCAGGTGCTGGATCTGCTGGACGAGCTGCGCCGGGACCTGGGGATGGGTCTGATCCTGGTCTCGCACGACCTGGCGGTGGTGGCGGGGTCGGTGGACGAGGTCGTGGTGATGCGCAAGGGCGTGGCGGTGGAGCACGGGGACGTGCGCACGGTGCTGTCCTCGCCGGAGCACCCGTACACGCAGGCGCTGCTGGACGCGGTGCCGCGGGTGGAGGTCTCCCGCGCCCAACGCCGCGCCAGCGACCGCGCCGACCGCGCCGAGCGCGACGCGAAGGCCGGCGTCGCCACCACCGCCCCCGCCGACTTCCAGGCCTTCACGCCCGGTGGCACCTCCACAGACACCCCTCTGCTGCGGGTGGAGGATGTGGCGCAGCGGTTCAGGGTGCGTGGGGGCCTGTGGGGGCGTTCCACGGACTTCTGGGCGGTCAGGGGTGTGTCCTTCGAGCTGCGCCAGGGCGAGACGCTGGGTGTGGTGGGCGAGTCGGGGTCGGGTAAGTCGACGCTGTCGCGGATGGTCATGCGCCTGTTGGAGCCCACCCGGGGCCGGGTGGAGTTCGAGGGCCGTGACATCACGCACCTGTCCGACCGGGAGCTGCGCCCGTTGCGCCGGGATGTGCAGATGGTGTTCCAGAACCCGTACTCGTCGCTGAACCCGCGGGTGACGGTGGGGGACGCGATCGGGACGGCGTTGAAGGTGCAGGGCGAGCGCGATGGCAGGAAGGTGCGCGCGCGGGTGCAGGAGCTGTTGGAGCGGGTGGGGTTGGAGCCGGGGCACTACAACCGGTTCCCGCACGCGTTCTCCGGTGGTCAGCGCCAGCGGATCGCGATCGCGCGGGCGCTGATCCTGAAGCCGAAGCTGATCATCTGTGACGAGCCGGTCTCGGCTTTGGACGTGTCGACGCAGGACCAGGTGCTGCGGTTGCTCTCGGAGTTGCAGGACGATTTCGGGTTGACCTATATCTTCGTGGCGCATGACCTGGCGGTGGTGCGCCAGGTCTCGGACCGGGTCGCGGTGATGAGGAAGGGCGAGATCGTGGAGATGGGTGACAGCGACAGTGTGTATGAGTCGCCGCAGAGCGAGTACACGCGTCAGTTGTTGACGGCGGCGCCGTTGCTGGACCCGGACGAGGCGCGGCGGCACCGCGCCGAACGCGAAGCCGCCAAGCGCGAGCGGGTCGCCTGACCGGCCCACGACAGGACCGGCCGCCGGGCCGAACACGAACGCCGCCGGCGGTGGCCACGGGAGACCGTGGTCGCCGCCGGCGGCGTTCGTCGTGCGCGGACCGCTGTCACGGGTTCCCTAGTCGACCGGCCCCGGGGGCGGGGAACGCGCGGGGCGGGCCGGCACGGGGCTGGCGTGGCACGGGGCCCATGCCGGTCGATTCCGCGCGTGGGCCCCGGCGTTCGTGGGGCGGGGAGTGTGGTGTGGCCGTCAGGTGCCGACGCGGCCGCCGTCGCGGCGGCTGACGACGACCACGGCGGAGCGGGGGCGCCCCCGCGGGTCGAAACCGGGCCAGTTGCTGACCGCCCGGGGATTCTGGGCGGTGGGATCCTCGTCACCGGGCCCGGCCGAGCCCGGCCCGTGCACGGTGACGAACAGCGTGCCCTGGTCGGGAGTGGAGCTCACACCCGAGATGGCGGACCCGGGCGGCCCGGTGAGGAAGCGGCGGACCTCGCCCGTCTCGGGGTCGGCGCACAGCAGGGCACTGTTGCCCAACCGCACGCGTCGCTCCCGGTCGGCCACGTCCGACACGTCGGTGGTGATCCACAGCCGGCCGTCGACGCCGCAGTGCACCCCGTCGGGTGCGCCGAACACGGATCCGAGGGCGTCCGTGCCCTGCCCCGGACGGGCGAACTCGCGCCAGCTCATGACGGCGGCCCCATGGTCGCCCGCGCCCTCGGTCCAGGCCAGCACCCGGCCACCGCCCGGTCCCGCGCTCTCGGGGCAGTAGACCGTGCCGGTCACGGGGTGGACGGCGGGCCGCCCGGGCCGGCGCAGGGTGGTGGCGCCCACGGCATCGGCGGCTTCGCGGGCCCGCAGCAGCACGTCGGCCTGGTTCCGGAACGCGGCGCGCAGGTCCCTGCGGCCGTGGTCGAGCGGGATCCACGCCCCGGTTCCGTCCGTGTCCAGCCGGGCCGCGTGGAGGGTCCCCTCGTCGAGCGGGCTCGTGGCGGCGGCGCGGAGGTCCCGCCAGGGGCGGGCGGTGACGAACTTGTACACGTGGGTGTCGTCGCTGAGGTACACCACGGCGTGTCCCCGCGACTCGGTCACCGCGGCCCCGCGGGCGGCCAGGCGGCCCAGCGCGGTGCGCTTGACGGGGGCGGCGTCCGGTGCGAAGGGGTCGATCTCCACGGTCCAGCCGAAGCGGTGGGCCTCCTCGGGCGTCGCGGCGAGGTCGAAGCGGGGCTGGTGGGCGTGCCAGCCGTAGGCCGAGGAATCGGCGGCCAGGCCGTAGCGCTCCTGCTCGGAGCTGGGCCGCCAGCGCCGTTCTTCGGTGCCGAAGGCGTCGGCGATGGTGTCCTCCCCGGTCAGGAAGGTTCCCCAGGGGGTGGTGGCGTGGGCGAACCCGCCCAGGACCCCCCGCGTCTCGTCTCCGGTGTCCAGCGCGGCATGGCCGTCCAGGGGGCCGGAGAAGGCCACCGGTGAGGCGGGCGTCAGACGGCGGTTGAGTTCGTCGGCCCGCACACGCCAGCGGCCGTCGATCAGTTCGATCCGCAGCACGGTCACTCCGAGCGAGGCCATCTCCTTGGCGGTGCGGGCGGCGGTCGAGGACTGGCCCCCGTCGGCGTGCAGCAGGACGGGGTCGGCGGTGGCGTGGCTCAGCACCAGCAGTCCGCGCCGGTTTCCGGCGTGGCTCGGGGTCAGCGGCACGTACTGCACGCCGCCGTGCCCGGTGCCGACCTGGCGCAGGGCCGCGGCGGCGGTGTCGGAGGCGTCGGGCCGCCAGCGGGGGCTGCGCGGGCCGATCGGCGCACCCCAGGGCGCCAGGACACGGACGGTGTAGCCCTCGGGGACGGTGACGCCGTCCTTGCGGGCGACCGGGACGGGGGTGAAGGACAGATGCGAGCCGGTGAGCGGTGTGGCGAGCGCGGCGGCGAACGAGGGCGGGCCGCCGACGAGGGCGGACGCCCCCAGTGCGCCCAGCCCCGCGGTGGTGAGCAGGGCCCGCCGCCGGGTGGGGTGCGCGGGGTCGTGGATGTGGTGCGCCATGTCTCTCCTCGCCTGGGCAGTGCCGCGTCCGGTCCGCGATCGAGAGCGGTCGAAGGAGATTCCATCACACTGTGTAGTCAAACCCGGACATTGTGCTCGGCTTCGAGTGTCGTTCAAGTCGGGAATGAAAACGGTTATCATTGACTTGTATCGTCTGTGACCGCGAAGGAGGCACACATGGCGCGCAACGAGGTCCGTCCCATCATCAAGCTCAAGTCCACCGCCGGAACCGGCTACACCTACGTGACCCGCAAGAACCGGCGCAACACGCCCGACCGGCTCGTCCTGAAGAAGTACGACCCCAGGGCCCGCCGCCACGTCGAGTTCCGCGAGGAACGCTGACCCGCCACCAGGAGGCATCCATGAGACCCGGCATCCACCCCGACTACCGGCCGGTCGTCTTCCGCGACCGCGCGGCCGACTTCGCGTTCCTCACCCGGTCCACCGCCACCAGCGAGAAGACCGTGGAGTGGACCGACGGCCGGACCTACCCCGTCATCGACGTGGAGATCTCCAGCGCCAGCCACCCCTTCTACACCGGCACCGCCCGCGTGGTGGACACCGCCGGCCGGGTGGAGCGCTTCCAGCGCCGCTACCAGCGCAAGCGCTGATCCGCCGTGGCGGGGCACCACCCCGCCGCACGGCCGCGCGGGGCCCGGTCGGCCGGGCTGATCCGCCACGGCCGCCCCGGTCCCGGCGGGCGGTCCGCCCCGGCCCGTCCGGCCCGGCGCGACCGTCACCGGACCCTCCGGCGCGAGCGCCGCCGGAGCCGTCGCCACCCGAACCCCCCCCGGCGCGTCCCGCCGGGGCGACCACCACCAGAACGACAAGGACAGGGCCGATGGCCGTACCGAAACGCAAGATGTCGCGGTCCAACACCCGCACCCGCCGCTCCCAGTGGAAGGCCGACACCCCCGACCTGGTCACCCTCCACCTGAGCGGGCGCGAGTACCGGGTTCCGCGCAACCTCGTCGCCGCCTACCGGCGCGGGCTGCTGCCCCTGCCCGACTGAGGCGCCGTGGCGGGCGTCCCGTCGGGCGCCCGCCCCGGAGGTGCCCGGAGGCCAGGCGCCCGCCCGTGCGACGGACGGCGTCCGCCCACAGCGCCCCGGAATGGGCACGGGGCGGTCACACTGCTGCCCCGAACCGTGCATAACGGACGAAACGCCCCCGATCCTCGCCCCGCGTGCAGCGCGGGTCGGGCAGTCTGGGAGGCGTGACGACCCGAACCGACCCGCAGGCGCCCGCCCCGGGCCCCCGCACCGCGAAGACCCCGCGCAGACCCGTCGACCTCCTCGTCGGGACCGCCGGCCTGGTCGCGGTCGCGGCGATCCTCCTCGCCGCGCGCGTGGTGACCGACGGGGACCGGATGCCCGGGGCCGCACTGCTGAGCGCGCTGCTGCCCACCGGGCTGCTGTTCCTGGTCGCGGTGGCCGCCAACCTCCTGCTCCTCGTCCTGGCCTCCTACACCGTCCTGCGCACCCTCATCGACGGCGACCTGCGCGGCCTCGCCCGCGTCATGACCGCCGCGGTCGCGGCCTACGCCCTGGCCTCCCTCATCAACGCGGCCCTGAGCACACTGCTCGGCCGCGCCCCCTCGCCCGTACCGGACATGCCCGGCGACGCTCTGAACAGCGTGCCCGCCGAAGTGTTCACCGGCGCCACCCTCGGCTACGTGGCGGCCGCCATCGCCTTCGCGCTCACCATGCCCACCGGACTGCCGCGCGTGCGCTCACTGCTGTGGACCGGCGTCGTCGCGGGCGCCCTGTGCGCCCTGCTGGCGGGTGTGAGCAGCGGCCCCGCCCTGCTGCTGACCGTCCTGGTCGGCATCGTCTGCGCCGCCCTGGCCCGCTACGTGCTCGGGGCCCAGCCCCCGGAACCGGTCGACGCGCGCCTGCACGCCGAACTCCGCCGCTTCGGGCTGACCGCCACCGCCATCGCCGGCGCGGGCACCGACGAGGAGGGCAATCCGCGCTACCTCGCCGACCTCGACGACGGAACCCGCGCGGAGCTGTCGCTGCTCAGCTCGGAGAACACCGCCGGGTTCTGGCGCAGGCTGCGCGACCTGCTCCTGTTGCGGGGGCCGGTCGCGCCGCGCATGCTCTACGGGGTCCGGCGCCGGGCCGAGCACGCCGCGCTGATGAGCTTCAGCGCCCGCGAGGCGGGCGTGACCGTCCCGCGCGTGCTGGCGGTCGGGGAGGCCGGGCCCGGCACGGTGATCGTGGCCCGCGAGCTGCCCGACACACGCACCCTCGACTCCCTGGCCGACGAGGAGATCACCGACGACCTCATCGACCGGGTGTGGGAGAGCCTCGGCGCCCTGCACCGCCGCCGCCTCGCGCACGGCAACCTCACCGGAGCCACGGTCGGCGTCCTGCGCGAGGACCCCCGGCACGTCGTCCTGACCGGGGTCGACCGCGGCGCGGTGGCCTCGCCCCCGCTCAAGTCGTCCCTGGACAACGCCGCCCTGGTCACGCTCCTGGCCATGCGCGTGGGGGCCGAGCGGTCCGTCGACTCGGCCGTGCGCGCCCTGGGCGTGGCCGCCACCGCCGCGGTCCTGCCCTTCCTCCAACCCGCCGGACTGCCCTCCGAGACCCGTCGCGGCCTGCGCCGCGACCGCCGACTGCTGTCCGAGGTGGGGGAGCGGATCGCCTGGATCGCCCCAGAGGCGCCCGCCGCCCCCGCCCGCCTGGAGCGGATGCGGCCGCGCACCGTCGTCAGCGTCATCGTCGCGACCGTCGTCGGTCTGATCCTGGCCTACCAGCTGGCCGGTGTGGACCTGACGGCCATCGGCCGGGCCGACCCGATGTGGGCGGTCGCCGCCTTGGCCATGGCCACCACGTGCATGGTCGCGGCGGCCATGATCCTCATCGGCTTCGTGCCCGTGCCCCTGCCGTGGTGGCGCACGGTCGCCCTGCAGTACGCCGCCTCGTTCGTGCGCATCGCCGCACCGGCGGGGTTGGGGGCGATCGCCATCAACGCCCGCTTCGCGGTCAAGGCCGGCGTCCCCACCTCCCTGGCCCTGTCGGCGGTCGGCCTGTCCCAGCTGGTCGGGTTCATGGTCCACGTCCCGCTGCTGCTCGTGTGCGCCTACCTGACCGGTACCTCGTACTGGACGGGGTTCACGCCCTCCCCCACGGTGGTGGGGGTCAGTATCGCGGGCACGGCCGCGGTCGCCGTGGTCGTGCTGGTGCCGCGCCTGCGCCGGGCCTTCGCCGACCGGCTGCGCCCCTACCTGCGCGGTGTGCTGCCCCGTCTGATGGACACCCTCCAGCGGCCGGCCAGCCTGGCCATGGGCCTGGGCGGCACGCTGCTGCTGACGGTGGCGTTCGTGCTCTGCCTGCACTTCTCGGTGCTGGCCTTCACCTCTCCCGGCACGCAGGTGAGCCTGGTGGCGGTCGCGGTGGTGTTCCTGGCGGGCAACGCCATCGGCTCGGCCGCGCCCACGCCCGGCGGGCTGGGAGCGGTGGAGGCCGCGCTCATCGGCGGCCTGACCGCCGTGGCCGGGGTTCCCGCCGCGGTCGCGCTGCCCGCGGTGCTGCTGTTCCGGCTGCTGACGTTCTGGTTCCCGGTCCTGCCCGGCTGGGGCTCCTTCGTCTACCTGCAGCGCCGCGAGGCGATCTGATCGAAGGGGCGGGCACGGCGGGTCCGGGCGCGCGGATCAGCGGGTGTAGGCCTCGGCCAGGGCCCGCAGGACCTGTGTGCAGCCCGCGTCCACGGTCAGGGCCGCGAGGTGGTCGGCGCGGGTGGCGCCCCGGTTGACGATCACGACCGGTTTGCCCTGCTCGGCCGCGCGCTTGACGAAGCGGCGCCCCGACAGCACGGTCAACGACGAACCGGCCACGAGCAGGGCGCCGGCGCCCTCGACCAGGCGGTAGGCCTCCAGCACACGCGCCTTGGGCACGTTCTCGCCGAAGTAGACGATGTCGGGCTTGAGCACACCGCCGCAGGACTCGCAGTCGGCCACCCGGAAGCCCTCCGTCGAGGCCAGCACGGCGTCGGCGTCGGGGGCGACCTCCACGTCGGCGACCCGGTCGGTGAAGCCGGGGTTCAGCAGGGTCAGGCGTTCGTGCAGCCGGGACCGGGTGATCCGCTCCGGGCAGGACAGGCAGGCCACGCGGTCGTAGCGGCCGTGCAGGTCGATGACGCGCCTGCTGCCCGCCGCGCCGTGCAGGGTGTCGACGTTCTGCGTGATGACGCCGTCCACGACACCCGCCCGCTCCAGGTCGGCCAGCGCGCGGTGCCCGTCGTTGGGGAGCGTGCGGTGCACGTGGTGCCAGCCCACGTGGTTGCGCGCCCAGTAGTGGCGGCGGAAGGCGGCGTCGCCGGTGAACTGCTGGTAGGTCATCGGTGTGCGCGGCGGGGAGTCCGGCCCCCGGTAGTCGGGGATGCCGGAGTCGGTGGACACACCGGCCCCCGTCAGGACGGCCACGGGACCGGCCCCGAGGACCGTTCGGATCCGGGCGGCCCAAGCCACCGGCTCGTCGGTGTCGAGCGTGCTACTCACCCTTCCGAGGATAGGCGGCGCCCCGGCGAGCGGTGCGCTGCCCACCTCGAAAACCGGTTGCGGGCCCCATCACCGCGACGAGGACGGTGAGATCCTCGGCTACCTCGTACCCGCCGAGGACGGGCTGTGCGCGTGCAGATTGTGGGGGCCAGGTTCATGACGCACGGGCCGGGTGACCCCTCGACGGCTCACACCCCTCGGCCCCGTTCGCGCCGCCGCTGACCTGGAATGGCTCGCGACCGAAGTCGAACCGAAGATCGACTCCGACAGCGACAGCGACCCCGACTGGGACGACTGGTTGTTTGGCCGAGGCGGACACGTGAATACTGGTTCTGGCACGCATTCGACGCCTGCACCACCTGGCCCTCACCCTCCGTGATGCGAAGTGTCCCTCTCCTCCCTGTTCAACCTTCTATTCCTCCACCTGGCCGGGCCCGGTCTTGGCACGGCCTTCCGGCACAGCCGAACGCTGCACATCACCGCGGTCACGACCCCGCGGGCTCGTCCCCGCTGTCCCGAAGCCGAAACCGCCCACGGTTGGTCAGGTCACGGCCTGTATCGTGAGCCACCCCGACCACCTGGACACCGAACAGAGCACCGGGCTGAAGCAGGTGCTGGCCCACTGCCCGGAACCGGCGATCAACGACTACGAATCATCGGGCGGGGCCGCCAGTACGGGGCCAAGGACCTGGTACAGGTCACGGTGGATCCAGTTTTCGATCTCTCTGTCCTTGGAGGTGTTCTCCTTGCCAATGAGTGCTCTGGTGTGTGATTATGCCGACACAGTTGTGGCGCGGTGCATACATCCTGGAATCGGCGACTTTCTGAGAAGGGTTGAATCCCATTCGGATTTCCCGATGCTGGGCTGGGTTGACCCCTATGATGATACGGTGTTCAATTCCCGACAAATATCTGCCGTACTAGCCGAACTCGCGAGTGTCTCTCGAGAATTTCCGGAGAGCGGTCGCCCTTCGGTTGTTGAGGAATTGGTCGCGATCGCCAAGCTGGTGCCCTTGAAGCCCCATAGGTATCTCATCTTCTCCGGGGATTAAATCCTCTTAGAGCTGATCTCAGAAGTCCCGCGAAGCGACTCTGGGCCTGACATGATCACGTGCTCTGAGCGATGTGTTGCCCGGCGGGCTCGGGGAGATCGTCCAGCCCCTGCTGCCCCCACCACCGAAGACCGACCGACCCCGCGCCTACCAGAGAGCGGTGCTGAGCACGGTGCTGTTCGTCCAGTCCTCGGGCTGCTCCTGGCCAAGAAAGCTTGAACAGCCGGAGCTGGGGTTCTGTGGCGCACCCGGCAGGATTCGAACCTGCGGCCATCGGGTGAGAAGCTACTTCCGGCCGGCTTCGGAATTCCTGAGGTCTTCGAGCAGCCGGAGTGAATTCTCCAGTTCTTGCCGGTGCACGGCAGGGCGCTCCTCCGCAAGAGCCGTCTTGATTTCGGCGGCTCGGGTGACGGCTTCGAGTGCTTCTTCGGTCCGCCCCAGATCACTCAAGTACAGAGATTGGTTGTACAGGGCTCTAGCGAGGTCGGGTAGGTGGGCGTCGGGGCGTTGTTCGGCGAGCGCCCGGTAGTGCTGGACGGCCTGAGTGATGGCCTCCAGTGCTTCTTCGGTCCGCCCCAGTTCGCCCAGACGAACCGCTTGGTTGTTCAAAGCCAATGAGAGGTCGGGCAGGTGGACGTCGGGGCGTTGCCGGGCCAGAGTGCGGCGGATGCGAATGGCTTCGGTGACCGTCTCCAGCGCCTCCTCGGTTCGCCCCAGGCTGCCCAGTGTGACGGATTGGTTGTTCAGTGCCAGGGCGAGGTCGGGTAGGTGGGCGTCGGGGCGTTGTTCGGCGAGCGCCCGGTAGTGCTGGACGGCCTGGGTGGCGGCCTCGAGTGCTTCTTCGTCCCGTCCCAGGTCGCCCAGGCGGAGCGCCTGGTTGTTCAGAGCCCTTGCCAGGCCTGGGACGTGGGCGTCGGGGTGTTGTTCGGCCAGTGCCCGGTAGTGGCGGACGGCTTCGGTGATGGTTGCGAGTGCTTCTTCGTCCCGTCCCAGGTCGCCCAGGCGGAGCGCCTGGCTGTTCAGTGCGAGGGCGAGGTCGGGCAGGTGGGCGTCGGGATGTTGTTCGGTCAGGGTGCGGCGGATGTCGACGGCTCGGGTGATGGCCTCGAGTGCTTCTTCGGTCCGCCCCAGTTCGCCCAGGCGGTTGGATCGGCTGTTGAGGGTCCTGGCGAGCTCGGGCAAGTGAGCGTCGGGGTACTGCTGAGCCAGGGTGTGGCGGATATGTACGGCTTCGGTGACCGTCTCCAGGGCCTCCTCGGTTCGCCCCAGGTTGCCCAGTCTGACGGATTGGTTGTTCAGTGCCAGGGCGAGGCCCGGCAGGTGGGCGTCGGCGTGTTGCTCGGCGAGTGCCCGGTAGTGGTGGACGGCCTGGGTGGCGGCCTCGAGTGCCTCTTCGGTGCGTCCCAGGTCGCCCAGGCGGAGCGCCTGGTTGTTCAGGGATCCGGCGAGGTCGGGCAGGTGGGCGTCGGGATGTTGTTCGGTCAGGGTGCGGCGGATGTCGACGGCTCGGGTGATGGCCTCGAATGCTTCTTCTGCCCGTCCCAGATCGCCCAGGCGGTTGGACTGGTTGTTCAGTGCCATAGCGAGGTCGGGTAGGTGGGCGTCGGGGTGTTGTTCGGCGAGTGCCCGGTAGTGGTGGACGGCTTCGGTGATGGTTCCGAGTGCTTCTTCGTCCCGTCCCAGGTCGCCCAGGCGGAGCGCCCGGTTGTTCAGTGCCCTGGCGAGGTCGGGTAGGTGGGCGTCGGGGTGTTGTTCGGCGAGTGCCCGGTAGTGGTGGACGGCTTCGGTGGCGGCTTCGAGTGCTTCTTCGAGCCGCCCCAGGTCTGCGAGGCGGTTGGATTGGTTGTCCAGGGACAATGCGAGGCTCGGGAGATGGGCGTCGGTGTGTTCCGCGGTCAGGGCGCGGCGGATGCGGACGGCTCGGGTGACCGCATCCAGGGCCTCCTCGATTCGCCCCAGGTCGCCCAGGCGGAGTGCTTGGTTGTTCAGGGCCATCGCGAGGCCGGGCAGGTAGGCGTCGGGGTCCTGTTCGGCTTGTGCTCGACGTGCTTCGACCAGGCGCGCGCTCAGGCGCTCGGCCCATACCGCCAGCCGCTGGCTGGACAGGGGCAGGGCATCGCTGAGATCTCCCAGGGCCTCGGGCGAGGCACCAGGATCGCTGGTCGCGTCGTCCAGAGCTTGGACGAGCGGACCGGGGTGCTCCACCCGTGTGGCCACGTCGATGACCGCTGGACCCAGAGTGTGGATGTGGCGTGTGCACAGTGTGGTCAGGTGCCCTCCCACGGAGGCCAGGGCGGGGTGCGCGGCCGCGCGTGCGTACAGGGTCACCAGACGTTCGGCGTCCGCGGTGGTGATGGTGTCCAGGTGCGGGTCGAACAGGACGGGGTCGCGCTGGAGGCGCTGGCCGAGGAAGTACTCCAGCAGCCGGTCCGGTTGCAGGAGCCCCCACATCCACTCCCCGTCCGGGGGGTACAGGCCGCTGATCCACAGGCGGATCTGGTGTTTGCGGGCGGTGGTCTGGTCCTCCAGCACCGCAGCGCTCCCCAGGAGTTCGTCTGCTTCCTCGACATCGGCGGGGGCGAGGGTGAAGACCAGGGCCAGAACGTCGCGCAGCGGTTGTGCCAGGTCGGCGTCGCCCAGGCCGTAGGCGGCGGCGGTCTGGTCCCAGTAGCGGAACTCGTGGGCCAGCACCCGACCCTCCACCGCACTGTCGGCCGTGACGGCGGTGGAGTGTTGGGTGGCGTCCAGCAGGTCGGCCAGGGCGCGCATGTGCACGCTCAGCACGGTCTCCCACTCGGGGCCCGACAGGTCCGGATCGGCCAGGCCCGCCGCGACCCGTCCCCAGTCGGCCTGGCGGGGTGTGCGGGCCGCCGGCAGGGCGTCGGCGAGGTGGTGCAGGGCGGTGCGGTACTCCTGGGTGCGCTCGGTGGTGCGGGGCGCCAGCGGCGGTAGCGGGAGTTGTAGGGCGATGTCGGCCAGGAGGTGGTGGGTGGCGGTGTTGACCTGCTCCCACCACTCGCCCAGGGTGCGCACCAACAACAGCAGCCGGACGGGGGCATGCCCGGGGGGTCGGTCGCACAGCTGGAGCAGGCGGACCAGCTGCGCGGTGCGGGTCTCGGCGTAGTCCACCACCACCAGCAGCGGGGCCGTGGCGTTCTTGACCGGGCCCAGCTCGTCGACGGTGGCATTCTCCTTGAGCCACACCGTGGCCCATCGCTGCCCCGGGGTGTCGGGGTGGGCCAGGCGTGCGGTGAGTTCGTGGGCCAGGCGGGTCTTGCCCTGCCCGCCGGGCCCGTGCACCACCGCCGCCGTGAGCGGCTCGTCGCTGTCGGACCACTCCAGCAGGGTTCTCATGGTCCCGTCCCGGCCGTGGAATTCCACCACCTGGCGGTGGGCTTCCAACAACGATGCCGGGGAGGGGCGGTGGTGTGAGCGCGGAGTGAGGGCCAGGTGGGCGAGTTCGACCGGTTCCAGCACCAGGGACACGCCGTGCTCGGCCAACACCGCCCGGAAGGTGGGGTCGTGGTGCAGGACGTAGGCCGGCACGATGTCCAGGGCGGCGTGGTCGCGGTGTTCGAGGTCGGCGGCCACCACACCCACGAGCAGTTGGCCGTCGCCGCAGCGCATTCCGGCCCCGGACAGGCCCGCCCACAGCGAACGCCGCTGCCCGGCCTGCTCTTGTTCTCGGATTTCGTGCGGGTACCAGCGGGGCGGGTGGGAGCTCAGGTCCATCACGTGCCGGTGGTTGACGAAGTGGGTGCCCGGGGCCACCGTACCCATCAGCTGAACGGTCTCCGCAGCCCGGCCGGGGCGTTGGGCCAGGTCGGGAAAGCCCCACACCTCACACGGGGTGCCGGGGGTGGTGGTGACCAGCCGCCCCCACCGGGTGACCACCGCACGCTCGACCCAGCCCGGGTCGGTGACGTGGACGAGAGCGGCGTCGTCGTGCCCCTTCGGGGTGCCTCGCCAGACCACGTGCCCCATGGAGGGCTGGTGGTCGGTTGCGGTGTGCACCTGCACCTGGCCATCGGGCGGGGGCACGGTGTGGGCACTGGTCAACACCAGACGTGGGGCGATCACATACCCTGACCCGCTGCCGTGGGGGGTGGTGATGCGGGTGATGCGTTGGGCGGTGTCCAACATGCGCTCCGGTCACTGGCACGAGAGGGCTGGTGGGGGATGGACGGATGCCTCAGCGTGTGTAGGAGGGGGGCGGAGCGGCGTGGGTGGTCTGCGCTGTGCTGGTAATGGACACGTCGCCGTCGGGGGTGTCCTTCGGGCGGGGGGTGAGGGTGAAGGACACCCGGTGGGTGCGGGTCCGGCTCGCCCCGGCCTCGATCTCGCCGGAGGCGATCCACGCGGAGAGTTTGCCCTTGGCCTTGCCGTCGACGCGGAACTGGACCTCGAAGTCCATCTGGACGGGCCCGACAGTGAAGGTCATGTCGGGGCTCTGGGCTTCGGCCTCCTCGACGGCCTCGGTCAGTTCCTCGCGCAACGTGCGGACGGCGTCGGTCAGGCGAAGTTCCATGTCGGTCTCCTCGACGGGCAGGGGCGAAGGGGGTGCGAGCCTACGATGGCAGAACCCGCGCTGTGGCGTCGAAGAGGGAGGGGTGACCGTATCCGGCCGGCCCTTCTTCCAGTCAACGGTGGTTTTGACAGGTGCCGGGATCGCTTTCCGTCGCTCGTGTGAACCTGGAAGCCCCCGACGGGGGTGTTGGGTCCGGCCGGCCCCGTGTCGCCGGAGGCGGTTGAGCAGACGGCGTGGTTGGCAGCTCGGGGTGACCGCGCAGCGGGCGGGGGAGTACGGCCTGCTGAACACCCCGCTCGCCACGATCGTGACCACCGGTGTCCCGGCGGAGCAGGCCGGTGCGGTCTCCGGCCTGATGAACGCGGGGAAGCGGTTCGGCGGTGCCGTCGGCCTCGCCGCGGCGACCGCGGTGGCGGCGGGGGTCGGCACCGACCGGGCCGCCTTCCTGCTCATGGCCGCCGCGCTCGGCACCGTCGCCGTCCTCGCGTTCCGCCGACCGCAACGCCGGGCGGAGCCCGCACCGGTCAGCGGTGCTCCAGCACGTTGACGACCCGGCCGCTGGGGTCGCGGACGAAGAACCGCCGCACGCCCCACTCCTCGTCCTGCAGCGGGTGGACGATCTCCGCACCCCGCTCCCGCATGATCGCGTAGGCCGCGTCCACGTCGTCCACCTCCACACTCATGTCGGGGACGACCGGCGCTGTCCGGTCCTCGGCCATGAAGCTGACCTGCGCCGCAGGCTGGGTGGGGGAGGCGAGCGTCATGATCCACCCGTGGTTCATGACCTCCTCGAAGCCCAGCAGGCCGTAGAACTCACGGTTGTCCCGCGCGGCCTCCGACCGCACGATGGGCATGACTCGGCGAACGGACATCGTGGGCTCCAATGGAAGCGGATGTGTGTCGGACTCTCCAGGAGTACTACGGCACACCCGTCCTCGTACACCCTTGCGAAACAGGTTCTGGGCTGCGCCGAGCCGGAGAACCTGTCTACTTCGGGCTCTGGCCTCCGTCGCACTCATGTCCCTGGTCCCGGCCCCAGTGCGGGGAGCACTTCGCCCCCTGAGTACCCCGAGGCGCCCGGACTCACCTCACGGGGGCGGAACCCGGTCCCGCCCCCGCCAGGTGGTGCGGGGCTACAGCGCGTCGGCGGACACGTCCAGGACGGTGCGGTCGCGGGAGGCCACCAGGTCGAACTGCGGCCCCGTGCGCGGCAGCTCGTGGTGGAAGAAGTACGCGGCCGCCGCTCGCTTGCCCTCGTAGAAGGCCCCCTCCTTGCCGTGCGCCGTGATCGCCTGCTCCAGCCACATCCACGCGATGACCACGTGCCCGACCGCCTCCAGGTAGGGCGTGGCGTTGGCCAGGGCGACGGCCGGGTCGCCCTCGGACCAGGCCGAGGCGGCCGTCTCGGTGGTGCGGGTCAGTGCGGCCTCCAGCAGCTCGGCGTAGGCGGCCTCCGCGCCGCCGAGGGCGCGGGCGCGCTCCACGGCCGTGCGGGCGGCTTCCACCAGCAGCCCCAGCCGCTTGCCGCCGTCGAGGACCGCCTTGCGGCCCAGCAGGTCCAGGGCCTGGATGCCGTGCGTGCCCTCGTGGATCGGGTTGAGGCGGTTGTCGCGGTAGTGCTGCTCCACGTCGTACTCGCGGGTGTAGCCGTAGCCGCCGTGGATCTGGATGGCCAGGTCGTTGGCGGTCACGCACCACTGCGAGGGCCAGCTCTTGACGATGGGGGTGAGCGCGTCCAGGAGCAGGTCGGCGTGCTCACGCGCCTGCGGGTCCTCGTGGCTGAGGGTGTCGTCGTAGAGCCGCGCGCAGTACAGCACCAGTGCGAGGGCGCCCTCCACGTAGCTCTTCTGCGCCAGCAGCATGCGGCGGACGTCGGTGTGCTCGACGATGGGGACCTGGGGCTGGGCCGGGTCCTTGGCCCCCAGAGGTCGGCCCTGGAGGCGTTCGCGGGCGTAGGCGAGCGACTTCAGGTAGCCGGTGTAGCCGACCGCCATCGCGCCCGCGCCCACGCCGATCCGGGCCCCGTTCATCATGTGGAACATGTACTGCAGGCCCTGGTGGGGCTCCCCGACCAGGTAGCCGACCGCGCCGGGCTCCCCGCCGGGGGTGTAGCGCCCCTCGCCGAAGTTGAGCAGCGCGTTGACCGTGCCGCGGTAGCCCATCTTGTGGTTGAGCCCGGCCGGGACGACGTCGTTGCGCTCCCCGAGGGTGCCGTCCTCGGCCACCAGGTGCTTGGGGACGACGAACAGCGAGATGCCCTTGACCCCGGCCGGGCCGCCGGGGATCTTGGCCAGCACGAGGTGGACGATGTTCTCGGTCAGTTCGTGGTCGCCGGCCGAGATCCACATCTTGTTGCCGAAGAGCCGGTAGGTGCCGTCCCCCGCGGGCTCGGCGCGCGTGGTGATGTCCGACAGGGAGCTGCCCGCCTGGGGCTCGGACAGGCACATCGTGCCGGTGAAGCGGCCCTCGACCATGGGGCGCACGAAGGTGTCGATCTGCTCCTGGCTGCCGTGGGTCAGCAACAGTGCGGCGTTGCCCGAGGTCAGGGACGGGTAGGCGGAGGTGGCCAGGTTCGCGGCCTGGAACCAGGCGTTGCAGGCGCTGGAGATGAGGCGGGGCGCCTGGGCGCCGCCGACCGACTCGGGCATCGACAGGCTGCTGAGGCCGGTCTCGGCGTAGACCTCCAGGGCCTTCTTCACCTCGGGGATGACGTGGACGTGCTCGCCGTCGAAGTGCGGCTCGTTGGCGTCGCTGGTCTTGAAGTGCGGCGCGAAGTGGTCGGTGGCCACGCGTTCGGCCAGGTCGAGGGCGCCGTCGAAGGTCTCACGGGAGTGGTCGGCGTACCGGGGGCGCGTGGTGAGCGCCTCGGCGTCGAGCCACTCGTAGAGCATGAACTGCAGGTCGCGTGCGGAGAGAACGGTGGACGCCACGGTGAGCCTCCCATAGGTGTGTAGACCGACTGGCCGGTATGCTACCCGCTCGCGCGGACGGCGGCGTGAGCGGGGCCACCGTCGCCGTAGGCTGGCTTGGTCCGCCGGCCGCCACGAGGAGGCTCCGCATGTCCCACGCCGTGTCCCGTACCGTTCTGCTGCTCAACGGCCCCAACCTCAACCTGTTGGGCACACGCGACCCGAAGCAGTACGGCACCACCACGCTGGACGAGGTCGAGCGGCGCGTGCGCGATCTGGGCAAGGAACTGGGCGCGGAGGTGGTGTGCGCCCAGAGCAACAGCGAGGGCGCTCTGGTCGACCGGCTGCACGAGGCCCGCGGCTACGCGGGCGTGGTCTTCAACCCCGGCGCCTACGCCCACTACAGCATCGCCCTGCGCGACGCCGTCGACGCCATCGAGGCGCCGGTCGTGGAGGTGCACATCTCCAACGTCTACGCCCGCGAGGAGTTCCGGCACCGCTCGGTGACGGCCCCGGTCGCGGCGGGCTACGTCGCCGGGTGCGGGGTGTTCGGCTACGAGCTGGCCCTGCGCGCGGTCCTTCGGCGCGACGCCGAGCGCAGCGCCGACCAGGCCGGCTGAGCGGGGACGTCCGGGGCCGGACACGCCCTAACGGCTCAGGGCCGTCTCCCGGTCCACGTGGGAGAGCTTGTCGGGGTTGCGCACGGTGTAGAGCCCGGTCACCAGGCCGTCGTCGATCCGCAGCGCCACGACGCTGTCGAGTTCTCCGTCGAGTCGCAGCATGAGCGCCGGGTAGCCGTTCAGCTGGACCGGTTCGACCGACACCGCGTCGCCGTACTGCCGCAGGCCGACCGCGAGCAGGCGTGCCACCTTGCCCGCACCCGCGACGGGCCGCGGCAGGGCCTGCCTGACCCCGCCCCCGTCCCCGAGGGCGACGACGTCCGGTGCGAGGATGTCCAGCAGGCCCTGCAGGTCGCCGGTCTCGATCGCCCGCTGGAACGCCGCGAGCGCGGCCCGGGACTCGGCCTGTGAGACCACGTCCCGCGGTCGGCGCGCTGCCACGTGCGCCCGTGCCCGGTGGGCGATCTGCCGGACCGCGGCGGGGCTCTTGTCGACCGCCCGCGCGATCTCCGCGTAGTCCACGGCGAACACCTCGCGGAGCACGAACACGGCCCGCTCGGTCGGGGCGAGGGTCTCCAGGACCAGCATCACCGCCATCGAGACGCTGTCGGCCAACTCGACGTCCTCGGCCACGTCGGGTGCGGTCAGCAGCGGCTCGGGCAGCCACGGGCCGACGTAGGACTCCCTGCGCCGCCCGAGCGTGCGCAGCCGGGTGAGCGCCTGGCGGGTGGCGATCCGCACCAGGTAGGCGCGGTGGTGGCGCACCGCGTCCAGGTCGACGCCGGCCCAGCGCAGCCAGGTCTCCTGCAGGACGTCCTCGGCGTCGGCGGCCGACCCGAGGATCTCGTAGGCGACCGTGAAGAGCAGGCTGCGGTGGGCGACGAACACCTCGGTCGCCCGGTCCTCGTGTCCGTCCCCGCCGCTCATGGGTGGTTCCCTAAGGTTGTGGGTGTTCAGGATGGAATGTTCTGGATGCCCAGGACGGTGGGGTGTGGCTGATGGGGTGCTTGCCCTCGAAGGCTCGAGAGGAATGGCCGCCCCGCCGTCCGGGACTCCCCGACCTCTGATTGAGATCTGCGATGTAGTCGCTGTTTAGGGACCTGGTGGCGGGGCTGTCCACGGGGACCACCAACAGCGAGGAGCGGGCAGAACCCATGAACACCGGTCAACTCGTGTGGGTCGGCATCGACGCTGGGAAGACCAACCACCACGCCACAGCGGTCAACACCACTGGTGAGGTGCTGTGGTCCAAGCAGGTCCGCAACGACCAGGCCGCCATCGAGGCCCTCATCACCAAGGCCACCGCCGCCGGCGTCCAGGCTCGCTGGGCGGTGGACCTGACCAACAGCTACGCCGCTCTGCTCCTGGCCGTGCTCGGAGCCGCCGACCAGACAGTGGTCTACGTCCCCGGCCGCATGGTCAACACCATGACCACCACCTTCGGCGAGTCCAAGACCGACGCCAAGGACGCCCTGGTCATCGCCCAGACCGCCCGCATGCGCCCGGACCTGGCCACGGTCACCACCCCGCCGGAACAGGTGGCCGAGCTGGCCCGGCTCACCGCCCACCGGGCGGACCTGGCCGCGGACTGGGTACGCGGCGTCAACCGGCTCCGCGACCTGCTCGGGTCGGTCTTCCCCGGCCTGGAACGCGCCTTGGACTACACCCAGCGGTCCCCGCTGATCCTGCTCACCGGCTTCGCCACCCCCGCCGAAGTCCGCGACGCGGGCGAGGACGGGCTCCTCGCCCACCTGCGCGAGCACGGCGCGCACCGGCCCAGCCTGGCCAAGATCACCGCCGCCGCGCTGGAGGCCGCCCAGGCCCAGACCATCGTGCTGCCCGGTGAAGCGAGCACCGCCGCGCTCGTCAAGCGCCTGGCCGCCAAACTGCTGGAGCTGGACCACGAGCGCAAGGACCTGGACAAGACCATCACCGGCGTGTTCCGCTCCAACCCCCAAGCCGGGATCATCGAGTCCCTGCCCGGGATGGGGCCGATCCTGGGGGCGGAGTTCATCACAGTCACCGGCGGCGACCTGGCCGCGTTTGCCCACTCGGGTCGCCTGGCTTCTTATGCCGGGCTGGCACCGGTCAGCAAGGACTCGGGCCGGGTGAGTGGGAACCTCAGACGCCCTAAGCGCTACAACCGCAGGCTGCGCAGGGTGTTCTACATGGCGGCGCTGTCCTCGATCAAGGCCGACGGCCCATCGCGGACCTTCTACCGGAAGAAACGCGGTGAGCGGATGCTGCACAAACAAGCGCTGCTCGCCCTGGCGCGCAGGCTCGTGAACGTGTTGTGGGCGCTGCTGCGCGACGGTCGCCTTTTCGAGCGCAGCACACCGGTCAGGCCTGTGGCGGCTTGACACGGTCATTGAGATTCCTCTCCGTCCGCTGATCGGTGCCGTCCATGAGACACCGGCCGCCGCCCGCGTGTGACAGCGCACCGCGGGCAATCCGCGGCGACGGGAGCGGCCGGTTCCGCCCGAGGCGGAACCGACCAGTCGGTATGCGGCGGGCAAAAAATCTAGCGGTACGTCAGCAGGGCGGAGCCGTCCCGCTCCAGGTGCGCGTGGTCGTTGAAGGACAGCACCTGGGTCCCGCCGCGTCCGTGCGCGACCTTGCTGACCGAGCCGTTGACCACCACGCGGTTCATCGACACGAACCCCGCCGCGGGCACACCCAGCAGGGACGAGCACACCGCCGAGATCACCCCGCCGGACGTGAACACCAGGGCGGTGCTCCCGCGCTCCAGCCCTTCGGCCAGGTCGCGCAGGGCGGCCGCCGCCGTATCCCGGAAGGCGGTCCAGGAGTCCTTCCCGGCGCCGCCGTCCGCGGTCCAGGCGTGCAGGCACGCGTCGATCCGGTGCTGGATGGAGCCGGGGCCGGGGGAGTAGCGGTCGAGCAGGGCGAGGTGGTCGTACTCGTTCCACCGCTCGTCGGTGACCGGGGCGGTGTCCAGGCCCGCCTCGGCCAGCGCGGCCGCGGCGGTCTGCTTCTGGCGCCGCAGCGTGCCGGTCACCACCGGTCCCACACGCAGCCCGCGCCGGGTGATCTCCCGGCCCAACAGCATGGCCTGTTCGTAGCCGGTCGGACTCAGTTCGTCATAGTCGGCGGCCTCGGGGGAGGCCTTGCCGTGGCGGATGAGGTAGATAGCTGGCATGTCGACACAGTACGGGTGGGCGGTGGCCGGTCGCGCGCCCGCCCCCCGAACGGACGGGGACGACTCCTTCCACCGCCCCTGGCGGCCATCGGTGCGCGCAGGGGCGAGGCGTGTGCCGCCAGGGGCGAGTCCGAGGCGCGGCCGCCGCGCACACTGACACCACCGAACCAGGCGTGAGCGTCCCTGAGCCCACCGGCGATCCGGAGCGCTCCGTCGCGAGCCGCGCACGGGAGGCGGACGCCGGACGCTTCCGCCGCGCGGCCGCGCGTACCCGACACCGCTGCCGCGCACCCCCTTCCACAGGCCTCGCCGACCGAGGAGATCCCCCCATGTCCGACCACCCCACCACCGGCCGACCGTCCGTCCCCGGCGGCGCCCCCGACCCGGGCGCGCCGCCCGTACGCACCGCCGGGCTGCCCCAGTTGTCCCTGCTGCTCGCCGCGAGTTGCATGCCCGTCCTGGGCTCCGTACTCATCGCCCCCGTGCTGCCGCAACTGGGACGGCACTTCGCCGCGACTCCCGGTGCCGGCGTCCTCGTCCCCGTCGTCCTCACCGTCCCCGCCCTGGTCCTCGGACTGACCGCGGCCTTCGCCGGGGTCCTGGCCGACAGGGTCGACCGCAGGCGTGTCCTGCTGGCCGCGATGGTCGGCTACTCGGCCATCGGGACCGCACCCCTCTACCTGGACTCGCTCGCGGCCATCCTGGCGTCCCGGGTCCTGCTCGGTGTCTTCGAGGCGGCCATCATCACCTGCTGCACGGCCCTGATCGGCGACTACTGGACCGGGGCCCGCCGGGCGAGGTACCTGGGCATGCAGGCACTGGTGGCGGCGGTGGCCGCGACGCTGTTCCTCCTGGTCGGCGGCGCCCTGGGGAGCATGGGCTGGCGGGCGCCGTTCTGGGTCTACCTGGCGGCGGTGCTGCTGGTGGCCCCGATGGCCCGGCTGCTGTGGAGGCCCGAGCACCCCGAGCGCGCCACCGGCTCCGAGGGGCCGACCGCCGTCCCGTGGCGACTGCTGCTGGTCCCGTGCCTGGTCACCCTCTTCGGCGGCGTCCTCTTCTACACGCTGCCGGTCCAGCTCCCGTTCGTGCTCACCGCGGCCGGGGCGGGGTCGGCGCAGCAGATCGGCGGCATCAGCGCCGTGATGTCACTGGGCACGGCCGTCGGTGCCGCGCTCTTCGGGAAGCTGGCGGGGCTGTCGCCCAGGGTGCTCGTCCCGGCCGAGCTGGCGCTGGCCGCCGTGGGCCTGGGCGTGGTGTTCGCCGCTCCCTCGGTCCTGGTCATCACGGTGGGAGCCGTGGTCACCGGGTTCGGAACGGGCCTGCTGGTGCCCACGATGATCGTCTGGGCCGTGGACCGGCTCGACTTCGGACAGCGCGGCCGGGGGACGGGCCTGTGCACCGGCGCGCTCTTCTTCGGCCAGTTCCTCTCTCCGCTGGTCGTGGCCGCGCTGGGCGCCGGTGCGGGAGGCACCCGTCCCGCTCTGGGCGCCCTCGCCGCCGTGACGGCGACCGTGGGGGCGCTCGTCCTGCTCCTGCTGCGCCGCCGGACCGAAGGACTGACCTCCGTCGGCTGACCGGGCCCGGCACCGCCGCGGGCGGCTCCTCGCAGGAGGGGCCGCCCGCCGGCGCGACCGGTCGGTCCGGTCACCGGGCGCGTCCCGCCGACACGCCCCTCAGGAGGTCGGGCCGGAGAACCCCGCCGGGCGGCGAGCCGTCCAGTCCTCGGCCTCCTCCAGGGCGGAGGCCAACCGGATCAGCACGGCCTCGTCCCAGGGGCCGGCGATCAGCTGGCTGCCGACCGGCAGGCCCGCGGCGGACCGGTACGTCGGCAGGCTGATCGCCGGCAGGCCGGTGACATTGCAGATCGAGGTGAAGGAGATCATCTGCGTCTCCGTGACGCGCGGCCCCTCCGGGTCCCCGTCGGCCTCCTTCAGGACGCGCCCGGCCTCGGGTGGAGCGCACGCCATGGTCGGTGTGAGCAGGACGTCGAAGTCGCGCTCCCACTGCGCCACCACCTCCCGCGACTCCCGCTGGAGCAGGGCCACCGCCCGGGTGTAGTGCCCCGAGTGGCGGCCCTCGGCGCGTTCCCTGCGGTGCCGCAGGTGCGGCGCGGCCAGGTCCGGCCGGTCGAAGGGCACGGCCCACAGGGACGCGTCCAGGACGGTCCGCGCGTACCCGCCGAACGCCTCCTCGCTGAAAAAGCGCGGGGCGACCCCCTCCACGCGGTGGCCCAGAGACTCCAGGAGGTGAGCGGTGTGCTCCGCGGCGGCGACGCATTCCGGCTCCACGGGCAGGCCCGTCGGTGCGCTGGTGAGCAGCCCGATCCGCAGCCGCCCGGCGTCGCGGCCGACCTCGTCGGAGAAGGGGCGCGCGGGCGGCGGCGCCTGGTACATGGCCAGGCGGTCGGGGACGGACATCGCGTCCAACAGGGCGGCGGTGTCGCGGACGTACCGGGTGATGGCGCCCTCCACGGTGGAGTGCTCCCAGGCCGCGGCGAGCTGGGGTACGCGCCCGCGGCTGGGCTTGAGTCCGACCAGGCCGCAGGCGGAGGAGGGCATGCGGATCGAACCCCCGCCGTCGTTGGCGTGCGCGACCGGGGCCATCCCCGCGGCGACGGCCGCGGCGGCTCCGCCGCTGGAACCGCCGGGGGAGTGGGCGGTGTTCCACGGATTGCGGGTCTGGCCGAAACGGCGGTTGTCGGTGTCGGTGAGCATGCCCATCTCGGGGCTGTTGGTGCGTCCCATCGGGATCAGGCCGGCGTCCAGCAGACGCGTCACCACGGGTTCGGTCACCTCCCGGGGGGCGTCGCCGATCCCGAGCGAACAGTAGGTCGCGGGTTCTCCCTCCACCTGCGTCATCTCCTTGAGCGGGATCGGGACCCCGTGCAGGGGCGGAAGGCGGCGTCCGTCGAGCACGGCGCGCTCGGCCTCCTCGGCCCGCGCCCGCACCGTGGCGCGGTGGCACCGCACGAAGGCGTTCACCGCCGGGTCGTGGCGGTCGATCCGCGCGAGGTAGGCCTCGGTGACCTCGACCGGGCTCAGCTCCCGCGAGCGGATGGCCGAGGCGAGGTCGACGGCCGATGAGAAGGGGTCCATGTCGGCTCCAGATGTCGATGCGGCAGAGGCGGACACGGTGCCGACCGCGGTGGCGCGGCGTCCGGTTCCGCGATGCCGTTCCGGGGGTTCCGAAGGCAAGTATCCGGAGGCCGTGGACCGCGCGCTGGTATAACTGTGCACAGTTGTCTCCCCACACGGACGCGGTTCCTCTCCGGGAGGTGGGCGTTGCTGGTCGAACACCGTGAGAACGGCGCCCTGGTGGCCGGATACCTCGACGCCGCCTCCAGCGGGCGCGCGGACGCCTTCGACACCGTGCTCGTGCAGGGCGAGCACCCCTATCGGGCCGAGTTGCGTCCGCACCGCTTCGGGGTGCTCAGCGCCTGCGACATCCGGGGCGACCACGGCGTCCGTGTGCTGCCGCGCATCGCCCCCGGGCTCCGTGACCACGGCTACTCGCTGGGGCTGATGCTGGAGGGGCGGGGCGGTATCGAACAGGACGGCCGCTCGGCGTCCCTGGCCCCCGGCGACTTCGTGCTCTACACGGGCCGCAGGCCGTTCCGTATCGACCTGACCGGCCCCTACCGGTACTTCGTGGTGGGCCTGGGGCGGAACACGGCGGGCCTGCCCTCGGGCGTCGCGGGCGTCACGGCCGATCCCGGGCTGCCCCGCTCACCGAGCGGGCGGATCCTGACGGTGGCGCTGGCGGAGATCGCGCGCCTGGCCCCACAGTTGGGGTCGGACGCCAGACGGGACTACGGCGAGCACATCGTCTTCATGCTCCGCACCCTGCTCCGCGAAGCGGGCCACGCGGACAGCCCCGTGCCCGACCAGCGGACCGCGGTCCTCGAACGCGTCCTGGAACACGTCGACCGGCACCTGGCGGAGGACCTCTCCCCGGACGCGGTCGCCGCGGCCCACCACGTCTCGGTCCGCTACCTTCACGCGCTCTTCCACTCCCGGGGCGAGACGGTCGCCGGCCACATCCGCCGCCGCAGACTGGAACGCATCCGCCGCGACCTCGCCGACCCGGCGCTCGCCCACCTGCCCGCCTACGCGATCGCCGCCCGCTGGGGGATCCGGGACGCCAGCCACCTCAGCCGGCTCTTCCGCGCCGAGTTCGGCCTGTCCCCCCGCGCGTTCCGTGACACCCGCCCCTGATCCGGAACCGGTCGGCCCTCGGGCCGCCGACGCGGTGGCGGCCACGGCCGCCGGGCCCTGGCGAGGACCGGTTCAGGCGGCGGGAGCCGGGTCCGAGACCGGGACGGCCGGGGCGGTGCGGCAGGTGCGCAGGATGACCTCCACCACCGTCGCCGGGTCGTTCTCCATCGGCACGTGCCCGCACCCCATCAGCCGGACCTGGCGGGCGTGCGGGATCGCGGCCAGGACCCGGGCCAGTGCGCGGATCGGCAGGACGCGGTCGTCCTCGCCCCAGGCGATCGTCGTGGGGCAGACCACGCCCCGTCCACCGCCGAAGCTGTAGCGCACCACTTCCGGGGCCAGGCGCGTGTAGGTCGACCCGCGGGTGATGACCGCCGGGTCCAGACGGGAGAGCCCGCCCCCGGGGGCGCGCAGGCGTCCGTGCAGGGCGAGCGTGGTCAGGGCGCGTACGGGCCGGCTGTCGATGACCGTGTGCCAGACCCTCGCGGGGACCCGCGTGGCCACGCGCATGCCGCCGACCAGCAGCCGCGAGCCCAGCATCTCCAGGGCACTGGTGAACCCGATGGGGGCCAGCGCGGTGACCGAGGAGGCGAGCCCGCGCGCCCCCAGTTCCAGGGCGACCGCGCCGCCCAGGGAGTTGCCGACGACGTGCGGCCGGTGCACGCCGTGCGCCCGGCACCAGGACTGCACGGTGTCCACGAGGGAGGAGATGCCGAAGGGCCGGTCGGGGTCGGGGGCGGCGGACTGGCCGAAGCCCGGCAGGTCGAGCGCGAACACCTCGTAGCGCTCGGCCAGCGCGCGCACGACGGGGTCCCACGCCTGGCGCCGGTGGCCCAGCCCGTGCAGGAGCAGGAGCGGCTCACCCCGGCCCAGGCGTTCGTAAACGATGCCCCCATGGTTCATGAACCCCAGGTCTACCCGAGGCAAACCCCGGTGGCAAAGGTTCGGCCCCACTATTCCCGCAGGTCACACGCGTTGACAGCAGGGACCGCGTACGCCGCACCGACTGTCGCCGGGAGATGGGATGGATCACATGCCGCCCGTTCCCGGCGTGACTGGACGGCGGCGGTCGGCCGCCCCTGGAGCCGGACCCGCGTCGGGGTCAGGGCGCGCCGCTGTCGGGCTCGAAGCGCACCACGACCGACTTCGACGTGGGCGTGTTGCTCACGTCGGCCGTGGAGTCCAACGGGACCAGCACGTTGGTCTCGGGGAAGTACGACGCCGCGCACCCGCGGGCGGTGGGGTAGTGCACCACCCGGAAGTGCGGCGCCCGCCGCTCCCGCCCGTCCGGCCACTCGCCGACGATGTCGGTGTAGGCGCCCTCCGCCAACCCCAGCTCACGCGCGTCCTCCGGGTGCACCAGCACCACCCGGCGGCCGTCGTGGATACCGCGGTAGCGGTCGTTGAGGTCGTAGATCGTGGTGTTGTACTGGTCGTGCGAGCGCAGCGTCTGCAACAGCAGCCGCCCCGGCGGCACCGGCGGCGCGTACGCGCCGTTCACCGTGAAGTTGGCCAGCCCCGTCGCCGTCGGGAACCGCCGCTCGTCGCGGGGCGCGTGCGGGAGCGTGAACCCGCCCGGCCTGCGGGCGCGCTCGTTGAAGTCCGAGAACCCCGGCACGACGCCCGCGATCCGGTCGCGCACCCGGTCGTAGTCGGCCAGCTCCGACCACGCCACCGGGCTCTGGCCCAGGACCCGGTCCGCCAGGTCCAGGACGATGTCCACCTCCGAGCGCATGTCCTCGGACAGGGGCGCCAGGACACCGTGTGAGGCGTGCACCTTGCCCATGGAGTCCTCCACCGTCACCCAGCGGGGACGGCCCTCGCGCAGGTCGCGGTCGCTGCGCGCCAGGGTCGGCAGGATCAGCGCCCGCGTGCCCGTCACCACGTGCGAGCGGTTCAGCTTGGTCGACACGTGCACCGTCAGCCCCACCCGGCGCATCGCCTCCTCGGTGACATGGGTGTCCGGCGTGGCCGCGACGAAGTTGCCGCCCATCGCGAAGAACACCCGCACACGCCCCCGCGCCATCGCGCGGATGGCGTTGACGGTGTCCAGGCCGTGCTCGCGCGGCGGCGCGAACCCGAACTCCGCCTCCAGCGCGTCCAGGAAGGCGGCGTCGGGCCGCTCGAAGATGCCCATCGTGCGGTCGCCCTGCACGTTGGAGTGCCCGCGCACCGGGCACACCCCGGCGCCCGGCCGCCCCACGTTCCCGCGCAGCAGCAGGAAGTTCACCACCTCGCGGATGGTGGGCACCGCGTGCTTGTGCTGGGTCAGGCCCATCGCCCAGCACACCACGACGCGGTCGGCGGCGATCACCATCGCGGCGATCTCCTCGATGAGTGAGCGCTCCAGGCCGGTCGCGCGCTCCACCCGCGTCCAGAACCCGTCCTCGGGTTCGTCCAGCAGTTCCTTGGCGAAGACGTCGAACCCGTGGGTGTGGGCGTCGATGAACGCCCGGTCCAGTACCGGCTCGCCGCGCCGGTCGGCGGCGAGCAGCAGCCGGTTGACCGCCGAGAACAGGGCCAGGTCGCCGCCCAGGCGGATCTGCGCGAACAGGTCGGTGAGCTCGGTGCCGCGGCCGAGCAGCCCCGACGCCTTCTGCGGGTTGCGGAACTCGCGCATGCCCGCCTCGGGCAGCGGGTTGACCGTGATGATGCGCGCGCCGGCCTTCTTGGCGCGCTCCAGGGTGCTCAGCATGCGCGGGTGGTTCGTGCCCGGGTTCTGGCCCGCGACGATGATGAGGTCGGCCTGGTGCAGGTCGTCCAGCGAGACACTGCCCTTGCCCACGCCCAGGGTCTCGCTGAGCGCCGACCCGGACGACTCGTGGCACATGTTGGAGCAGTCGGGCAGGTTGTTGGTACCCAGGGCGCGCGCGAACAGCTGGTAGCAGAACGCCGCCTCGTTGCTGGTCCGCCCGGAGGTGTAGAAGACCGCCTCGTCGGGCGAGTCCAGGCCGCGCAGCTCCCCGGCCACGATGTCCAGCGCCCGGTCCCAGCTCACGGGCTCGTAGTGGGTGGCGCCCTCGGCCAGGTACAACGGCTCGGCCAGCCGGCCCTGCCGTCCCAGCCAGTAGCCGGAGCGCTCGGCCAGCTCCGCCACCGGGTGCGCGGCGAAGAACTCCGGGGTCAGCGCGCGGGACGTGGCCTCCTCGGCCACCGCCTTGGCGCCGTTCTCACAGAACTCCGCCTTGTGCCGGTGGTCGCCCTCGGGCCAGGCGCACCCGGGGCAGTCGAAGCCGCGCTTCTGGTTGACGGCCCGCATCGCGGGCAGGCCGCGTCGCACGCCCGCCTGCTCGCGGACCTGGCGGACGCTGTTGAGCACGGCGGGCAGGCCCACCGCGCTGCGCTCGGGCGGACCCACGGTGGGCGAGTCCTGGGCGGGATCTGGCTGGTCGGCGTGTGTGTGGCTCACACTTCCGATTCTGGCACTCCCGGCGCGCGAAGGCACCGACACCCGGCCCTACGGGGCGCGCACCCGTCCTGAGCCGCCTTCGTCCCATGGCACGCCCCCACAACACAGGCGACCGCTACCCGGTACCGGCCCTCGGGCACCGTGCACGCCCCGGTCCTGGGGGTACACCTGGGGCGCTGGTCGCGGCGGTCGGTCCGTCGTCCTGCGCGGCGGGTTGACTCTGTCCCTGGGGGAAGGTGTGAGCTGTTGCTGGGCCATCCGAGATACGGGTGGTGACCAGGAGGAAGACGATGACCACCTTCACTGTCGAGCAGCGGGCCGAGCGCCCCTGGGTCGGCGTCTCGATGACGGCCGAGCTCGCCCACTGGGATCGCGTGAACGCGCACGTCCCGCGGATCTACGGTGCGCTGGGCGAGGCGGGCGGGATTCCCGAGGGCGGGCCGATCTACCAGTACCGCCGCCTGCGGACGGCCGCGGACCCGATGGACATCACGGTCTCCGTTCCCGTGCCGGCCTGTGTGGAGCTCGGTGACGGGTTCGAGACCGGTGTGATCCCGGCCGGCCGCTACCTGGTCGCGCGTCCGCAGGGCGGTCCGGACGTGCTCGGGCGGACCCACCGGGACATGTGGGAGTGGGCGGACGTGCAGGGCCTGGACCTCGCGGTCGACGAGCGGGCCGACGGCATCCACTGGCACGCGCGCACGGAGCAGTTCCTCACCGACCCGCAGACCGAACCGGATCGCGCCAAGTGGGCCGTCGAGGTCGCATACTTGCTCAGATGAGCGAGACCGACGCGAGGCTGTCGATCGGCGGGTTCAGCCGCCTGACGTGGCTCTCTCCGAAGGCGCTGCGCCTGTACGAGCGGCGTGGGCTGCTCAGGCCCGACGTCGTCGACGAGTACACGGGGTACCGCTACTACCGGCCGTCGCAGGCGGAGCGTGCCCGCATGATCGCGCTCTTGCGCCGCGCGGGGATGCCGCTCGAGCGCATCGGCCCGGTCCTGGACGCCGCCGGCGACGAACGGCGCGAGCTCCTCGACGCGTACCGGACCGATGTGGTGCGTGCGCACGAGCGCGCCGTGGCGCTGCTCGACGGCCTCGCGCGGGGTCGCCTCGACGGTCGACCGGCATCGGCCGAGGCCGCGCCGGGGGTGTCGAGCCGCGACGTTCCGGCGCAGCCCTTCGTCTCGCGGGCCGTTCGCACGACCGTGGCGGACCTTCCCGCGCACATCGAGCGTGCCGCGGCCGAGCTCTCGCAGCGGGCCGGGGCGGCGGTCGACCGGTCGCGGCCGCTGGTCGTCGTCTACCACGGCGAGGTGGGCTGGGAATCGGACGGGCCCGTCGAAGTGCGCGTGCCCGTCCTCGCCGCGTCGGACGCCGACGGCGTCGAACCCGCCGGATCGGAGCTGTTCGTCGACGTACCGTACGGCGAGGTGCAGTTCCCCACGATCCTGCGCGCGTTCGACGCGGTCCGCGACGCCGCGACGCACCACGCGCGGCGTCCGTCCGGATCGCCGCGCGAGATCTACTCCGGCGGCGACCCCTTCCGCTGCCAGGTCGCGCAGCGCTACGTCCGGGCCCGGGGCTGACACGGCGGACGCCGGGCGGGAACGGGGCGGCCATGGCCGGACCCGATCCGGCCGGTTCAGTTGACCGCGACGGGTGTGCCGCCGGTCATCGCGACCAGTTCGGCGAAGCCGGTCGGGAAGACCGTGCGAGGCGTTCCGGCGGCGGCCCACAGCCGCTCGTAGTCCGCCAGGGACGCGTCCACCACGGTCTCGACCGGCGCGGGGTGTCCGACGGGGGCCACGCCACCGATGGCCTGGCCGGTCGCGGCGCGTACCTCCTCGGGCTCGGCGCGCCGGATCGCGGCCCTGCCCAGCCGCTCGGCCAGCAGAGCGGTGTCCACCCGGTGCCGACCGCTGGTCATGACCAGCAGCGGTCGCTCGTCCGCCATGAACACGAGGCTGTTGGCGATCGCGCCGACCTCGCAGCCGAGCGCCTCGGCCGCGGCCTGGGCGGTGCGGGTCGAGGCGGGCAGTTCCCGCACTCGGCCCTCGGCCCCGAACGCGCCGAGCGCCTCGGCCACCCGTCGGCTGCGCTCGGGCAGTTCCGTGCTCTCGGCCATGCTCTCTCCTCGTCGTCGACGCCACTGGAGGGGCATGCTATGCCGACGGGGCGGACCGCGCACGCGGATTCGACGCGCGGGCGGACCGGCGGCGGCCGTGGCGGGCCGCCGCCGGTCACGGGCGGGTCAGAGGTCGTAGACGCGCACGTAGTCCACCACCATCTGCTGGGGGAACCGCGTGGTCTCGTCGGGATAGCCCGGCCACGCGCCGCCCACTGCGACGTTGAGGATCATGAAGAACGGGTGGTCGTAGACCCACGGGTTCCCGCGCAGGTCGGCCCGGGTGAGGGTGTTGAACGGCACGTCGTCGACGGACCACGTGATGGAGTCCGGGGTCCACTCGACGGCGTAGACGTGGAAGCCGTCGGTGAACGCGCCCCCCTGCGGGTGGTCGTAGGAGGCGCCGATCCCGTCCGCGCCGGAGTAGCCGGGCCCGTGCACGGTGCCGTGGACGGTGCCGGGCTCGTGTCCGACGTTCTCCATGATGTCGATCTCGCCGGAGTCGGGCCACGGGGTCTCGGGGAAGTTGTCGCCCAGCATCCAGAACGCGGGCCACACCCCCTGGCCGGTGGGGATGCGGATCCTGGCCTCGAAGCGGCCGTAGGCCTGCTCGACCTTGTCCTGGGTGGTCAGCCGGGCGGAGGTGTAGCCGCCGTCGGCCTCCTGGCGTGCGGTGATGACGAGGTTGCCGTTGCCGTCCAGAGCCGAGTTCTCGCGGCTGTCGGTGTAGTTCTGCAGCTCGCCGTTGCCCCACCCGTGGTCGCCGGTCTCGTGGTTCCAGTTCGCGGGGTCGGGGGCCGCGCCGGCGGGTCCGTCGAACTCGTCGGACCAGACGAGCGCACCGGAGGTGGAGGCCGGATCGGCGTCCTCGCGGGTGTCGGACCCGGCTCCGCCGTGGGGGACGGTCAGGGCGGTCAGGGTCAGCGCCGCGGTGGCGGCCACCGCTCCCGCGGCGACGAGGACGGGGACGCGGCGGGCGGGGCCGCCTCTTCTGTGCTGCACGGGGGCTCCGGTCATGTCGGGGGGATCAGCCGGTGACCGGACCCGTGGCACGCGTGGAGTAGCGGATTCCGCGCGGGCCGTAGTGCGGGTCCGACCCAAACTGAATGCGTGTTAAGTGACTGTAGGTGTCCGCCCCGTCGCGGGCAAGGGGGTGACGCGGTCGAACGGGATCGCTCCCATGCGGGGCGCGGGTGGTCCGGTCCACGCCCGCGCCCCGTTACCGGGCTCAGGTGCGGGACTTCACCACGACCGTGACGCCCCGGTAGTCGTCCAGGCCGGTGGCGACCTGGGGGTTCCCCGACGCGTTGGTGATGTCGGGCAGCTCGTGCACGGCCGCGCCGAAGAAGTCGGCCCAGCACCGGGTGGCCGAGATCCCGCCGTCGCGGATCTCGCCGAGCAGCCGGCCCTGGTGGTCCAGCCGCCACTCCACCACCGGCAGGTCGTGCTCGGCCTCGGCCGAGATGAGCCGGGGGAGGAGGTCGGCCGCCCGCGCCCGTGTGCGCGGAAAGCCGGACGGCTCGGTGTCGGCGTCGGTACTCCTGTCCGGGGTTGCCATGCTTCGCCTTCCGTTGGGCTCGATCGACGCCACCATTGTTTCGCAGTGCGCGCCGAAAATCGGGGAGAACGCCAGATCAGAGGGGAGGGGATCCGGGCGGTCGGGTGCCGTGCCGCCCCTTCGGCCCCGCCGCGGGCCCTGGTCGGACGGACAGGGAGAACCCCGGGCGGCGGCGAGGAATCCGACAACGCAACAATGTTCGTGTCCGCGCGGTCGGTCCCGACGGGCCCTCGCCCCCTGGACGGGTGCCCACGGCCGTGTGCGGCCCCGCTCCCGTACGCGCCCGCCACCCAGCAGGAGTCGACGATGTTCACACTCACCGGTCGAGACGGTCTGACCATCCACGTCCACGAATGGGTGCCCGAGGCCCCCGCGCGCGGGGTCGTCCAGATCTCCCACGGCATGGGTGAGCACGCGGCCCGCTACGCCCCCCTGGCCGCGGCCCTCAACGCGCGGGGCTACGCGGTCTACGCCGACGACCACCGCGGCCACGGGCTCTCGATGCACGACGGCCGCCCCGGCGACCTCGGCGACAACGGGTGGAACCTGCTCGTCGACGACATGGCCGCACTCTCCCGCGAGGTCGGCGCCCGCCACCCCGACCTGCCACTGGTCCTGGTCGCGCACAGCCTGGGCTCGTTCGCCGCCCAGCAGTACCTGCTGGACCACCCCGGCCTCGCCGACGGTGTGGCCCTGTGCGGGACCACCGCCGTCGATCTGCTGCTGTCCCGCATGGTCGAGTCCGGCGCCGCCGACACCACGGCCTACTTCAACGCCGCCTTCGCACCGCTTCGGACCGAGGCCGACTGGCTCAGCCGCGACGAGAGCCAGGTGGACGCCTACGTCGCCGACCCGCTGTGCGGGTTCGGGCTCACGGACACGAGCATGGGCCTGCTGCTCACGGCCGCCTTCGAGCGGCTCGGCGACCCGTCCAAGGCCCCCGACGACCTGCCGCTGTACGTCCTGGTCGGTGACCGTGACCCGCTCAACCAGGGGCTGGAGTTCAGCGACGCGCTGGTCGAGCGCTACCGTGCCGCGGGTGTGGCCGACCTGACCTACCGGGTCTACGAGGGTGCGCGCCACGAACTGTTCAACGAGACCAACCGCGAGGAGGTCTTCGCCGAGCTGATCACGTGGATCGACCGGGTGACCTCCGACGACGTGGCCGACTCGACCGAGCCGGATTCGCACTAGGCACCGGAGTCCGCCTCAGCCGAAATGCCGTTGCCCGCCCGGCTCCGGTCCAGAATGATCGGTGTCCATGAGCGAGCACCCCGCGTCCGGACACGACCCGCGCCACGTCCGCGATGCTCACCCCGCCCCCGTCACCCGGCCCGTCGCCCTGGTGACGGGGGTGGGCCGCACCGCCGGCATCGGCGCCGGCGTCGTCCGACGGCTCGCGGCGTCCGGCTGGGACATCGCGTTCAGCTACTGGACGCCCTACGACGAGCGCATGGACTGGGGGATCGAGGAGGGTGCCGCCGAGTCCACCGTCCGCGCCCTGGCCGACCTCGGGGCCGCCTCGGCGGCGATCGAGGCCGACCTGGCCGACCCCGACACCCCTGAGGCGCTCCTCGACGCGGCCGAGGAGCGCCTGGGCGCCGTGACCGCCCTGGTGATGTGCCACTGCGAGTCCGTCGACTCCGGCCTGCTCGACACCGGCGTCGAGAGCTTCGACCGGCACTTCGCCGTCAACGCGCGTGCCACGTGGCTGCTGATCCGCGCGTTCGAGCAGCGGTTCCGGGGTGACCACGGAACCGGTCGGATCACCGCCCTGACCAGCGACCACACCGTGGACAACCTGCCCTACGGCGCGAGCAAGGCGGCCCTGGACCGCATCACGCTCGCCGCCGCCCGCGAGCTGGCCCACCTGGGCGTGACCGCCAACGCGATCAACCCGGGCCCGGTCGACACCGGGTGGATGACCGGAGAGCTCAGGGAACAGGTCACGGGCCTGACCCCGCTCGGCCGACTGGGCACGCCCCAGGACACCGCGCACCTCGTGGACTTCCCGTGCTCCACGCGCGGGCAGTGGATCAACGGCCAGCTGCTCAGGAGCGACGGGGGATTCAGCGCGATCGACTGACCCGCCGTCGATGCGCTAGTCCGCGACGGCCTGGCCGTGGCGCCAGTAGCCCACGAAGGTGATGTCCGGCTTGGGCACGCCGTGCTCGCGGACCAGCGTGCGGCGTAGGCCGGTGGGCAGGGCGTTCTCCCCGGCCACGAAGCAGTACGGGCGGCCCTTGGGCAGGGCGGCGGTGCACACGGTGTCCAGGGCCAGGCGCCCGGGCACGGAGTGCGGGTCGGTCCGGGGGAGCCAGTGCACGTCCACACCCGGCCGGGAGGGGAGCGGGCGCACGTCGTCCGTGGAGGGCACCTCCAGGAACACCTGGGCCCGCAGGTCGTCGGGGGCCTGCTCCAGGATCGACACCAGGGCGGGCACGGCGCTCTCGTCGCCGACCAGCAGCTGCCAGTCGGTGTCGTCCGTGGGCTGGTAGTACACCCCCTCCGCCAGGATTCCGGCCTCGTCGCCGGGGGAGGCGGAGGCCGCCCACGCGGAGGCTGGGCCGCCGTCCCCGTGGTCGACGAACTCCAGCTCCAGCTCGCGGGCGTCGGCGTCGAAGGAGCGGACCGAGTAGTTGCGCACGTGCGGGCGCACGTCGTCGGACATGGCGTACATCTGCTCGACCCAGCGCCGGTCGGCGGCGGTGGGCATGTGCAGGCGCTCCTGCCCCCGCCTCGGTAGGAAGAGCCGGACGAACTGGTCCTGACCCAGGAACTCGAAGCCGCTCAGCTCCTCACCGCCCAGGACCACCGAGACGAAGTTCTTGCTGACGCGCTCGGTGCGCACCACACGGGTGCGGATCATCGTGCGATGGCTGGGCTGTTCGATGCGCACGGGGCCTCTTCCTCGTCGGCGCGGGGCTGGATGCCGGGGGTGTAGGTAAGGCTAGCCTCACCCAGGGCGTGCCGTCGAGTCGGGGTGGGGTGAGCGTGCCGATCGCGCCCCGTCCGCGACCCGCCGTGCGTGAGCGATGCCGGGTCCGGGCGTGCCCCGGCTCGGTTCCGGCTCCAGGGAGTCCGGGGGGCGGGTGGAACGCGTGGTCCGGGACTACCAGTGGGAGGGGCGGTCGAGGGTACGGGGAGCCCTGGTCCGCCCGTCGCCCCGGGCCGCGTTGAGCTGGACCTGCGTGACGAAGAGGCTGTCGGACAGGTCGGCGCCGCGGAGGTCGGCGTCGCGCAGGTCGGCCCCGGTCAGGTCCGCGGTCCGCAGGTCGGCGTCGCGCAGGTCGGCCGCGATGAGCAGGGCCCCGCGCAGGTTCGCCCCGCGCAGCTCCGCACCACGGAGCCGGGCGCCCATGAGGTCGGCGCCCCGGTGGTTCCGCTTGCGGCCGGGAACCCCCTGCCGGGCCAGTTCGCCAGCACGCTGCAGCACGGGGTTCACTTCGCCGCGCACCCGGTCCACGTCCACGTCGGCGAGGACCTCGGCGCTCTCGCACGTGAGCCGTTCGACGTCGTCGAACGCACGGCGGAGCTCGCCGCGGACGGGGTCCGCCTCCGGCATGAGCAGTGCCTCGGTCAGGTACCAGAGCACTTCGTGCAGCTGTCGCACGACCGGGAAGACCTCGAACATCCCCTCCGCGGTCTCGGGGGCCTCTCGCCAGCTCCGGCCGGCGAAGGTCACCTGGGAGACCTTCTGCCCCGCTCCGAAGCAGTCGTAGACGGTGCAGCCGGAGAAACCCCGTTCCCGCAGGTGGGCGTGGATGCCGCATCCGAAGTCCTCCTGCAGGTTCCCGCAGGGGTCCCCGGCCTTCTTGTCGATGGCGAAGTCCGCGGACGCGGCGAAGGGGAGGGCGACACAGCACAGGCCGAAGCAGTTCGCGCAGTCGGCTCGCAGGTCGGGCCGAGGACCGCTCGGCACCGAGGGCACGTGGTCCTGCGACAAGGCGTGCGTCCTCTCTGGTCCGGGGAGCGGCCGACGCGGTTCCGGCGCCGCACCGGTAGCGCATTCTCTCACGCGGGCTCCGCGTCCGGATCCGAGCTGGCGGTCGGCGGATGCTCCCTGCCAGGAGCAGGAGCGGGCGGAATGTGGTAGAAGTTCTTCAGGAACGAAAACCGTTGTCATTTCCCCGGGAAGGGGGTCGCGTGCGACCGTCCGGCACCACGGCTCCCCCCGTGACCGCCACCGCGCCCCCACCGGTCGCGCCCGCGAGCGGTCCGCGCGGCCTCGCCCCGGTCCTGGCCGTGGTCCTCGTCCCGCTCCTCGCCGTCTCGGTCGTGCTCGCGGTCGGCCTCGGTGCCGCGGTGATCCCGCCCGCCGAGACCGCCCGCTACCTCTGGGCCGCACTGACCGGCGGCACCATCGGAGCCGACGAGATCTCCCGCTACCAGATCGTCTGGCAGATCCGGACCCCGCGCGTGCTGCTGGCCGCCACCGTCGGCGCCGGGCTCAGCGTCGTCGGCGTGGCCGTACAGGCCATGGTGCGCAACCCCATCGCCGACCCGTTCGTCCTGGGCATCTCCTCCGGCGCCTCGGTCGGGGCCGTCGCCGTGGGCGTGTTCGGCGTCCTGTCGTCCCTGGGCGTGTACGCGGTCTCTGCCGGGGCCTTCGCCGGAGCCGCGGTGGCGACCGCGGTCGTCTACGGTCTCGCCCACTCCAGCGCGGGGGTCACACCGCTGCGCCTGGTCCTGACCGGGGTCGCGCTGTCCTTCGGCTTCCAGGCGCTGATGAGCGTCATCGTCTACTTCACTCCCAGCAACGAGGCCACCAGCACCGTGCTGTTCTGGACCATGGGCGGCTTCGGCGCCGCGAACTGGGGATCCCTGCCGCTGGTGGCCGCACTGGTGGTGGTCGGCGCGGTGGTGGTGCACCGCTCCAGCCGCTCCCTGGACGTGGCGGCGCTGGGCGACGAGACCGCGGCCAGCCTGGGTGTGGACACCGGCCGGCTGCGCGCGGTCATGTTCCTGCTCACCGCCGCCATGACCGGCGCCATGGTCGCGGTCAGCGGTGTCATCGGCTTCGTGGGCCTGGTCGTGCCCCACGTGGTGCGCATCGTCGTCGGCGCCGCCCACCGCCGCGTCCTGGTGGTGGCGCCGCTGGTCGGCGCCGTCTTCATGGTCTGGGTGGACCTCGCCTCCCGCGTGGTGGCCGCGCCCCGCGAACTGCCGCTCGGCGTGCTCACAGCGCTGGTGGGGGTGCCGGTGTTCCTCACGCTGATGCGCCGCCGCGGCTACGTGTTCGGGGGGCGGTGAACCGTGGAGCTGTGCGTCGACGACCTCTCCGTCACCCTCGACGGCGCCGCCCTGGTGCGCGAGCTGTCCCTGGACGTCGAACGCGGTCGGATGGTCGCCCTCGTGGGCCCCAACGGCTCGGGCAAGTCCACCGTGCTGCGCTGCGTCTACGGCGCCCTCAAGCCCTCCGCCGGCCGTGTGCTGGTCGACGGCACCGACCTGTCCGCCCTGGGGCTGCGCCGCGCCGCCCGGCAGGTGGCCGCGCTCACCCAGCAGGGCGGGACCGAACTGGACTTCACGGTGGCCGAGGTCGTCGCCCTGGGCCGGACACCGCACCTGCGAGGCAACCAGCCCCTGAGCGAACGGGAGCGCACCCTGTGCGAGGCGGTCATGGCCGACCTCGACGTGCTCCACCTCGCCGACCGCGGGGTGCTCGGCCTGTCCGGCGGCGAGCTCCAGCGGGTGCTCATCGCCCGCGCCCTGGTCCAGGAGCCCCGGGTCCTGGTCCTGGACGAGCCCACCAACCACCTCGACCTGCGCCACCAGGTCCGCCTGCTGTCCCTGCTGCGGGCCCGCGCCCACACCGTGCTGGTGGTGCTGCACGACCTCAACCTGGCGGCCGCCTGCGACACCGTCGGAGTGCTCTCCCAGGGGCGGCTGGTCGCCTCGGGCGCCCCCGCCGACGTGCTGACCCGCGAACGCGTCCGGGACGTGTTCGGCCTCGAGGTGACCGTGGTGGAGCACCCCCTCACCGGCAACCCCCAACTGCTCTACTCACTCGACGAGGGAGCCGAAGGAGTCCGATGACAGCGATCCGCACGGCCCCGCCCGGGGCCGCTCCCGTGGCCCTGCCCCTGATCCTGGCCGTGGCGCTGAGCGGCTGCGGCGCCCAGATCGAGGAGGGCGCACGGGCCGACACCGTCACGGTGAACCGCTGCGGTGAGGAGGTGGACTACACCAGGCCGCACAACGCCGTGGTCTACGAGGGCGGCAGCGCCGACAAGATGTTCGCGCTCGGCCTGACCGACCACGTGCACGGGTACGTGATGCCGCCCGCCAACCCGCCGGTCACGGAGTCCCCGTGGGCGGACGAGTACGCACGGGTGGAGTTCCTCAGCGACGACCTGCTCAACAAGGAGGTCGTGGTCGACGCCGGCGCCGACTTCGTGGTGGCGGGGTGGAACTCGGGGTTCAGCGACGAGCGCGGCATCACGCCGGAGATCCTCGACGACCTGGGCGTGCAGAGCTTCATGCACACCGAGTCCTGCTACGACTACCCCGGCTTCCCCGAGCGGGTGGAGCCCTTCGAGGGCCTCTACGCCGACCTGGAGCGGCTCGGCGACATCTTCGGGGTGAGGGACCGCGCCGACGCCACCGTGGCGGAGTACCGCGAGCGCGTGGCCGCGGTGCGGGCCGACGCCCCGGAGGGCGACCCGGTCCCGGTGTTCCTCTACGACTCGGGCACCGACCAGCCCTTCACGGCGGCCGCGCAGGTCCCGCCCAACGACATCATCCGCTTCGCCGGGGGCGAGAACATCGTCGGCGACCTGGACGAGCGCTGGACGCAGGTCAGCTGGGAGGCGGTCGTCGAGGGGGCGCCGGAGGTCATCATCATCCTCGACTACGGCGACCAGCCCGCCGAGGACAAGATCGAGTTCCTGAAGACCTCGCCGCACACCTCCGAACTCCCGGCGGTGCGCTCCGACAGCTTCTTCGTCCTGGACTACAACGAGGGCATCAGCGGTCCGCGCGTCGTCGACGGGCTGGAATCCTTCGGCGCGTACCTGCGCGAACACGCGCCCGACACCGAGGGCGCCGCCTGAGGCGCCCACGAACCGGTGGGGCCGGGCTCCGCGATCGCCCGGCCCCACCTTCCCGCCCCGCTCCCGGCCCCCGGATGGGAGCGGGGCACCCCGCCCCCGTACCGGCGCGTGCCGGGAGCCGCCGCGCCCCGTGCTCCGGGCCCCTTCGCGCCCCCTGGGCGCCCTCGCGCCGAGAGCGCGATCACTCGACAGCACAAGGCTTCCCGGCCCGGCGGCCGGGCAACAGATCACGTCTCGGCGTCGTGATCGCCCGCACTGTTGACGTTCGCGTCTGTGCATACCAATGATGTCAGAGTCGGCGATGTTGTGATGTGGGACACGTTGGGTGGGGCGAGTCGACGCACGGGTCGGCCACCCGGGGAGGAGCTCTCATGCGCTCACGATGGTGGTCGGTCGCAGCGGGGGCGCTGGGGCTGGCCCTGGCGGTGTCGGCCTGCGGTGGCGGAGGCCAGGACGGAGGAGAGGACCAGGTCGAGGTCTTCTCCTGGTGGACCGGCGGCGGTGAGGAAGCCGGGTTGAACGCCCTCATCGAACGGTTCGAGAACGAGAACCCCGACGTCGAGTTCGTCAACGCCGCGGTGGCGGGCGGATCGGGTACCAACGCCCAGGCGGTCCTGGAGGGCCGCCTGCAGAGCCAGGATCCCCCCGACTCCTTCCAGGGACACGCCGGCGCCGAGCTGCAGGACTACATCGAGGCCGGGTACCTGCAGCCCCTCGACGACTTCTTCGACGAGCAGGGACTGCACGAGGCCCTCCCCGACGAGTTGGTCGAGCAGATCTCCTACGAGGGCAGCGTCTACTCCGTGCCCGTGAACATCCACCGCTCCAACGTCCTCTGGTACAGCCCCTCGGTACTGGAGGAGGCCGGGGTCGACGGTCCGCCCGAGACCCTGGACGAGCTGATCGAGGCGATGGAGGCGGTGGAGGCCGAGACCGACGCCATACCGATGGCCGTCGGCGCGCAGTGGACCGTCGACCACCTGCTGGAGTCGGTGCTCCTGGGCTCGCTGGGCACCGAGGCCTACAACGCCCTCTGGGAGCCGGGCGCCGACTGGGACACCCCGGAGATGGCCGAGGCGCTCGAGACCTTCGAGGAGGTCATGGCCCACACCCAGGAGGAGTCGGCCGCCGAGGACTGGCAGGAGGCCGCGCGGCGCGTCTCCGACGGGGAAGCCGCCTTCAACATCATGGGTGACTGGGCCGCCGGCTACTTCGACGAGCTCGGTGCCATCCCGGACGAGGACTACGCGTGGGCGGCCTCCCCGGGGACCGAGGGCACCTACATGTGGCTCTCGGACAGCTTCACCCTCCCGGTGGGGGCGCCCCACGAGGAACACGCCCTGACCTGGTTGGAGCTGGTGGCCAGCCAGGAGGGCCAGGACACCTTCAACCCGCTGAAGGGCTCCATCCCGGCCCGTGAGGACGCCGAGCCCGCCCACTACGCCGACAACCCCTACCTGGAGTCGGCCCTGGCCGAATGGCAGTCCGATCCCCAGCTGGCGGGTTCGTTCTGGCACGGCGTGACCGTGGGCAACCGGTGGAAGAACGACATCGACACGGCCGTGGGCCTGTACCTCCAGAACGAGGACCTGGAGGCGCTGAACGAGGCCCTGCACCAAGCCGCCCAGACCGAATGAGCGGACCGGCGACCCGGCCCGGTGCCGCCGAGGGCGGCACCGGGCCCCGGCGGCCGACCCGTGCCCGCCACGGGTCCCGCGGGAGGCGCCTGCGGACGCGGGTCCGCTCCTGGGGGCCCTCCCTGCTGCTGGTCTCCCCGTCGATCCTCCTCATCGGGATCTTCGTCTACGGGATGATCGGCTGGAACACCCGGCTGGCGCTCAGCGACCAGCACCGGCCCACCGACGAAGGCTCCTTCGTCGGCCTGGACAACTTCGTCGCCCTGTGGCAGGAGGCCCGCTGGCCCGCCGCCGTCAACAACGCGATCGTGTTCACGGTCGTGTTCGTCGGCGGCGCCCTGCTGCTGGGCTGGCTGCTGGGGCTGCTCCTGGACAAGGGGATCCGGGGCGAGCCGGTCTTCCGCACACTGTTCCTGGCGCCGATGGCGGTGTCCTTCATCGCCACCGGCGTGGTCTGGCGCTGGCTGATGAACCCGGCGCCGGCCGAGCGCGCCACCGGGCTCAACGCCCTGTTCGTCCACGTCAACCTGGACTTCCTGGTCAACACCTGGTGGACCGCGCCCGACCTGGGCATGGCGGCGATGGCGCTGCCCGCGATCTGGCAGCTGTCGGGCTATGTCATGGCCCTGTTCCTGGCCGGGTTCCGCGGTGTTCCTGCGGAGCTGCGCGAGGCGGCCCGGGTGGACGGCTGTTCGGAGTGGGGCGTGTACTGGCACGTGGTCATGCCGCGGTTGCGGCCGGTCACACTGAGCGCCGTCATCATCATCGGGCACATGTCGCTGAAGGTGTTCGACCTGATCATCGCGATCGCGGGCCAGCAGATCGTCGCCGACGTGCCCGCCGTGTACATGTGGTCGACCGTGTTCGAGGTCCGCGACCCGGCCAAGGGCGCCACGATCGCCTCGTACCTGCTCGTGGCGGTGGCGGTCTTCGTCATCCCCTACCTGGTGTGGACGATGCGCGAGGAACGGAGCGAGGGGCGATGAGCCAGAGGGCACCCGAGCGGGTGGTCGCCCCGGGCGGCGGAACGGCCGGCACCACCCGGCGCGGCCAGGCCGTGAAGTTCGCGGTGCTCATCGTGCTGGCGGCGTTCTTCCTGATGCCGATGTACGTGCTGGTGGCCACCGGGTTCAAGCCCTTCGCGGAGGCCACGGCCGCCCGCGCCTGGCTGCTGCCGCGGGAATGGAGCATGGAGGGGTGGTCGACGGCGTGGACGGCGCTGGCCCCCGGCCTGTGGAACAGCGTGCGCATGGTCGTGCCCGCCGCCGTGGTCTCGGCCGTCCTGGGGTCCCTGAACGGGTACGTGATGGCCCGCTGGCGCTTTCCCGGCGCGGACACCGTCTTCACCCTCTTCCTGTTCGGGATGTTCATCCCCTACCAGGCGGTGATGATCCCGCTCCAGCAGATCATGGTGAGCTCCGGGCTGATGGGCGGGCTCTTCCCGCTGATCCTGGCGCACACGGTGTACGGCATCCCGATCTGTACGCTCATCTTCCGCAACTACTACGCGAGCATCCCGCACACGCTCATCGAGGCGGCACGGGTGGACGGCGCGGGCCTGCTGCGCACCTACGCCCACGTGGTCCTGCCGGTCTCGGCGCCGGCGTTCGCGGTGACGCTGATCTGGCAGTTCACGTCGGCGTGGAACGACTTCCTGTTCGCCGTCTTCCTCACCGGTCCGCAGAGCTGGCCGGTGACGGTCCAGCTGAACAACGTGGCCGGGTCGATGGTCGTGCCCTACAACCAGCAGATGGCGGCCGCCGTGCTGGCCTCCCTGCCGACCCTGGTCATCTACCTGGTGCTGGGCCGCTACTTCATGCGCGGCCTGATGGCGGGCGCGCTCAAGGGCTGAGCGGGCGGCCACGGCGGGCGGCGCCCCGCCCGCCGTGACGGTCAGGCCCCGGAACCGGCCACGCGGGTGAGGAGCTCCTCGAACAGCAGGCGCTCGCCGCGGCTGAACTCGGCGCCGGACTCGTCCAGTGCCGAGCGCAGGGCGACCGCGCACCGCGCGGGCTCGCTCCCGCCGGCCGGAGCGTCGCCGGTGGCCGCCGCGATGACCGCCTCCCGGGTCCGGACCGACAGCGACAGGTCCCGCTGCTCCGGCGCGGTCCCGATGAGGCTGAGGGTGACGCCCATCCCGGCGGCGTGGAACATGTCCGCGGCCTGCTCGACCCCGATGACGAGGCGGCCGGCCCGCGCGGCCCGCTCCACGATCGAGAGCAGGATGCCCTGCGCCCGCGCACCGGCCGCGTTGGGCTCGCCCTGTGCGGGCTCACCGTACATGAGCAGGTAGTGGGCGGGGTTGGCCAAGCCGAACTCCACGTGCAGGTCCCAGCCCTGGCGCAGGTCGTCCACGGGGTCCTCGGAGGGCTCCTGGGCCTTCTTGCGCTCGATGTAGCGCGCGAACCCGTCCGCGGCGACCGCGTCGAGCAGGCCCGTCATGTCACCGAACAGGCGGTAGATGGTCGGGGGCTGGACCCCGGCCGCGGTACTGACGGCGCGCGTGGTGACGGCGGAGCGCCCCTGGGAGCGCAGGAGTTCCGCGGCGGCGGCGACGACCTTGTCGCGGTGGTCGGTTCGGGCTGGCATGTATCAATGGTAACAGAATGATGGTATCGGTTATCGCCCGCTCGGTGCCGCCCCGGCCCGCCCGGTCGCGGCGCCGGTGGTGGCACCGCGCCCGAGCTCACACACGCGTAGGCCCCGCCGTGACCCTGCGTCCGGTCACCTGGTCGGGGGTCATCCGGACGTAGGTCTCGCGCTCGGTGCCCGCCCACGGCCGCACCGGGGCCAGGGCCCGAAGCGAGGCGTCCTCGTCCGGGTCGTGCACGATCCGAGCCGGACCGGTGGCCAGCACGCTCCACCCCTCGCTCATGGTCCCGTCGAACCGGTCGACCTCGAATCCGACGGAGCCGGGGAGCTGGCGCACCACCTCCGCGTCCGCGGCCGTCCGGAAGACGATGTCGCCGTCGGTCACGGCGTAGTTGACCGGTAGGACGGCCGGTCCCGACCGCGAACGGGAGACGAAGGCGATCCGGCCCACGCCGCCGGGCTCGATCAGGTCCAGGCACGCGCGCCGGGACAGGGCGCTCAGCCGGGGCCGCGGGACGGCTGTCGAGGCGACCCCCGGCGGAACGTCGGTGTCCGCGCCCAGCAGGTGGTCCGTCGAGGTGTGCAGTGCGCCGGCCAGGCGGTACAGGGCCCGTTTGGTCAGGAGGGGCGGGTGTGTCTCCAGGTAGGCCACGAAGCCGGGCGCCATGCCCGCGCGTTCGGCGACCTCCTCCTGGGTGAGCCCGAGCTCCGAGCGCCGCTGCGCGACCCGGCGCCCGAGATCGCCCCTGGCCCGCTCCGCCTTCTCATCGTTGTCCATGGCTCCCCCGTGTGGGTCGGTGGCCGGCGAACGGGGCCGCGGCACGAAGACGCACGACGGCTCAGCGCCGATCACCGCGGCTCACCCCTCGGCGGCCCTCGACTCCCATCGTCGTTCAGCCGGGGCCCGGAGGGAAGGACCTTCGGTGCCGCGGGGCGGGGACCTCAGGCCCATGGGGGAAAGACCGCCGTCGGCACCGTCACCGCTTCGACGGCAGGGGGAGGGCCTCGGCCAGGCGGGCGACCGCTTCCGGGGAGCCCTCGGCCCTGACCCGTGCGCGGGCACCCCGGCCGAAGGCGAAGAGGACCAACTCGCCGGGTTCCCCGGTCACGGTGACCGACGGCTCGCCCTTGCGTGCCCGGACGGTGCGGCCGTCCGGGCGGCGCAGCACCAGGCCGACCGGGGCCTTGGGGCCGGTCTCCAGCCGGGCCAGGGGCGAGAGCTTGCGCCACAGCGCCTCGGTGAGGCCCGGATCGACGTCCTCGGCCGCGTCGGCCGCGTCGCCGGGATCGGTCGTCCAGCCCGGCGCCGCACGGCGCACGTCCTCGGCGTGCACGTAGTACTCCACCGTGTTGGCGCCCTCGTCCACGCCCGGCAGGGCGAACGGCGACAGCAGCGGCGGTCCGTCGCGGAACGTCGACAGCAGCCGGGGGTAGGGGCGGCGTGCGTAGCGCTCCTGCACCTTGGCGGTCCAGTCGGCCAGGAAGGGGATCCTGATGCCGGCCGCCGCGTCCATCCGGTGCTCCCGCAGGACCAGGTGGGCGGCGAGTTCGGTGGTCGTCCACCCCCCGCAGAGCGTGGGGGCACCCGGGCCCGCGGCCGCCAGCAGGTCGGCCAGACGGTGCCGTTCGTTGCGAGCGTGGTGGCTCATGGTCTCCGCCTGTCGGGGTCGTCGGCGCACGGTACCGGCGGCGGCTCGACCGGCGGCCGCCGTGGTGGGCAGGTCGCCCACCACGCTATCGGTGTCCTCCCGGGTGCGCTCGGGAGGACACCGTGTGGCGGACTCGGGGGTCTCGATGGCGTCCGTTCCCGGTGGCGAACCCGCCGCCGCACCGGTTGCGATGGACCTCGCTACGCGCCGGGTTCCTCGCGCGCCTTCGCCCGCCAGTGCTCCAGGTCGGCCTGGACCTCGTGGGTCTTGGGGTGGTCGGGCCCGAGGACGCGCAATTGGTCCGGCATGAGCGCTTCGAGGAGTTCGGCCGCGAGTCTTGGATCTCCCGCTTCGCCGTGGAAGCGCGCCATGCTGTGCCGCGTGGTCAGGACGTGGGGGTGCTCCCGCCCCAGAAACGTGATCTGGTCCGTCAGGAGTCCTTCGAGTTCCCGGAGGGCACGGAGGTGGTCACCGGTCACACCCCGCCAGGCGGCGATCTGTCCGCGTGTGCTGAGGCTGTCCGGGTGTTCGGGGCCGAGCACGCGGATCTGGTCGGGCAGGAGCGCCTCGAAGTCGTCGATGGCCACCGCGGTGTCGCCCGCGCGCCCGCGCCACCGGGCAAGCATGCTCCGGGTGAGCAGGACTCTCGGGTCGTCGTCGCCGAAGAATTCGAGCTCGTCCTTCACCAGCGCCGAGTAGGTGTCGACCGCCGCCCGGGGGTCGCCCGCCCTGCCGCGCAGGGAGGCCAGATGGCCTCGTGTGGTCAGCGTGTCGGGGTGGTCGGGGCCCAACAAACGTGTGAGGCCGGGCAGGAGGTCCGTCATCATCTGCCGCGCGTCCTGCACACCACCGGCCCTGCCCAGCCACCGTGCGCCCTGTACACGGGTGGACATGGTCTGCGCGTCGTGCGCACCCAGGATCCGCGTCATCTCCTCGACGAGCGACCCGAACGCCTCCGCGGCGTAGGTCGCCTCACCCGCCATGCCGCGCCACAGGATCAGCTGGTGGCGGGCGAACAGGGTGTCGCGGTGGTCGCGCCCGAGCCGTGCCTCGGACGCGGCCAGGGCCGACACCCAGTGGTCGACGGCTTGGGGGAGCGCGTCCGCACGGCCCAGGCTCTGTCCGAGCTGCGTCAGGACAGGGTGCAGGCCGTCCTCCCACAGCCACTGCTCGGCGTGTTCGAGCAGGGCCGTGGCGTTGGCCCGCAGCCGCTGGCCGAGGGCGCTGGCGTGGACGTGTGTGGGCCACACCCGTACGAGGGCGTCGGCCGCGGTGCGGGCGGTGTCGCGGTCGGGGCGCGTGGTGCTCTGCTCCCGGGTGGACCGCTGCACCAGCCGGTGGAGCCCGACGACGGCGTTCTCCCCCGCCCCCGAGCGGGTCACCAGGTGCAGCCTCGCGAGCGCGGACAGGGCGTCGTCGGCGTCGTGGTCTCCGCCGTCGTGGGGCGGCGTACCCGGACGGCCGCGGTGACGGTGAGGACGAGCACGGCAGCGCCGCCGCCGACCCAGGCGACGGGCCGTCCCGAGGGCCCGCCGACGATCCACGCCATCCCGGCCAGCGCGCCGAGGACGGCGGCGGCCACGAGCCCGATCCGGGTCCACTGTGCGGTTGTCATGGCGCACATTGTCGCGCGGGAACGCCCGTACCGCCAGGCGTCCTGGTCAGGTCGGCACCGGCGTGCCCGGCCGAGGCGCGGCCCCTGGGCGTGGCGCCCGACACCTGTGCGCGGACGTCGATCCGGCCGCCGGGGCCTTCGCGGCGGGCCGTGTTCGGCCCCGCTCCCGGGAGGACGGCCCGGGGGCGGGGCGGCCGGGGGTCAGACGGCGAAGACCTGGGAGTCGTCGGCGAACGCCTTGAACTCGAGCGCGTTGCCCGCCGGGTCGAGCAGGAACATCGTCCACTGCTCGCCGGGCTGTCCCTCGAAGCGGACGTAGGGCTCGATGACGAAGGCGGTCCCGGCGGCGCGCAGGCGGTCGGCGAGCGCGTGGAAGTCCGGAACCGACAGGACCAGACCGAAGTGCGGCACGGGCACGTCGTGGCCGTCGACCGGGTTGTGGATCTTCTCCTGCGCGGCAGGGGCCAGATGGGTGACGAACTGGTGGCCGTGCAGGTTCCAGTCCACCCAGGTGTCGGAGCTGCGGCCCTGCTCCAGGCCGAGGACCTCCCCGTAGAAGCGGCGCGCGGCGGCCAGGTCGTCGACGGGCACGGCCAGGTGGAACCGCGGGATGGGCGAGTCGAGAACGGTCATGGTGCGGTGGCTGCCTTCCTGCGAGGGGCGCCCGGCGACCCCCGGGCTGCGATTGTCCGAATGTTAACATTGCGACCCTCGCCGGAACAGTAGGGTGGCCTGGACCGATCGACGAGGGAGAGAAGAGAGCCGAGCGTGACCGAGGAACTGGGCAGGGTGGCCCCGGCCCGGCGCAGGGGACTGGCCGACGAGGTGGCGGACCGCATCCGCGAGGCCGTCTTCAGCGGGGCCTACGCCCCGGGCGCGCAGCTGCGCGAGGTCGAGCTCTCCCGCGCACTGGAGGTCAGCCGCGGCCCCGTACGCGAGGCGCTGCTGCGGCTGGAACGCGAGGGCCTGGTCCGCAGCGCCTGGCACCGCGGCGCCACGGTCACGACCCTGACCCCGCGTGACATCGCCGAACTCGACAGCCTGCGCGACGCGCTCGAACGGCTCGCCGTCCAGCAGGTGGTCGCCCACGCCTCCGACGCGGACATCGCCGCGGTGGGGAAGGCCGCCGAGCGCATGGAACGCGCCGAGGACGCGCACGCCCTGGTGCGCTGCGACATCGACTTCCACGACGCCGTCTACGCGGCCGCCGGGCACGGACGGCTGGAGGAGGCCTGGCGGTCCATCCGCTCGCAGGTCCACCTGTTCCTGCTGACCCGCGTCGGCCGCGAGTCCCGGAACTACCTCGCCCACGTCCCCGGCGAGCACCGGGACCTCGCCGCCGCCCTGCGCTCCCGCGACGCCGACCGCGCGCTGGAGCTCTTCGCAGCCCACCGCCGCACGGCCTTCGAGGTGCTCACCGACGTCCCGCCCCCGCCACAGCGGGCGGGGTCCGGGGCGGACGGGTCCTCGGTGCGCTGACCATGGAGGCTGGTAGCACCCGCCCCGGCTGACACAAGCGAAGAGGGCCTTCGTTATCGGTGTCGATTACCACGTCTACACCAGCTCACCAGAAGGTCCTCGATGCCGCACACGACCCACGCCAACGCCCGCCCGACCCCCGCAGGACGCCTCGCCCCGGCCCGCTGCGTCGTCGAGCCGTTCGTGTCCGCCGCGCGCTGAATCGCCGCCGTCCGGAACCCACGGCACGGAGGCGAACGCGTTATCGTGGCCGCGTGCGGCGGCCGCTACCGGGGCATCGGCGCGGCCGTCGGAGGAACGCACCCGCGAGACCGAGGTGGACCATGGCCTTCCAGCGTTCGAGTGTCGTGCGGGCGCCTGTCGACGAGGTCTTCGACTGGCACACCCGGCCGGGCGCCTTCGCCCGTCTGGCGCCCCCGTGGCAGCCGGCCCGTCCGGTCGCCGAAGCCCGTTCGCTGCGCGACGGCGCCGCCGTGCTCGCCCTGCCCGGCGGGCTCCGCTGGGTCGCCGTCCACGACCCCGACGCCCACGATCCGCCCCACCGCTTCGCGGATCGGCTCGCCTCACCGCCGCTGTCCACCGTGCTGCGCTGGGTCCACACGCACGACTTCGCGGCGGAGAGCGAGCAGAGCACCCGGATCACCGACCGCGTCGACACCTCGGTGCCCGACGCCGCGCTGCGGTCCATGTTCACCTACCGCCACGCCCAGCTCGCCGACGACCTCGACGCGCTGCGGCGCAGCCGGGCGTGGGGGAGCGGTCCGGTGACGGTGGCGGTCACGGGGGCCGGCGGGCTCGTCGGGTCGGCGCTGTCCGCCCTGCTCACCACCAGCGGGCACCGCGTGGTCCGCCTGGTGCGCGGCACGCCGAAGCGGCCGGACGAACGGCACTGGGATCTCGACCGGCCGGCCGAGGACCTGCTCCAGGGGGTGGACGCCGTCGTCCACCTGGCGGGCGAGCCCCTGTTCGGACGGTTCACCGACGCGCACAAGGCGGCCATCCGCGACAGCCGGATCGGGCCCACCCGCGCCTTGGCCCAGCGTGCGGCGGACACCCCGGACGGACCGCGCGTGTTCGTCTCCGCCTCCGGCATCGGCTACTACGGCCCGCGGCGCGGGGACGAGGTCCTCACCGAGGACAGCCCGCGCGGCGAGGGGTTCCTGGCCGACGTCGTCGCCGACTGGGAGGAGGCGGCGTCACCGGCGGCCGAGGCGGGGCTGCGCTGCGTCCAGGTGCGCACCGGCATCGCCCAGTCGCCCCGGGGCGGCGCGCTGGGACTGCAGTGGCCCCTGTTCGCGGCGGGTCTGGGCGGGCCGATCGGTGACGGTCGCCAGTGGACCTCATGGATCGGTCTGGACGACCTCACCGACGTCTACCTGAGGGCGGTCCTGGACACGGGACTGTCCGGACCCGTCAACGCGGTGGCCCCGCACCCGGTCCGCGGACGGACCTACGCCCTCGTCCTGGCCTCGGTGCTGCGGCGGCCCGCGCTGGTGCCGGTCCCCGCGTGGGGCCCGGGACTGCTCCTGGGCGCCGAGGGCGCGAAGGAGGTGGCGCTGGCGGACCAGCGCGTGCGTCCGGAGCGGCTGCTCGCCGCCGGGCACCACTTCCGCCACACCCGACTGGACCGGGCCCTGGCCCATCTGTTCGGCCGTTCCCGCTGAGGCCCACCCGCCGCGACTACCCCTCGCCCTGCTGCGCGAGCCACGTGTCGAAGGTGGTCGGCGCGAGGCGGGCGCCCTCGCCCGGCAGGAGCACGTTCCCGGCCATCGACGGACCGAAGAGCCCGGACCAGGTCGGGACGAGCCTGATGTCCTGACCGCGCGCGGCGTGGGTGCGCCGGGCCATGTCCACGAGGTCCTGCGTCTCGGGCCCGGCGACGTCGCGGTAGCGCCCCTGGGGCTCGCCCGCCGCGACCTCGGCCAGCACGTCGGCCACGTCCGCGGGCGCGATCGGCTGGACGAGCAGGGGTGCGATGGGGGCGACGCCGTCCTGCTCCGTCCATGAGGCCACCATGGCGGCGAAGTCGTGGAACTGCGTGGCCCGCACGATGGTCCACGGCACCGGCCCCTCGGAGGCCAGGCGTTCCTGTTCGCGCTTGCCGGCGTAGTGCGCGTTGCCGTCGACGGCGTCCACCCCGACGATCGACAGCACCACGTGGTGGCGCACGCCCGCCTTCTCCTCGGCGGCGAGCAGAGTGCGCGAGGTGGTGCCGAAGTAGGCGACGGTCTCCGACTGCTCGGTGCCGGTGTGGTTGGTGGCGTCGACGACGGCCTCCACCCCGGCGAGGGCGTCGTCCAGACCTGCCCCCGTGGTCAGGTCCACGCCGAGTGAGCGGCTGATGGGGACGACGTGGTGGCCGGCCCGTTCCAGGGCCGCGGCGGTCAGGGATCCGATGTTGCCGGTCGCGCCGGCGATGGCGATGCGCATGGTGTCCTCCCGGGCTCGGCTACGGTGGAGATTATCTCGGACTAAAAAGATCCGCAATATCTTCGATATCATCGGGGTCATGAAGCTTCCCGCGAGCACCGAATGGGTCCTGCACTGCGCCACGTCCCTGGCCCAGCTCGAGCCGGGCGCCACCGCGTCGGCGGCCCAGCTCGCCGCCCATTTCGACCTGCCGGCGGCCTACCTGGCCAAGCAGCTGCAACCGCTGGTCAAGGCCGGTGTGCTGGCCGCGACCACCGGCCCCCGCGGCGGATTCCGCCTCGCCCGGGCGCCCGCCGAGATCACGATGCTGCAGATCGTCGAGGCGGTCGACGGCACGTCCTCGCCCTACGAGTGCCGCGAGATCCGGCAGCAGGGGCGGGGCGCCCTGCCGCCCGAGAACTGCCGTCAGACCTGCGTGCTCGCCGCGAAGATGGCCGAGGCCCACGACGCCTGGCGCGCCAGCCTCGCGGCGGTCTCCCTCGGCGACATCCTCGCCGACCTCCCCGCCTGGGCGCCCGCCCGCACCCGCTCGCTCCTGGGCTCCCCGCGCTGAGCCGCGGGGCCGCTGAGCGCCCGCGGTCGACCTCCGGCCGGGCTTCCGGCCGGGCCTTCGGTCGGCGCCGCGGCCGCCCGTGATCGGACTCGGGGCGGCCGGGCGGAGCCCGCGGAGGCGGGGGCCGCCTCGGGCACCATCAAGGACGTCGTGGGATGATCCCCTGTCGTGTCCGGGTGGCCGACGGGAACGACAGGGGACCGGACGGGGAGGCACGGTATGGCGGGAACGGGCGCGGGCACGGCGGGACGGTGGCTGTGGCCGCTGCTGGCGAGCGTGGTGTTCACCCACACCGCCCTCAACATCGCCCGACCGCTCATCTCCTACCGGACCATCGCCCTGGGAGGCGACGCCGTCGCGGTCGGCCTCATCACCGCGGCCTACGCGCTGCTGCCCCTGCTGATCGCGGTGTCGGTCGGCCGGGCGACCGACCGCTCCCGGCGCATCGCCTGGATCGCCGGCGTGGGCGGGGCCATCCTCGCCCTGGGGTGCGCCCAGCTCGCGCTCACCACGGGCCTGGTCTCCCTCGCGGTGGCCAGCACGGTGGTGGGCGTGGGCCACCTGCTGTGCATGGTCGCCGGCCAGGGGCTGATCGCCCGGTTCTCCCCGGCCGAGCACCTGGACCGCGACTTCGGATGGTTCACCGCCGCCGCGTCCCTGGGACAGCTGGCCGGACCGCTGATCTCCGGAGCCCTGCTCGCCGACTCCTCCGGACCGGCCCTGCTCACGGCGACCTCGACGGCGCTGGGCGTCGCCGGGGTGACGGCCGTCCTGGGCGCGGCGTCGGTCGTTCCCCTGCTGCGGCTGCGCTCGGCCGCACCCCCGGCCAAGGGCACGACTCCGGTCGTGGGGGCGCGCGAGATCCTGACCCGGCGCCGGATGCCGTCGGCCCTGCTGACGAGCCTGGCGCTGCTCACCGCCGTCGACATCCTCACGGCCTACCTGCCGCTGATCGCCGAGAGCCGGGGCATCTCGCCCATGGCCGTCGGCGTGCTGCTGAGCCTGCGCGCCGGATCCTCGCTGCTGTCCCGCCTGTGCCTGCCCTGGCTCCTCACCCGTTGGTCGCGCACGACGCTGATCATGGCGAGCACGGGAGTGGCCGGGCTCTCCCTGACACTGGTCGCCCTGCCGGGCGGCGGGCCGGTGACCCTCGGCGCGGTGCTGGTCGTCGGCGGGTTCCTGCTCGGTCTCGGCCAGCCGCTGACCATGGCGGAGGTCGCCACCCTGGCGCCGCAGGGCGCGCGCGGCGCCGCGCTGTCCCTGCGCATCTGGGGGAACCGCCTCGGCCAGGTCGCGGTCCCGACGGCCGCGGCGGGTGTGGCGGGCGCCGTCGGTGCGCCGGGAGCGCTGCTGTTCTCTGCGGTGGTCCTGTTCGCCGCCGCCGCGGCCGCCAAGTAGCCGCCCTCGCGCCCCGGCCCTCGGTGCGGGCGGGCACGGACGCGGCCCGCGGAACTCACTGGCTCGCGGAGGCCCGGTCGACGGTCACCGCGCCGGGACGCCACAGCTCCGCCGCCGCCAGGGCGCAGATCGCCGTCAGCGTCGCGGCCCCGGCCAGCACCAGGACCGGGTCCAGGCCTCCGGCCCATCCGGCCACGGGGTAGGTGATCAGGAAACAGGCGTGGGAGAGCGAGAACTGGGCGGCGAAGACCCCGGCCAGCCCGCCCTCGGGGGCCGCCGCGCGCAGCAGCCGTCCCGTGGGCGCGGCCACCAGGGCGCACCCCGCGCCCAGGACCGCCCACCCCGCACCGAGCAGGACCGGCCCGGGGGCCACGGACCAGCCCAGAGCCAGGACCGCCGTTCCCGCGGTGAGGACGACGGGGCCCGTGAGCATCAGGGCGCGGGTGCCGCAGCGGTCCACCAGCGCGCCCAGGGCCAGCGCCACGAGTATGGAACCGGCGCCGAAGCACGCCAGGGCCAGCGCCACGCCGGTGTCGGTCCCGCCGAGGTGGGAGCGCACGAGGACGACGGTGTCGACCAGGACCAGCGCCGTGACCACGGCCACGGCCGTGTTCAACGCCATCAGCGCCAGCAGGCGCCGGTCGGTCGCGAAGACCCGCCAGCTCGCCGCGGCCCTGCGCGGACTCCGGGAACCGGGGGAGGGCGCGGGCAGGGCGGTGGTGGCCACCAGGAGCGCCGAGGCGGCGAAACCGAGCGCGGTCAGGGCGAACAGGCCGTCGAAGGGCACCACGAGCAGCAGCAGTGAGGCCAGGAGCGGTGAGGCCAGCGCCTCCAGGTCATAGGCCAGGCGCGACAGGGCCAGCGCCGAGGTGTAGCCGCTGTCGTCGACCAGTTCGGGGATGACCGCCTGGAAGGTGGGGGTGAAGGCCGCCGAGGCGCACTGGAGCACCGCGACGAGCAGGTAGACCTGCCACAGTTGTTCGACGAACGGAAGACACGCCACCGCCAGGGCGCGCACGGCATCCGAGCCCACGAGCACCGCCGTGCGCGGGGCCCGGGCCAGAGCCGCGGTCAGCAGCGGCCCGGCACCCACGTAGGCGAGCATCTTGATGGTCAGGGCGGTGGCCACCACCTGCCCCGCCCGGTCCGCGGCCAGGTCGTAGGCCAGGAGCGCCAGGGCGACCGTGGCCAGCCCCGTGCCCGCCAGTGCCACGACCTGGGCGGCGAACAGCCTGCGGTAGGACGCGTACTCCGCCAGGACCCGCCACACCACGACCACCACCAGAAGCGAAGGGGAACACGAACCCAACACACCATACACGTGCGTACATGCGCACATGTATGGTGTGCGGTCCCGTTGCCCGGCCGCGCCCCACGGGCGTCACGTCCTAGACTGCGCACATGCACCCCAGCGACGAGCAGGCCGTTCCCAGCCGCGTGCACCCGGCCCCGCCCGAACCCGAGCGGCTCGCCGTGGCCGCCGGCGTGTTCGCCCTGCTGGCCGACCCCACCCGGCTGCACCTGCTGTGGACCCTCGCCGAGCGCGAGGCGGACGTCGGCCAGCTCACCGAGGCCTGCGGGGCCTCGCGCACCGCGGTCTCCCAACACCTGGCCAAGCTGCGCCTGGCCGGACTGGTGGAGTCGCGCAAGCGGTCCCGGCACGCCATCTACCGGCTGCGCGACGGCCACCTGCGCCGCCTGGTGCTGGAGGCGCTCAACCACGCCGACCACGTCGTGACCGGCGAGCCCTTCCACGACTGACGCTTCCGGCCCTCGCGGATCAGGCCCCCGGCCGGTCGGTCGCGAGTCTGAACTCGTTGCCCGAGGGATCGGTGAGCAGCCGCCAGGGCGCCCCGGGATCGGACTCGGCGGGCCGCGCGCCCAGCTCCAGCAGCCGTCGGTGGGCCTCGTCCGAACGCTCCCCGTCGTCGAGACCCACCACCAGGCCCATCGCGTTGCGCACACCGGCCGGCTTGGCCCCGACCTCGGCGCAGAACGCCAGGCGCGGACCGGAGCCGTCGGGGTGCCGCAGCGCCGGGTCGCCGCCGTCGTCGCCGACCGGTGTCCACCCGGTGACCAGGGACCAGAAGTCCCGGTCGGACCGGGGAGAGGCGGAGTCGATGGGCAGCGCACCCAGTCCGGGGCCCGTCCCGTCATAGCGTGTGCCGGGCATCACGCAGAACAGGTGGCCCTCGGTGTCGGCCAGGACCTCCCAGGGGACGTCGCCCTGGCCCACGTCGCGGCGGTCGGCACCGAGCGTGAGCAGTCGTCGGGTGAAGGCGGCCTGGTCCGGGCCGCCGTGCAGGTCGAGGTGGAGCCGGGTGACGGCCTCCTCCTCGCGGCCGGTGCCTCCCTCCGGGGCGGGGATCAGCCGGAAGGAGACGCGTGGAGTGCACAGCTCGAATCCCGCGGCCCCGCGCGAGCGTGCCGGGACGCCCAGGGCCGCGGACCAGAAGCGGGCATGCGCCAACGGATTCCGCGCCTCGAGGGCGATCGCGTCCAGGTACATGCCGCGCAGCCTAGCGGTCGGAGGAGACGGCGCGCGCGGGGCCGGGCCGGGCTGGTCCGAGGCGGTCGGCCAGATGCCCCGTGGCACGGCACTGCGCCTCCGACCCTTTTCCTGCGTTCGTTCCCCAGGCTCACGCGGGCACGGGCAGGGGACACGACACGGGACCGGCGTCGGGCTGGGCGAGATCGCTGAGTACGCGGCGGGGGCACGTGCGCGCACCGCCGGGGACGCGGGTCCGGGTGAGAATCCGGTAGGCGCGCCGTCGTGCGTCCCGCCCCGCCCGTCAGCCGGAGGGTGTGCGCGCGACCCGGTGTGTCTCGTACATCCGCATCGCCACGACCAGGGCCGACAGGGCGCTGACGGCCGCGGCGGCCCACACGGCGGCGTGCAGCCCCAGCAGGTCGGCGACGACGCCGCCCAGGATCGCGCCGACCGCGTAGCCCGCGTCGCGCCAGACGCGGTACACGCCCACGGCCCGGCCGCGCCAGGCCGGATGGGCCACGTCACCGACCACGGCCAGCAGCGTGGGGTAGACCATCGCGGTGCCCAGGCCGAGCAGCGCGGTGCCCGCCGCCCAGCCGGAGAACCCGTCGGAAGCGGCGATGGCCACGAGTGCCAGGGCCTGGACCCCCATCCCCGTGGTGACCAGGTGCTTGCGCCCGAGCCTGTCGGAGAGGGCTCCGGTGAACAGCTGTCCCACGCCCCAGACCCCCGGGTACAGGGCGAAGAGCAGGCCGATCTGGGCGACGGCGAGGTCGGCGGTGGCGAAGAGCAGGGGGAACAGGCCCCAGGACAGGCCGAAGTTGAGGTTGTTCACCAGGCCGGCGTGGCTGGCGGAGGAGAGCGCGGGCTCCCGGAAGCTCGTCTGCGCGACGATCTGTCGGTCGGTGAGGCCGGCGTGCAGATGGTCGTGGCGGCCTCCGGCCGGGGGCCGGTGCCCGTCGGCCTCGAGCCGGGCGTGGCCGCGTGTCTCGCGGACGAAGGCGCCGGACAGCAGCAGCGCCAGCGCGGTGTAGGCCAACCCGAGCAGGAACGGGACCGGGCGCAGGCCGTACTGTTCGGCCAGATAGCCGGCCAGGAGCGAGGTCACGGCGACCGCTCCGTACCCGGCGGCCTCGTTCAGGCCCATGGCCAGACCCCGTCGGGCGGGACCGACCAGATCGATCTTCATCACCACGGTGGTGGACCAGGTCAGCCCCTGGTTGACGCCGAGCAGCACGTTGGCCGCCACGACCCACTCCCAGCCGGGGGCGAAGATGAGCATCAGCGGCACGGGAACGGCGAACATCCAGCCGGCGAGCAGGACGGGTTTGCGGCCGTACCGGTCGGAGAGGGTGCCGGCGGCGTAGTTGGCGATCGCCTTGGTGATTCCGAAGGCGGCCACGTAGGTGAAGACGTAGGTGTAGCCGGTCAGGTCGAACTCCGACGCGGCCAGCAGCGGCAGCACGGTCTGCTGCTGCCCGACCATGCCTCCGACCAGGGCGTTGACCGCCACCAACAGGGCGAACTGGGCGGCGTTGTGCCGTAGTCCGAGCGCGGGCGTGCGCGCGGTGGTGCGGGGGCTCATTCCTCCGCCCCCGGATTCCCGCCGGACGCCGCGGACCATTCCGCGGGTCCTCCGGCCAGGACGCGGACCCCGGTTCGTCCGGCCCGCAGGAGGATGCCGGCGGCGCCCATGGCCCTTTCGCCGTGCCCGCACATGACCACCAGGGGTCCTTGCGGCACGCGTGCCAGGTTCTCCTCCAGAGCGCCGAGTTCGATGTGGTGCGCGCCGGGGACGTGGCCGGCGTCGAACTCGGGGCTCTGCCGGATGTCGAGTACGGCGGCCCGGTTCTGGCCGACGAGCTCCTCGGCGCGGCCGAGCACAACCGTGGCAGTGGCGCCGCGGTCCGCCCACTCTTCCATGCCTCCTTCCAGTTCCCCCGCCAGGGAGTCGAAGCCGACCTTGGCCGCCTCCCAGGCGATGTCCTCGGGGCTCTGGTCGGGAGCGCGGACCCCGGAAACGAAGTCAGCGTGCAGGTGTGTCTCCACCGCGTGGGTGATGGTGAGGCCGCGCTGGCGTGCTTCGGCCCGCACCTGGCGCAGATCGCGTTCCGGGTCGAGCACCAGCGCCCGGCCTCCGCCGAGTTCGAGCAGGTACGTGGTGTTGCCCAGGCCTGCATCGATGACGGGGATGAGTGCGGGTTCGGTCGCCATGAGACCCCTCTGTGGTGTGCTTCCATCATCCAATATTCCAAAGATTTTTGGAATGTCAATGGCTGTGGTGTGAGGTGTCGGAGGGTTCTCGCCTGGCTCGTGGGGTTCGGGTGCCGTAGACTATTCCAATCATCGATGGAGGATTGCATGAATGAGGGCACAGCTCAGGCCAAATCAGGGCTCTACGAGGCGTTCGCCCGCACGGGCAAGGCACTGGCCAGCGGAAAGCGACTGGAACTTCTCGACCTGCTGGCCCAGGGGGAGCGCACCGTCGAGTCGCTGGCCAAGGCCGCCGGGCTGAACCTCACCACTGCCTCGGCCCACCTGCAGACGCTCAAGCAGGCCGGTATCGTCGCCACCCGCCGGGAGGGCGTGCGCATCCACTACCGGCTCGCGGGCGATGACGTGGCGCGGCTCTTCGCCCTGCTGCGCAAGGTCGCCGAGAACCACCAGGCGGCGGTACCGACCGCCCGGGACGCCTACCTGGGCCCGGGGGACTCCGCCGAGATGACCCGCGATGAGCTGGGCGCCCGGGCGCGGGAAGGGGACGTCCTGGTCCTGGACGTGCGACCCATCGAGGAGTACCGGTCCGGGCACATCCCCGGTGCCGTGCCGATCCCCGTCGGTGAGCTGTCCGACCGGATCGAGGAACTGCCGCGGGACACCGAGATCGTGGTGTACTGCCGGGGCGAGTACTGCGTGCTCGCCCACCAGGCGGTCCGGCTGCTGCTCGACCGGGGGCGCCGCGCGGTCCGCCTGCACGACGGCATGCTGGAGTGGCGTTTGGCCGCACTTCCCGTGCAGGTCGGGGAGCCGGCGTGAAGGGCGGCACCCCGCCGGTGCCCCAGAGCCCGCCCGCGCACACCGTCCTGGGGTGATCGGGGCGGCGCCCCGTCCAGCGGCCACCACTGCGCCGGTGCGCCCCGGTTTCCCGGGCCGTGGTGCCCCGGCCGGTGTCGAGGACCTGTGGCACCTGCACCAGGACGCCGGCATCGCCCGCTGGTACGGCGGAACCCGGACCCGGTGCGAGGGCCGGGAGCGCGCGGCGGCGATGGGGGAGGTCTGGGCGGCCGGCGGAGTGCACAAGCGGCTCGCCGTCCTGTACGTGCTGCGCCGGCCCACGGTTCGGTGACGCCACCGGTGGGGCGCCGGTGGGACAGCGGTCTGGGAGCGGCCGACGGCCGCCACCGGCACGGGCCCGGCCCTCGCGGGGCGGCGGAGGACCATGGGCCTCCGCCGGTGGACGCCGGGCCGGGCCGCCGGTCTCGGTGCTACTCCGAGCGGGGGATGCCCGCCAGGTGCGGCCACAGGGTACGCAGGTTCGCGTACTTGCCTTCGGGCAGAAGGCCGAGCGCGGTCAGGACGGGCTCGGGCGCCCCGTGCTCGTCGGCGGCGGTGATGATCTGCGTGCGGGTCATCCCGCCTGTGGTGAACGAACCGTCGAGGTAGTCCGCGATCTCTGTTCGGGTGACCAACGCCAGTACCTCCAGGAGTGTGCGCGAGGCGCACATGAGTGGGTGGCGGAACGGACAACGCGACGCGGTGGAGTCCGTGCCGCCACGGAAAGGGCGGTGGGCGCGGGTCCGCGGGTCGGCCTCCGGGCCCGGCCCCACCCTCGGGGAGAGTCGGGTCCGGCCCGGCGTGAACGCGCGGGTGCGCCCGCCCTACTCCTGAGTGTGCGCCATCCCGGACCCCACTCGCGCCCCCGCGCCCCCGGGACGGGGCCAATTCCGCGTGAATCCTTCGTGTGGCCCGGTCGTCGCGCGGACCGCGCACACCGGCACGGGGCGTGGATCGCGGTGTCAGGGGAGGTGTCGGAGCAGAACACGGTGCCGGGCCAGGGCCGGTCGAGCAGGGTGGCCGCCCCTCCGGTGGGCACTGTGTGTTCCGCCACCATGCGCGGGCCCGCACCGGTCGTCACCCCCGGGCACGGTCGGTCCGCCGGGCAGGGCCCGGGCCGTCCCGGTCTCCCCGGCCGCCGTCGGCAACCCCGGTGCGACGGCCCCGGGACGTCGGCGCCACCGTGCCCGACGCCGCACGCGGATTCTCTGTGCGTGATCGTCCTATAACGTGGAGTCATGACGAAGGGCAGTACGGGGGGCCTCCCGTGGAACCGGACGTTCCTGCTGGTGGAGGTCGTGGCGGTCCTCGCCCTCTACTACCTCCTCCCGCTGGAGGAGGGCGCGTGGCAGGTCGTCCCGCGCTGGGCGCTGTTCGCCCTCGGCGCGGGTCTGATCTGCTGGTCGGTGGTCCACACGGCCCGGCGGCAGGCGCGTGTGAACCCCGGGGAGCTCTCACCGCACGTGCCGGTCCTGCTCGCCGTCTCGGGGCTCACCCTGTTCGCGCTCGCCGACTACGCCCTGGCCACCGCCTACCCCGGGGAGTTCGAGGGCCTGGAGACCCGGACCGACGCCCTCTACTTCGCGCTCACCACGCTGGCCACCGTCGGCTTCGGCGACATCCACGCCCAGGGGCAGTACGCCCGCGCCCTGCTGCTGGCCCAGATGTCGTTCAACCTGGTGGTCATCGCCGGTGCGGTGTCGCTGCTCACCGCGCGGCTGCGCGCCCGCCGCCACGGAGGCGGGCGCTGACGGGTGCGGTCAGCGGATCAGGTCCCGCCAGTCGGCCGGCACCCGGTCGGCGGGGGCGGGGACCGGCTGGTCCTCGGGCCGCGAGGAAGGCGGCGCCAGCACCGGACCCCGGCCCGCCTGGCCGGAACGGAAGTCGAAGAACCACTCCTCGCCCGGCTCGAAGCTCTGCACGACCGGGTGCCCGGTCTCCTCGAAGTGCTGGGTGGCGTGCCGGGCCGGTGAGCTGTCGCAACAGCCGACGTGGCCGCACGCCGCGCACCGGCGCAGGTGGACCCACCAGCCACCGCCGTGCAGGCATTCCCGACAGCCCGGGCCGCTCGGCGGGGCCGACGGGTCGATCACACTCGCGGAGTCGTCCATGGGGTTCACGGTAGCCCCGCGCCGCCGTCATCGGCGGACCGCCGGCCACCGTGTCCCCGAACCGCCTCACCGTCGCCTGGCGCGGTTCGGGGTCACATGGCGGTGCGGGCGTACTGGTGCAGCGCGTCGCGGACGAAGGCCGCGCCCTCCGGGCCGTCGTAGGTGGCGGTGAACGCGGGGTCGTCGACGTAGAGGTCGCCCAGGCCCCGCACCATCGCGATCGAGCGCTCCCGGTCGCCCTCCGCCGTGGGGGTCCCCGGGATCCCGCTCAGCCACTCCACGTGCCGGGCGGCCATCGCCCGGGCGCGCTCCGACGCCGGCCCGGCTCCGGACCGGTGGGTGTCGATCCACGCGGCCACGAGGTCGTCGACCTCCTGTTTCCAGGCGCGCTGCTCCGCCAGGGTCTTGCCGTGCCACCAGTCGTTGCTGGCTCGGAACGCCTCCTCGCCCCAGCGCGCGACCACCTCGTCCTCGAAGCGGTCGTTGAAACCGTCCAGCATGACGTCCATGTGTGGCTCGGCCCCGGACCGCAGGGCCCGCAGGGTGTGCCGCACCGCCCGGATCCGCCGGTCGACGCGGTCCCGCTCGGCCTCCAGCTCGGCGACGTGGTTCTGGAGCCCCTGCTCCTGGTCCACCTCCTCCGACAGGACCCGCCCGATCGCCGACAGACCCATCCCGAGTCGGCGCATCAGCAGGACGCGCTGCAGTCGGGCGATCGCGTCGGGGCCGTAGTAGCGGTACCCGTTGGCGCCCACCCTGGTGGGGGCCAACAGACCGACGCGGTCGTAGTGGCGCAGGGTGCGGCTTGTGACGCCGGCCCTGGCCGCCAGTTCGTGGATCATCCACTCCACGGGCGGCCCAGGTGGTCCAGTGCGGTGGCGACGACCTTCGCGCTGTCGGCGCGCACGGCCTGGGCCGCGGTCCGTCCGGTCGCGGCCAGGTAGGCGTCGGCCAGCCGGTTGCCCGCGGAGTACCCGGCCCCCGTCGGCAGGCCCACCGGCACGCCGCCGACGTTCTCGGCGATGGTGTCGCCGAGCACCCAGGACGTGAAGTTCTCCATCCCGGTCACGTCGAGCCCGGACACCACCTTGGTGAAGACCGCGTCGTCGTGCAGGTGGGGCACCCCGATCCGGGTGCGGCCGAGGCCGTCACCGTACAGCTCGCGGGCGAAGGCGTCGGCCAGGCCCTCGGAGACCACGTGGTCTCCGACCGCCACGGTCATCGGGTCCCACACCACCCCGCCCGGCCCGAAGCGCACGTTGTGGTGCAGCTCGTGCACAGCGGTGGCCTCCAGGCGCGCCACGTTCTCGGGGAAGGGCCAGAGGGTGATCATGATGGAGCCCGGGATCCCGCCGAACCCGGTCACGCCGAGCGAGGGCCCCATGAAGACGGCGTCCGCCGGGTCGCCGAGCACGAACAGCACGGTGATGTCGGGGACCGTCAGATCCGGCACCGCCGCCGTCAACGCGGCCAGCCCGTCATCGAGGGCCCGCCGCATCCGGCCCAGGGCGTCGGCCGCCGCCAGCGTCTCCAGCGCGTCCAGGCACCTCTCCTCGTCCCGGTCGAGGGGGAACCCGGCCGACCGCAGGTGCATGTCCACCGGGTCGACCTCCCCGGGTGCGTAGCGGTACATGGGCCGGACCGGCTCCAGCATGGACCGCAGCAGTTCGGCGCGGTCCGCGGTTGGGGCCCGCAGGATATCGCGCATGGCCGACAGGGTGTCGGGAACGGTGATCGTCATGGCACCCGACCCTAGACATTGACGCAGCGTCAAGGTCAAGCGCCGCGGCGGTCTGGAAGAGTGAAAGGCGGAGAACCGGCGCCAGGGCCGGTCCGTGCGTGACCTGATCCACGAAAGGACCACGGGACGTGGCCGAGTCAGCCATCCGCGTCGAGGAGCTGGAAGTCACCTATCCGCGCGCCGACGCGCCCGCGGTCGCGGGCATGTCCTTCGACGTCGCACAGGGGGAGGTCTTCGGGTTCCTGGGCCCCAGCGGTGCGGGCAAGTCCACCACCCAGAACGTGCTCACCCGGCTGCTGCGGCGCTACCGCGGCGACGTGCGGGTCCTGGGACGGCCCCTGGAGCGGTGGAACGCGGACTACTTCGAGCGGGTGGGCGTGGGCTTCGAGCTCCCCGCGGGGTTCGGCAAGCTCACCGTCCGCGAGAACCTGGCGGCCTTCGCCTCGCTCTACCGCGCCCCTGTCGACGACCTCGACGCGCTGGTGGCCTCCGTCGACCTCGCCGACGCCGCCCACCGGCGGCTCTCGGAGCTCTCCAAGGGCATGCGCATGCGCCTGAACCTGGCGCGCGCCCTGGTCAACCGGCCCGAGCTGCTGTTCCTGGACGAACCCACCACGGGGCAGGACCCCGTGCGCGCCGCGCTGCTCCGCGACCTCATCCGCGCCGCCGCCGACGCGGGCGCCACGGTCTTCCTCACCACGCACGACATGGCCACGGCCGACCTGCTGTGCGACCGGGTCGCCTTCGTCTCCCGGGGGCGCATCGCCGCGGTGGACACCCCGCGCGGCTTCAAACTGCGGCACGGCCGCCCGGGGCTCGTGGCCGAGATACGCGGTCAGGGACGGCGCGAGCTGCGGGTGGAGGAACTGGCCGACGACGCCGAGCTGCTCGCGCTCATCCGGCAGGGCGCCGTGGAGACCCTGCACACCCGAGAGGCCACCCTGGACGAGGTCTTCGCGACCGTGACACGGGAGACCCTGTGAGGAGGGTGGCGGCCGCCCTCCGGTTGGAATGGGCGATCGAGCTCCGCTACGGCATCGTGCACGTCGCCGCGGGCCTGGCCGTGCTGTGGACCGCGGTCCTGCTCCTGCTGCCGGCCGGTACGGCCCGGATCGTCGCGCCGTACCTGCTGTTCACCGACACGGCCGGGTTCGGGGCGCTGTTCGCCGTGGTCCTGCTGATGTTCGAGCGCACCGAACGCGCCGGGGAAGCCCTGGCCGCCACACCCCTGCGCAGCGGCGAGGCCGTGGCCGTGCGGGTGCTGGTGCTGACGGCGCTGTCGGTGGGCCTCGCCGCCCCGCTGATCCTGGCGGCCGGGCGCGACGATCCCGCCACGCTCCTGCCCGCCCTGCTCGCCGGGGTGTCCGGCGTGGCACTGATCTCCCTGTTCCTGCTGTCGCTGTGCCTGGCCGTCAGCGCCCGCGCGCGTACCCCGCAGGACTTCCTCGTGGTGCTGCCCGTCGTGGCGGTGCCGCTGGTCGTGGTCCCGCTGGTGCACATGACCGGGCTCCTGGAGCATCCGCTCATGTACGCGGTGCCCACCACGGTCGGCGCCGACCTGGTCCGGTGGGGCCTCGCGCCGGGGTCGGTGGCGCAGTCGCCCCCCGTCCTGGCCGCCGGGGCCGGGTACGCGCTGCTCTGCGTGGCCCTGAGCCTGGCGTGGGCCCGCCGCGCGGTGGACGCCGGAGCCGTGGCGCCGCCCGGACCGCGGCCGGCGGCGGTCCCCGAAGGGGCGGGGAACACGAGTATCTCCCGACGGGCTCCGGCACCGGCCGGGCGCGGGGCGGTGCCGGCGGTGCTGCGCTTCGCCCGGGCCGACCTCTTCGGGACCGGACGGGACCCGATGCTGCTCATCGTGCTCCTGGCCCCGCTCCTTCTCGCGGTCGGGATGCGCTTCGGGTTCACGTGGGCGACCGGCTACGTCCGGTCGGCCTACGGGACCGACCTCACCACGGTGGCCCCGATGGTGCTGGCCCTGTTCCTGCTGCACCTGCCCCTGATGTTCGGGGCGGTCGGCGCCATGCGCGCGATCGAGGACATCGACGAGCGCGTCCTGATGGTGCTGCGAGTGTCCCCGCTCACCCTCCGCGCCTACCTCGCCTACCGCATGGGCCTGGTGACGGCCCTGTCCCTGGCCGGGCTCCTCGTGGCCCTGCCCGTGAGCGGTCTGATGCCCGGCGGCTGGTCCCCGGGCACGGTGTCCGCCCTGATCCTGGGCACGGCCCAGGCACCCCTGCTGCTGGTGGCCGTGACCGCGTTCGCGGGCAACAAGGTGGAGTCGCTGGTGGCGGTCAAGGCCGCCGGCGCCGCCATGGTCGTCGTGCCCGTGCTGGCGTGGATCGTGCCCGGGCCCTGGAACCTCCTGCTGCTGCCGCTTCCGCCGACCTGGCCGGCGCTGGCCGTTCCCGGGTACGCGGCGGGACCGCTCGGCCTTCCGGCGCTCCTGGCCGGCGGCCTGCTCGTGGCGGTGGCCGCCACGGCGCTGCTGGTCCGGCGCACCGGCCGCCGGATCGACGGGGCGGGCTCGACGCTCTGACGCGGGTACGCGGCCTCCCGCCGGGCGGGGTCCGTGCCCGGGGCGCCCCGTCGGCCGTGGGGGCGCCCGGCGGGTCAGCCGTTGCCGAACCGGTCGCGGGCGGCGTCGGTCGCGGCGCCCCCCGGGTCCTCGACCACGCCGCCGACCGCATCGGCCTGCTCCTGGAAGCCCTGGACGCTCTCGGCGGCGCCGCCGACAGCGTCCTCGCCATAGCCCTGCGCGGCCTCCGCGGCCCCGCCGAGGGCCTGCTCGCCGTAGCCCTGCGCCGCCTCGGCCGCACCGCCGAAGGTGTCCTCGCCGAAGGACTGGGCGGTCTCCTGCGCGGTGTCCAGACCGCCGTCCTGCAGGGTCTCGGACACCCCTTGGGTCGCTTCCTCGGCCGCGCCGCCGAAGATCCCCTTGAACCACTCGATCACGTCGTCCAACATTGCTCTCAACTCACTCCGTAGGTGTGGCTCCTTCCTATCCACACGGGATAAGCGCACGGTAAGGGGCGCGTGCGCAGGGTGATCAACGAGGGAGGGCGCGCCCCTCCTGGGACGGTCAGGACCAGCCCGGCCGCGCGGGCGGCGACTGTGACGCCGACGACGATCTCCGTCCCTTCCCGTCCCGTGGGGGAGGAGGGGAGGATGGGGCCATGGCGAGCGAACCCGATGCGACGACAACCCGGGCGTGGACAGCGATCGGCGGGTCCCCGGACCTGACCGCGAAGGTCTCCTACCGGAGTGCGGGGGAGGTGCTCCCCGCCGTGCTGCCGGTGCGTGAGCTGGCTCGCGCGACGGTCGGGGCGTGCTCACTCGCCGCGGCCGAGCTGCTGGCCGGGCGCAACGGGGGGCCGGTCCCCGGCGCGAGGGTGGACGAGGGGGCCGTGGCCACCGCGTTCGTCAGTGAGCGGCACCTGCTGGTGGACGGCCGCGCGCCGACCCCCTTCGCGCCCCTGTCGGGCTTCTGGAAGGCCGCCGACGGCTGGGTGCGCACCCACGCGAACTACCCCCACCACCGCGCCCGGCTGCTGGCCGCGCTGGGCATCGACACCGGTGGTGTGCGCGGCGGTGCCGGGTCCGGGCGGAAGGACGACCGGGGGGCGGTGCTGGTCGGACGCCTCACCGAACGGATCGCCGAGCTCGGCGCACAGGAGGTCCAGGAGAGGGTCCACGCGGCCGGCGGCCTGGCCGTGGCCGTGGCGCCCGCGCCCGAACGCGGGGCCGGCCAGGGGTCCACTGCGCACGGCCTGCCCCTGGCCGAGGTCGCCGAGATCGGAAGCGCCGGGGAGCGGCGGTTGCCGCCGGCCCCGCTGCCCGCCGCCGGTGTCCGCGTCCTGGACCTGACCCGGGTCATCGCCGGACCGGTCGCCACCCGCACCCTCGCCCTGCTGGGGGCGGACGTGCTGCGCGTGGACCCGCCGGGCCTGCCGGAGGACCCCGACAGCCACGTCGACACCGGGTTCGGCAAGCGCTCCACCCTGGTGGACCTGGACTCCGCCGAGGGGCGGCACGCCTTCGCGGACCTGCTCGACGCGGCCGACGTGGTCGTGACCGGGTACCGGCCCGGTGCACTCGACCGGTGCGGTCTGGCGCCCGAGGCGCTGGTCTCCCGCCGGCCCGGTCTGGTCGTCGCCCAGCTGTGCGCCTGGGGGTGGTCCGGCTCCTGGTCCGGGCGCAGGGGATTCGACAGCCTCGTCCAGGCGGCCCGTGGTGTCGCGGCGATCGAGGCGGACCCCTCGGACCCCGCGGCCCGGCCGGGCGCCCTTCCGGCCCAGGCCCTGGACCACGGCACCGGCTACCTCCTGGCCGCGGGGGTCCTGCGGGCGCTCACCGACCGACAGGCCGACGGCCGGGGCCGCCTCCTGCGGTTCTCGCTGGCCGGGACCGCCGACTGGCTGCTGCACGGCATCGGTCCCCGGCCCGCCGGGAGCGGCACCTATGACGCCGCCGACTGGCTGACCGAGACCCCCTCCCCCTACGGCCTGCTCCGCCACGCGCTCCCACCGGTCCACTACGACGGCGCTCCCGGCGACTGGACCGCCCCTCCCACCCGCTGGGGCACCGACCCCGCCGTCTGGTCGTAGCGGCCAGGTGAGCCCGGCCGCGGACTGGTCGCCCCCGGTTCCGCCGGTCCGATACCGGACCGTTCGATGAGAAGGACGCCGTCCACATGTAGGACACCTGTGGGGTCGGCCGGACCACCGTCCCCGGTGTAGGCGGCCACGGTCGCCCCCGACAGGTACATGCCCTGGCCCGCCTCGCGGAGCGCGGTCGTGGCGCCGGGCGCGAGGTCCTCGCCTCCGGCCCGGACGGCGTAGGGGTCGCATCTCTCGATCCACAGCTCGGCGCCGGTGGAGTCCACGGCACTGGCGACGTGCTCGCAGTCGGGCTCGCCCGCCTGGGCAGCCCGGCCCGGTGCCCGACCGGATGCGTGGGAGCGGGGTCGGTGCCGTGCGCACGGTCCGCCTCGGTCAGGACCCGCCGGCGCCCGTCGCGCTCCATGACCATGCGGAGCACGGGGTGGCGGTCGACCGGGCGGTTCCGGGCGGCGGGCAGGCGCTCGGCGTGCGCCTCCGGGGAGCCTGCCCTGGCCTGCGGGCCTGTCCGGTCTCGCTCGTGGGGGAGCAATGGGAAGCGCCGCGCGGAGTCGGCCCGCGCTCACAGCAGGAAGCTGAACAGGGGGCTGTCCGGGGAGACCCGTTCGATCCGGTGCGGGGCCGACGCCATCCGCTTGAGCAGCGGCTCCAGGTCCTCCGGCGCGCCCAGTTCGACGCCGACCAGGGCCGGCCCCGTCTCGCGGTTGCTGCGCTTGACGTACTCGAACAGTGTGATGTCGTCGTCCGGCCCCAGCACGTCGTCGAGGAAGCGGCGCAGCGCGCCCGGCTCCTGCGGGAACTCGACGAGGAAGTAGTGCTTGCGGTCCTCGAACAGCAGTGCCCGCTCGACGATGTCGGCGTACCGGCTGACGTCGTTGTTGCCTCCGGAGAGCAGGCACACGACGGTCGCGCCGTCGGGCAGGCCCAGAGCGGGGCCGAGCGCGGCGGGGGCCAGCGCGCCCGCGGGCTCGCTGATGATCCCGTCGCTCTGGTACAGGTCGAGCATCTCCACGCAGATCCTCCCCTCGGGGACGGCGACCAGCCGGGGGCGGCACCGGTCGGCGACCGCGAAGGTGTGCTCCCCGACCAACCGGACGGCGGCACCGTCCACGAACGGGTCGACCTCCTCCAGCGGGACCGGGCGCCCGTGGTCCAGCGCCAGCGCCATGCTCGCGGCGCCCTGCGGCTCCGCGCCGATGACCACGACGCCGGGGTGCTCCTCCCGGAGCCAGGTGAGCGTCCCGGCCAGGAGGCCGCCGCCGCCGACCGGCACCACCACGGCGTCGGGGGCGCGCCCGAGCTGGTCGACGGCCTCCCGGACGACGGTCCCCTGGCCGGCGATCGTGCGCGGGTCGTCGAACGCGGGGATCAGGGTCGTACCGCTCTCGGCCGCGTACTCGCGTGCGGCCGCGGCCGCCTCGTCGTAGGTGTCGCCGTGCGAGACCACCTCGACGCGGTGTCCGCCCAGGCGTGCCACGCGTTCGCGCTTCTGCCGCGGCGTGGTCCGCGGAAGGTACACGCGGGCCGCGACACCGAGGGCGGCGCACGCGAAGGCCACCCCCTGGGCGTGGTTGCCCGCGCTCGCGCAGACCACACCGCGCTCGCGCTGCTCGGCTGGGAGCGCGCTGATGACGTTGTAGGCTCCGCGCACCTTGTAGGACCGCACCGGGGTCTGGTCCTCGCGTTTGAACCACACGTCGAGCCCGTACCGCTCGGACAGGCGCTCGTTGCGCTGCAGGGGCGTCGGCGCCAGGACTCCGGCGAGCCTCTGGGCCGCCTCGGCCACATGGGCGGCGGTCACCGGGGTCGGAACTGGACGTGTCGTCACGGACTCGGTCTCCTGGCTGGTGGTGCGGTGGGGCCTCGCGAGACGCGCGGAGGCGGCCGACGCCTTCTGCGGCCACGGCCGGTGCCGGGCGGGACCGCCGGGCACCCCGCCCCCTCACGTGGGGCGGGTCGTCTGCGCCGCCGCGCGGGACGCGGCGGGAAACGGGCCTGTCGCCACCGTACAGCGCCGCCGAGGGGTCCGGTCGTGCCCGGCCACGGATCGTGGCGCGGCCGCCACCAGGAACGGGCCCGCCGAGCACACGCGGCCCGCCGGGCGTAGGCCGGACGACGTGCGGGGAGGCGTCTCCTTCTGACGGACCACGGGCCGGTGCCTCGTACAGTGAGAACTCCAGCTCGGGCGGAGGGCCTCCCCTCCGGCCCGTGAACGAACACAGGGCCCCGCTCAGGCGGACGCGCCCCGGAGAGGAACTCCTTGTACCTGGCCCGTATCAAGCTCGACCCCAAGCGCAGCGCCGGCATGGAACAGTGGGCGGCCATGGGGAAGGCCGTACGCAGGGCGGTCGACCCCGACCCCGCGTCCGACGCCCGCGTCCTGTGGGCGCGCACCTCGCCCGCCACACTGGTGGTCAGCTCCGACACCGCTCCCGCCTGGGGCAAGGTCCCCGGCGCGGTCGCCGCCACGATCCACCCGATGCCGCGCCACCCCGAGGGCGAGACGATCCGGTGGGAGCTCATCTCCGCGCCCACGGGTCAGCGCGCACCGGAGTCCGCCGAGGGGGACGCGCGCCCGCGCGGCAAGCGCGTCCCCCTGCCGGAGGAGGAGTTCGAGGACTGGCTGGACGGCAAGTTCGGCGACGCCGTGGCCGTGACCTCGGCGAAGTGGAAGCACCTGGGCGGCCGGCCCGCCCGGTACCACTTCACCGGGACGGCCGAGGTGCGCGACAGCGACGCCCTGCAGGAGCTGTGCCTGTCCGGCATCGGAGCCGGCACGGCCACCGGAGCCGGCCTGCTCCTCACCGCCCCGCTGGCAGCGGAGTAGGCGCGGGTCCGGCCCCGGCCGCGCGGCCCGCACCGGCCCTTCGGGCGGTCCGGAGGCCCCTGCCGCCGGTCACCGCTCCCAGGCGCGTGCGCGCAGCAGGCGCAGCCCGTTGAGGGCCACGACGACCGTCGAGCCCTCGTGCCCGGCCACCGCCAGGGCCAGCGGCAGGGTGCCGACCAGGTCCCAGGTCACCAGCACCGCGATGAACGTTCCCGCCACGCACAGGTTGGCGACCACGAACCGGCGCGCCCGCCGGGACAGCGCGGTCAACCGGGGCAGGGTCGACAGGTCGTCGCGCACGATGATGGCGTCGGCGGTGTCCAGCGCCAGGTCCGAACCGCGCCGGCCCATGGCCACACCGGTGGTCGCGGCCGCCATCGCGGGCGCGTCGTTGACCCCGTCGCCCACCAGGAGGACCCGGCTGCCCGCGTCCTCCATCTCCTTGACCGCCGCGGCCTTGTCCTGGGGCAGCAGGTCGGCGCGCACGCGGGTGATGCCCGTGGCCCGGGCGATGCCGGCCGCGGTGGCCGGGTTGTCCCCGGTGAGCAGGTGGACCGGCCCGCCGGTGAGCGCGCCGACCTCCGCCACCGTCCGGGCGGCCTCCGCGCGCAGGGCGTCGGCGAGGACGATCCGCCCCGTCGTCCGCCCGTCCACGGAGACGACGACCCGCGTGCTCGCCGGTCCGCCCGGTTCCGTGGGGGCCCGTTCGACCCGGACGCGGGCACCGTCCACGTTCGCGCTCACCCCGACCCCGGGCAGGGAAGCGAAGTCCCGTGCCACGAGCCGGTCGACACCGTCCTCGTCGGCGCGGGCGCGGATGGCGTCGGCCAGCGGATGCTCGCTGTAGCGCTCCACGGCCGCGGCCAGCCCCAGGACCTCCGCCGCGGTCCGGCCCGGTTCGGGGACCACCTCGGTCACCCGGGGCTCGCCCCGCGTCAGGGTGCCGGTCTTGTCGAAGGCCACCACGTCGGTCCGGCCGATCTGTTCCATCACGGTGGCCGACTTGACCAGCACACCGTGGCGACCGGCGTTGGCGATGGCGGCCAGCAGGGGCGGCATGGTCGACAGCACCACCGCGCAGGGGGAGGCCACGATCATGAACACGATGGCGCGCAGCAGCGCGGCCTCGAAGTCCGCGCCCAGCAGGAGGGGGACGGCCAGGACGAGCAGGGTGGCCGCGACCACGAGGACGGAGTAGCGCTGTTCGACGCGCTCGATGAACAGCTGGGTCTCGGCCTTGGTGGCCGAGGCCTCCTCCACCAGCGTCACGATGCGCGCGATCACCGACTCCCCGGCCGGGCGGTCCACGCGCACGCGCAGGGCCCCGGTGCCGTTGATGGTGCCCGAGAGCACCTCGTCGCCCTCGCCGCGGGGGATCGGGACCGACTCCCCGGTGATGGCCTGCTGGTCGACCTCGCTGCGGCCGTCCAGGACCGTGCCGTCGGCGCCCACGCGTTCGCCCGGGCGGACCAGGATCGTGTCGTCCACCTGGAGTTCGCCGGTGTCGACGGTCTCCTCGTGCTCACCGCCGGGGGAGGTGCGCAGTCGGACGGCGCGCTCGGGGGCCAGGGTGAGCAGCGCACTGACGGAGTCGGCCGTGCGCTGGGTGACCACGGCCTCCAGGGCGCCGGACGTGGCGAAGATGACGATGAGCAGGGCCCCGTCGAAGACCTGGCCGATGGCGGCGGCGGCGATCGCGGCCACGATCATCAGCAGGTCCACGTCCAGGGCGCGCTCCCGTGCGGCGCGCAGTCCGGTGAGGGCGGGTTCCCAGCCGCCCGTGGCGTAGCAGGCGAGGAACAGGGCCCACCAGAGCCATGCGGGCGCGCCGAGCAGTTGGGCGGTCCAGCCCGCGAGGAACAGCAGTAGCGCGGCCAGGGCCCAGCGCACCTCGGCCAGGCGCAGGCCGGTCCGGAGCAGGGAGGGCGGTCGCACCGCGCCGCGAGGGGAGGGTGCGCGGGCGGGGGCGGTGGCGGAGGGGCTCATCAGGCGTCGCCCTCGGTGCGCGCGGTGCCGTCGGCGGGTGCGGTGGCCTCGTCCGCGGTGTCGCCGCCCGCGCAGCCCGGGGGCCGTCCAGCGGCACCCCCGGTGGAGGCGCCGGCCCCCCTGTCCGGCGCGACCCGGGCGCGGTGGTGGGCGGGTTCGACCTCCAGGGCGTGCTCGGCCTGGTAGACGGCGTCGGCGACCAGCTGGCGGGCATGCTCGTTGGCCAGGCTGTAGTACATCCGGTTGCCCTCCCGCCGACACGCCACGACCCGGCCCATCCGGAGCTTGGCCAGGTGCTGGGACACCGAGGGCCCGGGCTTGTCGAGGCGTTCGGCGAGCTCGTTGACGGAGAGCTCCCCGCCGCGCAGGGCGAGGATGATGCGGACCCGGGTGGCGTCGGCGAGCAGGGTCAGGATCTCCACCGCGTACTCGACGTAGGGGCTGTTCTCGTCGAGCCCACATCTCTTACTATCTGCGTTCATACGCAGATAGTAGACATCGCGCCAGGGGCGGGCAACCCGTCTCCCACCCGGATGCCGCTGCGGCGTCCGGGGCCAAGCGCGGGGGGCCGCTCCGAAATCCGGACGCGGTCCCCCCCGGCCGCCCGTGGACCCGCCCCCGAGCCGCCGTATCCGCTTCCGCCTTCGCCCGGTGGTCCTCTCCTCCCGGTACGACGACGGCCGGGGAGGAGTGAAGGCGCCCCTCCCCGGCCGCGTGGGCACCGGGCCCCTACAGCCGTGCCCTGATCAGTTCCTTGGCGCGTGCGGCGCGCTCGCGGTCCTGCTTCTGGACCTGTTCGAAGAACTCGACGAGTTCCTCGTCGCCGGAGTCCTTGGCGTCGCGGATGTAGCGCTCGATCGTGTCGCCCTCCTGGAGCACGTGGTACAGCACGCTCACCATGTCGTAGTGCTCGTCCCGAGTACGCAGCGCCTGTTCGGTGGTGTCGGCCATCATCCCTCCTTGTGCGTCCGTCGTGGGCCACACCTGGTCGGCTTCCCGATGGGGGCGGGACGAAAACGCCATGAGGGCGATTCCCTGTGCGAGGAGGGCACCGGTCGGCTCACCCCCGGCGCGGCACCTTCCGCGGGCGGGACCGGAGGAAGGGGCCCGCACGAACATGTCGTGTCGCTGACAGTGTGCGGGGAAGACCGGTCGATGAGCGCGTTACTGGTGATCCCGAGGCGGGCTCTCCACGGCGCGGATCGGCGTGGTCGGTGGATCGTGGGCGTCGTGCGCGGTCGCCGTGGCCGCCTACGGAGTGCCGCGGGCGGTCACGACCCGGTTGGGAACCCCGGCATGAGCGGTGACCGGGTGGCGATCGGGGCGGAGGGGCCGGCGGACGACAGCAGCGACCCGGCGGCGCGAGCCGGGGCCGACGGGGGATCGAGAGGAGTGCGTGATGACTGAGGCAGCCGATGTCGTGGTGATCGGGATGGGGCCCGGCGGTGAAGCACTCGCCGGACGTCTGGCGGGAGACGGTCTGGACGTGGTGGGGGTGGAAGCCGCGCTGGTCGGCGGTGAGTGCCCGTACTGGGGGTGCATTCCCAGCAAGATGATGGTGCGCGCGGCCGACGCGCTGGCCGAGACGCGGCGTGTTCCGCTCCTGGCGGGAACCTCGACCGTGGAGCCTGACTTCGCGCCGGTGGCCCGGCGGATCCGTGAGGAGGCCACCACGGACTGGGACGACACCATCGCGGTCGAGCGCTTCACCGACCAGGGCGGGCGGTTCGTCCGCGGGACCGGACGCCTGGTCTCCGCCGACACAGTCGCCGTACGCACCGATGACGGTACGGAGAGGATCCTGAGCGCCCGTGTGGGCGTGGTGCTGGCGACGGGGACCGCGCCGAGCGCGCCACCGATTCCGGGACTGGACGCCGTTCCGTACTGGACCAACCGCGAGGCCGTCAGCACCGAGCACGCGCCCGGGACCCTCTGCGTCATCGGGGGCGGCGCGATCGGACTGGAACTGGCCCAGGCCTTCGCCCGCTTCGGCACCCGGGTCACGGTACTGGAGGCGTTCGAACGGCTGCTGGGGCCCGAGGAACCCGAAGCGAGCGACGTGGTCGCCGGTGTGCTGCGCGGTGAGGGGCTGGACGTGCGCACCGGAGTGCGGATCACCGGGGTCGACCACGGCGCGCACGGATTCACCGTCCACACCGAGGACGGTTCGGTGGAGGCGGAGCGGCTCCTGGTCGCCACGGGCCGCCGCGCCGACCTGCGGTCCCTGGGCGTGGCGGAGATCGGTCTCGATCCCGCGGCCGGTGCGATCGAGGTGGACGAGCGGATGCGCGCCGCCCCGGGTGTGTGGGCGTTGGGGGACGTCACCGGCAAGGGCGCCTTCACCCACGTGTCCGTCTACCAGGCGAACATCGCCGCCCAGGACATCCTCACGCGCGGGAAGGGGCCCACCGCCGAGTACCACGCGGTGCCGCGGGTGACCTTCACCGATCCCGAGGTCGGGTCGGTGGGGCTCACCGGGGCCCGGGCGCGTGAACACGGCCTGCGGGTGCGCACCGGTACCGCGCGGCTGCCCTCGTCCGCTCGGGGCTGGATCCACAAGGCGGGCAACGAGGGGCTGGTCAAGCTCGTGGAGGACGCGGACACGGGTGTGCTCGTGGGAGCGACCGCCGTCGGCCCGTCCGGGGGAGAGGTCCTGGGCATGCTGGCCCTGGCCGTGCACGAACGCGTCCCGGTGGCGCGGCTGCGATCGATGATCTACGCCTACCCGACCTTCCACCGGGCGGTCGAGGACGCCCTGAACGACCTGTCCGAGTCGTCCGCGGGGTGACACACGGACAGGGCCCGGCGCAGGCGTACGCGGCACCGGTCGCGGACGAACACCGTCGAGCCGACGACGTACTCTGCCCGCTCGGAGGCGTGGTCGGGGGCCCGGCGGTTCGCGCCACCGGAGGCCCGGTGGCGTCCGCGGTCCGGTATCGGAGCCCGATATCGGCCTGGTGACATAGGCTGCGTCCGGAAGCGGGTTCGGGGAGGCGGGGTATGCGCGACTTCATCCGGGGGGCCGTGCGGCTGCACATCCTGCACCACGCCGCCGCGGAGGAGATCCACGGGGCGTGGATGATGCGTGAGCTGGCCGCCCACGGCTACGACATCAGCCCGGGCACGCTCTATCCCACGCTGCACCGCCTGGAGTCCGAGGGCCTGCTCACCTCGCGGCAGCAGGTGGTGGAGGGGCGCGTCCGCAGGGTCTACCGGGTCACCGGGGCGGGCGAGCGCGTCTTGGCCCAGGACCGTGCGGCTCTGGCGGAGCTGGCCCGCGAAGTGCTGGGCGTCCGGATTCCCCGGTGAACGCGCCTCACAGAGCCCAGAACCCGACCGCACTGGCCGCCACGACCACCGCCCAGGCGGGTGCCCGCCACACCGACAGGGCGACGAACGCCACAGCGGCCAGGGCCATAGTCCCAGGTGAGACCACACCCTGAACGAAGACCGGATCGTAGAGGGCCGCGGCCAGGATCCCCACCACCGCCGCTCCTGCTCCGGCCACCGCGCGCCGGGCGCGCGCGTCGGCGCGCAGGCGCTCCCAGAACGGCAGCACCCCCACGACCAGCAGTGCCGAGGGCAGGAAGACGGCGCCCAGGGCGGTGGCCGCGCCCAGCACAGGACTGCCCGCCACGGGCATCAGCGCGCCCAGGTAGGCGGCGAAGGTGAACAGAGGCCCCGGGACGGCCTGCGCCGCCCCGTACCCGGCCAGGAAGGACTCCTGGTCCACCGCACCGCCGCCCACGACCTCGGCCTCCAGCAGCGGCAGTACCACGTGCCCGCCGCCGAAGACCAGTGACCCGGCACGGTAGAACCCGTCCACCATGTCCACGGCCGGATCGGTGGTCAGCGCGGCCAGGACGGGCAGGCCCGCCGACAGGACGACGAACACCGCCAGGCATGCGACGGCGGTCCCGCGTCGCGCGGGGACGCTGCGCGCCTCCGCGTCCCCGTCGGCGGGCGCCGTGGTCGTCAGCCAGACCACGCCCAGCAGGGCGCCCAGGGCGATGGCCGCGACCTGGCTCACGGCCGAGGGCAGCAGCAGGACCAGGACCAGCGCGGCCACCGCGATCGTGGCCTGGCGTCGGCCCGCGGCCAGACTCCCGGCCATGCCCACCACGGCGTGGGCCACCACCGCCACCGCCGCGGCCTTGAGCCCGAGCAGCCATCCGGTCCCAGGGTCGGCACCGAGGACCCGCACGCCCAGGGCGAAGGCCGTCAGCAGGACCGCCGAGGGGAGGGTGAAGGCCACCCAGGCGGCGGCCATCCCGGCGTACCCGGCGCGGCGCAGGCCGATGGCCATCCCGACCTGGCTGGAGGCCGGGCCGGGCAGGAACTGGCAGAGCGCCACCAGATCGGCGTAGGCGGCCTCCGTGAGCCAGCGGCGCCGCACCACGAAGGCGTCGCGGAAGTAGCCCAGGTGCGCGACCGGCCCGCCGAACGAGGTCAGCCCCAGCAGCAGGAAGACCCGGAAGACCTCGCCGGCCGTGCCGTGCCCGCCCGTGGCCCGGCCGCTCACCGACGCCCCGTTCCCGCGCCCGCCGCGGCCCGGTCGGGAAGGGTCGGCCACGCGGCCGCCGCACCCAGGGGATTGTCCACAGTCCGACTCCTTCGAGCGGGAGAGCCAGCGTCGGTCACGCCCTCCGATATCGTCCGACGATATCGGAGGGCGTGCGGGCGGCGCGGTCCCCGGTGGTCGGGTTCCGAGGCCACCGGGCGTGGCCGCGGACCGCGCTCAGACGGTGATCTCCAGTTCCGCCAGAAGCGCGCGGACGCGTGCCTCGACCTCGTCGCGGATCGACCGTACCGCGGTCAGGTCCTGGCCGTCGGGGTCGTCCAGGGTCCACTCCTCGTAGCGCTTGCCCGGGAAGATCGGGCAGGCGTCCCCGCAGCCCATGCTCACCACGACGTCGGCGGCGCGGACCACCTCGTCGGTCCAGGGCTTGGGGAACTCGGTGGCGATGTCGATGCCGACCTCCTTCATCGCCTCCACCGCGGACGGATTGACCTCCCGGCCCGGCTCGGATCCGCCCGACCACGCGATCGCGCGGTCCCCGGCCAGGTGCCGGAAGAATCCCATCGCCATCTGGCTGCGTCCGGCGTTGTGCGTGCACAGGAACAGCACACCGGGGCGCCCGTCCTCCACCCTGTTCTCGACCCGCGCCAGCGCGCCCAGCCGCTGCCGGGCGAACCGTTCGGCGAGCAGCGGCAGGAACTGGGCGATGGTGGCCCGGTCCGCGAACTGGTCGTGGCTGGAGTGCAGGAACCGTTCGATGGTCTCGGTGTTGAAGACCCCCGCGAACTCCTCTGCGAGCCGGCTGGAGGCGACCTTCAACGCGTACTGCTGGTCGACGGTGAACTGTCGGGGCCGGGTACTCATGGCGTTCCTTCCGGGTGGACTGCGGGCGCGAGCCGCTCGACGCGGTCGCTGATCTGGGCGAAGGCGTCCTCGAACGCCTCATCGGTGCTGGTGCGCACGGGGTCGGGGACCGACCAGTGCAGCCGGTCGCGGGTACGCGGCAGCTCCTCGTGCGCGTTGTCGCAGACCGCCACCACCAGGTCGTCGCGGCGCAGCACGTCCGCGACGTGAGCGGTGCGGGCGGCCTCCAGTCGCAGGCCGTGGCGGCGGGCGGTGGCGACGGCCCTCGCGTGCACGCCTGCGCCGGGGTGGGTCCCGGCCGAGGCGGCGGGGACGGCGCTGTGGTGCCGCCACAGCGCGGCGGCCAGTTGTGAGCGGGCCGAGTTGCGGGTGCACACGAACACCACGCGTGGGGCGCGCACCAGGAAGGACGGGATCAGCGCGTCGAAGCACCCGGGCCGTAGGCGGATGTAGACGCGCCGGTGGTCGGCCTCGGAACGTTCACGGGTGATGACGCCGGCCTCGGCCAACACACGCAGGTGGTGGGCGATGAGGTTGGAGCGCATTCCCAACCGCTCGCCCAGCTCCGAGGGCGAGGCATCCCCGGCGCACAGGGCGTCGGTGACGGCCAGGCGGGCGGGATCGGCCAGGGCGGCGTGGAGCGCGGCCCGACGCTCCCACGAAAGCTCAGTGTTCATTGACTCATTATTCGCTGAGTGAATGTGCCGGGGCAAGCGTGTTCACCGCTTCGACCGGGTTTGTTCCCCTGGTGGTCGCGATGGCGGTGGCGGCGCCGTACGGGGCCGCCCCACTCGGGTGGCGCCGAACGCTCAGTGCGCGCAGGTGTGTCGGCGCGGCCGTCGCTCTCGGATTCCGAAGCTGATGACAGTGGGTCGAGGGACCGGCTAGGCTGGCTCCGGCAGTACGCCTAAGGAACTTAGGTGTGTAGGTGCGGGCGCGAGTGCGGAGAGCCCCGAGGTCACGGCGCACGGCGGACCCCGCTCGCCTCCGGCCCCTCGAACCGAGCACGGGGAAACCATGGGAAGCAAGAGCACGCAGGACCGGGCACGCGCACGCCGCGAGGCCGTCGAGCAGCGGCGACAGGAGGAACAGCGGCGGAGCACGCGGCGGCGCCTGCTGTGGGCGGGCGGTGCCGGAGCCGCCGCGCTGGCGGTCGTCGCCGCTGCCGGCTGGTTCGTCACCACGAGGAACGAGCCGGCGCACGGGGCCGGAGTGGAGGAGTTCACCCACGTCCACGGCCTGTCGATCCCGACGTGGGCGCCGGACGATCCCCTCCTGGCGACCCACGAAGGGCTCGTCGCCATCGACCCGGAAGCGGAGTGGCGCGTGGTGAGCGATGAGCTCCACGACTTCATGGGCTTCACCGCGCACCCCACGGACGAGGGCGTGCTCTTCTCCAGCGGCCACCCCGCGCCGGGCAGCGGGCTGAGCAACCCGGTCGGTTTCATGGCCAGCGAGGACGGCGGCGCCACCTGGGAGGTGCGCTCGCTGGAGGGCGAGGTCGACTTCCACGCGATGACCGTCGGAGCCGGGGGAGACGCCGTCTACGGCTGGTTCGACACCCTGTACCGCAGCGCCGACGAGGGGCATACCTGGGAGCGGGTGGACGCGCCCGCTCTGGCGGAGGCCCAGGGAGCGACCTCCCTGGCCGGGCATCCGGACGACCCCGACGGGGTGTGGGCGGGCACCCAGGCGGGGCTGTTGCGCAGCACCGACGGCGGTCAGAGCTGGGAACCGGTCCTGGAACGGGGGCCGGTGAGCGCCGTGCACGTCGACCCGGCCGACCCCGAGCGGATGCTCGCCTACACGGCCGCGAGCGGGCTGATGGAGAGCACCGACGGCGGCTCCGAATGGACCGGACTCGGCTGGACCCTGGGCGAGGACATGGTCGGCCACCTGGCCATCCACCCCGAGGACCCCGACACGGTGTACGCGGGGACCTACGGCGAGGGCGTGTACCGCAGCCAGGACGGGGGCCGGACCTGGGAACCGCTGGCCGAAGGCGGAGTGGCCGGCCGGCACTGACACCCCGGCCGCGCCCGTCGTGCGGGGCCGGTCCGCTCGGGGCCGAATCCGGTGAGGCACCGGGGAAGCCCGCATCCGGCCCAGCCCGGGAGGAGCCGCGCCGCCGGTACGCTGCGGGGGAGGTCGTACGCGAGGAAGACCCACAGCGGAAGATCGACATGGAACGGTGAGCGGAGGCAGGCGTCGTGCAGCGGTTCGGTGAGCTGGAAGCCGCGATCATGGAAGTGGTGTGGGGCGCGGGGGACTCGCTGCTGGTGCGCGAGGTCCTCCACCGGCTCGACCGTGACCCGGTCCCGGCCTTCACGACCGTGCAGACGGTTATGAACATCCTGCACGGCAAGGGCTGGCTCGAACGCGACCTGGACGGCCGCGCCTACCGCTACCGGGCCACCGCCACGCGCGAGGACTACGTCGCCGGTCTGATGCGCCACGCCCTGGACGAGACCGCGGACCGGGGCGCCGCGCTCGCCCGCTTCGTGGACGGCATGGCTCCGAACGAGCTCGCCGAGCTGACGGAGCGCCTGGCCGCGGCGCGGACCAGGAACGCCGAGCGTGAAGGGGAGAGCACGTGAGCGTGCCGTTCGTCCTGGCGGTCCACACGGTCGTCGGCGCCACGGTGCTCGCGCCGCTGCTCGCCCGCGCCGCCTGGGTGGAACGTGCTCCCCGCCTGGCCCTGCTCCTGTGGCAGGCGCTGACGGTGTCGACCGTGTCGGCGGCGGTCCTGGCGGGCCTGGCGGTCGCCGTGCCCGTCATCCCTCTGGCCACGGACACGGCTGAGCTGCTGCGGATGTGTCTGATGATGCTGCGCGCCGTCTACTCCACCCCTGGCGGGGCGCTCGCCGCCACCGCGGGACTGCTCATCTCCGTGGTGATCGCCGGGCGGTGCGCCTACGGGGTGGGCGCCGCGTGGGCGCGGGCGCGGCGGGAACGCCGCGACCACCTGCGGGTCCTGGCCATGGTCGGCACCGGAGACGAGCGCCTGGGCGCGACGATCCTCGACCACGGCGCCAGGGCCGCCTACTGCCTGCCGGGGCGGGGCGGCCATGTCGTACTGACCAGTGCCGCCCTGGCCGCGCTGGACGGGGCGGGGCTGGACGCGGTGCTGGCCCACGAGCGGGCCCACCTGCGCGGACGCCACCACCTGCTGGTCGCGCTCACCCGCGGTGTGGAGCGCGCCTTCCCCTTCGTCCGGGCGTTCGCGCTCGCACGGACCGAGACGGCCAGACTGGTCGAACTGGCGGCCGACGACTCCGCCGCCTCGGCCACGGACCGGCTGACGGTCGCCGGAGCGCTGCTGGCCCTGGCGGGGGGCGGATCTCCCGTGCGTTCCCCGGCGCCCGACGCGGTCCTGGCCGCGAGCGGATCCGCCGACGGACGGCGGGTGCGCCGCCTGATCGACGGGCGGACCGGTCTCGAGTCGCGGTGGGTGGCCCTCGGCGCCGTCGCGGCGGTGGCGGCCGCGGCCCTGCCGTTCACGGTCGCGGCGGTCCCCGTGCTCGCCATGGCGGTCGCGGACTGCTGCCTCCCGTCCTGACGGCGCCGAGGGCACGGAGACGGCCCGCTCGCTTCGCCTCGCGCGTCCACGGGTGCCCGCGTTCGTTCACGTCCTCGCGGGGGCGGTCACGTGTGATCGCGGAGGCCTCGTCCTACCATGCGTGGAGTGGGCCGGTGCGTGCCCGGCGGCGCGGCCGTCGTCCGTGTCGAGGTCGTCCGGGCGTTCCACGCGCCACCGACGCCCCTCGTGTCGACCCGGTTCGCCGCGCTCCCGGGCCCCGGTGAATCCGGTGTGCCGCGTGGGCACAGCGCTGTCGTTGCATTGGAGAACGCACCATGTCCCACACGACTCCGGATCCGGACGAGCCGGTCCGAACCGTGGCCAATGTCGAGCAGTCCGAGGCGTGGAACGGTGACGACGGCCGCCACTGGGCGGCCCATCGCGAGCACTACGACGCGATGCTGGCCCGATACACCCCGCGCCTGCTGGAAGCGGCGCAGATCTCGCCGGACCAGCGGGTGCTCGACATCGGCTGCGGTGCGGGAGTGACGACGTGCGCCGCGGCCCGGACCGCCCGCGACGCCGGGGCCCTGGGCGTCGACCTCTCGCGGCCCCTGTTGGCGCAGGCACGGCAGCGCGCCGAGGACCAAGGACTGGACAACACGCGCTTCGAACGGGCCGACGCCCAGGTCCACCCCTTCCCGCGTGCGGCCTTCGGCGCCGCGATCAGTCGTTTCGGCGTCATGTTCTTCGCCGACCCCGTCGCGGCGTTCGCCAACATCGCCCGGGCCCTGACTCCTCGGGGGCGGCTGGCCTTCCTGTGCTGGCAGCCGCCGCAGAGCATCGAATGGTCCCTCACGCTGCGCGCCGCCCTGGCCCGTTTCGTCGAGCCGCCGACGCCGGGGACCGACGGCCCGGGGCCGTACTCCCTCGCCGAACCGGGGCGGATCCGGCCCCTGCTGGAGGAGGCCGGCTTCACGGGGATCGCGATCGAGTCCGCTCACGAGCCCGTCACCCTGGGAACCGACGTCGCGGACGCGATGGCCTTCGCCGAGGACATGGGGCCGGTGCGCAACCTCCTGTCCCAGGTCGAGCCCGCGCAGCGGGCGGCGGCCCGCGACTCACTGCGCGAGGCCCTGGCCGCGCACCGCACCGCAGACGGTGTGCGCGTGGGATCCGCCGCCTGGCTCGTCACCGCGCGCCGCGGCTGACCCCCGGCCGGGTGGCGGAGGGGAGAGGGCGCCCGGGGCGTCGTGGTCCCCGTCGGTGGCGCCGCGATGCCCCTGCCCGGCCACGGGCAGGGGCATCCGGTGCGGGTGGATGACTCATACCTAAGGACCTTAGTTTCCTAGGTAGGATGCCCGGACGCGGTCACCGGAACGCCTGACCGCACACCACGAGACGACGACCCGCCGGTCCGGACGAGGTCACGAGGGAGCTGGGGGAGACCATGCCCGTATGGCTTCGGCCGATCGAGTTCCGCGTCGAGGGACGCGACCGCCTTCGTCCGCTGACCTGGACCGCTCTGGGCGGGCTCGTGCTGGGCGCCGTGATGGCGGTCTTCGGCCTGCCGCCGGTCGACGTCCACGGGCCGCTGCACTACCTCGGGATCATGGATCCCCTGTGCGGCGGGACCCGCTCGGTGTGGGCGGCCATGAGCGGTGATCCCGCCACGTCCTGGCGGTACAACCCGCTCGGGATCGTCCTGGTCGCCGGGGCGGCGGGCACCATCGTCAGATTCGTGCTCGGTGCGGTGACCGGTCGCTGGATCAACGTCCGCGTTCGTTCGTGGGAAACGGTCGTCGCGGTGGGCAGCACGCTCTTCGGCGTACTGGCGGTGCGGCAGCAGATGAACGCCGACCTGCTGAGCTCCCCGCCCGGTTCGTTCTCCCCGGTGGGTCCCCTGCTGAACGCGCTGCCGGTGCTGGTGATGCTCGTCTGGCTGAACGTCAGGCGCCGCCGGATGACGGCCGCGAACACACGCCGCTGAGACCGGCTCCGGACGTCCGCTCACCCGCCCGAGGACACCGCGCCCGGCAGGGCGGGCCACCGGAACCGGGTACAGGCCGGTGCATCCCGGACCCTGCGCGCGGGGGCGCCATCACCTACGATGGCGGGCCGTCCGCACCGGTCTCCTCCGCAGGGACCGACGTCCCGCACCGCCACGTCCGCGCAGGGCCCCACGAAGGAGAACAGAACCCATGACCGGCCGTATCCTCCTGCTCGGAGCCACCGGCTACACGGGCGGCCTCGTCCTCGACGCCCTCCTGGGCCGCGGCGCGCGACCGACCGTGGCCGGACGCGACGCCGACGCCGTGGCGGCCCTCGCCGAACGATCCGGTGGGCTCGACCACGCGGTCGTCGACGCCACCGACCCCTCCACCCTGCGCGGGCACCTGCGCCCCGGCGACGTCCTCGTCACCACCGTCGGACCCTTCGAACGCTACGGACACCACGTCGCGCGGGCCGCCGCCGACGCCGGCGCCCACTACGTCGACTCCACCGGCGAGGTCGGCTTCGTCCGCGCCCTGCACGAGCGCCACCACCGTCGCGCCCGCCAGACCGGCGCGGTGATGCTCCCCGCCTTCGGCTACGACTACGTCCCCGGCATCCTCGCCGGAACCCTCGCCGCCCGCCAGGCGGGCGAGACCGCCCGTGCTCTCGACATCGGCTACTTCGTCGCCGGCCCGCTCCGGAACGGGACGAGCCAGGGCACCCGCGCCACCATGCGCGACGGCCTGACCCTGCCGTCGGTGCGCCGGTCCCGGCACCGGCTGGTCGAGGAACGCACCGCCTCCCGCGTCCGCGGCTTCACCGTCGGCGGCCGCCGCACGTCGGCGTTCCTGGTCTCCGGCACCGAAGTGCTCTTCCTGCCCGAGACCTGTCCCGCGCTGAGCGACATCACCGTCTACAACGGCTGCTTCCCCGCTCTCAGCCACCCGATCTCCCTGCTGACCGCCGTCGCCGACGCCGTGAACCGCGTGCCCGGCGGCCGCGGGCTGACCGAACTCCTGACCCGCCCGCTCGCGGCCGGCCCGCCCGGCGGCCCCGACGCCACCGCACGCGCGCGCACCCGCAGCCATGTCGTCGCCCTCGCCTCGACCGGTGCCCCGGACGGCGCGCCACTCGCCGAGGTCCACCTCGAAGGCCCCAACCCCTACAGCCTGACCGGCGCACTCATCGCCTGGGCCGCCCATCGCCTCACCACCGGCTCCGACGCCACGCCGGGCGTCGTCGGACCCGTCGACGCCTTCGGCCTCGACGCGTTCCGCGACGCCTGCGCCGGGATCGGACTCGCTCCCGCCTGATCCACGGCCGGACGGCGGCGGCCGGTGCGGGCACAGCGGAGGCCGCGGCGGCGACGGCTCCGTCGCCGGGGGCCACCGCCGACGGCCGACGCCGGTCGGGAGTCGGCGACGGCCCCCGGCGGGTTCCGGGACGCCCTACGCGCCGTGCGGGGAGCCGGGTGTGCCGGGCTCACCGGTGTCGTCGGCGGTGCCGGTGGCGCTCTCTGCCAGCCACGCGTCCCAGGAACGCTGCCAGTAGCCCCATCCGTTGTCGACCTCGAGTTCGCGGTCGGTTCCGGTGACGACCAGCGGATCGCCCATGTAGGAGTTCTCGTAGAACCACTGGGCGTCGGCGGTGGACAGGTTGGGGCACCCGTGGCTGAGGTTGGCCTCGCCGAGCCGGTCGTTCCACGGTGCCGCGTGGGTGAACTCGCCGCTGTCGGAGAAGCGGACGGCGTACTCGACCTCGATCTCGTAGCCCTCCTCGCTGTCGACCGGAACGCCCACGGTGGAGGAGTCCATGACCAGGTCCTCGTACTTCTCCATGGTGAGGTGGACGCCGCTGGTGGTGGTGTAGCGCTCGACGTCGGCCTTGCCGATGCTGGTGGGGAAGTCCTTGACCTGCTCTCCGTCGCGCTCGACGGTCATGCGCTTGGTGTCGCTGTCGATCGTGCTGATCTGGGACCGTCCCACGGTGAATTCGAGCCGGTGGTTCTCGATGCCGTAGACGCCGTCACTCGCCTGCACCCCGGCCAGGCGGAGGTCGACGGTGACGTCCTGTTCGGGCTGCCAGTACTCCTCCGGGCGAAAGACCGCGGTCCGGTCGCCGAACCAGTTCCAGGCGCCCAGCACCGGTTGCTCGGAGAGCACCTCCATCGCCGACTCCACCCGCGCCTTGTTCTGGACGGGCAGGTCGAAGTTGACGATGACGGGCATGCCCACACCGACGGTCTGGCCGCTGATGGGGAAGTTCGACTGCAGTTCCAGGCGCCGGCCCGGCGTCGCGGCGAGCGTGGAGAACGCGTGGGTGGCCTCGGCGTGCTCCCCGTCGTCGGTCTCGGCGGTGGCGGTCACCGTGATGTCGGCGCCCGGAAGCAGTGTCCAGTCGCTGGTCCACTCGGTCTCGTCGTCGTTGAGGGATCCGGTCATCTCGTCGGGGCCGGAGCCCTCCTGCCCGGCCGTCGTGACCCGTACGTCGGTGAGGGTTCCTCCTTCGGCCTCGACGACGACCGGCAGGTCGGGGCGCACGTCGGACGCGCCGTCCTCAGGGGTGATGCGGACGGTGACCGGATCGGACGTGGCCTGCGGCTCCTCCTCGGCCGAGGTGTCGGCCGGGGGTGCCGAGCACGAGGTCGCGCCCAGCACGCCCAGGGCGAGCAGGCCGAGTGCGAGGCGTCTCTTCGGGTCGGCGGGGAAGGTGCCCATGATCGTGGATGCTCCGTGTGCGGTTCGGGGACCCTCGTTCCGGGAGCGCGGGGTGTGCCCGGAAGGAGGTCGGGACGTGGGGACGGATCGCGGCGTTCGAGCTGCGCGGTGGCCCGGGTCGTGGGCGTCGACGGTGTCCGGGGCCCGGCACGGACAGGACGTCCGTTCCCGCGACCGCGGTGCGCCGCCGCGCGGGGCGGGCCGGGGTGCCGGGTTAGACCCGTTGCACACAGAGTGAGATGAGCAGTCGTGTCCCGCTCCACGGCACGGCCGCGGTGCCCGACGGCTGTGACGGGACCGCGCGGACCGAAGGTGCTCGCAGCGGGGTCGTGCCGGTGCCGGTGCCGGTGCCCAGGCCCAGCAGTACGGCCCCCGCGACCGCGGGCGCGCGCTGGTCGACGCTCGCGCCCGCCTCCGACGGGCAGGGATGGCGGTGCTGTTCGGCCGCGCCGTCGGACGGGGCGGAGCCGACTCCCGCTGACGACGCCGAACCGACGCCTGTGGCGGCCCCGTCCGCTTCCGCCGCCGAGGCGGACTCCATGGCACCGGCGGCGCAGAGGACGTGGGCGGCGAACAGCAGCGACAGCAGCAGGGCCCCGGTCCTGGGCCTCCGACGCCGCTTCCAGATCATCGCCAACACAGCACAAATCCTACCCAAAGGGACCGGCGTCGCTCTCGGTTCCGTAGCCGGGACGCCCTCGGGCAGGGCCTCCTCGGGGCTCCCCGCGATCGCCCCCTGGTCCACCGCCGGTGCTGTCGTCCAGGCGCGGGTCCGCGTGTCGGGGCAGCCCCGTCTCGTGCGGGCGCACGGCACGCACCACCTCGGTTACTCTGCACACACCGGCCCCGTCCTTCTGGGGATCGGTCGGCCCGCCGTCCACGACACCACCACGGAGGAGCCCCGGTGAGCGCCTGCTGCAACCCCGGTGACCAGGACCCCACGCCGGAGGAGGGCCGAGTCGGCCGCATCGCGCTGGCCGTGATCCTCACCATCGGCGCCGCGACCCTGACCACGGTCGGCGTCCTCGTCCTGGGATGAACGACGGACGTGCCCGCTTCGGCCGCGCCGTCCGCACGGGTTCTCCCGGGAGGGCGAAGCCGCCGTCGTCAGCGTGGGCGCACCGATCAGGCACGGACCCGATGGCATCCTCGTGGCGAGCAGGCCGGGAAGGCGGTACCCGCCGTCGGCGACGAACACTCGGAGGCCACCGTGTCGCGCCCCAACACCCTCGCCGTCGACTTCGACGGTGTCATCCACGCGTACTCCAAGGGCTGGCAGGACGGCACCGTCTATGACGCCCCCGTACCCGGTGCCATCGAAGGCCTGCGCGCACTCATGGACGAGTACGCCGTGTTCATCCACACCACCCGGCGTGCGGACGACGTCGCCGCATGGCTGATCGACCAGGGTTTCGACTGTCGCACCGGGTACGAGGGCGATGTCTGGAACGAGCGGGGCGTCCTGCTGGTCACCGACCGCAAGCTGCCCGCCGTCGCCTACCTCGACGACAGGGCCGTCCGCTTCACCTCCTGGAGCCAGGCCCTGGACGACCTGCTCCCCTGACTCCGACGCGCTCACCAGGCCGGACGTGTGACGACCGGCCGCCGGAAACGGGTCGGGCACGCGGGCCCGGTGCGTCAGAGCAGACTCTTCAGGTAGGACCCGGTGCGGCTGTCCGGGGCCGCCGCGACCCGCGAGGGCGTGCCCTGCACGACGATCCGGCCGCCCTCCGAACCACCGCCCGGCCCCAGGTCGATGACGTGGTCGGCGGTGGCCACCACCCGCATGTCGTGCTCGGCCGCCACCACGGTGGCGCCCGCGCCGACGAGGTCGCGCAGACGGCCGAGGAGGACGTCGGTGTCGTGGGGATGCAGTCCGGTGGTGGGCTCGTCGAGCAGGTAGACCGTGTCGGCGACGCGCCGACGCTGGAGCTCCGTGGCGAGCTTGATCCGCTGGGCCTCGCCGCCGGACAGCTCCGTGGCGGGCTGGCCCAGACGCAGGTAGCCCAGACCGACGCCGCAGAGGGTCTCCAGGGAGCGCCGCACCGACGGCTCCTCGGTGAAGAACCCCGCCGCCTCCTCGACCGACATCGCGAGTACGTCCGCGATCGTGCGCCCCCGGTACCGTACCTGGAGCGTGTCGTCCTTGTAGCGCGTGCCGTCGCACGTCGGGCAGGGGGCGTAGGTCGTGGGCAGGAACAGCAGCTCCACCGACACGAACCCCTCTCCCTCGCAGGTCGGGCAGCGTCCCCCCACGACGTTGAAGGAGAACCGGCCGGGCCCGTAGCCGAGCGAGCGGGCCGCCTCGGTGGCCGCGAACAGCTTGCGCACCGTGTCGAAGAGCCCGGTGTAGGTCGCCAGATTGGAGCGCGGCGTCCGACCGATGGGCTGCTGGCCGACCCACACCACCCGGCCGCGCTGCGCGGCGCGGTCCGCGATCTCCGCCAGCAGGGAGGACTTGCCCGAACCCGACACCCCGGTGACGGCGGTGAACACGCCCAGGGGGATGTCGGCGTCCAGCTCCCGCAGGTTGTTGCGGCGGGCTCCCCGCAGTTCCAGGTGCCCGCTGGGGGAGTGGGTGACGTGCTCCGGCAGGACGTCGTGGAACAGGTAGCGGCGGGTCACCGACTCCCGGACCCCGCCCAGCCCGGACACCGGGCCGCTGTACAGCACGCGACCGCCGTGCTCGCCCGCCTGCGGACCGACGTCGACGATCCAGTCCGCGCCGCGCACGATGCCCGGGTCGTGCTCGACGAAGCACACGGTGTTGCCCCCGTCGCGCAGGCGCCGGAGAATCCCGGTGAGCGCCTCGCAGTCGGCCGGGTGCAGACCGGCGGAGGGCTCGTCCAGGATGTAGACCACCCCGAAGAGCCCCGTGCCCAGTTGGGTGGCCAGCCGAATCCTCTGGAACTCCCCGGTGGACAGGGTCGGTGCGGGCCGGGCCACACTCAGATAACCCAGGCCCAGTTCCGCCAACACCTCGACCCGTGCCGTGATCTCCCCGACCAGCGCGCCGGCCGCACCCGTGTCATCCCGCCAGGGGCGGAGCAGGGCGACGAGTTCGGTCAGGGGCAGCGCCGCCAGTTCGGCGATGGTGCGCCCGGCGAAGGTGACCCGCAGCGCCTCCTGCCGCAGCCGCCGACCGCCGCATTCCCCGCAGGTCCGGTCGACCATGAACTCGGCCGCCCTGCGCCGCCGGGCCTCACTGGCGGAGGACGCGTACGCCTTGAGGACCAGCCTCCGGGCGCTGCTGTACTTGCCCTGGTAGGGGCGGTGGACACGGCCCGCCTCGCGCACCGGGTGGACGGTCACCACGGGCTGTTCCTCGGTGAACAGGATCCAGTCGCGCTCGGCCTGGGCCAGCTCGCGCCAGGGCCGGTGGATGTCGTACCCGAGGGTGTCGAGGATGTCGCGCAGGTTCTTGCCCTGCCAGGCCCCCGGCCAGGAGGCGACGGCCCCCTCGGCGATGCTCAGCCCGGGGTCGGGCACCAGCGACCCCTCGGTCACTTCGTGCTCGACCCCCTCACCGTGACAGACGGGGCAGGCGCCGGCCACGGTGTTGGGGGAGAAGGAGTCGGAGTCCAGGTGCTCGGCCCCGGGCGGATAGGTGCCCGCCCGGGACAAGAGCATGCGCAGCGTGTTGGAGAGCGTGGTCAGGGTGCCCACGGTGGAGCGCACCGAGGGAGCGGTGCGCGGCTGCGCGAGCGCCACGGCCGGCGGCATCCCGGTGACGTCGTCCACGTCCGGGGCCGGGAGCTGCTGGAGCAGCCGCCTGGCGTACGGTGCCACCGACTCCAGGTACCGGTGCTGGGACTCGGCGTAGAGCGTTCCGAAGGCCAGGGAGGACTTCCCCGACCCGGAGACCCCGGTGAAGGCGACCAGGGCGTCGCGGGGCAGCTCCGTGTCCACGTTCTTCAGGTTGTGGATGCGGGCGCCGCGCACCCGGATGCGGTCGTCGTGGTTGTCCATGGAACCAGCATGACCCGGTCACGGCGCCGGAACGGACCCAGGGGCCGTCCGTGTGCGGCACGCCACGGCACCCGCCGGTCCACCCGGCGCCCGTCCGGGCGGGCAGAGCACCCCCACCCGGCTCCAGGCCGCGGCTCCGTCGCCTCGGCCTCCTCCTCGTCGGGAGACGTGGCGCGTCAGAGGGTTCCGGAGCGCCATTGGACGTGGTCGGGAACGACGTCGTCGACGCGCCAGCCCAGCTCGGAGTCGACGGCCACGACGCCCTCCACCCTCCTGACCCGGCGGATCAGAGTCTGGGCGTCGCTCCGCTTGTCCACGACGCCCGACAGCCGCACCACCCCGTCCTCGACCGAGACGGACGGCTCGTGGACGCGTACGGGCCGCAGGGCCTCGTCGATCTCGTTCTGGGCCTCCCGCGCGATGGCGTCGTCCTCCCTGAAGAACACCGACAGCAGGTCCCGTCGGCTCACGATCCCGAGCAGCCGCCCCTTCTCGCCGACGACCGGGAGCTGCTTGACTCCGTGCCGCTCCATCAGCCGGGCGGCTCGGGCCGCACCCGCCTCGGGGGACACGGTGAAGGCGGGACTCGTCATCAGCGCGGACGCGTTCCTGGCCGCGGCCTTGTCACTCGCACTCCCTCCAGGGCCCAGGTGGGCCCTCAGCCGGGCGCGCAGGGGCGGCTCGTAGTCCCCTCCCACGAACTCCTCCTTGTGGAGCAGGTCCGCCTCGGACACCACGCCGACCACGCGCCCCTCGTCGTCGGTCACGGGTAGCGCGCTCACCCGGTGAGCGACCAGCGCCTCGACGACCTCCCGGTAACCGGTGTCCTCGGTGACCGAGAAGACCTCGGTCGTCATGACGTCGCGAACGGTGTTCATCACGGGCTCCCCTCGTGTCCCGGCCGCCCGGACGGTGGCCGGGCGGCTCGGTCGGCGCGACCGGCCAGGGCGGGAGTACCCCGCCGGGCCCGGCAGCGCGTCCACTCCCAGTCTGGCCCGCCGGAGTCCACCGGCCCAGGGCCCTGGGCCCCGCTCCCGGCGGGCACTACGCCCCTCCCGGACCGGGGCGCTCCACCGTCATCGGCGCGCCGCCGCCGTTCACCCGGCGTGCACGATCATGACCGGGCACGGCGCGTGGTGCAGGAGTCCGTGGGCCGTCGCTCCCAAAGCCAGGGCCGGGAGTCCGTGCAGTCCGCGCGCGCCGACCACGAGGAGGCGGGCCCCCTGCGCCGCGCGAGCCAGGGCGGGCACGGGCGCCGACTCCACGGTCTCCGCGTCGACCGGGACGTCGGGGTACTTGGCGAACCAGGGTTCCAGGTCCTGGCGCAGTGCCTTCTCCTCGCTGGCGCGCATCGCGCCGAGGTCGTAGGAGACCATCATCTGCGGCGGCGGAATGAGCGGTTCCCAGGCCCGGAGGACGCGCACGCGGGCCGAGCCCGTGGATGCCGCGTCGAAGGCCGCGGCCAGTGCCTTCTGCCCATGCGGGGATCCGTCGTCGCCGACCACGACGACCGGTTCGCCCTCCGTCTCGGGTTCGGGGCCGACCACGACCACCGGAACGGGCGAGTGCGCGGCCACACGGTAGGCCACCGATCCCGCCTTCAGCCCGGGGAAGCCGCCCCGGCCCCGCAGGCCGACGACGACCATCGCCGCCTCTCCGGCCCGGTGCAGCAGTGCCGCCGTCGGCGCGTCCAGGACCGAGGTCTTCTCGACCTCCAGGTCGGAAGCCACGGCCAGGGCCCGATCGTGTGCCTCGTCGAGTATGCGGTCGAGGCTGACTCTGAGGTCCTGCTCCCGCCAGGCGAACGCCGCCTCGGCGGTGTACATGGTGAACGCCGTCAGCAGGAGGAGGCGCAGGCCGCGCCGGTCCGCCTCCGCGGCGGCCCAGTCGACCGCTTTGAGTGCCGTCTCGGATCCGTCCACCCCGACCAGGATCGACCTCTTCATGGGAATCCTCCCCTTCCGGATCTCTCAACTCCGATCCTGCTCGCCCGGGCCCGCGCCGTCACCGGTCCGAAGTCCCCGATCCGTGGGCCAAGGTCCCCGGACGCGCGGTCGCCCCCGCCTTCCCGGCGCCGCGGAGGCCGGGAGGTGAGGGGGCATGGTGACCGGCCCCAACGCCCCTTCGGCCGAGGACGTCCGTGCCTTGGCGCGGGCGCTGGAGCGGGGCAGGCTGAAAGGAACGAGGAGTCCCGCGCGGCGCGTGTGCGGAGGATCCCCGCACCGTGACCCACCGGCGCGGGATGCCCGGGAGGCGTACGCCGTCGCCCGTGCCGTGCGGCCGGGCCGATGCCACCCAAGTGGTGGGGGAACACCTCGCGGGGGCGGCCCGGCACGTGCCCGGACGCGGGGGAGCGGCCATAGGCCCCGTCCGGGTGCGACTTCCTGCCCTGCCGCGAGTGCGTCCTCCGACGCACAGTGGACGGTATGGATGCCATGGATTCTGAGGAGCGCGGGTCCCGTCCGCTCCTGACCGCTCCGGTCGCTCTGTTCGCCGTGTGCCTGACCGGGTTGGTGGTCGGCGGGGCCCTGCGCGTGTCGGGACTCGTGGTGGCCTCCGACACCGCCTGGCTGGTGGCGACCGCCGTCGCCGCCGTCGCCTCGGCGTGGTGGGTGCTGCGGGGGCTGCGGCACCGCGAGGGGGGCGCCGACGTCATCGCCCTGCTGGCACTGGTCGGCGCCGTGCTCGTGGGAGAGCTGGCCGCGGGCGCGATCGTCGCCCTCATGTTCACCGGAGGCCGGCTGCTGGAGGACCGGGCGGACCGGCGCGCCCGCCGGGATCTGAGCGACCTGCTCTCCCGCGCCCCCCGTACCGCGCACCTCGTCGACGGCGACCAGGTGGCCACCGTCCCGGCCGAACAGGTGCGCCCCGGCGACCTCCTGCTGGTCCGGCCCGGGGAGACCCTGCCCGTCGACGGCCGTGTCACCCGGGGACCGGCCGTGGTGGACGAATCGGTGGTGACCGGCGAACCCCTCCCGGCCGAGCGCGCCGTGGACGAGGAGGTGCGCGGTGGCACCGTCAACGCCGGCGGCCCCTTCCGCATGCGCGCCACGACCGACGCCGGGCAGAGCGCGTTCGCCGCGATCGTCCGACTGGCCCGTGAGGCCCAGGCCCGCACGGCGCCGTTCGTGCGCATGGCCGACCGCTACGCGGCCGTCTTCCTCCCGGTCACCGTCGTGATCGCGGGCGCCGCCTGGTGGCTCTCCGGCGACCCCGTGCGCGCGGTGGCGGTCCTGGTGGTGGCCACGCCGTGCCCGCTCATCCTGGCCGCGCCCATCGCCTTCACCTCCGGCATGTCGCGGGCGGCGCGTCGGGGGGTGATCGTGCGCGGAGGCTCGGCCCTGGAGCGGCTGGCCGATGCCCGGGTGCTGCTCTTCGACAAGACCGGAACCGTGACCGAGGGGCGGCCCCGGCTGAGCCGCACGGCCGTCGGCCCCGAAACGTCCCCCGACGAGGTCCTGCGCCTGGCCGCCTCGCTCGACCAGGTCTCGCCGCACGTGCTGGCCACGGCGATCGTGCGCGCGGCCCGTGAGCGCGGTCTGCGCCTCGAACAGCCCGAGGAGACGGCCGAGGAACTGGGGCAGGGGATCGGCGGCACGGTCGGCGGACGACCGGTCCGCGTGGGCAAGGCCGCCTGGGCCGGAGAGGGCGCCGCCGAGCCCGACTGGGTGGCCCGGGCCCGCGCCGAAGGGGCCCGGGACGGGGCGGTGACCGTGTTCGTCGGTGTCGACGGACAGCTGCGCGGAGTCCTGCTCCTGCGCGACCGGCTGCGCGCGGACGCACCCCGCACGCTGCGGCTCCTGCGCCTGGCGGGCATCGAGAGAGCCGTCATGGTGACCGGGGACCGGGGCGAGGTCGCCGAGCGGGTCGCCGCGTACGTGGGCGCGGACGCGGTGCACGCCGAACAGTCGCCCTCGGACAAGGTGGACGTGGTGCGGGCCGAGAGCGGGCACGCCGCGACGGTCATGGTCGGTGACGGCGTCAACGACGCCCCCGCCCTGGCCGCCGCGGGGGTGGGCGTGGCACTGGGTGCCCGGGGCTCGACCGCCTCATCGGAGACCGCGGACGTCGTGGTCACCGTGGACCGTCTGTCCAGGGTGGCCGAGAGCCTGGCCATCGCCCGCCGCACCCGGGTGATCGCACGCCAGAGCGCCGGCGCCGGGATGCTGCTGTCGGCGGTCGCGATGGTCGTCGCCGCGATCGGTCTGCTGCCCCCGACGGCGGGCGCGCTCACCCAGGAGGCGATCGACGTCGTGGTGATCCTCAACGCCCTGCGGGCCCTGACCGGCGGTCGCCGCGGCCGCGTGCCGGAGCTGCGCGGTGACGACGCCGAGCTCGTGCGCGCACTGGAGGAGGAGCACTCCCGGCTGTGGCCGCGGATCGAGGCGCTCGTACCCGCGGCCGAGCAGCTGGCCGGCGGGGGGCCGGACACGGCCGCGACGGCGGCCGGGCTCCGCGACTTCCTCGACGACCTGGCCGTGCACGAGGAGCGGGACGAGCACCTGCTCTACCCGCGGGTCGCCGGGGCCCTGGGAGGGCCCGAGACCACCGCCACGATGAGCCGGGGGCACAAGGAGATCGAGGATCTGTCGCGGCGCCTGCGCATGGCCCTGGACGAGGCCGCCGGAGCGCCCGGTGACGGCCGGGCTCAGCGGTACGCGGCCCGTCTGGCCATCGAGCTCCACGCCGTCCTGCGCCTGCACTTCGCCCAGGAGGAGGAGAACTTCCACGTCCTCGCCGACCCCGACCGGGGCGTCGGGGACGACGAACGCCGTCCCGGCGGGTCCCGGGGTTCAGCTTCGGCCGGGGAGAGCGGAACCGGGACACGGGGTGAGACCGGAACCGGGACGCGGTGGTAGCGCAGCGGTGGTAGCGCAAGGACCGGCGCCTGCCGCGGGGGAGGGCCGGCGACCGGTGCGTCCCCGCGGCGGGACGGACCGCCCCCGGACATCGGAGGGGACCGCCCCGGACACCGGGAGCGGCCGCGGGGCCGGGGGTTTCATGCGCGGCCTCGGCGCACAGCCGGGCCACAGGGCACCCGCCAACCACGGGAACGGTCCTCCGGTGGGAGCCGGAGACCGGCCCCCACCGGAGGAGGGATCACACCGCCGGGCCGCCCGGCGGGCTCCCAGCGCGCCAGTCGTCCGCAACGGTCTCCTCCGGTTCCGATCCGCCGGTGTCCAGGCGGAAGGGCGGGTAGCGGTCCGTCATCAGCGCGGCGTAGACCATGACCCGCAGCACCCAGCGGTTCAGGCCGACCACGAGATCGAACAGGCCCCGAGGATAGGTTCCCGTGAAGAGCAGGGCGATGGCCGCGAACAGCACGAGCAGGCCGATCAGCCCGGGTGAGCGGAACACCGTCCCGGCCGCTTCGGCCGCCCCCTCGTCCGTCCAGCCCGTGGTGATGCTCACGCCCCCGTAGACGAAGAGCCCCACCACCAGGTAGTGCGGAACCGCCAGCAGCCACCACTTGACCAGGACCAGTCCGCGGGACATCCGTTCCGGTGCCCGGACCGTCAGCCGCGCGGGGTAGTCGACGTCTCCGGACAGGGTGAAGGGCGGGTAGCGGTCGGTGCCCAGCACCCAGTAGGCGTAGAACCCGACCCTCCAGCTCCATCGCAGCACCCCGGTGTTGAACTCGAACAACCTCCGCGGATAGCGGCCGGTGAACAGGATCGCGAAGAAGGCCACCACGGTCACGGCGAAGAAGCCGATCCACAGGAAGAACAGCACGATGTAGTGGGGCAGCGCCAGCAGCCACTTCACAAGCCAGAGCCATCGGCTCACCGTGGGATCGGGCGTCGCCTCGACTCGTACCGGGTAGCGTGTGCCATCGGTCATGTCGGCCACCTCTCCGGGACGGCCGTTCGGTCGCCCCCACGTTCGACACTGCACCCCCTCGGTGAGCCGCGGTCAGGGCTCTGGGGCGTCTTTTCGCAGGTCGTTCGGCCCCCTCGGGCGGGGAACTGCGCCCCTAGCGCCGCCGACGTCCCCGCACCCAGGCTGGAGGGGAGCGAGGGGACACGGAGGTTCCGGCATGAGGGTGTTGGTCGGATATGCGAGCGAACACGGATCCACCCGGGAGGTCGCGCAGAGGATCGCCGACCGCCTGAGCGAGCGCGGGCACAGCGTGGAGGTGTGGACCCTGGCCGACGCCCCCTCGGCCGACGGCTACGAGGCCGTGGTCCTGGGTAGCGCCGTGCACGGCGGCGCCTGGCTCGCGGAGGCCTCCGACTACCTGCACGCCAACACCGCGCCGCTCGGCCAACGGCCGGTCTGGGCGTTCAGCGTGGGGCTGGCACGGGCCGTCGGGGGCTGGTTCCACAAGCACGCCCGGGACCCCCAGGAGGTCACGGAGCTGCGCGAAAGCGCCCGTCTCCGCGAACACCGCCTCCTGGCCGGCGCCCTGAGCCCCGAACACCTGCCCATGTTCGGTCGTGCCGTCTACCGGATCATGGGCGGACGCTACGGCGACTTCCGTGACTGGACGGAGATCGACGACTGGGCCGGGGCGATCGCCGCGGACCTGTCCTCCAGCCGGCCCCCGGGCGCCGCCGCGGTATGACCGCCCCGGCGCCCGCGGCGCCCGCGGCCTCCGCGTCAGTGCGGCGGGCGGATGATCGCGACCGGGCACGGGCTGTGTGAGATCACGTTCCGGCTCACCGAGCCCAGCAGCATCCCCGCGAAACCGCCGCGCCCGCGCGATCCCACGACCATCAGGTCACAGTCCGAGGCCGTGGCGCACAGGGCCTCGACCGGGTGGCCCGTCGCCACCACCTCCTCGACCCGCACCCGCGGCCGGTTCGCGCGCTCCTGCGCGATCGACTCCGACAGTATCCGCCGGGCCTCCTTCTCGGCCGCGGCCTCCTCGGTCTTCCTCTCCTCGTCCGTCCTGGTCCAGGACGGATCCTCCAGCGCACCGAAACGCCACCAGGGGCCGCCCCGGTGGACCGTCACCGCCCGCAGCACGGACCCGCGGACGTCGGCCGTGGAGAACGCCCACTCCGCGGCGGCCCGTGAGGTCGCCGACCCGTCGACGCCGACCAGGACGCGTCCCTTGGCGGGACCCGGATCCCGGTCGGGAACGACGACGAGCGGGCACGACGCGGCGACGAGCAGGTCCAGGGCCGTCGAATCCGGAAGGACGGCGTCCAGGGTCGTCATGCGGTGCGCGCCGACGACCAGCGAGTGCGCCTTCTGGCTCTCCCGCAGCAGGACCGGTTCGGGGTCCCCGGTGATGTGCACCGCCTCGACGGTGAGGTCGGGGACGCGCTCCAGCACCCGCCGACGCGCTTCCTCCACGATGCGGCGTGCGAACTCGTCCAGGTCGAAGCCGGGTAGGCCGTGCGGTACGGCGTGGTAGTGCGGCCAGTCGAACGCGTACACGACGCGCAGATCCAGGCCCCGCGACCGTGCGTCGTCCGCGGCCCAGTCGAGGGCCCGGTCGCTCGCTGGTGTTCCGTTGACCGCCGCCACCACGGGTGCGTGTTCGTGGACCATGGTTTCCCCCAGCCGCTCGTGGTCCCTTCCTACGCCACGCTAGGGACCCGCGGGGCACGTCCGCCAGAGGCGGACGTCATGGCCGCGGGGCTTTCGTGACCCGCGGAGGGGGACCTGCGCCGCTTGACACCGCGCGTTCCGTCGAGGTGCGTCGGCGCCCCCTCGCGCGGGCTGCCCTGCGAGCCCGCCGCCCCGCGCTTATTGCCAATCCCGCTCCCAGGGCCTACCTTCGGGGTGCCGTGGTGTTCGGGAAGTCCGGTGAGAATCCGGCGCGGCCCTCGCCACTGTGCACGGGAAGCCCTCGCGTCCCGTGTGCCGCCGGATTCCGTTCGGCGGCACACGGCCACACGCCACTGGGAAAGCACCCCTGAGGGGTGCGGACCTGGGAAGGCGGACTCGGGGGCGGTGACCCTGCAGCCAGGAGACCGGCCACGGCACTGACGACCGTCCACGAGGTGCTGGAGATTGGTCCCCCGACAATGCACATACCCGAAGGCCTGCTGCCCCCGCTGCACGCCGCCGCCTGGACCGCGGCCGCGGCCCCGTTCATCGTCCACGGCGTACGCTCCCTCACCCGCGAGATGCGGGCCAACCCCGACGCCAAGCTGCTGCTCGGCGCCGCCGGCGCGTTCTGCTTCGTCCTCTCGGCGCTGAAGATCCCCTCGGCGACCGGAACCAGCTCCCACCCGGTCGGGGTCGGCCTGGGCGCGGTGCTCTTCCGACCACCGGTGATGGCGGTCCTGGGCACGATCACCCTGCTCTTCCAGGCGCTTCTGCTCGCGCACGGCGGACTGTCCACGCTCGGAGCCAACGCCTTCTCGCTCGCCGTGGTCGGCCCCTGGGTGGCCTACGGCGCCTTCAGGCTGCTGAGAGCGGCCACCGCCCGGCTGTCCGAAGGGCTGTCGATGTCCGTGTCGGTGTTCGCGGCGGCGTTCTCGGCCAGCCTGGGCACCTACACCGTCACCAGTTTCCAGCTCGCCCTGGCGCACCCGGACCCGGTGAGCGGGATCGTCGGCGCGTTCGCCAAGTACGCGGCCATCTTCTCCCTCACCCAGATCCCCATCGCGGTCATCGAAGGCCTCATCACCGTGGCCGTGGTCCGCATCCTCACCTCCGTCAGCCGTGGTGACCTGGTCCGGCTCGGACTCCTGCGCGCGGCCGCGGCGACGCCCGCACCCGGGGCCGAGTCCGCAGGGCGGCCCTCCGCCGCGCCCACGACCCCCGCCGAGACCCGCGAAGAGGGGACCACCGCATGAGCGACACGAGCAAGCCCCGCGCGTGGGTGACCTGGGCCCTGCTGGGAGCCGTGGCCGTCCTGGCCGTACTGCCGCTGCTGACGGGCGCCGCCGACCACCTGGAAGAGCCGTTCGCCGGTGCCGACGGCGAGGCCGAGAGCCTGGTGAACGAACTGGATCCCGAGTACGAGCCGTGGCTGTCGCCCGTGTTCGAGCTGCCCTCGGGTGAGGTCGAGTCCGGGCTGTTCGCCCTGCAGGCGGCGATCGGCGCCGGAATCGTCGGCTACGTCTTCGGGGTGGTGCGCACACGGTCCAGGCTGCGGCCCGTGACGGGATCGGGCCACGCCGCGGCGTCGCCCGTCGCGCCGAGCGGTGCGGGGCCCGGAACCGGCCACGGCCCCGGCGCCGCCGAGCCGGAGCCGAGCGACGACGCCTCCGAACGCTGACCCCGCGTGACACCGATCGATACCGCCGCCTACCGGAGCCGGTGGCGGCGGTACCACCCCGCCGTGAAGGGGGTCCTGTGCGGTGGGCTGCTGGCGTGCGCACTGCTGCTGCCACCGTGGCCGGGCGCCGCGCTGGTGGCCGCGGCCACGCTGGCGGCCGCCGCGGCGGCCCGCGTCCCCTTCGGGCTGCTGGCACGTGTGGCGGCCGCGCCGCTGCTGCTCATCATCACCAGCGCGGTCCCACTTCTGCTGACCGTGGGCGGTCCGGGGGAACTGGGCTGGGCCGAAGGGGGGCCGGAACGGGCCGCCGCCGTGGTGGCGCGGGCCTCCGCCGCACTCGGCACCCAGCTCCTGTTCGTCCTGACCACGCCCATGGCCGACCTGCTCGCCCGCCTGGGCCGCTCCCGGCTGCCCACCGCCCTAGTCGAGGTGATCGCCCTGACCTACCAGATGCTGATGGTGCTGTTGCAGACCGCTCAGCGCGTCGCGTCCGGCCAGGCGGGGCGGCTGGGCTACCACTCCCGGCGGTCCGGAATCCGTTCGGCGGGTGCGCTGGGCGGGGTGCTGCTGGTCCGTTCCCTGGACCGGGCACGGCGGCTTCAGGACGGCCTGGCCTGTCGCGGATACACCGGGCGGCTCACAGTCCAGACCGCCGAGCAGCCGGTTCGGCCGGTGGAGCTGGCCGCGGCCGCCGCTCCGGCCCTGCTGGTCGCCGCCCTCTCCCTCACCCACGCGGTCCTGCTGTGAGCACTGGAACCGCCGACGACTCCTTGGAGGCACGCATGCGCGCCCGACCCCGGTCCGGCCTCCCCGCCGCCACGGCGGCGGACCCCGCGCCGGCCGGACCCGGCGTCCCGCCCGTCCTGGCCGGGAACGGCCTGCACTACGAGTACGAGGGCACGGGCCCCGCCCTGACCGGGGTGGACGTACGGATCCGCAACGGCGGACTGCTGGCGGTACTGGGCCCGAACGGGGGTGGCAAGACCACGTTGTTGCGGCTGCTGGCCGGCAGCCTGGCGCCCACCCGGGGGTCGGTGCTGCTGGACGGGGACCCGTTGACGCACGGTCGGCGCGCCCGGGACCGACTGCGCCGCCGGGTGCAGATGGTCTTCCAGGACCCAGACGACCAGCTGTTCTCCGCCACCGTCGGCCAGGACGTCTCGTTCGGCCCCCTCAACCTGGACCTGCCCGGCGACCAGGTGCGTGAGCGGGTGGACTGGGCGCTGGACGCGCTCGGCATCACCGCGCTCGCGGACCGGCCCACCCACCTGCTCTCCTACGGCCAGCGCAAACGGGTGGTGCTGGCCGGGGCGATGGCGATGCTCCCCGACGTGCTGATCCTGGACGAGCCCACGGCCGGGTTGGACCCGGCGGGGGTGGCGGAACTGGTGACGACCCTGGACTCCCTACGGGCCCGGGGCACCACGCTCGTGGTGTCCACGCACGACGTCGACCTGGCGCACGGCTGGGCGGACCAGGCGCTGGTACTGGACCGGACGGTCCTGGCGGCGGGCCCGGCCGGGGAGGTCCTGGGCGACACCGACCTGTTGGCCCGGGCCCGGCTGCGACCCGCCTGGGGCCCGGTGGTCGGGCGGGCGCTGCGCGCGCACGGACTTCTGCCGGACGACGCGGCCGACCCCGCCTCACCGGAGGACCTGGCCCGGCTCCTGGACACCTGAACGGTCGGCGACCTCCACGCCGTCAGGGACGGTCTTCCTGGACGCGCCCACCACCGGCCTGGACATCCAGTCCCGCGACGACCAGTGGGACGCGTTGGACCGGCTGCGCGAGGACGGCTCCACCATCGTCCTCACCACGCACTACCTGGAGATCCAGATCTTCCGGAACCGGCTGGTCCTGGTCACCATGCTCGTTGTTCCGGCCGCGTCCAGCGCGTTCTACGTGTACCTGCACGACCGCGTCCCGCGTCTGGACCTGGGAGCCGTCGCCGCGGTGCTGATGTTCCTCGTGGTGAGGATGGGGCTCTACGCCCCCGCCGTGACCACACTCGCCTCCCGCCGTCAGAACCTCGTCCTCAAGCGCCTGCGCTCCACGGCGGTGGACGACCCCCGCATCCGGGGATGGACTCCCATGGCCCATCCCATTCCCGGAGCACCAAGCCTGCTCCCCGCGCACGCGGGATGGACCGGTGCTGAACTCTCCGGTCTACTCTCGAGTGAGAGCACTACCGATGACCTTGGGTTGCGGCTGCTGCCATCAACAGCCCCGGGTGATGATCTCGCGTGGGCCTTCTCGCGCAGATCGACGTACAACCGCTCCGTCCTGGGACAGGAAGAGCGCGTCAACCGAACAGGTTGAGTAGTCGCTCGGCGACGCGGCGCGCGGTGCCGGGAGGGTTGTGCGGTGTGGCGGCGCCGGTGGGGCCGAGCTGAAGGAGCCAGCAGAGTGCGACCAGGCGGCGGAATCCGCGCACTCGCATCGCTTCTCGCGGGGTGAGGTCGATCTGGGCCAGCAGCGCTTCGGGGTCCAGAGTGCCGTCGGTGCGGGAGATGTGCTCGGTGAGTTCGCCGAGCTCGAAGGCGCGGTCGTTGCGCCCGGAGTCCTCCCAGTCGATGAGCCGCACGCATCCGCGCTGTCCGTCCCAGAGGAAGTTGGCGTGGTTGCCGTCGGCCAGGCCCAGGACAGGCGGGTAGGGGTTGTCCAAGAGGTGGTCTGGGTCGGTGGTGGCCATCCAGGTGGTGCCTTCCTGGTGGGCTTGCCGCGCCAGTGGGTCGCTGCCGGGGTCAGGTCGTGCGTGGATGAGCCGGCGGACCTTGGCCACGGCCGCCTCCGGGCCCCAGGAGGCGGGGTCGAGTTCGGTGACGGCCCGGGTGGGGATCCGATGCAGCCGGTCCAGGGCGTGGGCGGTTGCCTCGATCTGGGCGCTGGTGGTGGGCTCACCGCGTAGGACGCGGCCGGGCAGGCGGCTCATCGTGATGGCGGGTGGAGTGGCGTCGAGGTCGGCGTGGATCGGGTGCGGTGCCAGGTCGGGGACGTGGAAGTCCAGGACTTTCAGCGCCGCCCATTCCCGGTACGGCTCACCTCGGCTCCAGTCGATGTAGCGCTTGACCACGGTGTTTTCGCGGATGTCGATGTGGTGGGTGTGGAATCGGGTGGTCATGCGCTCTCGGTTCGCCATAGTCGTCGCGGGCCGCGACGGTCGGATGCCCATCCCTGAAGCGGGAGACGCTGTGAGGCTACCGCTGCCCACTGCTCGCGTTCGGGCCGGTGGCGGGGCACGTGGTGTGGCCGTTTCCGCTGGTGCCGGTCGGGGGATCCAGAGCTGTCCTTGGATGGCAGCGATCTGGGCGGCGGCCTCGCAGCGAAGGGCGCGCTGGCCGGCGGCGATCATCACGGACACGGGCTTCCGGGTGCGAGGGCTCGGGGCCGCCCTTCCTGATGGCACGATTAGCGCTCGCATTTGTCAGGACCCGCGTCCGAGACCGGTAAGCCGAGGAAGAGGAGCTCCCGACCCGATACGTAGGCTCGAGCCGTGCCGGGTGCTGCCGCGCTGGACTGGCCCGTGTCACACCCGCCACCAGCCGCTCGCACGGCAGCACCCGCTCGACACGCGTCGGCGGACTACTTCTAGACGACCCGCCACTGCTGGTTACTGCCGCCCCAGCAGGACCAGAGCTGGGCCTTGGACGTCTCTCGGCTCACGTCCAGGCAGAGACCGGACGCGACACTGCGCAGGGTGCCGTCGGAGTGGAAGGTCCACTTCTGGTTGTCCTGGCCGTTGCAGTCGTAGATGCCGACCCTCGTTCCGTTGGACGAGGCCCCTCCGAGGGCGTCCAGGCACTTCGCGCCGCCGTAGACGGTGATCTCTCCGGTGGCCGTTCTGGTCCACTGCTGGTTCGATCCGCCGTTGCAGTCCCAGATCTGGACCTGGGTGCGGTTCTCCTGCGTGCCTTCGGGGACATCGAGGCAGCCCGGCACGCCGACGTTCTCCAGCCCCGTGTCGGGTGTGCTGTCGCCGGCGCCGAAGGCGTACGTGAGCCGGTCGATCTGGGTGGGGTTGCGCACGCTCAGCGTCAGGTCGGTGCCGCTGCCGTGGAGGGCGTAGAGCGAATACCAGTCGTAGTCGGGCCTGTAGGTGTGCTTGCCGCCGAGGGCCGGCCAGTAGACCGCACCCATGTCGAGATCGTGGACGGTATCGGTGGCGGCGCGCATGTATCGGACGAAGTTGTCCGAGCTGTTCGACTCGTTGTAGTCGCGGCCGTCGTCCATCGGGGCGCCGAACTCGTCCAGGACGGTGCGCGAACCGCAGGAACCGATCCGGTCCCGGAACAGGTTGACCCACGCGTCGTAGCTCATGGATTCGAACTGGAACGCGTAGATGTGCAGCGACAGGTGGGTTCCGTCCAGGCGGCTGTCGCCGCACACCGAGGTGACCTCGCTGTTGTAGCCGCTGCCGCTGACGAGGATCCGGTCCCTGGGGACCGAGGGGTAGCGCGCGACCCAGTCGGCGGCGACATCGGCCCACGCGCTGGCGCTGTAGCCGTGGGGTTCGTTCATCGGCTGGAAGTAGACCAGGCCGTTGGACCCGTACTCGTCGATCAGGGCGTCCCACATCGCGTGGAAGGCGGCTTCGTCGACGATTCTGCCGCCGGAGGAGGCACCGTCCTCCCAGTAGCCGAGGATCACCTTCATGCCCCTGGCCGTCGCGGCGTCGACGGCTCCGGCGTAGGCGTCGCCCCAGTCCGTACCGGGGACGGAGTGGGTGTTGACGGGCAGCCGGACGGTGTTGGCGCCGACGGTGCTCTGGAAACCGCTGTAGACGGCGTCCGCCTTGGCACTGACGGTCGCATAGCCGTCGGACCGGTCCAGTCCTTCGAGGACGAGGGGGCCGTCGACGAAGTTGTCTCCGGGAACCGCCCAGTTCACTCCGGCGAACTGCGAGGCGTCCAGGTCGGCCGCCGCGGCCGGTGACGCGGCGGGCAGGGCGCCGATCGGCACGGCGAGCAGCGTGGTCAGCGAGGCCGCCAGCATCGCGCGGAGCAGGCGCCTGTGCGCGGGACGTCGGGGGGAACGGCCGCCTCGGGGGGTACGGGTGGCACGGGGGTGGAGCATGGCTCTCCTCATTCGTGGGGGCAACGCCAGGGCCGCGGGTCCGCGTCAGATGTGCCTTCCCATGAACGATCTGTGACGGATCAGTGGCCCGTTTCACCGCATGCGTTGAACCAGGAATAGTCGGCAACAGCACGAATCCGCTACCTCTCGAACACGAACGAACAAAAACGTTCATAGACGAACAGATCACCTTCGTGAGACAGTGCCGAATGACCGAAGACCGACCGTTCGCCCACCAGCGCAGGGAACGGCTCATGGGCGAGTTGCGTCGCCACGGCACCGTACGGGTCCGCGACCTCGCGAGGCTGCTGGAGGTCAGTGAGATGACCGTGCGGCGCGACATCGCCGCCCTGGCCGCCCGCGGCCTGCTCACCAAGGTGCACGGGGGCGCCACCCTGCCGACCGCACCCGACCCGGGCCGGGCCCCGGCACACCGGAACCGCCGCCGGGCGACGCCCCTGACGATCGGCATGGTCGTGCCCTCGTTGGACTACTACTGGCCGCGGGTCGTCGGCGGCGCACGCGCGGCCTCCGCCGCTCTCGGCGTCGGGCTCCAGCTGCGCGGCTCCAGCTACGACCAGGCCGAGGACCGCCGTCAGATCAGCCGGCTCATCGAGGCCGGCCAGGTGCAGGGACTGCTGCTGGCCCCCAGCCTCGACGGTGAGGGCGTCGAGGAGATGGCCGACTGGATCAGCGGCCTGCCGGTGCCGACGATCATGGTCGAGCGGCAGATCCCCCACTGGACGCCGACCGGGAGCCAACTGGAGTGGGTGCGCACCGACCACGCGCTGGGTCTGGAGATGGCCGTGCGCCACCTCCACGAGCACGGTCACCGCCGTGTCGGGCTGGTGCTGTCCGAGGGCAGTCCGACGTCGGCCCACCTCGTCCAGGGTTGGTTCAAGGCCTGCGAGGAGCTCGACCTGCCCAGTGACTTCGTGGTCCGGCAGGGGGTGTCCCTGTACGTGCCGGGCCACCGCCAGATCATCGAGGGCATTCTGGACAGGTGCCGCCGTCGCGGGATCACCGCACTGATCGTGCACAGTGACCCCGATGTGATATCCGTGGCCCAGTACCTCACCGAGCAGGGGGTCGCGATCCCGGACGACATCGCGCTGGTCGGCTACGACGACGAGGTCGCCCATCTCGCGCAGCCGGCGATCACGGCCGTCCGACCGCCCAAGGCCCGTGTCGGCCGGGTCGCGGTCGAGATGATGGTCTCCAGGCTCGTGGAGGGCCGACGCCGCCCCGGACAACGGGTGCTCGTCCTGCCGGAGCTCAACCTGCGCGACTCCTCGGTCAGGAGAGCGGAGCCACTGTGACACCGCGGCGCGGCACCCCCGTCTCGATGGGCGCGCCCGGACACCGGCCGGGCCGTCGCCCGCCTACACGGCCGCGGGCCGTGCCGCCGGACGCGTCGTTCCGTGCGTACACGAACGCGTCCGGCGGCGCGGCCCCGGCGGGTCAGCGGGCGATGGTCCAGGCCCCGTCGGCCTTGATGTGGAGGTAGTCGACCGCTTCGGCGCCGTCGAGCAGCGGCAGGTCGCCGAGCGTGACGCTGCCCTCGTAGGCGCCGATCTCGTTGACGAGGCTGGCGTAGCGGGTCTCGTCCGCGCCGTAGGTCACGATGATGAAGTTGCTGCTGCCGGAGTGGGTCAGGTCCAGGGTCATGTCGGACGAGGGCGTCCAGTCCAGCCTGTAGAGCGCCTCCCCGGTCCCGCTGAGCCAGTAGGTCTCACTGTCCCAGGTCAGGGCCTCGGACGCGTCCATGGGAAGGACGTTCTGGGCGTCTTCGGTCTCGGAGTGCTCCGCGATGACGTCCTCGGTGGCTGCGCCCTCCCCGTCCTGCTCGGCGGTGTCGGGCTCCGCGGACGGCGTGGACTCGGCCGGCGCGACGGCGTCCTCACCGACGGGCTCCAACTCGCCCAGGGAGAAGGAGCAGGAGGTCAGCGTCGCCGCGAGGACGAGGGAGGCGGTGCCGGCGGTCGCCCGCGCGAGAACGGTGCCGCTCAGGGGGGCGAGGGTGAGGTGACTGCTCATGATCAGTGATGTCCAAAGTGGGAGTCGGCTGGATCAGCCACTCCGGGGGCGCACGGGAGTGGAGTCGGGGACGGGCAAGGGGAACTTTTCCCTTGCTTTGACACAGGCGGGCCCGCTTCGGTTCCCGGCATCTCGTGGCGAGTTCGGAGTGACCGCGTGTGCTCGGCCGCACACGGCCCGGTGCGCCGGCACGGGGTCTTCCTTCCGACCCGTCGGGGCGCCCGGCCGCCACGCTGCGCGCGCGGGTGCGGTACGACCGCGCGGTGTTCCGTGACCGGGCCTGGACCTGTCCGCCGTCCGCCGACCGTGCTCCGGGCCGGACGGGGGAAGGGGGACGGGCCGCGGCCGGTGTCCCGGCCGCGGCCCGTCGTACCGTCGCGGGCCTACGCCACGGCCCCCGACAGCACGGGGAGGTAGCCGTAGCCGTGACCGCCGCTGTTGGGGTGGTAGGAGCTCGACACCGGCCACGTCGGCCCGTGGATCCAGGGCGAGGAGGCGCAGATCCGCCTGCCCTCGAAGGCGGGGCTCACGTCGGCGAAGGTGAACCCGTGGGCCTGGGCCCCGCCGTGGAGCGCCGAGTTGAGGGTGTCGGCGGTGGCGTTGATGCGCTCTCGGCGTTCGACGCTGATGGCGCCGAAACAGGTCGTCGTCTCGTACAGGCGGGGGTAGCCGAGCACCACGACCTGGGCGTTCGGGGCTCCCGCGCGGATGTCCGAGTACAGCAGGTCCAGTTCACCGGGCAGAGTCTGCGCGATGTACTGCTCGGCCGTGTCCAGCGCGGAGAAGCAGTCCTGGTCGGTCCCGGTCCGGCACGCGACGACGACGTCGACGAACCCGGAGTCGTTGCCGCCGCTGGTGACGCTGACCAGGTCGGTTCCGGTTGACAGCGACCCGAGTTGGCTGCCGCGCACGTCCGCGGACGTCGCTCCGGAGCACGCGCTGAAGCCGAAGGACTGGACGGCGTTCTCTTCGGCGAAGCGCGCGGGGTAGGCCCGGGAGGACCGCTGGCACGAGAACGAGAGGTCGTACGATCCCGCGCCCGTGCCCGACGAGTACGAGTCGCCGAGCGCGACGTAGTCGAGGCTCGAGGACGTGCCGGCCGCGCCGGCCGCGACGGAGGAGGAGACCAGGAGGAACAGGATGAGGAACAGAGTCGAACAGGAGCGTCGGATCATCAGCGGGGGCCTTTCGTCGCACGGCGGGGCGTGCGCGGGGGGACGGGGGAGGAAGGCGGGGACGGCGACGGGCGGTCCCCGCACCCAGGCGAACGTAGGGTCATGTGTTCCGTGTCACAAGGCCCCTCGTCTCGTTTGTTACTTACTCGTAAGTAACAAATCCCGGCGTGACGGATGTCCCTCCCTGGCGACGAGGCTTCCGTGTGGAGCCGCGTCGCGCGGCGGGCTCGGGTGCCCCCCGCGTGGAACGGTCTGTAACATCTGTTACGCGAGAAGGGGAGTGCGGCTGTGGCGAGCATCGCGGAGATGATCCGGACCCATGAGGGCGGGTTGAGCACGAGCGAACGCAGGGTCGCGCGGGCCCTGCTCGCGGACTATCCGGCGGCGGGCCTGGGCACGGTTCGGCTCCTGGCCGAGCGCGCCGGGGTGAGCGCGCCCACGGTCCTGCGCTTCGTCGCCAGGCTGGGGTTCGACAACTACCCCGCCCTCCAGCAGGGGCTGCTCGCCGAGTTGGGCGAGCGCGAGCAGTCGCCGCTGGACGCCTACGCCTCCCGGGAAGCCGACCGGCCCGACACCGACCGTGCCGACCTCGGGGCCGCGGCCGCCAGGACTCTGGGCGGCGCCGTGCGCACGACCCTGGAGGGCCTTCCCGCCTTCGAGTTGAACGAGGCGGTGCGCCTCATGAGCGAACCCGAGCACCGGGTCGTCTCGTGGGGCGGGCGCTTCTCGCGTCTGCTGTCCCAGTACCTCGTCCTGCACCTGATGCAGATCCGCGGGAACGCCGTCACCCTGCCCGACGCCCCGGTGGAGCGGGCCGACCTGTTGGCGGACGCGGGGCGCGGGGACGTCTTCGTGGTCTTCGACTTCCGCCGATACGAGGCGTGGTCGCTCCATGCGGCGCAGGAGGCCGCGCGGCGGGAGGCCAGGGTGGTCCTGCTGACGGACCGCTGGCTGTCGCCGATCTCCGCCGTCGCCGACGTCGTCCTGCCCGTCCACGTCGACTCGGTGTCCGCCTACGACTCCCAGGTTCCGGCCATGGCGGTCTGCGAGGCCCTGGTGGCCGGAGTGATGCGGTCCCTGGGGGGTCGCGCCGAGGAGCGCATGCGCCGTTTCGAGGAGGCCAGCCGGGGCTTCGACCTGCTCTGACCGGCTCCGGTCCCGCGGGTGTCCCGCCGCGGTGCGTCTCGGCCGAGTAACGTTTCATTCATTACACATTGCCGACGAAAGGCAATGTACGTAACATCTGTTCCATCCCCCGGGGTCATGCCCCCCCCTTCCGAGGAGGAACAGATGACGACACGTATGAGCGGAACGAGCGGTACCGGCGCCGCTCTCCTGCTGGTTCTGATGGCCACGGCCTGCGGAGGCTCCGGCGGCGCGGAGCCCGAGCAGGCCCTCGGATCCGTCCCCATCGACGGTGTCGGAGCCGTCGAACCGGATACCGCGCTCGCCGAGAGCCTCCCGGACCACATCCGAGACGCGGGCCTGGTCTCGGTGGCCACGAACGCCCCCTACGAACCGTTCATCGCCTTCGTCGAGGAGGGCGACCAGGAGTCGTTCACCGGGCTCGACCACGACCTGATGGTCGCCGCGTCGGCCCGTCTGGGCCTGGACACCGACTTCCAGCAGCAGCCCTTCGACGGGCTCGTCCCCGGCCTGCAGGCGGGCCGCTACGACGTGATCGTGGGCGGCATCACCGACAACCGCGAACGCCAGGACGTGGCGTCCTTCGTCGACTACACCGCCTCGGGCACCGGCATCCTCGTCGAGGACGGCAACCCGCTCGACATCGGGTCGATCGCCGACCTGTGCGGACTGCGTGTGGGCGTCCAGAAGGCCTCGCGCCAGCAGGAGATCCTGGAGGGCTACGCCGAGCAGGACTGCGACGAACCGATCGAGATCACCAGCTACCCCGAGAACCCCCAGGCGGTCACCGCGCTCAGCGCAGGCATGGTCGACGCCGTCGGCGCCACCCAGGTCAACCTCGTGGAGACCGCCGCGGCCCTGGAGGGCGAGGCCGAACTGGTCGTCGACCCCGACCACCCGAACGGCTACCTGGCCAGCCCCAACGGCTTCGGCTTCCTCAAGAGCGAGGAGGAGCTGGTCGAGGCCTACCGGGCCTCGGTGCAGTCCCTCATGGACGACGGGACCTACACCGACATCCTCGCCAAGTGGGGGCAGGAGCCCATCGCCCTGGACGAGGCCACCGTCAACCAGGCGATCGACTGACCATCCCGTCGCCGCACACCCCCACCGCGCACACCCCGGAAGGAATCCCGATGCCCGCCCCAGCCGCGCCGATGACACCAGCGACGGAGTCCCCTCCCACTGCCACCGACCTCGTCGTCGTCCCCGTGCGCCACTACGGGCGCTGGTTCGCGGCGCTGGCCGTCAGCCTCTGTGCGGGCGCCCTGCTCTGGTCGCTGCTGACCAACCCCAACCTGGACATCCGGCTGGTCCTGAGCTATCTGACGCGGGACTTCGTGTTCCGGGGCATCGGCATCACCGTCGTCCTCACCGTGGTCGCCATGGTGATCGGCGTGGCGGGCGGAGTCGTCGTCGCGGCCATGCGCATGTCGAACAACCCCGTGCTGAGCACCGTGGCCTGGGTGTTCCTGTGGTTCTTCCGCGGGACACCGCTGCTCGTGCAGATCATCTTCTGGGGCTTCCTCGGCGCCCTCTACCCGCGGCTGTTCATCGGCATCCCCTTCACCGGCATCGCCCTGGTCGACGAGCCCACGAGCGCGATCGTCACCCCCTTCGTCGCCGCCGTCCTGGGGCTGGCCCTGAACGAGGTGGCCTACGCCGCGGAGATCATCCGGGGCGGCATGCTCTCGGTGGACCGCGGACAGACGGAGGCAGCCCAGGCCCTGGGGATGGGCCCGGTCACGATCCTGCGCCGCATCGTCCTGCCGCAGGCCATGAGGATCATCATCCCTCCGATGGGCAACGACACGATCAACATGCTCAAGATGACGGCCCTGGTGTCGGTCATCGGCGGGAGCGACCTGCTGACCGCCGTGCAGAACGTGTACGCGCAGAACTTCCAGGTCATCCCGCTGCTCACCGTCGCGGTGTTCTGGTACCTGATGCTGACCAGCCTGCTCTCGCTCGGCCAGCACCACCTGGAGAAGCGCTTCGGGCGCGGGTTCGGCGCGGGCACGACCGGAACGCTCTCCCGCCTCCTCGGCCGCAGGGAAGGAATCTGAATGGACCAGGACACGATGGTGGCCGCCGAGGGCGTGCGCAAGCGCTTCGGCCGCACGGAGGTGCTCAGCGGCATCGACCTGCGGGTCCGCTCGGGCGAGGTCTGCTGCGTCCTCGGGCCCTCGGGCTCGGGCAAGTCGACCTTCCTGCGGTGCGTCAACCACCTGGAGAAGATCAACGGCGGACGGCTGTGGGTGAACGGGCGCCTGGTGGGCTACCGCCACCGGGGCGGACGGCTGTACGAGATGCGCGAACGCGAGATCGCGGCCCAGCGGCGCGAGATCGGCATGGTCTTCCAGCGCTTCAACCTGTTCCCCCACATGACCGCCCTGGAGAACGTCACCGAGGGGCCGGTCCAGGTCAAACGCGAACCGCTCGAGGAAGCCCGCCGCCACGCCCTCGAACTGCTCGACCGCGTCGGCCTGGCCGACCGGGCCCACGCCTATCCCGGCGAGCTCTCGGGCGGCCAGCAGCAGCGGGTCGCCATCGCCCGCTCGCTGGCGATGCGCCCCGAGCTGATGCTCTTCGACGAGCCCACCTCGGCCCTGGACCCCGAGCTGGTCGGTGAGGTCCTCGACGTCATGAGGGACCTCGCCCGGGACGGGATGACGATGATCGTGGTGACCCACGAGATCGGCTTCGCCCGCGAGGTCGCCGACCGGCTGGTGTTCATGGACGGCGGGGTGGTGGTCGAGGAGGGGCGCCCCGGCACGCTCCTCGACTCCCCGCGGCATGAGCGCACCCGGGCGTTCCTGTCCAAGGTGCTGTGATGGACACGATGGCACTGCGGTGCCGGGAGGCGGCGGAGCTGCTTCCCGAGTACGTCGAGCGGCTGCGTGAGCTGGTCGGCGTGGACAGCGGTTCCCTGGACGCCACCGGGGTGGACGCGGTCGGTGACCGGGTGTCCGGCTACCTCGCCGCCGCCGGTGCGCAGGTCGAGCGCCACCCCGTGCGGCACCCGGACGGGAGCCCGCTCGGGCACGCGGTGGTGGGCCGGCTGCGCGGCCCCTCCCCGGGGCCGGTCCTCCTGCTGGCCGGACACATGGACACGGTCTTCGAGAAGGGCACCGCCGCGCGGCGCCCGTTCACCGTCGAGGCCGGCCGGTGGGCCAGGGGTCCGGGCGTCTGCGACGACAAGGGCGGGCTCCTCGCCGGGATCACCGCCCTGCGGCTGGTCGCCCCCCACTGGCGCCGTGGTGAACTCGTCCTGTACTGCGGACCGGACGAGGAGATCGGCTCCCTCGGCAGCCGCTCCCTGCTGGCCCGGCTCGCCGACGAGGCCGACCTGGCCCTGTGCCTGGAGTGCGCTCGGCAGGACGGCAGCGTCGTCACCGGCCGCAAGGGGGTCGCCGACGTGGAGGTCACCTTCCGCGGACGCGCCGCCCACGCGGGCATCGAACGCGCGGCGGGGGCCAACGCCGCCCTGGCCTGCGCGCGGGCTGCGGTGCGGATCGAGCGGCTCAACGGCCGCTGGCCGGACGTGGGGGTCAACATCGGCGTCATGCGCTCGGGCCACCGCCCGAACGTCGTGCCGGACGAGGCGACCCTCGTCCTGGACGTGCGCGCCGAACTCCCGTCCACCTTCGCGGCCGCGCTGGCGGCGATCGGCGACATCACCTCGACGGACCTGGTCCCGGGGGTGGAGGTGCGCACGGAGGTCGTGGCGCCGGCGCCGCCCTGGGCCGCGGGGCCGCGGGACGCGCTTGTGCGCGACACCTGTCTGGACCTGGCCCGCCAGGCGGGGATCGCCCTGAGCGCGGTGTCGACCGGGGGCAGCGCCGACGCCAACCTCATCGCCGAACGGGGGACCCCCGTCCTGGACGGGCTCGGCCCGGTGGGCGGCGGCGACCACGGCCCGGACGAGTGGCTCGACCTGGAGTCCGTGGCCCCGAGAACGGCCCTGCTCGCGGAACTGGTGCTGCGGTCCTCGCGCCCGTCCCCGGCGGGGGACGGGACCCGTATCCCCTCGGCCGTCGAGGGCTGACCTCGGCCCCGGGACCAGGGCGTGTTCTGCGGACACCCCCCCCGGCGCCCGGGGCCGCGCACTCCCCGTGCTCCGGCACGGGGCCCAACGGGGGCAGCGATCCGGGCCGCCCGCTGACCACGGCGGCCCCCTGTCCGAAAGGACGCACATGTCACCGAAGAGACCTCACACCCGACCGCACCGGGCCGCCGCGGCCCTGCTCGCCGGCCTGGGGGCCCTCCTGCTCGGGTCCGCCCCACCGGCGGCCGCCGCCCCGGCGGAACCCGGGACCACCGGGTCCAGCGCCTCCACCGCGGGCCCCGTGGTCCTGGTCGGCGGCTCCCTGTCCGACGACCGGATCTACGAGGAGATCGTCCGGCTGGCGGGAGGGGACGCCGCCCGCATCGGCGTCGTCACCGCCTCGTCCCGCCCCGCCTCCGAGGACCCCGACGCCGGGACCCCCGCATGCAACAACAGCCGGTGCAACGGCCAGTACTACGCCGACCTCCTCGAAGGCCACGGCGCGGGTGAGGCCGAGTGGATCCCCGTGGACCTGGACCACCCCGAGAACGCCGAGTCCGCGGAGGTCGCGGCCCGGGCCTCGGAGATGACCGGCTTCTTCTTCGGCGGGGGCGACCAGTACCGCTACGTCACCACCCTGCTGCGCGGGGACCGCCACGAGGACAGCGCCGTCCTCGCCGCGATCCGCGACCGCGCGGCGCAGGGCGCCGTCGTGGCGGGCACGAGCGCGGGCGCCGTCATCCAGCAGGCGGGACCGATGGTCACCGGCGGGGACAGCCACCCGGGGATCGTCGACGGTTCCCGGCCGGGGTACTTCGAGGACCCGAGCGTGCTCGGGTACGTGCCCGAGGGCGGGTTCGGATTCTTCTCCCACGGCCTGGTGGACACCCACTTCGCCGAGCGCGGCCGCCAGGGCCGGATGGCCAGGCTCGCCCTGGACAACGGTCGGCACCGGGTGTTCGGCGTCGACGAGGACACGGCCCTGGTCGCCTCGCCCGACGGAGGGATGCGGGTGGTCGGTTCCGGCGCGGTCCACGTCCTGGACCTGCGCGGTGCCGGGGTCGGCTCCGACCGCGGCCAGTGGACGGCGACCGGGACGCGCTGGACGTCCCTGACCCACGGCGACACCTACCGCGCCGACACGTGGACGGCGGCTCCGGCCGCGGACAAGACGGAACTGGTGCCGTCCTCGGGCAAGGTGCGCCGGAGCACCGACGTCTTCTCCTCGCCCTACGCCCGCCCCGGGGAGTCCGGCCAGATGCTGCGGCTCGCCCGTGAACTCGTCGGCACCGCGGGCCAGGACACCGCCTACGGCCTCTCCTACGAGCGCTCGCCGCGCCTGCGGGTCGACCTGTCGGTCGACGAGGGCTCCGCCGCCTACCGCGGCGGGGACGGCGCCGTCTCGTTCACCGGCCTGCGCGTGGACATCGGCCGCGCCTGAGGAAGGCGTCCCGTGTGCGGTCCGTGCCGCACGCGGGACACCACGGCCGTGCCCGCGGACACCGGGTCGGGGCACGGCCGACCCGTCGGGCCCCGGGCGGACTCCCGGCCGGCGTCAGCGGCTCCCGGTGCTCACCCCGGCCGGCGCCGAGGACCGTGAGCGGCGGGAGCCGCTGCGGGCGTGCGGCGCCCAGGACGTCCCCACGGGGGTGTCGGACACATCCGCGCGGTGAGGCGGACCCCCCCCGGGGCCGTCCTCCGGGGCGCCCCCGGATGCATGGACCGGTCGCGGGCGGGCGGTGGGGTCACGCGCAGACCTCCCGGAGTTCGCGTTTGAGGACCTTGCCGCTGGGGCCGAGCGGCAGTTCGGTGAGCAGCCGTACGACGCGCGGGTACTTGTGCCTGCCGAGCCGCTCCCGGGCCCAGTCGGCGATCTCCCCGGGGGCCGCCGACATGCCGGGCCGCAGGACCACGGCGGCGCAGACCTCCTCGCCGCGCGCCTCGTCCGGGAGTCCCAGGACCGAGACCTGGGCGACGGCCGGGTGCCGGGCCAGCACCTCCTCCACCTCGCGCGGGTAGACGTTGAAGCCGCCGCGGATGATGAGGTCCTTCTTGCGGTCGACGATGCTGAGGAAGCCGTCCTCGTCCCGGAACCCGAGGTCACCGCTGCGGAACCAGCCGTCGACCACGGCGGCCGCCGTGGCCGCGGGGTCGTCGAGGTAGCCGTCGAAGACGTTGTGGCCGCGCAGCACCACCTCTCCCACCTCGCCGTCCGGCAGCAGCACGGTCCGCGTCTCCTCGCCGGGGTCGGCGATGCCCACCTCCACGCCCCAGACGGGGTGGCCGACGGTGCCGGGCCGGCGGCCGGTGGCGTGCTGGTTGAAGGTCGCGGCGGGGGAGGTCTCGGTGAGCCCGTAGCCCTCCAGGACCGGTGTGCCGAAGAGTGTCTCGAACCGCTCCAGCAGAGCGACGGGCAGCGCCGCACCGCCGGAGACCGCGACCCGCAGCGTGGTGGGGCGGTGCGGTGCGCCGGCGTCCGCAGCCTCGGTGAGCGCGTGGTACATGGTCGGTACGCCCATGAAGACGGTGGCCTCCTCCCGGGCCATCAGCTCCAGCGCGCCCGGGCCGGTGAAGCGCGGGGTGAGCACGAGGGTCGCGCCCGCTCGCAGGGTGGTGTTCATGGCGCAGGTCTGGCCGTAGCTGTGGAACAGGGGCAGGCAGCCCAGCACCACGTCGTCCCCGGTGAGGCCGAGGAGGTCCTGGGCGCAGACGGTGGCGTTCATGACCAGGTTGAGGTGGGTGAGCCGGGCGCCCTTCGGCCGACCGGTGGTCCCGCTGGTGTAGAGGATCGCGGCGGTGTCCTCCGGTCGTCGCGGTTCGGCCTGCGGCAGCGGCTCGTCCTGCGTGCTCACCTCCAGCACCTCGATCCCGGCCCGCGCGGCGGCGGCGTCGGCGACGGCCCGCAGCGGTCCGCCGCTGACCACGGCCACGCAGCCGCTGTGGCGCAGGACGTACTCGACCTCCTCCTCCACCAGCAGCGCGTGCACCGGAACGACGGTTCCTCCGGCCGCCAGAACGGCGTAGTACGCGCGCGGGAAGTCGGCGGTGTTGGGCAGCAGCACGGCGACGCGGTCGCCCGGGCCGACGCCGCGCCCCCGCAGCACCGCGGCGAAGCCCAGCACCTGCCGCCACAGCGCGCGGTAGCCGATGCGCTCGGTGCCCTCGACGAGCGCGGTCCGGTCGGGGAAGCGGGCGGCGGAGTCCCGCAGGACGGTGGCGACGCTCAACTGCATGGTGGCTCCGTAAGTTGTTAAGTGGCCCGGGAGGGCCGGGTGTGGCTGATGGGGGCTTGCCTTCAGTGGCTTGCCAGGAGTGGCCGCCCGTCCCTCCGGGGCGCTCCGATCGCTGATTGAGATCTGCGCACGAGTCGCTGTTTACGGAGATGACGACGGGGTGTTCCACGGGCCGACGGCATGACGTCGAACGCCTGGAGGAGCGGATGGAACCCTCGCGTCAACGAGTCTGGGTCGGCATCGACGCGGGCAAGGCCCACCACTGGGCCACCGTGGTCGACGACACCGGCACCACCCTGTGGTCGAGCAAGATCGCCAACGACGAGAACTCGATCCTGGACGCCCTCGTCGAGATCCTGGCCCTGGCCGACGAGGCCGTGTGGGGCATCGACATCTGCGGCACCGCCTCGGCTCTGCTGCTCGCGCTGCTGGCCGCGCACGGCCAACAACCCCTGTACGTGCCCGGACGCACCGTCAACCGGATGGCCGGCGCCTACCGGGGCGAGGCCAAGACCGACGCCCGCGACGCCTATGTCATCGCCGAAACGGTGCGCCACCGCTGCGACTTCGCGCCCATCGACGTGCCCGCCGAGACCGTGCGGTCCCTGGCCGTGCTGACCGGCTACCGCAACGACCTGACAGCCGACCGGGTGCGGGCCGTCAACCGGCTGCGCGACGCTTTGTGCTCGATCTTCCCCGCTTTGGAGCGCGCCTTCGACTACTCCGGCGCCAAGGGGCCGCTGGTGCTGCTCACCGGATTCCAGACCCCTCGCGCTCTGCGCAAGATCGGCCGGGCACGGTTGGGGACCTGGCTGCGCAAGCGGGGTGTGCGCAGCGCCGAGTCGATCGCTGACAAGGCGATGGAAGCGGCCGCTTCCCAGCGCACGCAGGTGCCCGGCGAGGCCGTGACCGCGTCGATCGTGGCGGACTTGGCCCGCCAGGTCTTGGACCTGGACGACCGGCTCAAGGACACCGAGAAGCAGATTCGCGAGGTCTTCCGCGAACTGGACGCCGCGAAGATCATCGAGTCGGTGCCCGGGTTCGGTCCCGTCCTGGGGGCGGAGTTCATCGCCGCCGCCGGTGACCTGACCGCCTACCGGGACGCCGGGCACCTGGCTTCGGCTGCCGGGTTGGTGCCGGTGGCCCGGGACTCCGGGAGACGGACCGGTAATCTGCACCGGCCCAAACGCTACAACCGGGCTTTGCGCAGGGTGTTCTTCATGTCCGCGCTCTCGGCGCTCAAGGTCGAGGGGCCCAGCCGGGAGTTCTATCAGAAGAAGCGGGGCGAGGGGCTCAAGCACGTCCAGGCGGTGATCGCTCTGGCCCGGCGCAGGGTGAGCGTGCTGTGGGCTTTGTTGCGGGACGGGCGGGTGTTCACCCCCGTCCCACCGGTCCCGCTGGCGGCTTGACAACTTCATTGAGACTCCTGGAGAGAAGGGGGTGCCGGGGACGGCTGACTCCGCCAGCCTCCGTCGGGGCCCCGGCCGTCGGCCATGGGCAGATGCCCACCATGGGCCCGGGCCGCCTGGGCGTTCGGCCAAGCCCCGGCACAACGCTTCCCCTCCGCTGTGCGGACGCCTAACGTGGCCGCATGACCGAGGGCGAGCACACCGGGCGAGCGCTGCGCCGTCGACTGGCACGAACGCTGCTCGCGGACGTCGAAGGGCTCACCCGCCGGGTGGTGGCCGACATCTGCGAGCACAGCCCGGCGTACGCCTCCGGCAGTCCGGTCCCGGTCACCGATCTGCACACCGTCTGCCGACACAACGTGCTCCTGTCCCTGCAGGCGTTCGGCGGGATCCCGGCGAGCGCCGGCGACATCGAGGCCGCCGCCACCGAGACCGGGCGGCGGCGGGCGGAACAGGGCATGCCGCTGGACACCGTGCTGCTCGCCTACCGGCGCGGCGGCCGCGTGCTGTGGCAGGCCATGACGGACCTGCTGCGGGGCGCGGCGGCGGCCGAACAGGACGCGGGCCTGGAGGTCGCGGGCGCGCTGTGGGAGATCGTCGACCGCTTCTCGACGGTGATGGCCGACGCCTACCGGCTCACCCAGCTGGAGGTGCAGCGCCGCCAGGACTCCCGGCGCGGCGCCCTGTTCGCGGCCCTGCTCGAGGGCCGCGGCCGGGACCCGGTGGTGATGTCGGCCGCGGCCGAGGCGCTCGGCCTGCCGACCCGCGACCGGTACGCCCTGGTGGTGGTGGACATCGGCGAGAACCCCGCGGCGCCGCCCAACCCCGGCCCCGCGCTGCTCGACGCGGGGATGTGGTCGTTCTGGCGCCCCTGGGCCCAGCGGTACGCCGGCCTGGTCCGCCTCGGGGCCGCCGATCCGCGCGAACTGGCGGACGTGCTCCGCCGGACGCGCGTCGGGGCCGCCGGCGTCTCTCCGGTGTTCGAGGAACCGGCGGCGGCCGACACCGGCCTCCGCCTCGCCGAGCGCGCCCTGCGCACGCTGCCCCCGGACGGAAGGGGGGTCGCGTGCCTCGACGAGCGCCTGGCGGAGGCGTGCCTGGCGGCGGACCCCGAGATCGCCGACCTCATGGTCGCCCGCTACCTGTCCGGGGTCCTGGCCTGCGGTCCCGAGGGCTCGGCTCTGGTGCGGACCCTGCGGGTGTGGCTGGAGGAGGGCTGCTCGGTCGCCCGTACCGCCGAACGGGTCTACTGCCACCGCAACACGGTGCTGAACCGCCTCTCCCGCGTCGCCGAGCTCACCGGCTGGCCCGTGGAGTCCGGCGAGGCCCGGCTCGGGTGGGCGCTGGCACTGCGCGCCACCGAAGTGCCGCGCTGACGCCGGCGGCGGTCGGGTGAGCCCCGCCGCAGCGCACGTGCGCACGGGCCGGTCGGAGATCCCGCGTGCGCGCGGGCCCGCGTCGCCGCTCATTGGGCGCCTGCACAGGGTCGGCCGCCCGGTTCGGGGCAACGGGAACATTGCCGCGCCCTGCCGCCCGCTCGACCATGGAGGGAGTCGATCCGCGGTGAGGGTGAGGACCTCGCCCCGCCCCGGGACACGCTCCCCGCCGACCGCTCGCCTGCCGCGCCCGGTGCGCTTCGGCGCCAGGGCGCATGATGGCGACCCCGCCGACGTGACCGGCGCCCCCCGGTGGCCGGTGCGAGCCCCGATCCCCTGGGCGCCGCCCCTTCCCCGGCTCGACCCGAAGCACCGCGCGGAGCATCCGCACGATCCAGGACCACCAAGGAGTACACATGAGTTCCCCCCTGTTCACGCTGGGGCTTCCCCTGGCCCTGGGCCTGGTCATGTTCGGCCTCGGCCTGTCGCTCACCACACGTGACTTCGGCCGGGTGGTCCGGTTCCCGAAGGCCGCCCTCGTCTCGCTGACCTGCCAGATCGTCGTGCTGCCGCTGATCTGCCTGGGACTCGTCAAGGCCTTCGGGCTGAGCGGTGTGCTGGCGGTCGGCCTGATGCTCCTCGTCGCCTCGCCCGGCGGTTCCTCGGCCAACCTCTTCAGCTACCTGGCCGGCGGGAACGTGGCGCTCAACGTCACGCTCACGGCGGTCAACTCGGTGCTGTCCGTCTTCACACTGCCGGTCGTGGTCGGCCTGTCCATCACGTACTTCCTCGGTGACGACGCCTCCATCGGGCTGCAGTTCGGCAAGGTGCTGCAGGTGTTCGCGATCGTGCTCGTTCCGGTCGCCATCGGCATGGCGGTCCGCGGCCGCTTCCCGGACTGGGCCCAGGGCATGGGCAAGACGGTGAAGATCGGCTCCACGGCCGTACTCGCCCTGGTCATCCTGGCCGCCGTCGTCTCGCAGTTCGGCGTCCTGCGGGACAACATCACCACGCTGGGGCCGGCCGCACTGCTGCTGTCGGTACTGAGCCTCGGCGTCGGCTACGTCGTGCCCCGCCTGTGCGGCGTGACACGCGGCGACTCCACCGCCTCGGCCATGGAGATCGGCATCCACAACGCGACGCTGGCGATCGCCGTGGCCGTCTCGGTGCTCGGCGACGAGGCGCTGGCCCTTCCCGCCGCGGTCTACGGCGTCCTGATGTACCTGCCCGCCTCGGTCGCGGCCTACCTGTTGGCCAGGGCGGGGCGGCGCGAGAGCAGCCGCGTCGCCGAGGTCGGCTGACCGGCGGCGACGACGCGCCGGCCGGTCGCGGCGCGGGTCGGTGCCCGCCACGGATCCGGATCCGTGGCGGGCACCGACCCGGTTCCCCCGTTCACGACGGATGCGTGGTCACCAGGGACGGCGCCGTCGGCCTCGAAGAACCCTCCGATCGGCCGTGAGCGCCCCGAACAGCGCCGGGGATACGCTCGTGGGAGGGGCGTGAGCGCGACGCCGCACGGACCAGGACGACACGGCGGGGACATGGACTTCACGATCCACCAGCTCAGATGCTTCCTCGCCGTGGCCCGGGAACTCCACTTCGGCCGCGCCGCCGCACGGCTGCACCTGAGCCCCTCCGCGCTGAGCGAGCAGGTGGCGGCGCTGGAACGGCGGGTGTCCCGCTCCCTCTTCGACCGCTCGCCCCGCGGAGTGGAGCTCACCGATCACGGCCGTGAACTGCTGCCGATCGCCCGGGGTGCGGTCGAGAGCATGGACGAGGTCGTGGAATGGGGGCGGGGAGAGGACGCCGAACCCTGCGTCCGCATCGGCCTCATGGTCACCAGCGCGGAGTTCCGCGCGATCATGGCCGAGGCGGCACGGCACATGCCCCGGGTGCGGTGGCAGGTGCGGCACCTGGGGTTCACGGGATGCCACGAGGCCCTCGCCAAAGGCGAGGTGGACTGCGCGTTCGCCGTCGGAACCGAGGACGGCCCGCCGCCCGGGTTCGAGTCGCTGCCCCTCTGGGAGGAGGACCGCCTCCTGGTGCTCTCCAAGCAGCACCGACTGGCCGGGCGGGAGTCGGTCACCCTGGCCGAGATCGCGCAGGAGACCTTCGTGGCCGTCGAGGGAGGGGCGCACGACCGGTGGTTCTCGTCGGTGGGCGTCGGCGGCTCCACGCCGCACCTGCTCTCGGTCGCCCGCAACTTCGAGGAGATCCTGGAGATGTGCGCCGCAGGGCAGGGTGTCAACATCGCGGGGCGCTCCGCCGAGACCACCTACGCGCACCCCGGGGTGCGGTTCGTGCCCATCGTGGACGCCCCGCGCGTGACCACCTACCTGAGCGTCCGCCGGGGGCGCCGTCCCGCCGCGCTGGAACGGTTCGTCCGCCTCTGCGCACTCGACGGGACGGAAGCGCAGGTGTGAGCATGCGGAATTCCCGGACGGCCGTTCGGGAGATCGCGCTGGTCGCCGCCACCGTCGCCACCACAGGATGGGGGCATGTCCCACGGCCCCCCTCCCTGCACTGAATCCGTCAGATCCGAACTCGGCCTCGTCTACGCACCGCGTGCCACCGGCGACCTCCTGCTCGACCTCCACCTCCCGGCCCGCGCCGACCGGCCCGTGCCCGTCGTGCTGTGGCTGCACGGAGGAGGCTGGTTCACCGGCGACCGAACACTGGCCCCGGACCTGGCCCGTCACGTCCGTTCCACCGGATGCGCCTTCGCGAGCATCGAGTACCGGCTCTCCGGACAGGCGCTCTTTCCCGCCCAACTCCACGACGTACGAGCCGCGGTCCGCTTCCTGCGCGCCCGTGCCGGGGCCTACGGTCTGGACCCCCGAGCGGTCGGAGCCTGGGGCGCCTCGGCCGGCGGCCACCTGGCGGTGCTGGCCGGCCTGACCGGCCACCTGGCCGCGCTGCCAGGCGAGGGGGACACCGAGGGGGACCCGTCCGTGCAGGCGGTCGCGGAGTCCTACGGGCCCGTGGACCTGGCCGCCGTGGTCGCCGAGGCCGCGCGTTCCGGACGGGACGAGGCGTCCTCACCCGAAGCCCGCCTCCTGGGCGGTCCGCCCTCGGAACGCGCGGAGCTCGCCCGCCGCGCCAACCCGTTGACCTGGGTGAGCCCGTCCGCACCGCCCTTCCAGATCTCCCACGGAACCGGCGACGACCTGGTGTCCCACACGCAGAGCGAGCGCCTGCACGAGGCCCTCGCCGCCGCGGGCGTGCCCAGCGAGCTCTACCTCCTCGACGGCTACCGGCACGGCTTCCTCAACCCGGCCGGCCGCCTCGACGTCCGGACCGCGCGGATGATGGACGACGGCCGCCTGGCGGCCGAAGGCCCCGCCCCGGCGGCGCACCGCGTCGCCAACGGCTCCGGTCCCGGCGCCGGCGCCGATACCGGTGGCGGGAGCGAGGAGCCCGCCGCCGACCAGGCGGCGACCTTCGGCTTCGACGACATCGACGCCTTCTTCCGACGACACCTCACACCCAGCACCGCGGCCCGCCGTACGGCGGACCCCCGCCCGCGTCCCACCCCAGGAGAGTCCCGATGACCAGCAGCGACCTGGAGACCATGCACGACCTCGCCCCGGTCGTCAACGCCCTGCCCGGTGAGCCGGTCCCGTACTACCTGGCCGGCGGCGAGGGCCTGCGCTACGAGATCGGCGGGCAGCTGTGGACGGTCATCGCCCGCGGCGCGGACACCGGAGGACTCTTCGACGCCGCCTTCGTGCTGGGACCGCGCGGATCCGAGGCACCCTTCCACAGCCTCCCCTCCCACCAGCACTCCTACTACGTGTTCGAGGGCTCCGTGCAGTTCTGGCTCCCCGGTCGGAGCCGCGTCCTGGTCTCCGGCGACTCCATCCACGTGCCGCCGGGCACCCCGGTGGCCTACCGGATCCTCGGCCACATGTCCCGACTGCTGTTCTTCTCCGCCTCCAGCGGTGCCCTGGACGCCCTGGTGGGGTCGCGGAAGACCGTGGAGCGCCACGTCTACACGCCCGCCGGAGCCTCCGCCGCGCTGCTGCCGGGGGCGCAGGAGCACGACCTGCGGCGCGCGGACGCCCAGGACGTCTGGGACGACACGCTGCCGGACGGACCGGAGGCGTACTTCCTCCGCTCGCGGACCGGTGACCGCCGCGGCTGGCCGGACGCCCACAACGCCTATGCCGCGCGGGGCCGCAACACCGGTGGGCGCTACTTCTCGGTCAGCACGCTCGCCGCGCCCCAGCCCTACATCATCCGCCACTTCCACCGCCTGCACACGGAGAACTTCCTGTGCCTGTCCGGGCGGATCTGGCTGTGGGTCAACGGACAGGAGCTGCTGCTGACCTCCGGTGACTTCCTGCACGCACCGGCCGGCACTGTGCACAGCTTCGCGATCGCCGCACACAACACGCAGATGCTCGGGCTGCTCACCTCCGACGTCTTCGAGCCGTTCTTCGACGTGACCGGCGTGGCGACCGACGACTTCGTGCACACCGAGGGGCTCATCGACCCGTCCGTGGTGATGGGCGGTGTCCAGGCCAACCCGGACCTGGACCTGGTCGTGGTCGGCGGGCCGCCCCAGCGGGTGAGGGCGGCGGGACTGTGACCGCCCGCTCCGGAGCCGGGCACGGGGCCGGCGCAGCGGCTCCGCCCCGCTACAAGACGGCCCTGGTCAGCTGGCTCTCGGTCTACCCGATCATCACCCTGCTGCTGTGGCTCCTGGGGCCCGTGGTCTCCGCGTTGCCCGTCCCGGTCGTCACGCTCGTCCTCACCGTCGTGCTGGTCACCCTCCAGACCTATGTCGTGATGCCGTTCATGACGCGCCTCTTCCAGCCCTGGCTCAGGTCCGGGACGAGCCGTGCGCCCACACGCGAGGCCGAACACCCCGGCGGTGCGGACCAAGCCCCGTCGTGGAACGGCCCATCGCGCCGGTGAGGGGACTCCCGGTCACGTCCATGCCGGACGGAGATCTCCACCAGGGCAACCGCACGCCGGCCCCCGTCCGTGCCGAGGAACGCGTCGCCCGGCGCCGGGCCGGGCGGCTCGCGCCGTCCGCGGGCGAAGCAGCCCTACGACCCCGCTCCCGCCGCGGGCTGGGGGACGGCTCGGCGGCGTCCCCCGGGCCCCGGCGCCCGTTGCCTTCCCCAGGAGCGGCCCCAGGACCGCCTCCCGGCGGCTCTGGGGCCGGGGCGAGGGCTCACGCCAGGATCTGGACGTACCCGTCGGTCCCGTGCACGCGGATCCGCTGCCCGTCCCGGATCCTCCGGGTCGCCTGCTCCACCCCCACGACCGCGGGCAGACCGTACTCCCGCGCGACCACCGCCCCGTGCGTCATGAGTCCGCCGACCTCCGTCACCAGACCGGCGGCGGTCACGAACAGGGGCGTCCAGCTGGGGTCGGTGTAGGCGGTGACCAGGATGTCGCCCGGGGCGAGGTCGGCCCGCGCCATCTCCGTGACGACACGGGCACGGCCTTCGACGGCCCCGGCCGAGACCGGCAGGCCGACCAGCGCGCCGGACGGGGCGTCCTGCCGCCCGTACCGGCCGGTGACGACCTCACCGTCCGAGGTGAGGAGCCGGGGCGGAGTGAGCGCCTCGTAGGACCGGAACGCCTCCCGCCTCTCCCGCACGAGCCCGGCGTCCACGGCTCCGGTGCGCACGACATCCTCCAGCTCCCGGAACCGGAGGAAGAAGATGTCCTCGCGCTCGCGCAGGACCCCGGAGCGGACGAGGCGGTCGGCCTCCCGCAGCAACGCCTGCTTGTAGAGGAAGTAGCGGCTGACCATGCCGTACTTGGGGTACTCCCGGTACCCGGCGAAGGTACGGACACGGTCGATCATCCGCTTGGTCTCCTCGGCCCTGACCCCGCCGTCGGGGAGGGCGCGCACACGCTCGAGCACGTCCTCCTCCTTCCGCCGTGCCTCCTGGAGCCCCCGTTCGAAGCGTCGCCCGCCTTCGCCCGGCGCGAAGTTCCCGACGTTGCCGAGGACGGCGGGCACGAGCGCGGCGGGCTGCTCGCTCCAGCGCGTTCTGGTGATGTCGATCTCGCCCACGCAGCGCATTCCGTACGTGTCGAGGTAGCCCCTGATGGCCTCACGTGCTTCCGGTCCGCCGACCAGTCCGGCCATCTCGTCCAGAAAGCCATCGCCTTCCCGGCCCTCGTCCATGACGCGGCGCAGGAACGCGACGACGTCCGTGTGCGGCCGGACGGCGTCCGCCACGTCGAGCAGTGCGAGCCCCATCTCCGAGGTGACGTTGTGGTCGACGGACCGCGTGAGCACGTCGGCCGCGTTCCTCTCGCCCAGCCATGCCTCCAGGCGCTCGTTGAGCCACCGGCTCGCCTCCATCGCCGCCATGATCGCCTGCAGGCTCCGCGGATCGAAGAGGAGCCGCTTCAGCTCAGCGAGGTCGGTCCGGATGAAGTCGAGCAGCGCCGGCCCGGACACGTTCCGGATCTCGCGGCGCAGGGCGGCGACGGAGTCCTCACCGCTCCGGATCAGCTCGGTGACGATGCCGGGATCGGTCGCGATCGGGTCGGGTGCGTCCAGGGCGGGAGCGGTGTGGGAGGGCGGGCCACCGGCGGGTGCGGACGGGGCGTCCTCCTCCGGAGGCGAGGGGACGAGGTCGCCGCGGTCGAGGACGGTCCGCAGCGCGTCCCCGAGCAGCGGATCGGATCCTCCCAGGGCCTCCATCAGACCCGCGCGCCCCGACGGCGTGGCCAGCGCGGGGGCGACGTCGACGAACAACCGTCCGCCCGCCTCGTGCATCCGCCGCGGGGTCGTCATCTGCCACAGGGAGAGCCCCAGCGGCTTCATCGCGTCGGTCATCATCTGCTGGTGGCCGACGGAGACGTAGACGTGCTTCTCCTGGTCGTCGGCCGCAGGGACGGGGAACAGCGTGGTGATGGGCCGGCTCTGCACGATGTGGACGTCGTCGCCCACCCGGCACCACTCGATGTCCTGCGGCCGACCGAAGTGCGCCTCGATGCTCCGTCCCAGCCGCGCCAGGTGCACGGCCTGCGATTCCGTCAGTGTCGGCTGCGCCCGCCGCTCCGCTCGTGTGGGCGCGTCCCTGGTACCGCCCTCCGGCGACGCCTGCGCGACCAGCGTCTTGGCGGCGATCGCCGTGGAGACGACCCGGTCGTCGCGCACCGTGTAGACGTCACCGGAGACCCGGCCGGAGACGAGCGCCTCGCCGAGCCCCCACGCGGCCTCCACGGTGACGGTCGTGCGGTTCGAGGTCACCGGGTCCGCGGTGAACATGGTCCCGGCCGCGTCCGGGAACACCATCCGCTGCACCACCACGGCCATACCGATCCGCCGGTGGTCGAAGCCGTTGCGGACGCGGTAGGCCACCGCCCGCTCGGTGAACAGCGACGCCCAGCACCGCCGGACGTGCCGAAGGATCGCCGTTGGACCCGTGATGTTGAGGTAGGAGTCCTGCTGACCCGCGAACGACGCGGTCGGCAGGTCCTCGGCGGTCGCGCTGGACCGCACCGCGTACGGGACGTCCTCCCCGAACCGGGTGAGCGCCTCGCCGATCTCCGCCGCGACGGATTCGTGTATCCCCACGTCGTCGATACGGCGGCGCATATCGGCGCTCACAGCGCGGATCGCCGCGCCGTCGCCCGGTTCCAGCCGCGCAAGCCGATCGAACACGGCGTCGACCGACGGAACCCCGGCGAGGGCCCGCCGAAAGGCATCCGTCGTCACGCAGAAGCCGTCCGGCACCCGGATGCCGGCGATCCGCGAGAGCTCGCCCAGAGCGGCCCCCTTCCCGCCGGCCGCGGCGATATTCGTCCCGTCGATATGTGCGAAGTCCCTGACGTAGCGCAATTCCCATTCCCCCGTCATTCGCTGATCCCGTTCGCGAAGCAGCAGTATGCAGTAATTCTCAGCGCCTCATGAGATGCGGGAATCTGCTATAAAGTGAAAGTGGGGGAGAGCTTCCGGAACCCCTCCCCGTACCAGCCCTCCTCCCACCGGTGCCCGATTGTCACCCCGCCAACAGCGGGGGAGCGAGGTAGATGATCTCGAAGGCCTCATAGACCGCACCGATGACGGACGACACCAGCGCGGTCAGGCTCGGCCAACCGATCTGCCGCAGCCCGAGGACGTACCCCTGACGACGATGGCGGGCGCCGACCGTCCTGGGGCGCAGCCGGGCCTTGGCCCCGGTGCGCGACGCCGGCCCGGACGTCGAACCGGAACGGAACGACGCGCGGACTATGGGAACGCCCTCATCTTGGTGTCGAGTCCGTCAAACCGGCCCGCCAGGGCTCCGCACGACGAGCCTGCTGTGTCACAGTGGCGTCGACCTGGGAAAAGGCGGCGCGGGAGGGGTACGATCCGGCAACAAGCGAACCTGGCACTGCTGCTGTTCTTCGTCGTGCTGCTGCAGTTCGGATACCCGATCACCCTCCACGGCGCGGGGTGGGCGGCGCTGTACATGCTGCTCTACGCCGGAATGATCGTCTTCGGCCTGCTCGTCGTGCGAGGAGAGCGCGACCATGTCCTGCCGGGGATCGCGGTCGGAGCCGCGTTCGTCTTCTTCGGCCTGTGGGTGGCCTGGGACCCAGGGCACCCCACGGCGCTGACCGGCATGTTCGTCACGGTCGCGCTCTTCCAGGGCGGCGTCATGTACTCGCTGCTCAAGTTCGTCTACCGGCGCAGCTCCACGCCCGGCCTGGAACTGATCCTGGCCGCCGTCAGCGTCTACCTCCTGCTCGGCGGTATGTTCTCCGCCGTCTTCAGCGTGACCGAACTGCACTTCCCGGGCAGCTTCACCGACGGCTCGCACCCAGGCGAGCCGATGGTGTGGCAGCAGTTCATGTACTACTCCTACATCACCATGTCCACGCTCGGTTACGGAGACATCCTGCCCGTCACCCCGTGGGCCCGGTCCCTGGCCGCCGTCGAGACCGTGGCGGCCACCCTCTTCCTCACCACGGTCATCGCCCGTCTGGTCGGTGTGTACACCGGCGCCGGTGCCCGTGCGGAGAGCCAGGAGGGCGGCGCCGGGTGACTCGGGGCGATCGGCCGGGGGACCGGAGCGGTATCGAAGGGGAGGGACCCATGACGGGGATCTGGGCGGCGCCGCGTGTACGGCGCGCGATGTCCGAAGAGGAGGCGAGCCGTCCCACGTGGCTGGAGCTCTTCTACGACCTCGTGTTCGTCGCCGTGTTCATCCAGGTCGGCGACCGGCTCAGCCAGGACGTCAGCTGGCTGGGCGTGGGACAGGTGCTCGTGCTCTTCATCCCGCTGTGGTGGGTGTGGGCCAACTTCACCTGGTACATGAACCAGTTCCAGGCCGACGACGTCTGGCACCGGCTGCTGCTGGTGCTGCAGATGTTCCTCGTCGCCTGGATGGGCCTGAGCGTGCCCGGGGCGTTCGAGGACAGCAGCACCCAGTTCGTCCTGTGCGTGATCGGCTTCCGCCTGACCATGATCGCGATGTACCTGCGCACCCTGCGGCACGCGCCCGACGACCGCCCTCTGCTGATGTTCTACGTCTGGCGCTACCACGTCGTGGGCGCCGCGGCCTGGGGGTTGTCCCTGCTCCTGCCGCCCGACCAGCGCTGGTGGGTGTGGACCGCGGTCTTCCTCTGGGAGCTCTACAACAGCAACTCCCGTGCGCTGGCCGCGCACCTGAGCCGGTTCCCCGTCCACCTCGGGCACCTGGCCGAGCGGTACGGAACGCTGGTCATCCTGGTGCTGGGGGAGAGCTTCATCAAGTCCGTCACCGTCTCGCCGAGCCCGCCGATGACCGTCGGCGCCGTGCTCTACTCCCTGCCCGGGGTGCTGCTGGTGTTCGCCCTGTGGTGGCTGTACTTCAACGACGTCCACGAGCGCGGCCACGGGCACCTGCGTCCGGGCGCCGCCGTGTCCTGGCTGCACCTGCATCTGCCGTTGAGCCTGGCCCTGGTCTCCTTCGGCGTCGCGAAGAAGAAGATGTTCGAGGGCACCGTCTCCCACCACCTGGAACCGTCCTACGTCGCCCTCTTCCTGGGCTCGCTGGCCCTGTTCGGGCTCCTTCTGGCCCTCGTCGCGCCGAACCGGACCCTGGCCACGACGCTCTGGCGCGTGGGCGGGGCGGCCGTGCTCGTGGCCCTGATCCCGCTCGCGGTCTCCGCGCACTGGTCGGCGACCGCGATCATGCTGGCCGGGAGCACCGTCATGGGCGCGCAGGTGGTTCGCGAGGTGTGGGCGGCCCGCGCCGAGACCGGCCCGGACCTCGCGCCACGGGAGTGACCGCGCCGGCGCGGTCGAGTCCGGGATCGCCGGCCACAGCAGGGCGCCACCGGAGCGGGGCCCGGCCCAGTGCGCCCTCACCCCACCGCCGGTGGAGGTGAGTCGAGGAGGAGCATCAGCGGCAGGCCCGCCAACGACGCCCACCGGATGCCGTCCTCGACCCTGCTCTTGCCGGTGTGGAACGCCACCGGCGACCTGAACATCCACCACCTCTTGCCGCGCACCACGAACGGCCAGGCCAGCGGCACCCCCGACCGGGTCAGCCAGTCGCCCAGCACGTGAGTCAGCGCGCCGAGGGCGACCGTCGCCCCGATCAGCCACGGCGCGGGACCGCCACCCTCGGCGAACACCGCGCCGGTCGCGATGACGACCGCTGTCACAGAGGCCGCGATTCTCCGCCTTCTCAGCGGACCCCAGCTCTTCAGGGACCGGGCGACCGTCCCCAACCCCAGCGCGGCCGTCGCGAACACCACCAGCCCGGTGCCCAGCGGCGCGATCGCCGCCACCGCCGACGCCACCAGGCCGAAGGCCGCACACGCGGGGACGGTGTGCGTCAGGTACCGGTGGGCCCCGTCCTTGGCCGCGGCCAGCTCCACCTCCGTGGCCGTGCGCAGGTACACGCTCCGTGAGGCCTCCCGCAGCATCTCCGACGCCTTCTCCGTCACCAGTCCCAGCGACCGGCCCACGGTGCTGCCCGGTTCGTCCAGATCGGGGAGCAGCGCGGCACCCGCTGCGACGGCCGCGCACAACAGCACGTCCATGGGACCGGAACCGCACAGCACACCGATGGCCGCGCCGGCGAGCACACCGGTCGCGGCGTGCGACGAACCCATCATCAGAGTCTCCGGGGGTTGCAGGGGAAGGGAAGGACGTCCTGACCGTCTCTCGGACAACCAGAGCCTCATGGGCTCCGCCGTCGCCAAACCGTGGAAACCGGCTCGGCCCGATGGTTTCGACCTGGCCCCACAGATCCCCTACCTGGGCGGACGCGCGCTCTTCTGGAGCACGTGGATTCCCCGGCCCGCCGGGGAGCAGATGCCCGGCTGGCCCCAGGACGTCCTGGAGTCCTACTGGAAGCACGCGAAGGATGTCCTGGGTGTGACCGTTCCCGCGGACATGGGGCCCAGTTTCACTCATTTCCAGAACAAACTCCTCGATCGCCTGATGGAGAAATTCAAGGGCAACCGGTGTCCGGGAGTTGCCAGGCGTCGCCCGGTGGGACCGGCCGCTGCAGCACATCACCGAGCACGTCCGCGCGATCATGTCCGGTACCGTCGACGACCTGGAGGCCGTGGCGCCCGAGCGGTCGTGACGGGCCCGCCGGGGCCCGTCGGCACGTAGGGTGGCGGGCCCTTCGCCGCCACCGACCGGCCGTCGACCGCCGACGACCGCTGCGAGCGCGGCGAGCACTCCCGCGCCAGTGGACCGTCCCCTCCGACGCCGAGAATCGAGCCGTCCGTATGCCTGCTTCGTCCCACCACGATCCCTTCGCCTCGGAGCTGCGCGGCAGCACCGTCCCCCTCATCCACCTCGACCCGGAGGCCCCGCTCGACGACCTGGAGCCGTTGCGCGACATCGTCGAGGGAGCGCGCGTCGTCGCCGTCGGCGAGCACTCCCACTCCATCGACGAGTTCGCGCGCATGCGCCGACGCCTCCTACGGTTCCTCGTCGAACGCTGCGGCTTCACCGTCCTGGCCTTCGAGCACGGTTTCAGCGAGGGCTTCGCCCTCGACGCCTGGGCTCAGGGGGAGGGGGCGGACGACGACCTCGCGGACCATCTCGCCGGAACGGCCCCGGTGGGAGTCGGCGGTCCGCTGCGCTGGATCCGCCGGTACAACCGCTCCGCCGCACCACCGGTCCGATTCGCCGGCGTCGACCTCCCGGCCGCCGGAGGCTCCCTGCTGCCCGCCCTGGAACCGGTCGCCGAGTACCTGCGCCAGGTCGATCCGGAGAACGTCCCGGCCGTCGAGACGGCGATGCGGATCGCCGCGTCCTTCGCCGCTGACTCCGGGGCCGCCGCCGCGCCGGCGTGGGCGCGGCTGGCCACAGCCGACCAGGACGCCCTCAGCGCGATCCTGTCGCGCCTGCTCATCCGGTTCCGGTCCGTCGAACCGCTCTACGTGGCCCGCTCCGACCAACACGGCTACGACGTCGCCCTGCGACGCCTGGAAGGTGCCTGCCAGGCCGACTACACCTTCCACGCCATGGCCGACCTGCTCACCGGCCAGGGGCTGACCGCCGACAACTCGGCCCGGGACGCCTACATGGCCGAGTCGCTCCTGTGGCACCTGGAGCGCGGCGAACCCGAGGCCCGTGTCGTGCTGGTGGCCCACAACGCCCACATCCAGAAGGCACCGGTCTCGTTCGAGGGCCGGCTCACGGCCTTCCCGATGGGGCAGCACCTGCACCGCGCCCTCGGCGACGAGTACTTCGCTCTCGGCCTCACCAGCACCACCGGACACACCGCCGAGTTGCGCCGTGACGACAACGCGCGGTCCGGGTTCGCCCTCGACGCGGCCGAGCTGGGTCCGCCCGAGCCGGGGAGCGTCGAGGCCGCCATCGCCGACGCCGAACTCGGACTGGGCATCGCCGACCTGCGCCGCGCACGCGCGCGGGACCGCGGGGGCGACATCTCCGACACGGGCCCCGACCGCATCCGGCTGCAGGGCGAGTACCTGCAGATCCCCGTGCTGGACGCGTTCGACGGCATCCTCAACACCCCGCTGTCCACCGTGGCCGGTGGTCTCGGCGGCAGGTGAGGGCGGGCCGGCGACCACGCATCCGGGGGCGGCCGGCTCCGCACCGGGTCCACCGGTTCCGGGTGGTGCGGACGGGTGCGGCGGACCCGGCGGCGCGGCCGGACCCCGATCCTGCGGGTGCCCGGCACGCGGGAGCCGCGGCCGTGGCACGGCCGCGGCTCGGGACGCGAGTCAGGCCAGGTAGCGGAAGACGGCCTGGCCCACCACGGCGGGCTTGTCCCGGCCCTCGATCTCGACGGTGGCGTCGACGACGCACTGGACGCCTCCGCGGACGTCGGTGACCTCGGCCAGGGTGGCGGCCATGCGGATGCGCGAGCCGACGGGGACGGGGGAGATGAAGCGCACCCTGTTCAGGCCGTAGTTGATCGAGACGGAGATGCCCTCCATCACGAGCAGCTCGCTGAACAGCGGAATCACCAGTGACAGAGTGAGGTAGCCGTGGGCGATGGGGCCGCCGAAGGGGCCGCCCGCGGCGCGCACGGGGTCGACGTGGATCCACTGGTGGTCGTCGGTGGCGTCGGCGAACAGGTTGACGCGCTTCTGGTCGACGTCCAGCCACGAGCTGTGGCCGAGGTCGCGGCCGGCGGCGGCACGCAGTTCGTCGAGTCCGTTGACGGTGATGGGCATGGGGGTACTCCCGTTCGGGTTCAGAGGGTCTGGCGCAGGCGGTGCTTGAGGAGCTTGCCGGAGGCGTTGCGGGGCAGCGCGTCGGTGAAGGCGAAGGACTTGGGGGACTTGTAGCCGGCCAGGTGGCGACGGCAGTGTCCGGCCAGGTCGTCGGCGGTGGTCGCGGCCCCGTCGGCCAGGACGACGACGGCGTGGCCGACCTCGCCCCACCGGTCGTCCGGGATCCCGACCACCGCGCAGTCGGCCACGTCCGGGTGCTCGTGCAGGACGTTCTCGACCTCGGCCGGGTACACGTTCTCCCCGCCGGAGATGTACATGTCCTTGACCCGGTCGACGACGCGGACGTAGCCCTCCTCGTCGGTGACGGCGACGTCGCCGGTACGGAACCAGCCGTCGGTGGTGTGCGAGGACGGGGTGTCGGCGCCGCGCCCCCAGTAGCCGAGCATGACGTTGGGGCCGTGGACGACGATCTCGCCGGGCTCGTGGGGATCGGCGGGCGTCAGGTCCGGACGCACGACCCGCGCGTCGGTGAAGAAGCTGGGACGGCCGGCCGACCCGGCCTTGCGCACGGCGTCGGCGGCGCCCAGGAACAGCACACCAGGGGAGGTCTCCGTCATGCCGTAGCCCTGGAGGAAGGTCAGCCCGCGCTTCTGGTAGGTGGCGATGGTGGTGTCCGGTACCGGGGCCCCGCCCGCTTCGAGGATGCGGATCGAGGACAGGTCGGCCTCGGCCCACCGGGGCGCGGCCGACAGGGCGTTGAACATGGCCGGGACACCGAACATCCAGGTCACGCGCTCGGACTCGATGAGGTCGAAGGCCAGGTCCGGGTCGAACCGGGAGGAGATGACCACCCGGGCGCCCTTGAGCAGGGTGGGCAGGCAGGTCATGTTCAGGGCGGCGGTGTGGAACATCGGCGCGGTCACCAGGGTGACCTCGTCGGCGGTGATGTCCACGTCCAGGAGCACGTTGACGCAGTTCCACGTGATGTTGCCGTGGGTGAGCATCGCGCCCTTGGGCCGCCCGGTGGTCCCGGACGTGTACATGATCATGCAGACGTCGTCGAGCCCCACGGGGGCGTCGAGGGGGTCGGGTGACTGGGCGGCGATCAGTTCCTCGTAGTCCGAGGCCGCCGGGACACGGCCGCCGTCGCCCCCGCGCGCGTCGCGCCCGCCGCCCGTGACGGCGAGCAGGTGCGGGACGGCGTCCGCTTCGTGCAGTGCGGCTGCGGCCCCGGCGTGGTCGCCGCCGTGGACGAGCAGCACGGGGGCGCAGTCGCGCACGATCACGTCGAGCTCGGGGTTGGCCAGGCGGGTGTTGAGGGGAACGAAGACCGCTCCCACCGTGCCGCAGGCCAGCAGGGTCTCCAACAGCGAGGGGTGGTTGGCGCCCAGGTAGGCGACCCGGTCGCCGGTCCGTACTCCCAGGCCGCGCAGGGCCCAGGCCAGGCGCAGGACGCGGGTGTGGAGTTCGGCGTAGGTGAGGGCGGTGCCCTCGTGGACGACGGCCACGCGCTCGGGGGAGGTGCGCGCCCGGCGGGCGGACCACGATCCCAGGCCTTCGTTGAGCATGGCTACTCCTCGGAGAGGGGGGTGAGCCCGAGCAGGCGCGCGGCGTTGTCCTTGAGGATCTTGGGCCTGACCTCGGGCTTGATGTCGAGCTTGTCGAAGGACGCCAACCACCGGTCGGGAGAGATGACCGGGTAGTCGGAGCCGAAGAGGACCTTGTCCTGGAGCAGGGTGTTGGCGTATCGCACCAGGATCGGCGGAAAGTACTTCGGTGACCACCCCGACAGGTCGATGTGCACCTCGGGTTTGTGGACCGCGACGGACAGGGCCTCCTCCTGCCAGGGGAAGGAGGGGTGGGCGAGGATGATGGGCATGCCGGGGAAGTCGGCGGCGACGTCGTCCACGTGCAGGGGGTTGGAGTACTTCAGCCGGATACCGCCGCCCCCGGGGACGCCGGCGCCGATCCCGGTCTGGCCGGTGTGGAACAGCGCGATGGCCCCGCTCTCGCGGATCGCCTCGTAGACCCGGTAGGCGGAGCGGTCGTTGGGGAAGAACTCCTGCAGCGAGGGGTGGAACTTGAACCCCTTGACCCCGTAGTCCTCCACCAGGCGGCGGACCTGGCGGGCGCCCAGGGCGCCCTTGGCCGGGTCGACGCTGGCGAAGGGGATCAGTGCGTCGGGGTGGGCCATCGCGGCCTCGGCGACCTCCTCGTTGGGGACCGCGGGCAGGCCGGTCGTGGACTCGGTGTCCACGGGGAAGACGACGCACGCCATGCTCCGCTCGCGGTAGTGCGCGGCGATCTGATCCAGCGTGGGCCGGCGCTCGCCCTCGACCTTGAAGTAGTCGCCGGAGGCGGCGTGCAGGTCCGCGCCGATGGCGTCGCCGCCCCGCGCGGAGACCTCGGCGTGGGTGTGCACGTCGATCGCGGTGATGCTGTCCAGGTCGATGCCGTTCGCGCCGCCCATCAGGCGTCCTTCCCGGGCTCGGCGGGCGCGGCGGGCGCGGCGGGCGCGGGGATGCCCACACTCTGCTCGTCGCGGCCCAGCGTGGTGGCCCACGCGGTGCTGATGTCCTCCGCGCTCCAGCCGCCGTCGCGGTAGGCCACGGACACCTCCCGCGGGTGGGCCCACAGGGAGAGCTTGTCGCCGCCCACGCCCACGCACTGGCCGGTGACGTGCGCGGACTCCGCGGAAGCGAGGTAGGCGACCAGCCCGGCGCAGTCCTCGGGCGTGCCGAACCCCTCGGCCTGGCGCATCCACCCGGGCAGCGGGACGCCCTCGTCCTGGGCGGCGGCCACGTGCGGGGCGAACGCGGGGATGGTGGCGGTCATCGCCGTGGCGGCCACCGGGACGACGGCGTTGACGGTGATCCCCGCCCGGGCGCACTCCATCGACCAGGTGCGCACCATCGCCGCGATGCCCGCCTTGGCGGCGGCGTAGTTGGTCTGGCCGAAGTTGCCGCGCTGTCCGGCGGGCGAGGCGACCATGATGAGCCGTCCGCCCTCGCCGCGCTCGCGCATGTGGGTGACGGCGGCGCGGGCACAGGTGAAGGCGCCGCGCAGGTGGACGTCGATGACGGTGTCGAAATCCTCGTCGGACATCTTCCACAGCACGCGGTCGCGCAGGACGCCCGCGTTGGCGACCAGCACGTCCAGGCGGCCGAACCGTTCCACGGCCGTGTCCACCAGCGCCCGGGCGGTCCCGGCCGAGCCCACGGCGGCGGCGTGCGCGACGGCGGTGCCGCCGGCCTCGGCGATCTCCTCGACCACGGTGGCGGCGGCCTCGGCATCGGCGTCGTTGACGACGACGGAGGCGCCGCGGCGGGCGAGTTCGAGGGCGTAGGCGCGGCCGAGTCCGCGGCCCGCCCCGGTCACCAGAGCCGACTGTCCGCTGAGGTCCATCGGGTGTCTCCGTTCTCGCTGAGGGGTGCGTCACCCCCGGTTGGTGTCACGAAGTTATGCGAAATGATGACGGCGGTCAAGAAAGTGCATAAGATGAATCCGTGCGGTGGGCGCGCTCCGGCGCCCGTTACGCTGTTCAGCGAGGGGGCGGGATGACAGGACATATCGTCGAACGGGAGCCCGAAGCCGAGGAGGCGGCGGACGCCGGGACGGCGGGAGCGGTACGGCCGCGGCCGCAGTCGCTCATGCTCGCCTTCCTCGGCCGGTTCGTCCTGGGCAGGGACCTGCGCGTGTTCTCCGGGTCCTTCATCGACGTGTTCGCCCGCCTGGGCGTGTCCGAGCAGGCCGTGCGCTCCACGCTGAGCCGGATGGCCCAACGCGGCATGCTCGACCGTCGGCGCAGCGGCCGGCGCGTCTACTTCGGACTCACGCCCCGCGCCGTCGACGTGCTCACCGACGGCGACCAGCGCATCTGGGACGCCGGGGTCGTCAACCTCGACGGGGGCGGCATGTGGACGCTGCTGTCCTTCTCCCTGCCCGAGTCCTGGCAGCGCCAGCGGCACGACCTGCGCACCCACCTGTCCTGGGCCGGATTCGGCCCCCTGCGGAGCGGACTGTGGATCGCGCCCACGGTCGTGGACACCACCGCCTTCGTCGACGAACTCGGTCTCACCGACCACGTCCACGTCTTCCACGCCAGCCTGGGCGCGCCCACCCAGGCCGCCCAGCTCGTCAACGAGGCCTACGACGTCGACGACCTGGCCGCGGGGTACCGGCGCTTCCTGGAGCGGTGGGACTCCCCGGATCCCGTTCCCGAGGCGCCCGACGACCTGGCCCGCCTGCTGCTGCTCACCTCGGAGTGGATGCGGCTCATCCGCGCCGACCCGCGCCTGCCGCTGGCCTACCTGCCCGACCCCTGGCCCGCCGTCCCCGCCCAGGAACTCGTCAACGACCTGCACCGGCGCTACGGGGAGTCCGCGACCCGGATCGTCGAGGAGGTCGTGGACACCCTGCCGGCCGACTGAGGCACGCGTCCGGCCGCTCCCGGGCCGGGCGGCCCCGGTGCCCGAACCGGGGCCGCGTCGGCTCGTACGCGGGACCGCGACCGGGGCCGGGGAGGGCGCCGCCCCGCCGGGCGGCTCAGGCCCGCGCGGGCTCGTGCCCGTCCTCCCCGGCAGGGCCCGGGTGTTCCCGGACGCGGTGCCGTCGGCCCCGCCACCAGGCGGCCAACGACGGCACGACCCCGTGCGGCAGGAACAGCACCGTCAGGACCAGCACCAGTCCGTAGACCGCGTAGGTGAACACCGCGGGGGCGTAGTCCGGCATGCCGCCCAGCGTGCCCAGCACACCCAGGTAGTGCACCAGGACCGTCACCAGCGCGGTACCGGCCACCGCGCCCCACACCGAGCCCAGACCGCCCACCACCGCCATCACCACGTAGGTGATCGACATCGACACCGGGAACATCCCCGGCGACAGGAAGCCGATGTAGAACGCGAACACCCCGCCCGCCGCCCCGGCGAACGCCGCCGAGACCGCGAACACCGTGAGCTTGTGCCGGCCCACCGGGATCCCCGAGGAGGCCGCCGCGGTCTCGCTCGTGGCCAGCGCCCGCAGCGCGCGGCCCGGACGCGACCGCACGATGTTGCGGGCCACGACCACCACCACCGCCAGCACCGCCCACGCCACGTAGGCGTAGCCCTGGTTGGTGGACACCTCCACCGGGCCCAGCGACAGCAGGGGGATCCCCTGCAACCCGGTGCTGCCGCCCAGCGCGTCCGTCTGCGCCACCACGACCAGGAAGATGAGGTGCACCGCGATCGTGGCGAAGGCCAGGTGGTGGCCGCGCAGCCGCAGCAGCGGCAGCCCCAGGACCAGCGCGCACAGCGCCGCCGCCACCGGCGCGGCCAGCAGCCCCGCCAGCGTGGGCAGGCCCGCCTGCGACACCAGCGCCGCCGTGTACCCGCCCGTGGCGAAGAACACCGCCTGGCCCAGCGACACCTGCCCGGCGTAGCCCATCAGCAGGGAGATCCCCACCACCACGCTCGCCGACACCGCCACCTGCACGTAGACGGCCAGGCCGCCGCTGTCCAGCACCAGGGGCAGCGCCAGCGTGGCCGCGGCCACCGCCGGGACCGCCCACACACCTGGCGACCTCATACCGTCACCTCCTGGTGGACCGAGGGCCGACGCGCCGCGTGCCAGACCATCACGGCGAGCATCACCACGAGCGCGACCGTGGTCTGGTAGGCCGCGTTTCCGTACCCGGCGACCAGTGCCTCCACCACGCCGAGCAGGACGCCCCCGGCCAGGGCGACCATCGGCCGGGTCAGCCCGCCCAGGACCGCCGCGGCGAATCCGTGCACGATCAGCGTCACGTCCGAGTCGAACGACATCGGCCGCAACGGCGCCACCAGCACCCCGGCGACACCGCCCAGCACACCCGCCAGCACGAACGCGAACTGGGCCATCCGCGCCACCGGGATCCCCGTCACCCGGGCCGCGTAGGGATTGGACGCGCACGCCGTGAGCGCCTTGCCCAGGTAGGTGCGGGTCAGGAACAGCCACAGCGCCCCGAACACCACAGCGGTCACGCCGATGACCAGCAGGTGGTGGCGGCGCACCGGCACCCCCAGCAGCGACGTCATCCCCGGCAGCCCCGGTGTGGAGCGCGGGGTGTCGCCGAACACCGCCACCAGGACGGCGTAGGCCAGGAAGCCCACCGCCAGCGTCACGATCAGGGCGGTCATCGGCGCGGTGCCGCGCCGGCCCAGCGCCAGCAGCCCGGTCACCGCCCCGGTGGCGGCCGCGACGGCCACCGCCAGCAGTTCGGCGGCGCCGTGCCAGATCCCGGCGCCCAGGAACGCCGACGCGCAGAGCCCGCCGACCACCGCGAACATGCCCTGGGCGAAGTTGACCACCCCGGTCACCCGGTACACGGCCACCAGCCCGCTGCCCACCAGCGCGAACCCGCACCCGATGGCCAGGCCGCTGACGATGTGGGCGAGAAGCGTGATCATGGCGCCCCCACCCCGCCGCCCAGATAGGCGCGGGCCACCGCGGACCCGCGGGCCAGCTCGTCGCACGCGCCGGCGGCGACCACCCGCCCGGCCTCCAGGACGTAGGCCCGCGAGCACACGTCGAACGCCAGCCGGGCGTTCTGTTCGATGAGCAGCACGGCCATCCCCTCCTCACGGTTCAGCCGGACCAGGTGCCGCACCAGGTCGTCGACGATCTTGGGTGCCAGCCCCAGGGACAGCTCGTCCACGGCGAGCACGTCCGGTCGGGCCATCAGCGCCCGTCCGACCGCCACCATCTGCTGCTGTCCGCCCGAGAGGGCGCCCGCGCGGCGTCCGCGCAGCCCCTCCAGGTCCGGCAGCACCCCGTAGACGTGCCGGGGGTCGCGGTCGCGGACCTTCCACGCGCCCAGGCGCAGGTTGTCCTCGACCGTCAGGTCGCCGAACAGCTGCCGCCCCTCGGGTACGTGCGCGAACCGGCCCTCGGTGGCCACCCGTCCCGCTGCGGGCCGCACCACTCCCGACAGGGTGTCGACGAGGGTGGACTTGCCCGCCCCGTTGGGGCCGACCAGGGCGACCATCTCCCCGGTGCCCACCTCCAGGCCGACGCCGTCCAGGGCTGTGGCCGAGCCGTAGCGCACGACCAGGTCCTCCACGGTGATCACGCGGCGGCCCCTTCCCCCGTGCCGAGGTAGGCCGAGACCACCGCCGGGTCGCGCCGGACCTGGTCCGGCGTGCCCTCGGCGATGACCCGGCCCAGGTCGAGCACGGTGACGCGGTCGGACAGGCGCGAGACGAACGCGACGTCGTGCTCGATGAGCAGGGTGGTCTGGCCGTCCTCGTGCAGCTCCTCCACGATCGACGCCAACCGCTCGCGCTCGGGCGCGCGCAGCCCGGAGGCGGGCTCGTCCAGCAACAGCAGCGCGGGGTCCGCGCACAGGGCGCGGGCGAGCTGCATGGCGCGCTGCTGGCCGATGGGCAGGGCCTCGGCGGGATCCCCGGCGCGGTCCGACAGGCCCACGCGGTCCAGCGCGTCCAGGGCCAGCTCCCTGATACGGCGTTCGGCCGCGCGGTGGGCGGGCAGGCGCAGCACGGCCGCGGTGAACCCGGCGTCGGCGCGCAGGTGCGCGCCGACCATGACGTTCTCCAGCACGGTCATGCCGGGGAAGATCCGGGCGGCCTGGAAGACGATCGCCACGCCGCGCCGGGCCCGCCGGTGTGCCGGGAGCCCGTCCAGGGGGCGCCCGGCCAGGCGGATGCCGCCCCGGTCCGGGCGCAGGTGCCCGCTGATGAGGTTGAACAGAGTGGACTTGCCCGCCCCGTTGGGGCCGATGATGCCCCGGGTCTCACCGTCGGCGACGGCGAGGTCGACGTCCTGGACGGCGTGCACCCCGCCGAAGGAGCGGCTGAGTCCGGTGATCTGTAGTTCGGCCACCTCAACCCCCGTACGCGGCGTCGAGCTGCTCGACCGCCCAGGGCACGGGGACGAAGGCGCCGTCCTCGACGGTGTTGACCGAGATCGCGTCGGTGGTGATCCCGGCGTGGTCGGAGTCGGAGTAGGCGTAGGTGCCGTTGGGGGTGACCAGGGTCAGCTCCTCCAGGGCCGCCAGGATGTCGGCGTGCTCGGTGGAGCCGGCGTTCTCGATCGCCGCGACCAGCAGCCGCACGGCGCTGTAGCCGTCCAGGGCGAACTGGGGCGGGGCGTAGCCGTGCTCCTCGGAGAAGGCGGCCGACACCTCCTCGATGACCTGTTTCTGCTCGCCCTCGGGCAGGTGCTCGCCGACCACGCCGATGGAGCTGAGCACGGTGACGCCCTCGGCGGCGTCGCCGGCGGGCTCCAGCCACAGGTGGCTGGCCTGGGCACCGGTCATGACCAGGGGGACGTCGGCCTCGACGGACCCGTACTGCTGGGCGAAGGTCACCGCGGGGGGCCCGGTGCCCCAGAACAGCAGGGCCTGCGGGTCGACGGAGTCGAGTTCGCTGAACACGTGGCCGAAGTCGGTGGTGTCCTGCTGGTACTCGTTGACCGCGGAGATCTCGATGCCGTACTCGTCGGCGAGCTCCTCGGTGGCCAGGAACCCGGCGACGGCGTAGGTGGTGGCCGAGTAGGCCACGGACACCTCGGTCAGGCCCTCGGCCTGGAAGTACTGCAGGGCGCGTTCGGCGTAGGCGGCGGCCGTGGCCGGGACGACGAAGACCTCCTCGCGCAGCGGGTCGAGCTGTTCGTCGGCGGGCGTGGGGGAGATGTAGGGGACTCCGGCGCGCTCGACGGCGGGGATGGTGGCCATGGCGCTGTCGGACACGGCCGATCCGATCACGGCGACCGGGTCCTGGGACTGGATGTCGTTGAAGGCCAGGACCGCCTGGTCGGGTTCGCTCTGGTCGTCGCGGGTGATGAGCTCGATCTGCCGGCCCAGGACGCCGCCGTCGGCGTTGACCTGGGCGACCGCGAGTTCGACGGCCAGTTCGTTGTCGGTGCCCAGGGCGGAGTAGCCGCCGGTCAGGGGCGTGATGTAGCCGACGCGGACGGCGTCGTCGCTGCCGGAGTCCCCGCCGCCACCGCACGCGGTGGCCGAGACGGCGACGAGGGCGAGTAATGAGATGAATCTGCGCACGGGGGGTGCTCCTGTGAGTCGGGGGGCGTGTGGAGGTGCGCCCATGAGGATGGAGGCGCGGGGGATCGGGCGTGGGCGGGTGGCGCTCCGAGCCGAACGGGTCAGTGACGAAGGTCACTGGGGCCCCAACTTATGCAAATCCATGACGTCAGTCAACAAGATGCACAACTTGGTTCGGGCGATGCCGCCGGGACATGACATCTGTCATCTCCCGCGGGTGAGGACCGCAGCGCGAACCCGTGTGAACCGGCACTCCTGCGCGGCGGCGCGTCTGGCTAGCGTTGACGGTATGAACCCCTACGACGAGAGCCATGCACCGACCGACGGGCCCCACCCCACGCCCCCCGGTTCCGGCCCCGGACCGGGCGCGATGCCCCCGGACGGCGCCTCGATCCCGTCCGGCCCCTCCGCTCCGTCCGGGTCCGCCGGGCCGCCGCCGCGGCGTCGCGGGCCGCGTCCGGTCCCGCCGGGCGTGCCCTACCACCGCGTCCTGGCCGATGACAAGCGCCGGATCTGGCGGGGCATCGCCGCACTCGTGCTCCTCGTGGGAGGGATGTTCCTCTTCAGCATCGTCCTGACGCTCCTCGCCGCCGTCGTCGACGCCCTGCTCGGCAGGGACAGCGTGCTGACGGGCGGCACCGAGCTCACCCCCGTGGACATGGGCTCGAACCTGCTCGCGCTCGCCCTGCTCATCCCGTGGAGCATGCTCATCCAACGGTGGCTCTACGGGATGCGGGCGGCTTCGCTGCACTCGGTGAGGTCGCTCTTCCGGCCCGCGGTGTTCGGCCGGGCGATCCTGGTCATCGTTCCCCTCTGGGCCGTCTACATGACCGCCTTCTCCGCGCTCACCCCCGTGGAGGAGGTGCCCTGGCGGTTCGGCGACCTGCTCGCGATGTTCGCGGTGATCCTCGTGCTGGTGCCGGTGCAGTCGGCCGGTGAGGAGTACGGGCTGCGCGGGCTCGCCTTCCGGGTCGCCGCGAGCTGGGGCCGCGGTCCGCGCTCGGCCCTGGTCATCGGTGTCGTGGTGTCGAGCCTGGTGTTCATGGCGATCCACTTCGCGGCCGACCCGTGGCTCAACGTCTACTACTTCACCTTCGGCGCCACGCTGGCCCTCATCACGTGGCGCACGGGCGGCCTGGAGACCGCGGTCGTGATCCACGCGGTGAACAACACGCTCGCGTTCCTCACCGTGGTCCTCCTGCGCTCCGACCCGGCGGAGTGGACGGACCGGTCGGCGGGCGTCGGATCGGCGCAGATGCTGATCCCCTGCGCGATCCTCATCGCGGCCACGGCCGTGGTGTGGTGGCGCACGCGAAGGACCGGACCGGCCCTGACCCCCGCCGAGGCCGATCCCCACGAGCACGGATCCGGCCGGGAGCAGCGGGCGCGGTAGCGCACCGCCCGCGCGGACGGCCGGTGGCCCGCCGGTGGAACTCGGACGGTGCCATCGGCGACGGCGGTGCGGGTTCCTTGGGGGCGTTGCGGGTCGGGCTCAGCGGGTCGAGGCGGTGTCGGCCGAAGCACTGACCTCGGCGATGGCGTGGGTCTGCGCCCAGTCCAACAGCGGGAGCAGGAGCTGGGTGACCTGTTCGCCGCTGTCGGTGAGGCTGTAGACCACGTAGGGCGGAACCACGGGGCGGGCGTCGCGCAGGACCAGGCGGTCGGCCTCCAGGGTGCGCAGGGTCTGGGCGAGCATCTTCTCGCTGATGCCGCCGATACCGCGCAGGAGTTCGCTCCAGCGCCGGGGGCCCTCGGAGAGGGAGACCAGGACGAGGACGCCCCACTTGCTGGTGATGTCGCCCAACAGGCGCCGGGACGGGCAGTTCTCGGACAGGACCTGTCCGCCGACGGTCAGGATCTCGGAGGAGTCGAACGGCGTCGAGGAGGACGGTGTCGTCATTCCTCGACGATACCTGTCCTGATCGAGAGACCTCGGTCCGCCGTGCCCGCGGCTCAGCGGAACGCGTGGACGGGGCCGCGGGCGTCCTGGCGGCCCGGGTGGAGGCGGCAGGTCGGCTCCCGAAGGCGATGGGCGATGGGATAGCGTGGCCCTCGACTTATAACGACCGTCATAGGACTGAGTCCGCCGGACCCGGGCGCGGGGCGCCGGCCGCACTCTCCCCCCACGGAGGCCACAGCATGGGAACCGGGCCCGAAGCGTTCTACCTGCCCCTCGACGACCAGACCTACGAACCCACCGCGGCCACAGAGAGCCCGTGGGACAGCCGTGCCCAGCACGGCGGCCCGCCTTCCGCGCTGCTGGGCCACGTGATCGACCAAGCCGTCGGCCCCGGCCTGCGCCTGGGGCGGATCTCGGTGGACTTCCTCGCCCCCATCCCGCGGCTGCCCGCGCGGGTGGAACTCACCACGCTGCGGCCCGGCCGCCAGGTCCACCTCACCCAGGCCGACATGATCATCGACGGGCGTACCGCCGTGACCGCCCGAGCGTGGCACATCGCCACCGGACCCACTCCGCCGGTGCACGGCGAGCCCGTGGCGCCGCCGCCCCTGCCCGCGCCCTCCGAGGAGGACCTCTTCGCCGGTCGCACGGGCTGGGGGTACGGCCAGGCCATCGAGTGGCGCTTCGTGCGGGGCGGCTTCACCGTCTCCGGCGCCGCCCAGGCGTGGACGCGTGTCCGCATCCCCCTGGTGGCGGGGGAGAAGCTCACCGGCGCGGCCCGCGCGCTGATCGTCGCCGACTCCGCCAACGGCCTGTCGGCGGTCCTGCCGATGGACGAGTGGCTGTCCATCCCGCCCACCATGACCGCGACCCTCCTGCGCCACCCCGAGGGCGACTGGACGTACATGGACTGCGGCACCGAACTGTCCGACGACGGCCTCGGGCTCACCCGGGCCGCCCTGTCCGACGCCGGGGGCCGCCTCGGCGAGGTCGCCCAACCCCTGCTCGTGCGCCGACGCTGACCCGTCGGCCGCCTGGAGGCGGAGGCGCTGCCGCCCGCTCCGGCGCGCAGGGCTTGCGCGGTCGGGCTCACCGGGCGGGCGCGGTCCCGCCCCGACACCACGCTGCGGGCCCGGGAGCCGCCGCCGGCGCGGGTCGCCCCGGCCTGCGGCCGCGCGTTCCGACCGTGTCCTGTCGCACCTACTGCGTAGCGCACCCACCCCGTATCGCACCCACCCCGGAGTACTAACCAAAAAGTGGGTACAAGACCTTTGGAATGTGCGGATGAACGGCCCGGTTGGCACCACACAGCGGCCGGGAAAGTCCCGGTCCTCCATCGGAAGGACCCCGCACATGTCCGTCGTCATCACCGGTGCCACCGGCCACCTGGGCCGCCTCGTCGTCGAGGACCTCCTGGCCGGGGGGCTGCCCGCCGACCAGATCACCGCCACCGGGCGCGACACCGCCAAGCTGGCGGACCTGTCCGGCAGGGGCGTCTCGACGGCGCGCGCCGACTTCGAGGACCCCGCCTCGCTCAAGGCCGCCTTCCAGGGCGCCGACACCGTGCTCCTGGTCTCGGGCAGCGAGGTCGGCAAGCGCGTGGACCAGCACCGCAACGCCGTCCAGGCGGCCAAGGACGCGGGTGTGGGCCACATCGTCTACACCAGCCTGCTCAACGCCGCCGAGAGCACCCTCGTCCTGGCGCCGGAGCACAAGGCCACCGAGGAGATCATCCGCGCCTCCGGCCTGCCCCACACACTCCTGCGCAACGGCTGGTACAGCGAGAACTACGAGCAGCAGCTGCAGCAGGCGCGCGAGACCGGCACCGTCCTCACCAGCGCCGGAGCGGGCCGGGTGGCCAGCGCCTCGCGCCCCGACTACGCGGCGGCCGCCGCCGCGGTGCTGCGCGACCCCGCCGCGCACGCCGGCGCCGTCCACGAGCTCTCCGGCGACACCGCGTGGACCTTCGACGAGCTCGCCGCCGCGATGGGCCGGGTCCTGGGCCGCGAGGTCGTCGTCGACAACGTCACCCCCGAGGAGCACCAGGCCGTCCTGACCGGTGCCGGGCTGGACGAGGGCACCGCCCGGTTCGTCGTGGGCCTGGACGCCGGTACGCGCGAGGGCGAGCTGTCCTCGACCACCGGCGAGCTCTCCCGTCTCATCGGGCGCCCGACCACCCCTCTGGTGGAGACCCTCGGGGCCCTGGTGTGAGCCGCCGGGTCCGGCTCCCCGGCGGAGCCGGACCCGCGCCGCCACCCGGGGCCCGTCGGCCGTGCGGGTCCGGTCGGACCCGCGGAGGGCGGCCGGCGCTCCCCGGGCGATCAGTCCTCGGAGGCGGCCAGACGGAGGCCGAGGCCCTCGGCTCCGGCGCGCAGCGCCGGGACCAGCCGCGACAGATCGGCGCGTACCGTCCGGACGACGATGCCCAGGGCGGCCACGGGCGGTCCGGTCCCGTTCGACACCGGGACCGCCACCGAGCACGACCCCAGGGACATCTCCTCGCTGGTCGAGGCGTAGCCGCGCTCGACGGACGTGCGCAGCTCGCGCAGCAGCCGTCCCCGCTCGGTGATGGTGTGCCGGGTCTGCCGTGAGAGCGGGCGGTCGCAGTAGGCGCGCAGGAAGTCCTCGTCGGCCCAGGCGAGCAGCGCCTTGCCGACCCCGGTGGCGTGCAGGGGCAGGTGGGTGCCCACCCGGGAGAGCACCGGGACGGAGCGGTGCCCGGACAGCTTCTCCACGTACAGGGCCCGGTCCCCGTCCAGGACGGCGAGGTGGATGTTCTCCCGGGTCGCCTCGTACAGGTCCTGCATGAACGGCAGGGCCGTCTCGCGCAGCCGGTCGGACACGGGGGCCAGCAGGCCCGTCCGCCACAGGCGCAGGCCGATGCGGTAGCGGCCGTCGGCGTCGCGGTCCAGCGCGCCCCAGGTCACCAGGTCGCCGGCCAGCCGGTGCGCGGTGGCGGGCGGCAGCCCGGAGCGCCGCGCGAGATCGGTCAGGGTCGCCTCGGGGTGCTCGGCGTCGAAGGCGCCCAGGAGGTCCAGGGCGCGCGCGGTCACCGAGCGACCCGCCGCAGTGCTGTTGCCGGCCATGCGTCCATTCTCCCCGATCTTCCACTGGACGGAACGGCCTGCTGGTCTGTGACCCGGCCCACCGATTCAGTGGGGGCATGAACTCACTCACAACCCGTACCCGGGTGGCCATCATCGGGGCCGGTCCCGCCGGCCTGGTCCTGTCCCACCTGCTGGCCGCCCGCGGCATCGACTCGGTCGTCGTGGAGACCCGAGAGCGCGACGCGATCGAGAGCACCATCCGCGCCGGGGTCCTCGAACAGGGCACCGTCGACCTGCTGACGGGCACCGGCGTGGACACTCGTGTCCTGACCGAGGGCGCCAAGCACGACGGGGTCGAGTTCCGCTTCGGCGGCCGGGGCCACCGGATCGACTTCGCGGGGCTGGTGGGCCGCTCGGTCTGGCTCTATCCGCAGCACGAGGTGCTCAAGGACCTGATCGCCACCCGCCTGGCCGTCGGCGCCGACATACGCTTCGGCGTGAGCGACGTGGTGCCGAGCGGTGTGGACACCGACAGCCCTTCGGTCCACTTCACCGACGCCCAGGGGCGTCGGGTGGAACTGCGCTGCGACGTGGTGGCGGGCTGCGACGGCTCGGCGGGTGTGAGCCGCGCGGCCCTGCCCGAGGACCGGCGTGTCGACCACTTCCGCACCTACCCCTTCGGCTGGTTCGGGATCCTCGCCGAGGCTCCGCCCTCCTCGCCCGAGCTGGTCTACGCCCGCTCCGACCGCGGGTTCGCGCTGATCAGCACCCGCACGCCCGAGGTGCAGCGGATGTACTTCCAGTGCGCCCCGGACGAGGACCCCGCGGCCTGGAGCGACGCCCGGATCTGGGACGAGCTCCAGGCGCGGGTGGCGGGCGACGGCTTCGCCCTGAAGGAGGGGTCCATCTTCCAGCGCGGTGTGATCCCGATGCGCAGCTACGTGTGCGACCCGATGTGCTTCGGCCGGCTGATGCTGGCCGGAGACGCGGCGCACACGGTGCCGCCCACCGGGGCCAAGGGCCTGAACCTGGCGGTGGCCGACGTCGTCGTGCTGGCCCGCGTGCTGGAGGAGTTCCTGGCCTCGGGCGAGGAACGGCACCTGGACTCCTACGGCCCCACGGCCCTGCGCCGGGTCTGGCGGGCCCAGCACTTCTCGTGGTGGATGACCTCGATGCTGCACACGCCGCCGGAGGCCACGCCCTTCGACATCCAGCGCCAGCTCGGCGAGCTCGACATGGTGACGAGCAGCCGGGCGGGCGCGGCCTATCTGGCCGAGGCGTACACGGGCTGGCCGATCGACGACTGAGCCCGCCCCCGGCGCCTGTCACCGGTGGTGCCCGCGGTCGCACCCGCGAGCACCGCCGCACCCTCGGTGCCGTTCATGTGAGCTGTCGGATCCCCCACGGCCGACCCTGCCGCGGGCCCCGCTCACCCCCGGCCGGACAGGCGGGCCACCAGAGCGTCGATGACCGTCTCGGTGACCGCGGCCATGTCCACGGCCTCCGGGTCCAGCAGCCACTGGACCTGCAGACCGTCCATCACCGCGATGACCGCCGCGGCCGCCTCGTCGGCCGGGGTCCGGCCGTCCGGGCCGGGTGTGTCCGCCGCCTCGCGCTCACGTGGGCCGAGGCGGTCCAGCACGGCGTCCCCGATCTCGCGGCGCAGCACGGTGAAGCGGTCCCGGAACCACTCCTGGGCGGGGTGGCGGTCGGTGGCGCTCTCCGCCGACAGCACGGCGTAGAGCTGCGTGGTCCCCGGGCGCTCGGCGTTGCGCTCGGCGGTGGCCACGAGGTGGTCGAGCATCCGGCTGCCCTCGGGAGCCGGGTCGGTGTCGTCGCGCAGTTCCAGAACGGCGGTGAGCAGGGCGGTCTTGGACCCGAAGTGGTGCAGGACCCCGGCCGGGGTGATGTCGAGCATCGCCGCGATGTCGGCGAGCGAGGTGTTGTTGAACCCCTGCGTGGCGAAGGCGTCGGCGGCGGTGCGCAGGATCTGCTCACGCCGGTTCACCCGCTTGCGCGGCGCCGGGGCTCCGCCGTCGTCGACGGTGCGGGTGTCCGCTGCGGGGGTCGTCTCGCTCATGCCGGTAGTTCTCCAGTTCGTCGCACCCGGGGGTACTCGGGGACGTCGGTGCCCGCGGCCCACGGTATCGGGAGACTCCCACACGAACCGTTGCTTCATGAGTATTCAGTCAGCACGCTTCCGGCCGCGGAGGAACTCCGTGACCCGGCATGGGGTCATGAGCGGTAGTCGTGCCCCACGCGTTTGGTCTGCGCCGGTGACCGGGAGTGGGCCGGGGCCGGAGTCCGCCCTGGGCGGCACACCGGCCCCGGCCGGAGTCAGGCGCGCAGGAGGAGGACGGCGGTGGAGGTTCCGGCGCCCAGCACGACGGCGGCCAGGCCGTAGTACAGGCGGTGCCGGTGGAGCAGGGGCAGCAGGCGGTCCAGGGCGTAGCGTCCCGGGCCGGTCACGGCGATGGCGGCGGCGGCGAGCGCGAGCACCAGCGGGTACTCCATCCCACCGAAGAACCCGTCACTCCAGTGGAACGCTGCGGCGTTGACCATGACGCCGATGGCCGCGGCGCCGGCCAGTGGTGTGAGCAGTCCCAGGGCCAGGCCGAGACCGCCCAGGAACTCGCTGAGCCCGGCCACCACGGCCATGAGCTCACCGGGGCGGTAGCCCGCGGCGGCGAAGAACTCGCCGGTGCCGCTGATGCCGTTGCCGCCGAACCAGCCGAAGAGCTTCTGGGCGCCGTGGGCGGCCAGGGTCAGTCCGCAGGTGGCGCGCAGGAGCAGCAGGCCGAGGTCGAACGCGTGATCCGTGGAGGCTGATGCGTGGGGTGGGGAAGACGTGGCGACAGAGGTCATGGGGGGTCCTCGTCTCGTGAGCGGGGGCGGGGCGGGCCGCGACGGTGCGGCCCACGGCGGGCGACCGCGCCCGGAGGAGAGGGGGAGCGGCCGCCCTCGTGAGACAGTTCTGGGAGCGCTCCCAGAACTGGGGTGATTATCCGTGCCCCTGTCGCTTCTGTCAACGGTCCCTGGCCGTGCGTGACCGCCGCGTCCCCGGGGCTCGGCCGGACTCCGGCGGTTCCCGTCCCGGAGGGGACGCCGCCGACCAGGTGTTCGGCCGCGGGCCCGGACCCGTCAGGGGTGGGAGGCCGGCCGCCGCAGACGCAGCGTGAGGATCTGGAACGGACGCAGCGTGACGGCGATCGGCCCGTCCCCGGAGTCCGCTCCGCCGGACCCGATCGCGGTATCCAGGACGGGAGCGCCCTCGAACTCCTCCTCCAGGAGGTTCACCGCGTGCACCCCGCTCACCGGGAAACCCGGCCGTACGGCGACCCGGGCGCGCCCGCCCCGGGCTTCGTAGAGCCGTACCACCACGTCGCCGGAGCGGTCGTCGGCGAGCTTGACCGACTCCACGACCACGCCCGGGTCGTCGACCCGCACCAGAGGCTCCACGACGGCGGCCGCCCCCGGCACCTCGCGCGGGGGCAGGTTGATCCGGTACCCCTCGCGCACCGCGTCCTGGATCGCGGCCCCGGGCACCAGCGCGTAGTGGAACCGGTGCAGGCCCTGGTCGGTCTCCGGGTCGGGGAAGCGCGGGGCGCGCAGCAGGGACAGCCGCACCGTCGTGGTGGTCCCGCCGTCCTCGCGCACGTCACGCGTCACGTCGTGGCCGTAGGTGCAGTCGTTGACCACGGCCACGCCGTAGCCGGGCTCGCCGACGTGCACCCAGCGGTGCGCGCAGACCTCGAAGCGCGCGGCGTCCCAGGAGGTGTTGGTGTGCGTGGGGCGTCGGACGTGGCCGAACTGGATCTCGCAGGCCGCCTCGTGCGCGCGCACGTCGACGGGGAAGGCCGCCTTGAGGAACTTCTCCCGCTCGTGCCAGTCCACGACCGTCGTCACGTCCAGCCGACGCGCGCCCGGGCCGAGCGAGAGGTGCTGTTCGACCGTGGAGGAGCCGAAGGACCGCGTCACCCGCACCGTCGCCGTGCCCGCGACCGCGCCCGCCGGTCCGGCGCCGGGGCCGAGCACGTCCAGGGTGTCCAGGCCGGTGAGGTCCTCACGGGTGTTGCGGTAGAACGCGTCGACGTCCCACGCGTCCCACTGGTTGGGTACGTCCTGGTGCAGCTGGAGGAGGTTGCCGGGCCGCCCCGGGGCGAGGACCTCGCGGTCGGCCACCCGGTCCAGGACCGAGGTGACCAGCCCCCGGCCGTCCACGGTGACCGTCAGCAGTCCGTTGTCCAGGACCAGGCCGCCGTCCGGGCCCGGACCGACCGTCGCGGCGGCCTCCGGGGGCGCCGGGGCGGCGGCCGGGCCGGCGCCCATGGCGGGGATCCCGTCGCGTTCGTGCGGTGCCGCGTTGAAGACCGTGTGGCCGTCCGGCGTACTGTCGACCACCCCGGTGTCGGACTCCGCCGTGCTCGCGCTCGTGTGCGACCCCGTGTCCGCGGCCAGGGCCGCCTGCGCCGCCCCGATGACCTCGGCCAGTTCCGCTCCCGCCTCGGCGTAGGCGGTGGCCGCTTCACGGTGCACCCACGCGATCGAGCTGCCGGGCAGGATGTCGTGGAACTGGTGCAGCAGCACCGTGCGCCAGACGCGCTCCAGCCGCGCGTAGGGGTAGTCGGAGCCCGTGCGCACCGCGGCGGTGGCCGCCCACAGTTCGGCCTCGCGCAGCAGGTGCTCACAGCGCCGGTTGCCCCGCTTGGTCGCCGCCTGGCTGGTGTAGGTGCCGCGGTGCAGCTCCAGGTACAGCTCACCGAGCCAGACCGGGGCGTCGGGGTACTCCGCGTGCGCCTGGGCGAAGAACGACGCGGGGCGCTCGACCGCCACCCGTGGCGACCCCTCCAGGTCGCCCAGGCGCGCCGCCCGGGCCAGCATCTCGCGGGTGGGGCCGCCGCCCCCGTCGCCGTGGCCGAACGGTACGAGCGACCGCGTCGCCCCGCCCTTGTCGCGGAAGGTCCGGGAGGCGTGCGCCAGCTCCGCGCCCGTCAGCTCGGCGTTGTAGGTGTCCACCGGCGGGAAGTGCGTGAAGACCCGGGTGCCGTCCAGGCCCTCCCACCAGAAGGTGTGGTGGGGGAAGGGATTGACCTGGTTCCAGGAGATCTTCTGGGTGAGGAACCAGCGCGACCCCGACAGCCGGACCAGCTGCGGCAGGGCCGCGGAGTAGCCGAAGGAGTCCGGCAGCCACACCTCCTGGGTGTCGATGCCGAGCTCGTCGCGGAAGAACCGCTTGCCGTAGGCGAACTGGCGGGCCAGCGCCTCCGACCCGGGCATGTTGGTGTCGGACTCCACCCACATCCCGCCGACCGGTACGAACCGGCCGTCCCGCGCCAGCTCCGCCGCCCGGTCGAAGAGTTCGGGCCGGTGCTCCTGGAGCCAGGCCCACTGCTGGGCCTGGCTCATCGCGAACACGAAGTCGGGGTGGTCCGCCATCAGCTCGACGACGTTCGCACTGGTCCGGACGACCTTGCGGACGGTCTCGCGCAGGGGCCACAACCAGGCGGAGTCGATGTGGGCGTGCCCGACGGCGGAGACCCGGTGGGCGCTCGCCGGAGCGGGGGAGCGCAGCACGGGGGCCAGGACCGCGCGCGCCCGCTCGGCGGTGCCGGGGACGTCCTGGGGGTCCAGCGCGTCCAGGGAGCGCTCCAGCGCGCGCAGCAGTTCCCAGCGGCGCGGGTCCCCGGTGTCCAGGGTGTGCATGAGCCCGCTCGCGACGTCCAGGTCCATGGCCAGTTCCCACACCGCCGTCTCGAACACGGCCAGGTCGGCGCGCAGCAGCCGGTACAGAGGACGGTCCGCGGGTCCGGGACCGTCGCCCAGGTCCGTGGGCCGGAAGGGAGGGTGGTCGAGGATGACGGGATTGGCGGCGGCCTCGACGTGGAACTCCACCGCCGTGCCCGCCCCGGCCTCGACCGGGATCCAGGCGTTGCGCGGTTGGAGGCCCTTGACGACCGTCCCGTCGGGGCGGTGGACCAGGCCCTCGCACTGGAAGCCGGGCATGCCCTGGTCGAAGCCGAGGTCGACGACGGCCTCCACCCGGCGGCCAGCCCACGCGTCGGGGACCCGGCCGCGCAGTCGGAACCACGTCGTGCCCCAGGCGGGGCCCCACGCGTCGCCCACCGCGGCGGGCTCGTAGGGCGCGGCGACGCCCCGCGCCGCGTCGACCGGCTCCCCTGTCACGTCCCAGCGTGCGACCTCCATCGGGACCGGCGCCGAGTACACCGCGGGCCACACCCGCTCGCGGAGCGCCCGCTCCAGTCGCGCCTCGGTCGCCCGGCGGTCGTCGTGCACGTGGTCTCCGTTCGTCGCGGTCCCGTTCCGGTCACGTTTCCAGCGTGCGACCTCCGGGTCAACGACCGGGAGGCCGCGGCCCCAGCGGGACCGGGGGGCAGGGGAGGGGGCGGGGCGGGCCGGCGCGGGTTCCCCACCCCGACCGCGACCGCCTCAGCGGGCCGTGGCGCGGTGCAGCGGTTCGGCCAGCGCCCGCCGGCGATCGGGCGACCGAGTCGTGGGCGGTGACCTGCCCGGGGTACTCACCGTTGACCGCGTACGAGGCGTCGCGGCAGGTCACGACCGTGCCCCGGGGCAGGGTCCGCTCGGCCACCCGGCTCGGGCCGGTGAAGGTCAGCCGGGGACCAGGACGCCCGCCAGCAGCAGGACCGACAGCAGCGCCACGATCACGGCGGCCGTGGCCCCGTAGTGCCGGGCCGACGCCCGGCCCGGCATCCACCTGATCGCCATCAGCGCCGCGGCCAGCGCCGTCATCCCGATCGGCAGCAGCGCACGCCAGGCGCGGTCGAAGGAGTCCATCGGCAGGAACGGGGCCGCGCCGTACAGCGACAGGACCAGCGCCGGCAGCGCCACCACCGACGCACCGACCCCCACCACGAGCGTGAACCGGTCCTGCGCCTCCGAGCCCTGGGCGATCGCGAACGTGGACATGCTGTTGAGCAGGGAGTGCAGCCGCGAGGCCTCCTCCGCCAGTTCGGCGTCCATCGCCTCGCAGTGGCGCACCCCGGCCCGGTACGTGGCCGCCCACTCCGGCAGGTCGCTCCCGCTCGGCGGCTCCTCCCTGTGCGGCAGGTCGGCCCGGTACACCGCCTCGTGCCACAGCCAGACCCACAGCCCGGAACGGGCCGCCTCCACGGCCTGGTCACGCGCCCGGCCCACGGCCGTGGCGAGCTCGACGGCCGCGGCCAGCAGAGGCCGCAGGGCGGTGTCGGACCGTCCGGCGAGCTGGTCGGCGATTCCGCGTTCGAGTTCGTAGCGCAGCCCGCGCAGTCGGAGCACGTCGTTGCGCGAGGCCTCGGCGAACGCCTTGGCCATGGTCACCGCGACGCGCGCGGTGTCGCCGTCGATCCTGTGCGCTGGTTCGGCGAGCGAGGCGATGAGGGCGTCGTCGGCCGCGGGCACGGGTCCGGTCTCCTCGTGCCAGCCGCCCGCCTCCGACCACGCCGCCTGGAGCGCGAGGGCGACCCGGGGGCGCTCCTGTCCGGTCGCCGTGACCCGGACGCGGCCCACGACCAGGCGCCGCCGCCCCGACTCGCCCACCACGCGCAACAGGGGCGCGACCATGACCACCTCGGAGGCGGACGCCTCGAAGGCCTCGCGCTCGCCGTCCTCCCACGGATCGCTGAGAGAAACCACGGAGAGGAGGGCTTCCGTGCCGTGGCCGCTCCGCGGGGTGCGGCCCTGCAGAACCTGGTGTCCCTTCTCGGGTGCTTCGTGCATGCGCGGAAGCGTACGAGAGGACGCCGTACACCCGGATATCGCCCAGTTCAGGCGGGTTCGCCGGGAGCGCCGTGCGCACCGGTCGCCCGGAGCAGGCGCAGCCGGACGATCTCCCGGCCCCGGGGCGCGCTCACGCCGACGGCAGCTCCTGCTCGGCCCAGATGGTCTTGCCCGCCCCCGTGTGGCGGCTGCCCCAGCGCTCGGTGAGCTGGGCGACGATGAGCAGGCCGCGTCCCCCCTCGTCGTAGACCCGGGCACGCCGCAGGTGCGGTGCCGCGCTGCCGGTGTCGGAGACCTCGCAGATGAGCGTCTCGTCGCGGATCAGCCGGAGCCGCACCGGCGGACTGCCGTAGCGCAGGGCGTTGGTGACCAGCTCGCTGACGACCAGCTCGGTGACGAAGGCCGCCTCCTCCAGCCCCCAGGACGCCAACTGGGCACCGGCCAGCTCACGGGCCCTGGAGACGATCGCCGGATCGCTGGGCAGCTCCCACGTGGCGACGTGCTCCGCGTCCAGGACCTGTGTCCGGGCCAGCAGGAGCGCCATGTCGTCCGCGCGGCGGCCGGGCAGCACGGCGCGCAGCACCCTGTCACAGGTGTCCTCCAAGGCGCCTCCGGGATCGGCCAGGGCGGCGCGCATCAAGGCGTACCCGGCGTCCGGATCGCGGTCCGGCGCCTCGACCAGGCCGTCGGTGTACAGGGCTATGACGCTGCCCTCGGGCACGTCGAACTCGGTGGCCTCGAAGGGCAGGCCGCCCAGGCCCAGCGGCGGTCCGGCCGGCACGTCCAGGAACTCGACCCGGCCGTCCGGCGTGGCCAGCGCCGGAGGCGGATGCCCGGCCCTGGCCATGCCGCAGCGCCGCGAGACCGGGTCGTACACGGCGTACAGGCACGTCGCGCCGAACTCGCCCGCGCTCTCGCCCTGCCCGGACCGGCCGGCGTCCGCGGCCGCCTCCTCGCGGTCCAGGCGCAGCACGAGGTCGTCCAACTGTGTGAGCAGCTCGTCCGGCGCCAGGTCCACGTCGGCCAGCGTGCGTACCGCCGTGCGCAGGCGCCCCATGGTGGCCGAGGCCTGCAGGCCGTGGCCGACCACGTCGCCCACCACCAGCGCCACCCGGGCCCCCGACAGCGGGATGACGTCGAACCAGTCGCCACCGATCCCGGCCCGGGAGTGGGCGGGCAGGTAGCGCGAGGCCACCTCCACCGCCGCCTGCCGGGGCGCGCGGTGGGGGAGGAGGCTGTGCTGGAGGGCGAGCGCGTTCGCGCGCTCACGCGTGTACCGGCGGGCGTTGTCGACGCACAGTGCCGCGCGGGAGGCCAGTTCCTCCGCCAGGAACTGGTCGTCCTCGCCGAACGGTTCGGGTGTGCGGTGGCGGGCCAGGATCAGCAGGCCCAGGGTCACGCCGCGCGCGGTCAGGGGCACCAACAGCTTCGAGTGCATCCCGTGCCGCGTCATGCTGTGGGCGCGTTCGGGCGCGTCGGCGGCCCACCAGCGCACGTGGGCGTGGTCGACCGTGTACCGCGCCGCCCGCCCGGTGCTCAGCGCCAGGCCAGGCGGTGAGTGAACGGTGTAGGAGTGCAGCCCGCCGAGCGGGATCACGGACTCGGGGCACCCCTCGATCACCGAACGCTGGGCGGACCGGCGAAAGACCGCTTCGTCGCCCGGTGTGACCGGGTCGGCCTCCTCCCCCCGCACGACCGCGTCCAGCAGGTCCACGACGGCGAAGTCGGCGAAGTGCTCCGTGCTGACCTGGGCCAGTTCGTCCGCGGTACGGGCCAGGTCGAGGGTGGTGCCGATGCGCAGCCCGACCTCGTTGAGCACGCCGAGCCGCCGTCGGGCCCGGTACTGCTCGGTGGTGTCCACACCCGCCACGGACAGGGCCCGGACCCGGCCGTCGGCGTCCTTGACGGGATACAGGTTCAGCAGCCAGGCGTGCTCGCGGGACTCGCCGGGCACGCGCAGGTACGCCTCGTAGGGCGCCGACGCGCCCTCGCGCAGGACCCGCTCGAGGACCTTGTCGATGCCTTTCAGGCCCTGGACGAGGAGGTCGGGGCCGGACTCGCCCAGACGCAGGCCCAGCAGGTCGCGTTCGGGCCTGCCCATCGCCCGTTCCATGGCCGCGTTGACCGCGATCGCGCGTGCCCCGTGGTCGAGCAGGGCCATCGGCAGGGGGATCTGGTCCAGCGCCCACTGCTTGAGCACGGCCGTGGGAGGCGTGCCCTCGCCGCCCGCACGGCCCGAGACGGCGTCGGCCTGCTCGGGCACGATCGCGGGCACGACCGCCGGGACGTCCTCGCTGTCCATGGACGCGCCTCCCCCCTGCCGCAGCCGTCACCCGCGCTACGGCGGGTCCCCTGCGCGTCGCTCATTCCAGCTTGCTCCCTTCGCCCGGGATTCACAAGCTTGACCGGCCTCTGACCTGCGGCTGAGCGTGTCAGGGGCGGGGTTCGGGGCCCTGGCGGGGCCCGGTTCCGCGGGAGGTGCGGGGCCCGGCCGGTCGGGGCCCCGCACCCGCGGTGCGTCCGGTGGATGCCGCCCTGGGGTATGTTCCGCGGATACTCACCCTGCTGCGCGACGCCCCGGCACGACTCCCGCCGCGTTCTCATCGGTCGACAGCCACACCGGGACGCCTTCTTCTTCGGCCTTGCGACAGCCGCACCGGAACGCCGCCCGCGACGGGCGGCATCCACGGAACACGCCCTAGCCGCGGGCCGCCGACAGGACCACGTCGACCAGGCGCTCGGCCGCGTCGGGCCGACCGTGCTCACGGGCCCGCTCGGCCATCCGCTCGCGCGCCTGCGGGTCGGACAGCAGCGAGTCCACCGCCGTCCGCAGGTTCTCGGGCGTGACATCGTCCAGCAGGGCCGCGGCGGCACCGGAGTCCTGCAGGTGGCGCGCGTTGTGGCGCTGCTCGTCGCCCGCGGAGGAGGCGAGGGGGACGAAGACGGCCGCCTTTCCCAGGGCGGTCAGCTCGGCGATGGTTCCGGCGCCGCTGCGCGAGATCACCACGTCGGCCAGGGCCAGCACGTCCGGCAGCTCCGGGCCGACGAAGGCCGTCAGGTGGTAGCGCGCGGCCAGGTCGGCGGGCAGCTCGGCGGCGTGCCCGCGCAGGCCCTCCAGGTTCGCGGCGCCGCACTGGTGCACCACGTTGGCCCGGTCGAGCAGCCACGGCAGGACGGCGCGCACCGTCTCGTTGATCTGCGCCGAGCCCTGCGCGCCGCCCGTGACGTAGACGGTGGGCAGCGACGGGTCGTGCCCGTCGAACCCCAGCCCCTTGGCGCCCAGGTCCGCCCGTCCCGTCAGCACCTCGGGGCGGACGGGGTTGCCGGTCACCGCGGCGCTCTCGCGCGCGCTGTCCGGGAGGAGTTCGAGGGTGGAGGGGGAGGACACCGCGACTCGTGCGGCCACCCGGGCCAGGACCTTGTTCGCCAGCCCCAGGCGGACGGTCTGCTCGTGGACGACGAGGGGCCGCCCGCACAGTTTCGCGGCCAGGCCGACCGGTACCGCCACGTAGCCGCCGGTGGCCAGGACCGCGTCGGGTGTGAAGTCCGAGACCAGTGAACGCGCCTGGGCGACACCGAGGGGCACGTTGGCCATGTCGCGGATGTTCTCGGGGGAGGCCAGCTTGAGCGGGTTCTTGGACCGGCGGATCTTGCCGGTGGCGACCGGGGCGAAGTCGATGCCGTTGTCGGCCGCGACCCGGGACTCCAGGCTGTTCTCCGTGCCCACCCACAGGACGTCCAGAGTGCGGCCGGCGGCTTCCAGGCGGTCGCGCAGGGCGCGCACGGTGGTGAGCGCGGGGTAGGTGTGGCCACCTGTCCCCCCGCCGGTCACGATCAGACGCAGGTCCCGCAGGGGGAGGTCGTCGCTGTTCACACGATTCCTATCTGGTGGCTCCGGAGCGGAGCGGATGATTCGGGCAGGGCGGGGCGGTGGGCGGCCGGGGCGGTAGCCGCGCGGTGACCCCACAGCACCGTAACGCCCGCCGGGACCGGTCCTCGCACGCCCGCGAGCGGCGGAGGGGCGGCGGGACCGGCGCCGGGGAACGGGCCAGAGCGATCAGGCCGGGTGTACGGCCCCGCGGCGCCGGAGAGGGCGGGGGTGAGGCCGCTCGGACGGAGTCGATCCGCGAGACGATCACGGCGACCTCCTCGCTGATCGACGGAGCCGGTGGCGGCCGTCGCGGTTCCGCCCCGGGCCCCGTTCCACTCGGTGTCCCGGTCGGCCCGGAAGCGACCGATGACCCGGGCGGTGGACGCCGTGTCGTCCGGGGGAGGGAGGCCGGGCCGGGGTATACAGTGGCGATATGTGTGACGTGGATCACTACTCAGAGCCTTGCTGTATACCCCCGGGGGGTATAGGTTCCGTGGTATGAACACGAACTCCCCAGAACACGAGCAGCACGGGCAGGGCGGCCACGTCGGTCACGCCGACGACACCGGACGCGCTGACCACAGCGGTCACGGTGGGCACACGGGCCACGGCGGACATGGTGACCATGTGGGGCAGTTCCGTCGGCTGTTCTGGGGCATGCTGGCGCTGGCCGTGCCCACGGTCCTGCTGAGCGGGATGTTCGCGGGCATCGTCGGCTACGCCGTCCCCGGCCTTCCCGGCGTGGAGTGGGTGTCCCCCCTGCTCGGCACCGTGATGTTCCTCTGGGGAGGCAAGCCGTTCCTGACCGGCGCCGTCGGCGAGGTCCGGGAGCTGCGCCCCGGCATGATGCTGCTGATCGCTCTGGCCATCACCGTCGCGTTCGTCTCCTCCTGGGGCGCCAGCCTGGGCCTGATCTCCCACGAGCTCGACTTCTGGTGGGAGCTGGCCCTGCTCATCGTGATCATGCTCCTCGGCCACTGGATCGAGATGCGCTCCCTGGCCCAGACCTCCTCCGCCCTGGAGTCGCTGGCCGCGCTGCTGCCCGACGAGGCCGAGAAGGTCGTCGGCGACTCCGTCGTCACGGTGGCCCCCGCCGACCTGGTCCTCGGCGACACCGTGGTCGTGCGCCCCGGCGGTCGTGTTCCGGCCGACGGCGAGGTCACCCAGGGCACCGCCGACGTCGACGAGTCGATGATCACCGGCGAGTCGCGCCCGGTCGCCCGCGGCCCGGGCGACCAGGTCGTCGCCGGAACCGTCGCGACCGACACCGCGCTGCGCGTCCGCGTCACCGCGGTCGGCGACGACACCGCCCTGGCCGGGATCCAGAAGCTGATCGCCCAGGCCCAGAGCTCCTCCTCCAGGGCCCAGCGCCTCGCCGACCGGGCCGCGGGCTGGCTCTTCTGGTTCGCCCTGGTCGCCGGAGCCCTGACCCTGGGCGTGTGGGCCCTGCTCGGGACGCCCGACGAGGCACTCGTCCGGACCATCACCGTGCTCGTCATCGCCTGCCCGCACGCCCTCGGGCTCGCCATTCCGCTCGTCGTCTCCATCGCCACCGAGCGCGCCGCCAGGGGCGGGGTCCTGATCAAGGACCGGCTGGCCCTGGAGAGCACGCGCACCGCCGACACCGTCCTGTTCGACAAGACCGGCACTCTGACCAAGGGCGAACCGACCGTCTCGCACGTCGAGTCCGTCGCAGGGCGCGGCACGGACGAGGTCCTGGCCCTGGCCGCCGCGGTCGAGGCCGACAGCGAGCACCCGCTCGCCAAGGCCATCGTCCGGGCCGCGCACCATCGTGGCCTGGACGTCCCGCGGGCGTCGGACTTTCGCGCCGCCACCGCGGTGGGCGTCTCCGGGACGGTCGACGGGGCCCGGATCGGCGTGGGCGGTCCCGCGATGCTCGCCGAGCACGGCGCGGAGGAGGTGGCCGCCGTCCAGGCATGGAAGGACGAGGGAGCGATCATCCTGCACGTGCTCTCCGACGGCGAGGCCATCGGCGCGCTGGCGCTGGCCGACGAGGTCAGGGAGGAGTCCCGCGCGGCCGTCGGAGCCCTGCACGCCCTGGACATGAAGGTCGTGATGATCACCGGCGACGCGGAGGCCGTCGCCCGCTCCGTCGCCGTGGACCTGGGGATCGACCAGGTCTTCGCCGGGGTCCGACCCGAGGACAAGGGGGCCAAGGTCGCCGAACTCCAGAAGCAGGGCCACCGGGTGATCATGGTCGGCGACGGCGTCAACGACGCCCCCGCGCTGGCCCAGGCCGACGTCGGGCTCGCGATCGGCGCCGGGACGGACGTGGCCATCGGCTCGGCCGGGGTGATCCTGGCCAGTGACGACCCGCGCTCGGTGCTCTCGGTCATCGAGCTCTCGCGGGCCGGCTACCGCAAGATGAAGCAGAACCTGTGGTGGGCCGCCGGCTACAACCTGATCTCCGTGCCTCTGGCCGCGGGTGTGCTGGCACCGGTCGGGTTCGTCCTGCCGATGGCGGTCGGCGCGATCATGATGTCGCTGTCCACGGTCGTGGTCGCGCTGAACGCCCAGCTCCTGCGCCGGCTCGACCTGACTCCGAGCGCGAGCACCCGGGCCGTGCTGCGTACCGCGGGAGCTGCGCGCGAGGCGGTCCGGGTGTAGGCGTGTCCGCGCTCGCCCGGCCCGGGCCCCACCCCTCTCCGGGGGCGGGCCCGGGCCGGCCGCGCGTGCACGCGGTGACGGAGGCCGGGGCTCAGGACCGGACGAACGAACGGGTCCGGGCGGTGCGGCCGACCGTGAAGCCCCGCGCCCCCGGGGCCAGGGCGGCCAGAGCCGGGGCGGCGAAGCACAGCAGGGCGCAGGCCACCAGGACCGCGTCGGTGCCGAACGCCTGCGCGGCCGGGGCGATCAGCGCCAGGCCCACGGGCGCGAACCCGTAGGAGAAGAGGAAGTCCAGCGAGGACACGCGCGCGAGCTTGCCCGGCTCCACTTCGCGTTGGGCGGCGGTGAACCACGGGACGTTGAACAGCTCCACCCCCACGCCCACCACCGCGTAGGCGGCGAACACCACGACCGGGCCCACGGGCAGGACGAGGCTGAGCGGTGCCAGTCCGTACAGGGCGAGCCCGGCCAGCGCGGCCCAGCCCTGGTGGCGCGGGGTCCAGCGGGCCACGATGACGGCGCCGAACAGCGCCCCGGCGGTGTAGGCGGTCAGGGCGCCCGCCAGGACGGCCTCGGTTCCGTAGTGGTCTCGGCTGGCCAGGGGCAGCAGGACGCTGGTGGAGGAGTAGCCCGCGGCGATGACGACGGTGAGCGCGCCCAGCCCGGCCAGGAACCAGGGGTGGCGGCGCGCCTCGGCCAGCCCTTCGAGGAACTCGGTGTGGAAGGGGGCGCGCGCGGTGCGCGCCGCCGCGGTGTGCGAGCCCGGACCCGGTAGGAGCGCGGCGGCGAGCCAGAACAGCGCCGTGACCAGGAGCAGGGGGGCGGTGCCCAGCACCGTGGACAGCAGGGCGGTCAGACCCGGGGCCAGCAGAGTGGTCACGCGCACGGAGAAGGTGATGGCGGCGTTGGCCCGCTGACGGTCGTCGGGGTCGACGACCTCGGCGGTCAGGGCCTGGAAGGCGGGGCGGCAGGCGCCCTGGCCCGCGCCCACGACCAGGGCCGCGGCGGCCATGAGCACGGGCGGCGTGCTCAGGCCGGCGACCATGACCGGGGTCGCGGCGGCGGCGATCAGGCCGGACCACAGCACGACCGCGCGGCGCGAGTGGCGGTCGGCGAGGAGCCCGCCGAGCGGGACGGCGACGAGGAAGCCGGCGGTGCGGGCGGCCAGGACCAGGCCGAGGTGGACGGCGGTGAGCGTTCCCTCCAGGACGGCGAGACCTAGGATGAAGGGCATGGCCCAGGTCGCGAGCCCGGAGGCGGTGGTCGCGCACCACAGCCGGACGAACCGGGGGTGGCGCAGCAGCGGGGGCCGGAGCCTGGTCGCGTTCGGCGGCGTCGGCGAAGGCACGAGTCGTCTCTCATCTCTGTGCGTGTACGGGTGGTCACCCCACCCTAATGAAAACGATTATCACTGACGAGTTGGCGCGACGGTCGGCCCCGCCTCCTCCGCGAGCTCCGTCCATGACTCTGCGTTTCGGAATGGTCTCACTCGGTCGCCATCTGGCGGAGGCTCAAAGTGACAACGATTTTCATTGCCCCTATAGTGGCCGCGAGTGAGGGCTCGGTGACCGCGGTCCGACCGTTGCATGGCCAGTCGTTCGAGAGGGAAGAGCACGCATGTCCGGCCCGGGTCACGCACCCCCGCTCCCGCCCGCCCGCGCCAGCCGAACCACCCCATCCTCGAAAGGACACGCGTGGATCGCTCCCTGATCGCACGACTCCCGCTTCCGCTCCCCGCCGAGCGGATCATCGCCCTCAACCAGCCCAAGGCCGACCTGCACACGCACCGACGCTACGACTGGAACGGGTGGGAGTTCGACGTTCCCCCCGGCGTGTTCCTCCCCGGCGCCACCAGCCGCATGATCCACCAGCGCCTCCTGGACGACGACATCGACGTACGCGGGCGCCACTACGTCGCCATGGGATCGGGACTGGGCGTCGAGGCGGCCGTGGCCGGACTCCGCGGAGCGAGCACCGTCCACGCCGTCGACGTCCATCCCGCCAGCGTCCGCGCCACCGAGGACAACTACCGCCGCATCGTCGACGGCGCGGCGGGCACCGCGGACACCCCGACCGCGTTCACCCCGGTGGTCGCCGACGTCTTCGACGGCTTCCCCGACGGCGTCCGGGCCGACGTCGTCACCTTCAACCCGCCCGCGGTGAGCCAGACCGTCAGCGACGACCCCGACATCGTCCGCAACGTCTGCGCGGGCACCCCCGTCATCGACGCCTTCTTCACCCAGATCGCCGAGCGCGGCCTCCTGGCGCCCGGCGGAGCGGTCTACTTCGTCGCCTCCAACACCGCCGACCTGCCCCACATCGTCGGACACGCCCTGGACACCGGGTTCACCCCCCACGTCCACCACCTCCACGACTGGGAGGACGGCGTCCTGACCTACCTGTTCCGCTTCACCCGGGAGGACGCCCGGTGAGGAACCTCGACTCCCTCTTCGCGTCCGTGCTCGCCACCCCCGACCTGCCCGCGGCCACCAGCGTCTTCTGGGTCCACCACGGCACCCGCCTGCCCGGAGGCGACGTCACCTACCTCAACCAGTACGTCCTGGTCCGGGTCGGCCGCGCCTTCGGGGCCTGTGCCTTCGAGGCCGGGCAGATCGACCCGTCGGTGTGCGCCGACCTCTCCGGACGCCCCCTCGCCGACCTCCTGCGCGACGGCGACGAGGCCCTGCCCGCGCCCCTGCGCGTGGCCGCCCTGGACGCCTACCTCGCCCAGGCCGAGCCGCACGCCCTCGACCCCCGCGCCGAAGCGGTCACCCTGCCCCTGGGCACGCCCCTGGAACGCGCCCTGGCCCGTGACGCCGCCATCGCCGGACTCCTGCCCGAGCCCGACGGCCGCAAGGTCGCCCTCATCGGCGTCGTCAACCCGCTCGTGGCCGCCATCCGCGAACGCGGCGGCGAGTGCCTGCCCTGCGACCTCAACCTGCGCACCACCCAGTGGGGCGACACCGTCACCACCGACATGGACGAGGTCCTGGACACCGCCGACGCCGTCGTGGCCACCGGCATGACCCTGGGCAACGGCAGCTTCGACCACATCCTCGCCCGCTGCCGCGAGCGCGGCCTGCCCCTGGTCGTCTACGCGCAGAGCGGCAGCGCCGTCGCCCGCGCCTTCCTCGGGCACGGCGTCACCGCCGTCTCCGCCGAGCCCTTCCCCTTCTCCCAGTTCAGCGCGGACCCCACCGCCCTCTACCGGTACCGGACGGAGAACGACCAGTGACGACCGGCCTGGGGCAGGCCACCTGCCACCACGGCGAACTCCTGCAGGGCGTCTTCCTCGACGACCACGGCCACCCCGTCCGGGGCCTGGTCACGCTGCCGATGGCCGACCCCCTCACCCGCGCGGAGTTCACCCCCCTGCCCGGCACCGGACCGCACCGCATCGCGGTCGACCCGCCGGGCCGGGACAAGGCGGTCCGCGCCGCGGCCCTGGCCGTGGCCGAGTGCGCCCGCGCCACGGGCCGGGCCGCCACCGGCGGGAACCTGCGCCTCACCGGCGGCCTTCCCGCCGGCCTGGGGCTGGGTTCCTCCACCAGCGACGTCACCGCCGCCATCCGCGCGGTGGCCGACGCCTACGGGGCGCTGCTGCGCCCGGCCTCGGTGGCGCGCACGGCCGTGGCGGCCGAGGGCGCCTCCGACCCCGTCATGCTGGGCGAGCGCCCCGTGCTGTTCGCCCAGCGCGAGGGGCGCGTCCTGGAGGAACTGGGGGCGGCCCTGCCCGAGCTCGCCGTGGTCGGCTGCCTGACCGGCCACGGCCGCCCCGTCGACACCATGCGCCTGCCCGGCACCGTGCGGAGCCGGGACGCCGCCGTCTACGAACGGCTGCGCGCAGCCCTGCGCGCGGCCGTGGCCGACGGCGACGCGGCGGAGGTCGGCCGGGTGAGCACCGAGAGCGCCATTCTCAACCAACGGGTTCTACCGAAGGAGGAGTTGGGGAAGATCAGGGGCGTCGCCCGCCACTGCGAGGCGGTCGGCATCCAGGTCGCGCACAGCGGCAACGTCGCCGGTGTGCTGTTCGACGCCACCGTTCCCGATCTGAGCGCCCGGATCGACACCGCCGTCTGCCGACTGCGGAGCGAAGGGCTTGTGCCCACCCGGGTCTTCTCCACCCCCTCCAGGACCGACGGAGAACGAACTTGGACCACCACGTATGCGACGCACTCGGCCGACCTGACCTGATCGACCTGGGCGAGGGCCTGGTGTGCCTGCGATTCGAGTCGATGAAGGTGGTGTCCGCGCTGGCGGCCGTCCGCCACCTGCTCGACACCGGCGCCGTCCGCCCCGGCGACACCCTGATGGACAGCTCCAGCGGTATCTACGCCTACGGCCTCGCCCTGGCCTGCCACCGCTACGGGCTGCGCTGCCACATCATCGGTTCCACGACCATCGACCACGTGACCCGCGTCCAACTCGACGTCCTCGGCGCGACCCTGGAACAGATGCCGCCCTCGGACGACCTGCGCTTGGACCAGAGCAGACGCGTGGCCCGGGTCCGGGAGGTGCTGGCCGACCACCCCGACTACCACTGGATGCGCCAGTACCACGATTCCATCCACTATCTGGGCTACCGCGAGGTCGCCGACCGCGTGGCCGCCGAGATCGGCGCCGGGCCCCTCACCGTCGTGGGAGGCGTGGGCTCGGGGGCCTCCACCGGGGCACTGGCGACCTACCTGCGCGCACGCGACCCCGGCACCCGGCTGGTGGGCGTCCAGCCCTTCGGCAGCGTCACCTTCGGCAGCGACGAGGTCGAGGACCGCGGCATGATCATCGCCGGCATCGGCAGCTCCATCCCCTTCGGCAACGTCGACCACACCCTGTACGACACCGTCCACTGGACCGGATTCGCACCCGCGCTGGCCGGGAGCGTCGACCTGCTGCGCCGCCACGCGGTGTTCGCGGGCCTGTCCACCGGAGCCGCCTACCTCATCGCCCGGTGGGAGCGGCTGCGCGACGCCGGGCGCCGGGTGGTGTTCGTGGCCGCCGACACCGGCCACCGCTACGTCGATCCGGTCTTCGCCCGCCACACCGAGGCCGAGGCGGTCGAGGACCTGGCGCCCACCGCCGTCCACGACCTCGCCGACCTGGCTCCGCCGTGGTCGCGCATGGAGTGGGGGCGGGCCAAGCCCCCGGCCCAGGGCGTGTACGCCGACGACCGGTCGGCCGCCCACGGCTGAGGCCGCGGTCCCCGGGGCGCGGGCCGGGGCCGTCCGACCGGTGGTGTGCCTCCCGCGCCCGGCCCCGGCACCGGGGGCCGGGCGGCGGGCCCGACCCCGGTCCTCCGGGCCGCGCGTCGCCGGCGTCTCCGCTCACGGCAGGGCCCCGGAGGGCGGGTTCAGCACACGGCGGCGTCCGGGGCCGGCGGCTTCGGGCCGCCGGCGGCACCGGAGAGCCCGGCGCGGCGCACGCGGTCCGAGCAGAGCGCGCGGACGGTCAGCGTGGCCGCCGCCAGCCGCACGGACAACGGCAGGTAGCCGCACTCCTCCACGATCCCGGCGACCGCCGCCGCCTCCACGGCCGGTACGCCGGCCACGGCGGCGAACAGCTCCATCGCGGACTCGCGGGAGAGCACCTCCAGCCGCACGGGACGCGCTCCGAAGAACGCCACCAGACCGGTCAGGTCGTTGCGGCTGGTCACCAGTACGGCGCTCCCGCGCCCGCCGGCCAGCAGCGGGGCGACCTGCTCCACCGAGGCCGCGTCGTCGAGCAGGAACAGCAGGCACTGGTCGGCGGTGACCGAGCGGAACAGCTTGGCCAGCTCGCAGGAATCCGACGGCAGGTCGCGCGGTTCCACGCCCAGGCTGCGCAGGAGCTGGCGCAGGGCGTCGTCGATGGGGGTCGGCTCGCGTCCGGGGGTGGACCCGTGCAGGTCGACGTACAACTGGCCGTCGTGGAAGCGGTCGCGTACCGCCGTGCCCCACTGCAGGGCCAGGGCGGTCTTGCCGACGCCCGCGACCCCGGTGAGCACGAAGATCGTCGTGGAGCGGTCGGCCGCGCGGTCGGCGTCCAGCCCCTGGTCGAGCACGCCCAGTTCCTCGACGCGCCCCACCAGACCGCCGACGGCGAGGGGGAGTTCGGCCGGGCGCACCCGGGTGCGCCCCGCCGGCGGCAAGGCGTCGCCTCTCCCGCTCCCCGGCTCGTCCGCGTGCAACAGGTCCAGGTGCAGGCGCCGCAGTTCCGCGCCGGGATCGGTGCCCAGTTCCTCGGCCAGGACCGCGCTCAGCGCCGCGTAGGCCTCCAGCGCCTCGCCGGTGCGCCCGCTGTGGTGCAGGGCGGTCATCAGCAGCCCGGTGAGGCTCTCCCTGGTGGGGTGGTCCGCGCACAGCGCCCGGAGACCGGCCACGGCCGACGCGGCGCGGCCGCGCCGCACCTCGACCCCGTACAGCTCCTCCAGGGCCCGAAGACGGGACTCCTCCAGGGCGGGGCGGGCGTGCTCGGCCAGGGTCGGGGTGACTCCGCCCAGTGCCGGGCCCGTCCACAACGCCAGGCCGTGGCGCAGCGTGCGGGCGGCCTCGTCCAGACGTCCGGCGGCGCGGTCGGCCGCGGCCCGCACCAGGCTCCGCTCGAAGGCGTCCAGGTCCGTGGCGCCTTCGGGGACCACCGCGCGGTAGCCGCAGGCGGCCCTCTGGATGGTGTCGGCGCCCAGCGCCTTGCGCAGGCCGTGGACATGGCCCTGGAGCTGGGGACGGGCACCGCGCGGCGGGCGCCGGCCCCAGACGAGGTCGATGAGCCGTTCGTCGGTGACCACGGTGTTGGGCTGGAGGAGGAGCGCCGCCAGGACCGTCCGCCGCTTGGGCCCGCCGGTGAGGATCCTGCGACCGTCGACCTGGACTTCGACAGTACCGAGCAGTCTGTACCGAATTCCCGACAGATCGTCCAACACCCCTGGGCCCCCTCACGCACGATGCGCAGTTCATCGCGTAGCGTCGCGGAGCTTACGGGAGGCTTCGGTGCGGAGTCCACCTGGAGGACGGGGGCCGTGCACGTGTCCGATATCGCCCTGAGTTGACCAGGCACGTTGCGATTCGGACGTTTTCACCGTCTTTTTCACCGAAGGTCCAAAACACGGTGTGCCAGGCATCGGAACACCCGGGACGGCCGGGCGGCACCGGGCCCCGTCCGGGGCCCGGTGCCGCCCGTGGACGGTCAGCCGCAGTTGGTGCCGCGGTCGCCGCCCTCCGTTCCGCTGATCCGGCCCATCCAGTCGACGCACTTGCCGGCCGCGTTGAGGTAGACCGGACCGGCGTAGGAGGTGAAGTAGTCGCCCTCGTAGGCGGCCCAGTGGGTCCCCGCGGGGCTGATCGACAGGCCGGCCTCGATGATCACGCGCGAGCCGGGGCTGTTGCGCTTGGTCACCACGCAGTTCTTGCCGGTCGAGCTGTTGTAGGTCAGGTAGACCGTGCCCTTGTTGCCGACGTTGTCCTGGTTGACGACCTTGTAGCCGCTGCCGCACTCGCCGCCGTAGGTGGCCGCGGCGGCGGGGGAGGCGCTGACGAGCACGCCGCTGACGGCGAAGGCGGTGGCCATGGCGACGGCGGCGGTCTTCTTGGTGAGCTTCTTCATGTCACGTTCCGATCATGGGTCGGGGCGTTGGGCGGGGGTGGAGCGTGGCCGGCCGGTCAGCCGCAGTTGGTGCCCTTCTCCGACAGCGTGGCCGTGCCGATGGTGCCGCCCCAGTCGACGCAGCGGCCGGCCGCGCTGAGGTAGACCGGACCGGCGTAGGTCGTGTAGTCGCCGCTGTCCTTCTTCCAGGAAGACGAGCCCGTGGTGCGGATGAACGCCTCCATGAACGTGGCCGTACCGGGGTTCGTGCGCACGGTGACCACGCAGTTGTAGCCGGTGGACCCGTTGTAGGTGAGGAAGGTGGTGCCCCGGTCGTTGGGCAACTCGATCTTGTTGACCACGCCGTAGCCGGAGCCGCAGGCCCCGTTGTAGGTGGCCGCGGCGGCGGGGGCCGCGGTCGCCAGCAGGCCCGTGCCGGCGATGGCCGCGGCCGCGGCCAGGGCGGCGGCCTTCCTGAGCAGGTTCCTCATGGCACTCCAGTCGAACGTCGGTGCGCCGCCTGTGGCGGCGCGGTGCGGTGGGGTCAGGAGCAGTTCGTGGCGGTCCTGTGCGCGTTGGTGCCGCTGATGTTGCCGAACCAGTCCACGCAGTGGCTGGGCGCGTAGCGGTAGACGGGGCCGGCGTAGGTCGTGTAGTCGCCGCCGTCCTGCTTGGCCTGGCTGGGGGAGTCGCTGGAGCGCTTGAGGCCGACGGTCATGTCGACGGCCGGGCCCGGGTTGGCCCGCACGGTCACGGCGCAGTTGTAGCCGTTGGAGTTGTAGGTCAGGAAGACCGTGCCCTTGGAGCCGATGTTCGCGTGGTTGACGACGGAGTAGCCGCTACCGCACGCGCCGTTGTAGCTCGCCACGGGGGCCGCCGCCGACGCCGGCGACGCGGCCGCCAGGGAGCCGAGGGTGACGGCGGCCGCCAGGAGGGCGGCCGACCGGAACTTCTTCAACATGGGAACTCTTCCGTCCTCGGGTACGGCACCCGCCTGCGGGCGGGTACCGGCCACACGGTGGCAGGCACCGCTTCGCGCGGGCTTCGGTTCCACTTCGCTCCCGCTTCGCAGGCGTGGCGGCCGTGTGGTCCCGGCGGTGGTGACCGGCTAGGGTGCGCTCGGTCCGCCATGACGTGGCGTCCCACCGCACCCGGTCCCACGGCGTCGTCGGGACGCCGTGTCCCCACGAGAGGCCCCCGATGCTCAGACTGCGCGCCTGGCGGCGCCGGGACACGCTCGGCGCGCAGCGCCTGGCCCGGGATCTGTGGCCCTCGGGGCCGCACCCGGGCGGGCTCGGCTGGGAGGCCGCCACCGACCAGCTGCCCCGCCGCGCGGTCGTGGCCGTACGCGGGCGCCGGATCGTGGGCTGGGCCGGGGTCGCGCGCGGCGAGATCCAGGTGCGGGGCGTGTCGGCCGACGCCGCCGCGGGACGCCGCCTCCTGGCGTGGGCCCTGCGCACGGCGGGGGAGCGGGACCTGCGGATTCCCGTGGCGCACGGCGACCCCGCCCTCGGCGCGCTCGTGGCCGAGGCCGGGTTCGTGCCCGACTCGGCCGATCCCGTGACGGGGATGGTCCGGGACGCGGCCGGGGACGGCCCGGTGTGGCCGGAGGGCTATCGGGTGCGACCCGTGCGCGCGGGGGAGGACGCGGCCCGGGTCGCCGTGCACCGGGCGGCCTGGCGGCCCGCCGACATGCCGTGGGCCGCGCACGTGCGCGACCGCGTCGACCCGGCGGCCACCAGCGGCTTCACCCCCGCGCACCTGGCACGCCTGCGCCGCGCGCTGCTCTTCGACCCGGACCTGGACCTGGTGGTGGAGGCGCCCGACGGGTCACTGGCGGCCTGCGCCACCGTGTGGTGGGACGCGCGCGGCGGCTGCGCCGAACTCGAACCCGTGGGCGTGGTCCCCGCGCACCGGCGGCGTGGCCTGGCCGCCGCGCTGGCCCGGCACGCGTGTGTGGAGGTGGCGCGCCGCGGCGGGCGCGAGGTCTTCATCAACTCCCGCCCCATGGACGAGTACCCGGCGCCCGCCGCCGCCTACCTGAGGGCGGGGTTCACCCTGGTCGAGCGCGGTCGGCACCACGTGCGGGGCGTGACGGCCCGAGCTACGTGAGCGTGGCGACCCCGCGGCGCCAGTACCCGACGAAGGTGATGTGCGCCTTGGGCACGCCGCGCTCGCGGACCAGGCTGCGCCGCAGGCCGGTCGGCAGGGTCCTCTCCCCGGCGACGAAGCAGTAGGGCGTGCCCCCGGGCGGCTCGGCCGAGCGCGCGGTCTCCAGCGCCAGCCGGCCCGGCAGGGCGTCCTCGTCCTGGCGGGGGAGCCAGTGCACACGGACGCTCTCGGGCGCCTTCACGTCGCGGATGTCGTCGGCGGAGGGAACCTCCAGGTAGGCGTCGGCGCTCAGGTCCCCGGGTGCCTGTTCGATGATCGACAGCAGGGCCGGGACCGCGCTCTCGTCGCCCACCAGCAGTTGGGAGTCGGTGCCCTCGGGCGGCAGGTAGTAGTACCCCTCCGGGAACACGCCGACCTCGTCCCCCGGCTGGGCCTCGGGCGCCCAGGCCGAGGCCGGGCCGCCGTCGCCGTGGGCGACGAACTCGATGTCCAGTTCCAGGCGGGCGGGGTCGAAGCGCCGCGCGGTGTAGTTGCGCACGACGGGGCGCTCGGCGGCGGGCATCAGGTAGTACTGGGCGATCCACCCGTTGTGCGAGGCCGTGGGCATGCGCAGGGTCTCCTGGCCGGGGCGGGGGAGGAAGACCTTGACGCACTGGTCGAAACCGAGGAAGGGGAAGCCGGCGAGTTCTTCGCCGCCGAGCGTGACGGTGACGAAGTGCGGGCTCGTCCGCTCGGTGCGCACCACACGGGTGCGCACCATGGTGCGGTGTTCGGGCTGCCGGATGCGCAAGGGGACCTCATTCCTCGGTGGGGACCTCGACGGGGACCTCGACGGGGGCATTAAATGAGGTAAGCCTAGCCTAAGTGCGTCTCGCGGTGTGCGTCGCGGCACGGGCCGCGCGCTCGGACGCCCACACCGCCAGCAGGACCAGGGCGCACCCGGCGAGCTGGACCGGTGTGGCGCGCTCGCCCAGCAGCAGAGCGCCCGCGCCGACCGCGAGCACGGGCGGCAGCACCAGCACCGCCGCCGCCGAACTGGGCGCCAGGCGGGGCAGGGCCGCCCCCACCAGGATCCAGGTCAGCACCTGGCCGGTCAGTGCCAGCAGCGCCAGCCAGCCCCAGGCCCGCGGGTCGAGCGAGGCCAGGTCGATCCCGCTCCACCACGCGCCCAGCGCGCCCGCGGACAGCGCACCGGCCAGGGTCGCCACGCACACCGGGGTGGCGGTGTGCCCGCTGCCACCGCCCAGGCGGGACAGGAACAGGTAGCCCGCGTAGGCCGCGCCCGCCGCGCAACCGTAGGCCAGGCCCAGAAACGGGTCGCCCTCGGCGGTCGAAGGGCCCGTGATTCCGGCGGACAGGGCCACCCCGGCCAGCATGACCGGCGCGGCCATCAGGAAGGAGCGTCGGATCGGCGTGCCAGTGAACATCCGGGCCAGCACGGGGAAGACCACCAGCTGTGCGTTGAGCAGCACGGTCGCGATGCCCGCGCCGACCTCTCCGATGCTCGCCGTCCACAGCACGTAGTCCACGCCCAGCAGCAGCCCCGCGGCGGTGTCGATGAGCACCAGGCGCCGCGGCCGCCACCCGATCCGCCGGAGCTCGGCCACCGACATCGGCACCAGCAGCGTCAGCGCCAGCGCGCACCGCAGGAACGCCGCGGTCCCGGCGTTGGCCCCCGAGGCCTTGACCAGCACACCCGACAGCGAGGTGCACGCGGCACCCGCCAGGGCGAGCAGGAGGGGATCGACCCGCGCGAGCCGGGAGTCGGCGCCGGAAACGGACTGCTTGCTCATGACGCTCACTCTGGCGCCTTCGACCCGAAAACAAAAGCGATGATTCGTGGACGTTTCTCGGTAGTATTGCTGATGTGTTCAACACCGAACGATTGAGCGCTCTGGCGGCGGTGGCCGAGCACGGCACCATCGCCGACGCGGCACGCGCCCGGCACGTCACGCCCTCCGGGCTCTCCCAGCAGCTCGCCAAGCTCGAACGCGAGGCGGGCCAGCCCCTGCTGGAGCCGTACGGACGCACCGTGCGCCTCACCCACGCAGGGCGGGTCCTGGCCGGGCACGCCACCCGTGTCCTCGCCCAGCTCGCCGAGGCCCGCGGCGACCTGGCCGAGCTGAGCGGCCAGGTGCTGGGCCCGCTGCGCCTGGGCGGCGTCGGCAGTGCGATCCGTGCCCTGCTGCCGGGGCCGCTGGCCGCCCTCTCGGCCGCCCACCCCCGGCTCGAGGCCACCGTGTGCGACGGCGAGGTCGTCGAACTCATGCCCGCCCTGTTGAACGGGGATCTGGACCTGCTCCTGGTCGAGAGCTGGTCGAGCCGTCCGTTGGCGTTCCCGTCGGGCGTGGCCACGGTCCCCCTCGTCGACGAGCCGGTCAGCGTCGCCCTGCCCGCCGGACACCGGTTGTCAGGGCGGGCCCGGGTCGACCCGGCGGAACTGGGGCAGGAGTCCTGGGCCAGCTGCCCGCCCGGGACCGAGCCCTACGAGGCGACGCTCCAGGCCCTGCGCGGCCGCGGCGTGGAGCCCCGCGTGCGGTACGCACTCAAGGAGCTGCCCACCCAGCTGGCGCTGGTGGCGGCCGGGGTGGCGGTGGCGCTCGTGCCCGACCTGGGGCGGCGGCCGGCGCCCGAGGGCGTCGTGTTCCGGCCTCTGGACCCGCCCGTGCGCCGGACGATCCGGGCGGTGTGGCGGGTGGACGCCGAGACCCCGGCCGTACGAGCCTGTGCCGGCGCCCTCACCGCGCAGGCGGCCGAGTGGGGCGCCGACGGCGGCGCCGGCCCGGCGGCGGACCCGGGCGCCGATGCGGTCACCCCGCGGCGTGCGGAGCGTGCGTCGGGCTGAGGCGGGTCACCGGGCGGCGTCGGGTGCGTCGTCCAGGTCCTCGGTGTCGGCCCGGTGCAGCACGCGGGTGAGGTCGCCGGAGTCGATCAGCCCCGCCAGGACCCGCGTCATGTCGCCCACCCCGGGGTCGCGGACGATGAGGGTGTCGACGCACCCGAAGTAGCGCCCCTCCAGATTCTCCCCGGTCTCGGCGTTCTCGGCCATCAGCCGCTCGACCTCGGCGAGCGTGAACAGGGTCCCGGACCAGCGGGTCCCGTCCCCCAGCTCGACCACGACGTCGACGTTGTCGACGAGCGTCAGGTCCTCGTCGGGGTCGGGCAGGAACAGGGCGGTGAAGCCGTCCCCGTGCACCCGGTACCACGGACCGTCCCAGTGCCCGGTCAGTTCGCTGTGGCTCATGCCGACAGTCTGCCCAGCCGCCCCGAGGGGCCTAACCCGGCGCGCCGAGGGGTTGGGGCCGTGGCCCGGAGGCGATACGATCACGATAATCATTCTCATCGAACTCCCCCCAGGAAGGGACTGCCCATGCCCGCATTCCACGACGACTGCGCCGGCTCGGCCGAGTTCATCGACGCCGGTGCGGGCGGCGCCGCCGAGCCCACGGGGCCGGAGGGCGTGCGCTGGAGCGTGACCTACGAGGTGCACGGGGCCGGCCTGTCCCTCCTCCGGCACGGCGCGGGCGCCCGGGTCTGATGGGCCGTTACGACCACGCGGTCCTGCGGGTGGGGGGGCGCGATCCCCGGTTCCGCGGGGCGCAGGAGGTCCACGCCGTCATCGCCACGCCCCGCACCCAGGAGCGGCCGCCGAGCCTGTCCACCATCTACCGCACCCTGCGCCGCCTGGCCTCCGAGGGCGTCCTGGACACCGTCCACTCCGCCGACGGCGAGCGCCTGTACCGCCTGTGCGGCAGCACCTCGCAGCACCACCACCTGCTGTGCCGGATCTGCGGCGAGGTGGAGGAGGTCCCCGAGATGGCGGAGCTCCCGCCCCTGGTGGAGCGGATCGGCGGCACCAGCGGGTTCGGCTCGTTGGACTACTCCTTCGAGCTGTCCGGAGTGTGCCCCCAGTGCGCTCCCTGAGACGCGCCCGGTCGTGGCCGAGAACGCGGGGTCGGACACGGTCCGTGTTCGAGGCGTACTAGGCTGTCGCCATGTCGTCGACAGCGCCGTGCCCCGCCCGCACGCGCCCGGCCCCGGCCTGGGCGCGTCTGCTGCTGTGCGCGGCCCTGTTGCTGGGCGTGGGTGCCATGCACACGCTGGGCCATGACCAGCCGGGTGGCCACGACGGCGGTCACGCGGTCACGGCCGCCGTCTCGACGGCGGACCATCCGGTCGGCGACCCGCCCGACATCGATCCCGTGACGGTGTGCCTGGCGATCGTGGCCCTGGGCGTGGCCCTGGTCGGCGTCGCCCCGGCGGCGTTCTTCCCCTGGCCCGGTACCCCGTCGCCCACCGCGCGCGTGCCGCGCGGCCCCTCGCGGAGCCGCGCCTTCCTCCCGCCCGCGCCCTCGCTCGCGCTGTTGCAGGTGTTGCGGGTCTAAAGGCCCCGGGGGTTCCGCGCCACGGCACCGGTGCCCCACACCCGAGACCCCTGCCGCGCGCACGGAGCGCGGCGCAGTGACCACACACGGAGACGTACGACATGACCTTTCTTCAGCGCGCCCTGATGCCCGCGGCCGCCGCGGCGGCCACCGTCCTGGTCCTCACCGCCTGCGGCACGGCGGAGGACGCGGCCGCGCCCGACACCGCCGAGTCCGAGGGGGCCACGGCCGAGTTCAACGACGCCGACGTCGCCTTCGCCCGCCAGATGATCCCGCACCACGAACAGGCCGTGGAGATGGCCGAGATGGCCGAGTCGCGGGCCGGGGACGAGGTCCGCGACCTGGCCGAGGAGATCGCCGCGGCCCAGGGGCCCGAGATCGAGCAGATGACCGGCCTCCTGGAGTCCTGGGGCGAGCCGCCGATGGAGGACATGGAGGGGATGGAGGGCACCCACGGTGACATGCCCGGCATGATGGCGGACGAGGAGATGACCGGGCTGGAGGCGGCCGAGGGCGACGAGTTCGACACCCACTTCCTGGAGATGATGATCCTGCACCACGAGGGTGCGATCACCATGGCCGAGACCGAGATCGAGGAGGGCGTCAACCCCGAGGCCCAGGGCCTGGCCCAGAACATCTTCGACGCCCAGCACGCCGAGATCGAGCGGATGAACACGATGCTGGGCGAGGGCGGCGGCGCGGACGCCGAGGACGAGGGCTCCGACGACGGTGACGAGGACTCCGGGGACCACGGCGGCCGCTGATGTCCCTCCGGGTGCCGGGCGACCCGTCCGGCACCCGGCTCGACGAAGGGCCCCGAGCCCCGGCCGGGTCTGACGCGTGCGTGCCGGTCTTGCACGGGGGCGGCCACGATCCGCGGGCCACGGGGGCTCCACCGAGGCGATCGGGGCCCGTCCGGTCGGACGCGAAAGCGACGACGCGTGCAGAGCCGGGCCGGGCAGGGCCGACGGGGAGCCGTGGAGGAACGCCGGGCGTCACCCGCCGTCGAGGTCGAGCTCGAACCACACCACCTTGCCCGGCGTCTTGCCGGACGCGCCCCACCTCTGCGCCAGCCGACTGACCAGCTGCAGGCCGCGGCCGCCCTCATCGGTGTCGGCGGCCCGACGCAGCACGGGGCGGTGCTGGTCCTCGTCGGAGACCTCGAACAACAGCGCGTCGGTGCGCAGCAGCCGCACCCCGATCGGGCCGTTGGCGTAGCGGACCGCGTTGGTGACCAGTTCCGTGGCCAGCAGCTCGGTGACGTCCGTGAGCTCCTCCAGGCCCCACTCGGCGAGCGTGGCGCGGATCAGCCGCCGGACCCGCGAGGGCGTGGTGGGGCGCGGTTCCATCAACCAGTGGGCGACATGGCGCGAGGGCACGCCGCGCAGCCGGGCCAGCAGCAGCGCCACGTCGTCCTCCTGGTCGTCCGTGCGCAGGTCGGTGAGGATCGCGTCGCCCAGCTCCTCCAGCGGCAGCGGACGCTCGGCGGCCTCGCACAGCGCCGCCAGGCCCTTCTCGATGTCGCGCCCGCGCGCCTCGACCAGTCCGTCGGTGCACAGCAGCAGAATGTCGCCGTCGTGGACGTGCACGTCGGCCGACTCGAAGGCGACCCCGCCCACGCCGATCGGCGCCCCCGTGGGCAGCCGGACCGGTTCCGCGCCGCGCCCGTGCCGGACCAGCACGGGCGGGACGTGCCCGGCGTTGGCCATCGTGCACAGCCGGGCCACAGGGTCGTAGACGCAGTACAGGCACGTGGCCAGGTAGTCCTCGCCCAGGCGCAGGGCCAGGTCGTCCAGGTGCCGCAGGACCTGTTCGGGCGGCAGGTCCAGAGCGGCCAGGGTCTGCACGGCCGTGCGGAACTGGCCCATCGCCGCGGCCGAGTGCAGGCCGTGGCCCATGACGTCCCCGACGACGAACACCACCCGGCTGCCCGAGAGCGGAATGGCGTCGAACCAGTCCCCGCCGACCTGCGCGATGTGGCTGCTGCTGCGGTAGCGGTGCGTGATGTCGGCGCAGGAGAGCCGGGGCGGCAGCGCGGGCAGCATGGAGCGCTGGAGGGCGTCGGTGGCGTCGGCCTCGGACCGGTACATGTGTGCGTTGTCCAGCGCCAGCCCCGTCTGGATCGCCAACTGCTCGGCCATCAGCGTGTCGACCTCGTCGAAGACCGGGCGGTCGGGGTCGCGCATCAGGACGACCGCGCCCAGGACGCGGCCGCGCACGGTCAGCGGCAGGGCGAGCAGGGACCGGTCGAGGATCAGGGGTGTGAGGTCGCCGGTGGTGTGGGTCCGGGCGAGCATGGCGGCGATGTCGGGGTCGATACGGGGCACGAGGACGGGAGAGGCCTCCGCCATCGACCGGTGCACGGGGTTGGTCGGCGGCATGACGTGGACCTGCTCCTCCGGCACGACCGTGCGCCACAGCTCGGACTGGTATCCGCTGTGCACGACCGCGACCCGGCGCAGCGGCGCGGTCAGGGATCCGGCGGCGTCGGGCAGTTCCACGTCCAGGTGCGGCCCGGGCAGCAGGGCGTCGAGCAGGTGGACGGTCGCGGCGTCGGCCAGGTGCGGAACCACGGCTCCGACCAGCTCACGGACGATCTTGCGCATGTCCATGCTGGCCCCGATGCGCGTGGCGGCCTCGTTGAGGAATCGCACGCGCTCCCGCACGGCGGTGCGCTCCCGGACGGACTCGCGTGCCGTGTCGAAGAGGTCCGAGGTCTTGGGATCCATCGCTCCGGCTTTCTGCGCTCGAAGGGAATTCCGACGGCTTGACAATCCTTTTCCACCTGCTGTGGACGTTTTTTGGTTGATTTTCGGGCACACCGATACACCGAGTGATCGGTAGGGGCCGTGGGTCCGGGTGTCAGCCGGTCCTGCGGCAGGTGAAGAACAGTTGGATCTCGGGATCCGCCTGGGCACTGGAGGGGGCGTAGGACGCCGTCTCCTCCTCCTCGATGGTGAATCCCGCCCCGGTGAGCAGCCCGCGCAGCTCCTCACGGAAGTAACCGGTCACCCGAACGTGGTGGCCGAGGAAGGGAATGGGGAGGTCGTCGACGTCGGCCTCCACCATGGACAGCGTGAACCAGCCGCCGGGGACGATCACCGAGTGCAGGACCGACAGCGCGCGCGGGACGAGCGCGCGCGGCAGGTGCAGCAGCGAGAAGTAGGCCACCACCGCGTCGTAGGTCCCCTCCGACGGGTCCAGGTCGACGATGTCCTTGTCGACGAACTCGGCCTCGGGTACGTTGCGGCGGGCGATGTCGAGCATGACCGGGGAGATGTCGATGCCGGTCACCGACAGCCCCGCGTCGGTCAGCCGCCGCGCGGTGGGCACCCCGGTGCCACAGCCGACGTCGAGCACCCGGGCGCCGGGCGCCAACCGCTCGATGAGTCCGAGCGTGCTCTTGACCTGTACTTCCTTGTGGGGAAAGGCCTCGTCGTAATGCTCGCCGATGTGGTCGTAGGCGGTCGCCTGACCGTGTTCTCGCGCGGCCCAGCCATCGTCGGACGACATGACATCCGGCGCCATGGTGATCGCCTTTCCCCTCACACGGTGCGGTGGAACGCACCGCGGCCTCCGACCGAACGGATTCGCGGTACAGAAGCCGAACTTACCGTCCTGATCGCGTTAAGTCACCACTTGTTCCTGGCCCCCATCTTCGCACATCGGCGGTGGACCGCCCGTCGCCCCACAGGGGACCTTTAGGATTTCCCCGCTGACCGCAAACCCCGACGGCACGGACAGGACGCAATGGAATACAACGTGAGCCGCAGGACCCTTCTCGCGGGATTGGGAGCCGGCGTGGCCGCCACCGGATTCGACCCCCTCGCACGAGCCTGGGCCGACGACGCCTCGCTGGCGGAGGAGGACCGCGTACCCGCCCTCGACGGCGAGCTCGTGTTCGACGAGGAGTCCCTGGCCGCAGCCGCGGACGACTTCGGCCACGACATCTCGCGGCACCCCCGCGCCGTGCTGCGGCCCGGGTCGGTGCGCGACGTCGAGCGGATGATCCGGTTCTGCCGGGCCCGCGACATCCCGGTCGCGGCGCGCGGACAGGGCCACTCCACCCGCGGCCAGGCCCAGGTCGAAGAGGGGCTGGTCATCGAGACGGCGACGCTCGACGGCCTCCAGGTGCGCGACGGCCGCGCCGAGGTCGGCGCCGGAGTGCGGTGGAGCCAGGTGCTCTCGGCCGCACTGCCCTACGGGCTCACCCCGCCCGTGCTCACCGACTACCTGGAGCTGTCGGTCGGCGGGACCCTGGCGGTGGGCGGGATCGGCGGCCAGACCCAGCACCACGGCCTGCAGGTGGACACCGTCGTGGAAGTGGACGTGGTGACCGGGGAGGGGCGGCGGCTGCGCTGCTCGCCCGAGGTCCGGGCCGACCTGTTCCGGGCCGTCCTGGGCGGCCTCGGCCAGTGCGCGGTCATCGTCGGCGCCACCGTGCGCCTGGCCCCCGCACCGGAGACCGTGCGCCAGTACCACCTGTACTACGAGACCGTCGAGGCGCTCACCGCCGACCAGCGCCGCGTGCTGGCCGACGGCCGCTTCGACTACCTGGAGGGACAGGCCCAGTCGCTGCCCGACGGCGGACCGGGCTGGCGGTTCATGCTGGAGGCGGTCGCCTACCACGAGGGCTCCACACCGCCGGACGACGACGCCCTCCTGGCGGACCTGTCCGACACCCGCGCCGACGCCGAGATCGAGGACCTGCCCTACCTCGACTTCGCCGACCGGCTCGCCCCGGCCGTGGAGTTCCTGAAGTCGATCGGCGCCTGGTACGACCCCCACCCCTGGTGGAACGTCTTCGTGCCCTCCAGCGAGTTCGACGCCCTGGCCGCCTCGGCTCTGGCGGAGCTGACCCAGGAGGACGTCGGTCCCACCGGCGTCGTCCTGATGTACCCGGTGCGCCGCGAGCTGCTGGGCACGACGCTGCCGCGGGTGCCCGACGAGCCGGTGGTCTTCCTCTTCGCCCTGCTCAAGACGGCCACTCCCGCGCCCGGGGTGCCCGACAACGCGGCCATGGTCGCGGCCAACCGGGCCCTGTACGAACGCGTCCGCGACGCGGGCGGGTTCCAGTACCCGGTGGGCAGCATCCCGATGGACCGGGCCGACTGGCGGGCGCACTTCGGGTCGGCGTGGGACGACTTCGCCGCGGCCAAGGCCGCCCACGACCCCGCGGGCATCCTCGCCCCGGGGCAGGGGATCTTCGGCTAGGCGGCGGCCCCGCAGGCGGGGCCGTCGATCAGCGGGCGCGGCGGGGTCTCCCGCCGCGCCCGCCGCCGGGGTGCGGCGCCTCTCGCGACGGGCGGCACCCGCCACCCGCGTCCTAGCGCCCGGCGGAGTACGCGCACAGGTGCGTGTAGGCGAGGGAGAACAGCGGTGTGGGCACGCCCAACTCGCGGCCGCGCGCGACCAGGTCGCCGATGATGTGGTCGGCCTCGACGGCGTTGCCCCGCGTCAGGTCCCAGTACATCGAGGTGGTGGTCGTGGCCGTGGTGTCGGAGGCCATGGTCCGGGTGCGCTCCAGCATCGCCTCGCTGGGCGCGAATCCCGAGGCGGTGGCCACGGCGACGGCCTCGGCGACCATGCCCGCGGTGAACTCCGGCCCGCCGGGGACGGTGTTGATCCGGCCGACGGGGGCGCGCATGAGGCAGTTGCAGGCGCCCAGGCTGGCCAGGAACACCCATTTGTCCCACATGCGCCGCCGGATGTGCTCGCTCGCGCGCGCGGTGTAGCCGCCGCAGTCCAGGGCGGCGTGCACCTCGTCCGGCCCGACGACGGGCCGCTCGGACAACGGCCCGTAGGCCAGTTCGGCCAGCGGGCCGACCTGGACGATGCCGCCGTCCTCGTCCAGTCGGGTCTGGACCAGGCTCACCCCGCCGTAGACCCGGTCGGCGCCGAACCGCTCGACGAGGGTGTCCAGGTGGCGCATGCCGTTGAGGAAGGGCACCACCACGGTGCGCGCGCCCACCGCGGGGGCGAAGTCCTCGAGCGCCTCGTGCAGGCCATAGGACTTCACGGCCACGATCACCAGGTCGTAGTCGGCGGTGAGCCGGTCGGCGGTGACGGGGGACACGGGCACGGTCTCGGTGTCCCCGTCCTGCGTGGTCAGCCGCAGCCCCTGGTCGGCCAGCAGCCGGGCCCGCGGGGGACGGACGAGGAAGTCCACGTCCCGCCCCGCCTGTACCAGGCGGGCGCCGAAGTACCCGCCGACCGCGCCCGCACCCACGACAAGGATCCGCATGACCGTCCCACTCTCGTTCCTGACTCCCACTCGACCACGCAGAACGTATGACCATGGGACATCACGTGGCAAGGCGGGGCCGGCCGGTGCCGGTCGGAACGCCGATCCCGCACAGGCGACTGGCTACGCCGCGTCGGCGGTCGGAGGAGGACGACGCGCGCCTGGCGGCCCGTGCGAACGAGGGGGCGAGTGCGGCGGAACTGATGGGGAGTTCGGGCGCCGCCGGGGTGCGATCCGCTCCAGGACGCTCAAGGTTCTGCTGCCGAACACGCGCTGACCTGCGGCGTGAGTGATTGCACCCGGGCGGCAGGGGCATGACCCGGATGTGGATCCAGAGCCGATGCTCGCCCGGGCCGCGGCCGGGCTGCCGACGGGTCCGGGCCTGGTGTACGAGCCCAAGTGGGACGGTTTCCGGACCCGGGCCGGTACCGCGCCGACCCGGATCGTCTCGCGTTCGGGCGCGCGGACCGACCGGCGCTGGCCGGAGCTGGCGGCCGCGCTGGAGACCCTGCCCGGCGGCCTGCTGATGGACGGCGAGATCGTGTGCTGGCTGGACGGCGGGCTGAGCTTCGACGCGCTGTTGCGCCGCAACACCGCCGGGGCGCGCCGGGTCCGGGAACTGGCCCGGACCGAACCCGCCCACTTCGTGGCCTTCGACCTGCTGCGCGTGGACGGCCGGGACATCCGGAACCGACCGCTGTCCTACCGGCGCCGCCGCCTGGAACGGCTGTTCGCCGACGGGCACGATCCGCACCTGGACCTGACGTGGCAGACCGACGACCCGGAGACGGCGCGGGAGTGGTACGAAGGGCTCGGCGAGGTCGGCATCGAGGGGCTCGTCGTCAAGTCCGCCGACGGGGTCTACGAGTCCGGCCACCGGGGCTGGCGCAAGTACAAGCACGCGGTGAGCACGGAGGCCGTCGTCGTGGGGGTCGTGGGCTCGGTGGAGCGGCCCGAGGCGCTGGTCCTCGGCCGCCGCGCCCCCGACACGGGAGAGATGCGGGTGGTCGGCCGCACGCGAGACCTGACCCCCGAGCAGCGGGCCGAGACGGCTCCGCTGCTGACGGCGTCCGGAGAGCGGTTGGCCGCTCCGTCGCGGTGGCGCGGCGGCGAGGCACCGCCGCATGTGGGCGTGGTCCCCGAGACCGTGGTCGAGGTCGTGCCCGACACCGGGACCGCCGCGGGGAAGTGGCGGCACGTGGTGCGGTTCGTGCGGCCCCGACCGGACCTGGGGGTGGCGGAGGTGCCGGAAGGGCTCGACGTCGAGCGCCGGCCCCCGTCAGGCTGAGATCCGCTCCCGCACGGCCGACTCCAGGTCCTCCCGGGACATCTTCGACCGCCCCGGCACGTCCAGCTCCTGGGCCCGGCGCAGCAGCTCCTTCTTGGTCATGCCGGCCAGATCCTCCTCGGAGGGCTCGGCCTTCTTCTTCGACCGGCGCGCACCCCTGGCCGCGGGGCCCTTGGCCGATTCCTCGGACCGGCGCGGTTCGGGCGCCCGCGCGCGTCCGCCCTTGCGCTCCTTGAGCGTCTTGCGCAGGGCGTCGGTGAGTTCGACGACCGTGCCCTCCTGGGCGGGGCGCTCCTCGGCGTGGCGCACCGTGCGCCCGGCGCTCTTGGCCTCGATGAGTTCCTGCAGCCGCTTCTGGTAGACGTCCTCGTGCTGCTCGGGGTCCCAGTCCTCGGCCATCGCCTCCACCAGCTGCTCGGCCAGCCCGAGATCGCGCTCGGAGATCGTGGCGTCGGCGATGGGCGGCATCACGTCCGAGGGGGCGCGGATCTCGTCCGGCCAGAACAGGGTGCTGGCGGCCAGCACCCCCTGCTGGGGGCCGACCAGGACCAGGTGCTCGCGGTCGCGCATCACCATCGTCGCCAGGGCGGCCCGGCCGGTGCGCTCCAGGACCGCGCACAGCAGCCGGTAGGGCTTGGCCGCGGACTGGTCCTGCGGGGACAGGAAGTAGGCGTTGGAGTACCAGACGGGGTCCACCGAGTCCGCGGGGACGAAGCCCGTGATCTCCATGCTCCTGGACTTGCCGGGAGCGAGCCCCGCGAGGTCCTCGGGCTCCAGGATCACGTACTCGTCGCTGTCGACCTTCGCGCCCTTGACGATGTCGCGGGAGCTGACGTCCTTGCCGGTCTCCTCGTCCACCTTCCGGTAGCGGACCCTGTGGTCCGTGCCCCGGACGAACTGGTGCATCGTCGGTCCGTGGCGCTCGCGCGCACTGTACAGACTGACGCCCAGCGACAGCAGCCCCACCGTGAGGGTGCCGCGCCACACCGTACTGACCATGCCGACCACCTCTCCTCCATGATGTCCGCTGCCAGGCAAAACGTGCGGATCGCGAGGTAAAGGACCGTGTCGGCCGCTCGGTGCCATGGCCGGCCCGGGCGAAGGCGCCACTTCGCCGGTCATGCTCCGTGTTCGATGGACGCAGGTGAGTGACGGATCCACGGCAACGGAGTCAAGGCTTCGATCGAGTGGTGCGCCCCGAGCGGGCCGCGGAGCCGAAAAGTTGCTCTGACCTGCACTCTTGTCCGGTTGTGGCCGCCGTGTGGACGTTCGCCGCCGCGCGTGCTCGTATGGAGGGACGAGCACCCATGGGCGGACACGCCGATCGGACGGCGGGGCCGCCCCGGTGGGAGGGAGGTCGCGACCTGGCATCGAACCACACAGTTCCACCGGGCGTGACCCCGGAAGGAACGCGCAGTGACGCGGTGCCGCGCCCCACCCGGGGCGCGGCGCTCACGTGTGCGGGGGCGCCGTGCCGGGGCGGGCATCGGATCAGAGGCGGGCGAGGGGCGGGCGTGCCGGCGGGGAACTGGAGTGCTCTCCAAGGAATCCGGCCGATCCTTGGGAAGCCGTACATGGGCAGGGGTCCGTTCCGTGACCACACTGGCCAGGAGGTCACCGGCGTGTAGCCGGTCCCAGCGCCGGTCGAACCGTCGGTGCGCGCCCACCGGCCCTCCCGGGCCACCCGACAACGTACGGAGCCCCCATGTTCACCTTCGCCGGCGACGACGGCCTGACGGTCCACGTGCACGCCTGGGTCCCGGACGGCCCCCTGCGCGGTGTCGTCCAGATCTCGCACGGCATGGGCGAGCACGCCCTGCGCTACGCCCCGCTCGCAGCCGACCTCAACGCGCGGGGATACGCCGTGTACGCCAACGATCACCGCGGCCACGGCGCGACCATGCACGCGGGCCCCGGCGTCCTGGGCGAGGACGGCTGGAACCTGCTGGTGGCCGACGTCGCCGCGCTCTCGCGCCTGCTGCGCGAGCGCCACACCGGACTGCCCCTCGTCCTCCTCGGCCACAGCCTGGGCTCGTTCGCCGCCCAGCAGTACCTGCTCGACCACCCCGACCTGGCCGACGGCGTGGCGCTGAGCGGCACCACCGCCGTGGACCTGCTCCTGGTGGACCTGGCCCGGCAGGGCACCGACCCGCTGACCGCGCTGAACGCCCCGTTCCAGCCGGCGCGGACTCCGGCGGACTGGCTCAGCCGCGACGAGGCCCAGGTGGACGCCTACATCGCCGACCCGCTGTGCGGCTTCGCCCTGGACGCGGAGGGTATGGACGGGCTCACCGCGGCCGCGATGGGGCGCCTGGCCAACCCCTTCGGGGTTTCCCGGAACACCCCTGTCTACGTCCTTGTCGGCGACCGCGACCCCCTCAACCAGGGACTGGCGTTCACCGACCGGCTCGTCGAGCGCTACCGCGAGGCCGGCGTCGACGACCTGGTCTACCGGATCTACGACGGCGCGCGCCACGAACTGTTCAACGAGACCGGCCGCGACCGCGACCTCGTCGTCGCCGACCTGCTGGACTGGATCCAGCGGGTCACGGGGCGCCGACTCGACCAGCACAGCGCCCGGTAGGGGGTCCGCTTCGTGCCGACCCGCCAGGAGCCCCAGGTCATCCCCGTAGAGTGAGCCGGAACACCTGGAGTCGATGGCGACGGCGCACGGACGGCGGCGAGCGGTGGGGCGGATGTGATGGAACCGGATCTGCGGAGGATCGTCGAGGCGCTCGAACCGTCCATGGAGCAGATCACGCTCGAGGCGGTCGACCGCATCTGGGAGCAGGTCCCCGCCTACGGTGCCAGCGCCGACCCCCGCCTGCGCGCGGACCTCACCGAGCATGTCGGGATGGTGTTCCACGCGCTGGTCACCAGCGTCAAGGAGCAACGCGCCGTCCAGCCCCGCGACTTCCCCGTGACCGCGGAGCACGCGCGCAGGAGGGTGCGCCAGGGCGTGGCGCTCCCGGACTTCCTCCAGGCCTTCCGGATCGGCCAGCTCACTCTGTGGGAGGGCGTCAGAGCGGCGGCGCGCCGGGACCCCGGTTCGCGGGACGCGGCGATGGCACTGGTCGGGCGGGTCATGCACCTCATCGAGGTGGGCAGCTCGGTGGCGGCCGAGGCCTACCTCGACGCCCAGCAGCACGAGGTGGCCGAACTCGACCGGCTGCGCCGTGACCTGTTCGAGGACCTCCTGGCGGGCCATGAGATCCCGCCGGGCCCCAAGAGGTCGCTGCTGTCCTCGGCGGGACTGGACCCGGGCGTGGGCCTGGTCGTGGCGACCGCGCTGCCGGTCGCCCCGCTGCCCGACCAGCACACCCTGCCGGATGTCGCCGCCGCCCTGCGCGGTGCCTTCGCCCAGCGCGCCCCCGGGCTCACGGTCGTCCGCCAGCAGGAGGTGACCGCCCTGGCCCAGGCGGACGCTCCAGCCGCCGGGGCGGTCGTCGAACGGCTGCGCCGCGCACTGGACGAACTGGTGCGTGCCGGTGTCCACCTGGCCGTGGGCGTGAGCGCCGTCCACGCGGACGTGGCCGCGGTGCCGGAGGCCTACGCCGAGGCGTGCACGGCCAGGGACGGTCTGGGCGGTGCGGCGGGGCTCGTGCCGCTGCCCCTGATGTCGACCTTCGACTTCCTCGTGCTCCGCGACGACGCCACGGCCCGGCGGCTCGTCCGCCCGGAGCTGCGCAGGTTCGTCGAGGAGGACCTGTCCCGTGGCGGGGCTCTGGTGGAGACGGTGTTGTCCTACGCCGCGCACGACCTGCGGGCCAGGGCCATGGCCCAGGCGATGCACCTGCACGTCAACACGGCCTACTACCGGCTCGACCGGATCGCCGAGCGGACCGGCTGCGACCTGCGCGCCTTCGCCGACCTGCTGGAGCTGGTCATCGCCATCAGGCTGCTGAGCGACCGCCACCGGGTCGCCAGGGCACCCCACGGCCAGGACGGGGAGGCGGACGCCGGGGGAGCGTGAGGGGCCGGCGCTCCCACGCGCGAACGGCCTCGGCCCCGGTCCGTGTGGGGTGGACCGGGGCCGAGGGCGGCGTGTGCTCAGATCACTCGGCCGGAGTGGGGTCGTACTGCTCGCCCGTGACCGGGTTGGTGGCCATGCCGGTGGCCGGGTCGTAGTCGACGTCCATGCCCAGCTGGGGGTCGTGGTAGAGCCCGGTGCCGGGGTTGCGCGGCAGCCCCACCTCCGGGTCGATCTCCCAACCGGTCACCGGATCGATCTCCGGGGTGGGCTCGGCCGAGGGCGCCTCGCTGGGCTCGGCGGACGGCTCCTCCTCTGCCGCCGCGCCGTCCCCGCTCGACTCCTCGTCCTCGTCGACGGTCTCCTCCGCGATCACCTCGCTGCGTGCGACCTGCGAGTCGGCGCCGCCCTCGGGGTCGATCACACCGAAGCTGACCAGGGTCAGGACGAGGATGCCCAGACCGATGCGGTAGTAGACGAACGGCATGAAGCTGTGCGTGGAGATGAACTTCATCAGCCAGGCGATGACGATGAACCCGACCACACCGGCGATGAGCGTGCCCACGATGGTGGCGCCCCACCCGGCGTACTCGTTGGCGCCGATGTCGGTGAGCTTGTAGATGCCCGACCCGAAGACCGCGGGCAGGGCGAGGAGGAAGGCGTACTCGGCGGCGTCCTTGCGCTTGAAGCCGAGGAGCATCCCGCCGGTGATGGTGCCGCCGGAGCGGGAGACGCCGGGAATCAGGGCCAGGGCCTGGAAGAGGCCGAAGGTCAGGCCGCGGGAGACGTTGAGTTCCTCCAGGTTGCGGACCTTCCTGCCGTACCGGTCGGCGAGGCCGAGGAAGACGCCGAAGACGATCAGGGTCAGGGCGGTCAGCCGCAGGTCGCGGAAGACGCTTTCGATCTGGTGCTCCAGCAGCAGGCCGAGGGCGACGATCGGCACGGAGCCGATGATCACGTACCAGCCCATGCGGGCGTTGATGTCGCCGCGCAGCTCCCGCCTGAACAGCGAGAGCGTCCAGGTGGAGATGATCTTCATGATCCGCTGCCGGAAGTAGATCAGAACGGCGAGCTCGGTGCCGAGCTGGCTGACGGCCGTGAAGGCCGCGCCCGGGTCCGGCCAACCGAAGAACGCGGAGATCACCCGTAGGTGCCCGCTGGAGGAGACGGGGAGGAACTCGGTCAGCCCCTGGACCAAGCCGAGGATGACTGCTTCGATGAGGGACACGGAGGGTTCTGCTCCTGGCTGTGTTCTGCTCCGGTCGGGGGAGCCGGGGTCGGCTCGGGCGTGCCGGACGTGCTCATACGGATAAGGGGGTCCCCGGCAGCTTAGTCAACTTCTGGGCCGCGAACGACCGAGCTTGCGGGCGGGGCCCGGCCGGCCGCCGGGGCGGCCTCCCGCGTCCCGCGCCTCCCGGCCCCCGCGGGGCAGGGCACGGGAGGCGTCGCGGTCGGCGTGCGCGACGACGCGGCCCTCGGTGCCCTGCCCCGCCGTACCCTCCGCTGGATGCCCGTGCGATCCCGCGGGGCGATCCCGCGGGGCGATCCCGCGCGAGGTGCGTTCGGCGCGCCCGGTGCCCACATCCCGCACGCCCCGGTGACAGAGCGCAGTCGAGAGCACATCAAGGGGCGTGACCTCTGTCACTGGATGCCCGGCGTGGGGCGCACATGACCGCGGGGTCCCCGCTTGGCCGCGCCCGCCCGCCCGGCCGAGGCCGTCAGAGCGCCAGCAGTCCCTCCACCACGTCCACGGGGTCGGCGCCGTGCACGTCGGCGCGCTCGAACACCGCGGGGAAGCGCCCCTCCAGGTGCGCGGACCACCCGGTGGTCAGGCCCGCGCGCCGGGCGCCGTCGACGTCCCACGCGTGCGCGGCCACCAGGGCCAGGCGTGCGCGCGGGACCCCGCAGACCGCGGCGGCGTGCAGATAGGGCTCGGGCGCGGGCTTCCAGCGGCGCACCTCGTCCGCGGAGACCACGCGCTCCACGTGGGCGTCCAGGCCGGTCCGGCCCAGGAGCACTCCGGTCGTGGCCGCGGAGCCGTTGGTGAGCGCCACCACACGCGGCCCCGACTCCCGGGCGAGCCGGACGGCCGCGACGGCGTCCGGGCGCGGTTCCAGTTCGGCGACCGCACCCACCAGCTCCCGCGCGGTCGCCTCGGGCAGGCGGTGGCCGTCGACGTCGAGCAGGGCGCCGACGGCCACCTCCGCGAAGGGCCGGTAACCGCCGCCCGCCGACAGGGCGAACCCGTTGCGCAGGGTCCGCTCGAACCAGTGCCGCACCGTGCCCGGCGCCAGCCCGGCGGCGGTGAACCGCGCGTCCAGCGGGGCGATCGGGAACAGGGTCTCCATGACGTCGAAGGCGATCACCAGTGGGCGTCGGCGCTCGTCCATGCCACCACCCTTCCCCGTCCGCCCCCTCACTACGCGACCCGGACACGCGGGCGCCGCCGGTCAGCGGATCCGGGCGCCGTAGACGTGGTCGACCGGCATCGTCATCAGCACCCGGCGGTCGGACACCATCACCGACCGGTACTCCGACCAGTCCGGGTGCTCCCCGGCCGCGGCCCGGTAGTACTCGACCAGCGCCTCGACCTCGGGTCCGTGCGGGTCGGTCCCCGGCCCCGTGAGCGTCACCGTTCCCTCGGCGGTGGCCCACGACCCCCCGTCGGCGCTGGTGACCTCCAGTGCGGCCCGTGGGTCGCGCCGCAGGTTGGCGGTCTTGGCCCGCCCCTCGGTCATCGAGACGTAGAGGACCCCGGCCTCGCGGTCGTAGAACGGCATGACGGGGGAGAGCTGCGGGCGGCCGTCGGACTTGATCGTCGCCAGGACGCCGAGCCGGCTGCCCGCGAGTAGGGCGCGCGGATCGAACGGTGTGGTGGTCATGTCAGGGTCCTCTTCCAGTTCGGCTGACGACAGGTCACGACCGTACTCCGGAAGGGGCCCGGAACGGCTCGGCCAACGCCGTGGACCCCGCTCTCGCGCACCGGGTGCTTCCTCGGCAGGGGCCGTACGGTTCTGGCAGAATCCTGAACGTTCAGACCGGTGTGAAGGTCAAGGGGATCAGGGGATCGGTGTGCTGATCGGAGAACTGAGTCGGCGGACCGGTGTCAACGCCCACCAGTTGCGGTACTACGAGGCCCAGGGGCTGCTCGAACCCCGTCGCGCCGCCAACGGCTACCGCGAGTACGCCGACGACGCGGTCCTGACCGTCACCCAGGTCCGCAAGCTGCTCGGTGCCGGCCTCTCGACCCAGGAGATCGCCTCCCTGCTCCCGTGCGTGACCGGGGAGGCCCCCGACCTGGAACCCTGTACCGAACTCCTGGACACGCTGCGCGCGCGGCTGAACGGACTGGACGAGCACATCGGCGCGCTCGACCGTTCCCGCCGGGTCCTGCGCGAGTACATCGGCGCCACCGAGCGCCGCGCGGCCCCCGGCCGCGGCGTCGGGGCACCCTAAGCTGGCAGCGACGAGCAGTTCGAGGAGCAGGAACGCCGCCACCCGTCCCCGCCGCTCGGGGCCGGTACCGTGGCGGACGTCCACCCGTGGGGGCCCGACATGTCCGACTGGCGAGCGCGCGCGGTGCGCAGGGGCAGATACCCGTTCACGCGGTCTTCGCGGAATTCCGGGGAACCGGACGCGGGGCCGGGCCCGGAGTCCGCTCCGGAGTGGGTGATGGACCCGCGGGCCAACGACGCGCCCGTGTCCGCCGAGGCGCCCCTGGAGCACAGCGTCGTGGACGCGGCCCTCTACCGGGAGGGGCGGCGGGTGCCCACACCGGGCACCCTGGAGGAGATCTACCGCCGGCTGCCCGACGCGCGCGGGTCGACCATGGCCTGGATCGGCCTCTACCGTCCGGCCGAGGCCCAGCTGCAGGCCGCCGCCGACCAGTTCAACCTGCACGAGCTCGCCGTGGAGGACGCCATCGTCGCCCACCAGCGCCCCAAGCTGGAAAGGTACGGCGACACCCTCTTCGTGGTCCTGCGCGCGGCCCGCTACATCGACGAGACCGAGGAGGTCGAGTTCGGGGAGATCCACCTCTTCGTCGGCCGGGACTTCGTGGTCACGGTCCGGCACGCCGGCGTCCCGGACCTGGCGGCGGTCCGCCTCCGCCTGGAGGGCGACCCCGAGCTGATGGCCCTGGGGCCGGAGTCCGTCCTGTACGCGGTCTTGGACGCCGTGGTCGACGGGTACGCCCCCGTGATCGCCGGGCTGCAGCACGACGTCGACGAGATCGAGACCGAGGTCTTCAGCGGCGATCCCCGGGTGTCCCGCCGCATCTACGAGCTCTCCCGCGAAGTGATCGAGTTCCAGCGCGCCACCCGGCCGCTGCTGCGCATCACCGACGACCTGGCCGCCGGGTTCGAGAAGTACGGCACCCACGAGGAGCTGCGGCGCAGGCTGCGCGACGTCGCCGACCACGCCACCACCGCCGCCGAGCGGGTCGACGGATTCCGGCAGATGCTGCAGAACATCCTGGCCGTCAACGCCACGCTCGTCTCCCAGGCCCAGAACGAGGAGATGAAGCTCCTGGCCGAGGCGGGCCACTCACAGAACAACGAGCTCAAGAGGATCTCGTCGTGGGCGGCCATCCTCTTCGCCCCCACCCTGATCGGCACCGTCTACGGCATGAACTTCGACCGGATGCCCGAGCTGGGCTGGGCCTTCGGCTATCCGTTCTCACTCGGCCTGATGGCCCTGGTGTGCGTGTCCCTGTACGTGGTCTTCAAGCGCCGCGACTGGCTCTGAGCCGGGGCGCCCCCGGCAGGACGGCGACCAGCGTCCGTGCCCTCCACGGCGCCGGGGCGGCTCAGCCCCCGCCACCCTGGACCGCGGACCGCAACAGCGCCTCCAGCTCCACGGTGACGTCGTCCAGAGGACCGATGTCGCGCTGGGCACGGCACAGCGCCACCGTGCCCTCCACCGAAGCGACGACCAGGGCGGCCAGCCGCGCCGCGCGGGCGGGCTCGGCCCCGTGCTCGCGCAGGGACTCGGCCAGCAGGTCCTGCCAGCCCGCGAACACCTCGGACGCCGCGGACAGCACCTCCGAGGCCCCGTCCCCGGGCGGCTCCTCCACCGCCACGGCCAGCACCGGGCAGCCCGCCCGGAATTCGCTGTCGATCACCGTGCGACGCCACACCCGCAGGAACGCCCGCAGTCCCGCCACGGGCCCCGCCCGCAGCGCCTCGGCCAGACCGTCGCCCACGACCACGCCGGCGAAGCGAACGGCCTCCGCGGCCAGCTGCTGCTTGCCGCGCGGGAAGTAGTGGTAGGTCGAGCCCAGGGGCGTCCCGCTGTGCGCGGCCAGTTCCCGGACCGACGTGGCGGCCAGGCCGCGGCGCCGGATCATGTCGGCCGCCCCGGCGACCATGCGCCCGCGGGCGTCCGCGCCCTCCCTGCCCATGGGCGCTCCCCTCCCGGTCACTGGACCCCAGGTCCGTCACAGATTACCGCGAACCCTGCGGCCCACCGGGGTTCGCCGACACCGGGCCGGGCGTCAGGCCCCGGCGAGCTGGACGAGGGCGTGTGTGCCGCTCGTGCGCCAGGCTCCGCCGCCCGCATCCAGCGCCTGGACCGCGGCCCGGTCCAACCCGGTCACGACGTCGGACTTGAGCGTGCGCAGGGCCGCGACCGGGCCGGGGAAGTAGGCGGTCACCGCCGCGAAGGGGGTCGTGGCGGGCCAGTGGCGGTCACCGACCAGCCGCCGGTAGTTCAGGTCCCCCTTCATCAGGGTCACCGACGCCGCCGCGAACTCCTCGGCCAGGTCCGCGGGCATGTCCCGGTAGGGGAGCGGGGCGCAGGAGAAGGCGTGCGCGCGCACGCGCAGCCGCCCGTGGCCCACCGCCCGCCACAGCCGGGTGCCGATCCGTTCCGCCGCGCCGCCCGCCTCGCACAGGCGGCGCAGGCCGTCCAGGACGTCGGCCATGGTGGCGTCGGAGACGTAGTACGGGCCCGGCTTGACGTGCAGGACGACCTCGCGGGCGCGGTCGGTGGCCAGCAGGGTGTCGATCAGGACCAGGTCCGGTAGGAGCTCGCGTCCGGCGTTGTCGGCCACCAGGCAGACCCGGCCGCCCGCACGAGTCTCGAGCAGTTCCCACAGTTCGGCGGAGTGGTCGGCCACCAGGCCCGAGGCCGCGGCGGCGGTGTCGCCGCCGCCCACCTGGAAGCCGAGGTCGGCCCGGTTGCCCCACAGCGAGGACCGCAGCAGGGCCTGGTCCCGGTCCCGGGGCGCGAGGTCGGCGAGGGAGTCCAGGGCGCCGATCTCGGCCGCGGCCTCCGGTCCCGCCAGCTCCGCGCGCTTGAACGGGGCGAAGGGGTCCACGCCCTGCCACGGGCCGGGGCCGAAGTAGTCCAGAGCGCCGAGCAGACGGCGGTAGAAGTAGCTCTCCGCCCACAGGAAGGGCGCCCGCGTCCACGGTGTGCCGACATGGTCGTCCATGCCCCACGCCCGCCAGGCGCCGTGGTCGTGCGCGTCCTCGTCCAACGGCTCGATGACCCCTTCGGTGGCCTCCTCGCGCAGTGCGGACAGGCGTGCCCGCTGCTCCGGCGGGTACGGGAACGCCCCGCTCACCCTGTCGATCAGCGCCGGGTGGCGCTCGCACATCACGCTCCTGGGGAAGGACCCGGGCACGTCGCCGGTGACCACGTCGGCGCGGGGAAGCTCGGTCGGAACGGCGCGGCGCGAGCCTTCGGGCATGGTGCGACTCCTGGGTCGGACGGGTTCGACGGGTACCGGCCACCCCATCCTCGTTCGGGCGGCCACGATGATCGAATCGCAATGTTCACAGCTGCACAAGAAGCCGTGCGAGGGGAACAATGGCAGGTAGGACCGGCGGAGATCCGCGGTTCGAAGGGTCCCGGACGCGCCGGTCGCGGGAGGTGAGATTCATGTCCACCGTTGCTCACGCGCGCTCCCACGCGATGACGCACGCCTGGCGCGGCGCGGTCGCCGGCATCGTCGGCGGTGTCGTCTTCGGGATCGTGATGGCGACGACCGGGATGCTGTCGACGGTCGCCATGCTGGTCGGCAGCAACGACGCGGTCATCGGCGGCGTGGTACACCTGGCGATCTCGGCCGTGTTCGGTGTGGTCTTCGGGCTGCTCGCCGGTGTCATCGGCGACCGGATGTGGTCGGTGATGGCCGCGGGGCTGGTCTACGGTCTGGCCCTGTGGGTGATCGGCGGGCTGGTGCTGATGCCCGCGTTCCTGGGCATGCCGCTGTTCCCCATGGGCGAGATGTCGATGTGGAGCCTGTTCGGGCACGCCCTCTTCGGACTGGTGGCCGGTGCAACGCTCTACGGACTGAGCCGCAACGAGGCCTGAGGCCCTCTCAGGAGCGGCCACGCGTCAGCACCGTGCCACGCACGGTGCTGACCTTGTCGCGCACGCGCGCCAGCGCGCCCCGAACCCGGGCCGCGGGGCCCTCGCGCTCCGCCTCCGGCACCGGAACGGGCCCGGGCGCCTCGGTGCCCTCCGCGGTCGCGGACGCCTCGGCCACACGCTCGCGCAGCCGGTCACGGACCTGGTCGGGAGTGTAGGCGCGGCGCTTGCGCTCGGCGCGGGCGATCGCCACACCGGTGGCCGCCACCCCCGCGAACGCGGCCACACCGAGAACCTTCCACCAACGCATGCCCCCACGCTACAGCCACGGGCGCGCACCGGGGCGGCGGGCGGGGGTAGGTTCTGAACGTGACAGGTTCGAGCATCACCCTGGACAGGGCACTGGAGATCACCCGCACCGGCGACGCCTGGGTGTTCCGCGGGACCAGCGTGGCCGACCGCGCCATCCAGATCACCACGAACAGTCCCGTGAACCACGTGGGCATGTCGGTCGTCGTCGACGACCTCCCGCCGCTGATGTGGCACGCCGAACTGGGCCGGTCGCTCACCGACATGTGGACCGGCACCCACCACCGCGGCGTCCAGCTGCACGACCTGCGCGACGCGGTTCTCGTGTGGGGCCGCCGCTACGGCCAGAGGGCGTGGCTGCGCCAGCTCGATTCCGAGGCGGACACCGCCATGGAGGACGCGGTCCTGCGCACGGTCGCCCGCCTGGACGGCACGCCCTTCCCCTCCTCGGCGCGGATGGCCGCCCGGTGGCTGCGCGGCCGTGTGCCGCTGCGCCGCCTGCCGCTGACGCGGCGCGACCGCGAACGCACCCTGGAGAGCACCTACTGCGCGGAGGTGGTGGCCCTGACCTACGAGGCGATGGGGCTGCTGCCGGCCGGGCGCCGACCCGGCTACTACGACCCGGGCCGGTTCTGGAGCGGAAGCTCCCTGCACCTGGAGGCCGGTGCCCGGCTCGGCGGCGAGATCCAGGTGGACCTGCCCGAGGCGTGATCCCTCAGCCTGCGAAGGTCCACCGGGTGGGACCGTGGGCGAGGTCGTCCGCGGCGGGGAAGGCGTACACCGCCGCGGGTGCGATCGCGTACGCGCGGTAGGGCGGCGGGCCCGCGGTCGGCGCGCCCTGGGCGCCGGTCAGGAACCCGTCCCCGGGGGTCGGCGCCCAGCCGTACCGGTCGGCGTAGGCCAGGGCCACCCGTTCCAGCGGCTCGGCGCCCAGGACCGGTTCGGCGGTCCCCTCGACCACGGCGTGGACGCGGCCGGTGTCCACAGCGAGGCTGACCCGGGCGTCCCGGACCAGACGGCGGGACTTGGCGGTGCCCTCACCGGAGGCGAAGCACGCGCGCCCGTCCACCCACACGGCCAGGACCGGCCGGGTGTGCGGCCCGTCATCGCCGCGCGTGGTCGTCAGCCAGGCGGTCCCGGTGTTGCCCTCCAGGTGTGCCAGGACGTCCGGCCAGGCGCCGGGGGGTTCGTCGGTCAAGGACTCGGCGCGGGGGCGCGAGGGGTCCATCACGGCTCCTTCGGCGGTCATCGCTCGGCGTACGTGCGCCACGCTAGCGTCAGGCGGCGACCAACCGCGCGCGCCGCGCCCGCAGGGCGAAGGCCACGAAGACCACGGCCGCGCCGACGGCGGTGGCGAGCATGACCGTGGTCATGCTGGACAGGGTGACCGGGCCGGACAGGCCTGCGGTGGCGGCCAGGCCCGAACCGATGGCGAACTGCAGCGTGCCCAGCAGCGCCGATCCGCTGCCGGCCCGTGCCGCCGACTGCCCCGACAGTGCCAGCGCGGTGGCGTTGGGCGAGATCAGTCCGGTGAACACCATCATGGCGAACAGGGCGGCGGTCACCGAGACCAGGCCGGCGCCGCCCGCGGCCTCCAGCACACCGATGGCCAGGACCGACAGGACGGCCCCGCCCAGTCCGAGCAGGAGCCGGCGGTGGATCTCCAGACGGCGGATCAACGCGACGTTGACCTGGTTGCCCAGGATCATCCCGAGCGTGGTGACGGCGAAGACCAGGCTGAACTCCTGCGCGCTGGCCCCGAACCGGGACTGCGAGACGAAGGAGAACGTGGAGATGTAGGTGAAGCTCATCCCGAAGCTCAGCGCGAGCGTGAGCGTGGGGCCCACGAAGCGCACGTCGCGCAGCAGCTCGCCGAAGACCCGCACCTGCTCGCCCACGCCGATCCGCCGCCGCTGGTCGGCCGGCAGGCTCTCGGGCAGGGCGAAGTGGACCAGGACGAGTGTCACCAGCCCCGCGGCACCGAGCGCGCCGAACACGATCTGCCACGAGCCCAGGAGGAGCAGCTGGCCGCCGATGACGGGGCCGAGCATCGGCGCCAGACCGGCGATCAGCACCAGCCGGGAGAAGAACGTCGCTGCGGCCTCGCCGTCGAAGACGTCGCGGACCACGGCACGGGAGATCACCAGCCCGGCCGCGGCGGACGCCCCCTGCACCAGCCGCAGCAGGCTGAAGGCCGCCACGTCGGGGACGAACATGATGGCGAACGTGGCGGCGGTGAACACGCCCAGGCCCACGAGCAGGGGGCCGCGCCGCCCCCACCGGTCGCTGAGCGGGCCGATGACGAGCTGGCCCAGGGCCAGCCCCGCCATGACCGAGGTCAGGGTGAGCTTGACGCTGGACTCACTGGTGCGCAGGTCGGTGGCGATCTGCGGCAGCGCGGGCAGGTACAGGTCGGTCGCGAGCGGGCCGATGGCCGAGAGCGCGCCCAGGACGGCGACGAGCAGCAGGGCGCGGCGGCGCGTCAGGGCGGGCGCGCCGCCGCGGGGCCCGGCGACCGCCTCGCGGCCCGTACCGGGCGCGGTGGCCGCCGGCTCCCGGTCGGCGGTCACCGCCGGGGCGTCGGGGTCGGCCGGGGCCGGTACGGCCGTGGGGGCGAGGCGCTCGGGGCGCGTGGACAGCAGTGTCACAGGGAGCTCCAGGGCATGGCGAACGGAGGTCGAGCGAGATCGGGGCGCCGTGGACCGCCGTCGGGCGGGGCGCGGAAGAAGCGGTCCCTACAGGGACGCACCCCGGCTCCAACGTGCGACCAGGGGAGGGCAATCCCGGCTGTGCCGAGCCGTCCGCGTGATTCGTATTACCAATGTCGAACCGCCTGGACACAGGCGTTTTCGCCGTTCTGTGACCACTGGCATGGTCGCCGGGCGACCGGCCCTGGCTGTACTGCCACGAAGGTTGGCAATACCCGCCCCCGCCGGCGCCCCACGAACCGCGGGACGCGGATTCAGGAGTCGGCGGAGCGGGTGAGGGTGTGGGCGTACAGGGCGATCTCCAGCTCGAACCGGCGCTCGGCGTCGTCCAGGTCCGGGCCGAAGAGCTCGCGGATCCGGCGCAGCCGGTAGCGCACCGTCTGCGGGTGCACGTAGAGGTGCTCGGCCACCCGGTTGGCGTTGTGCGCGTGGCGAAGCCAGGCCAACAGGGTCTCGGCCAGGCGATCGGCCTGGCCCTGGGGGAGCGCCGCCAGCGGTGCCAGACGGGTCCGGCACAGCAGGTCGAGCAGGTCGCGGTCGGCGAACAGCGCCAGCGCCACCAGGTGGTCGGAGCAGCGGATGAGGCCGCTGGTGTCCAGGACGCCGCGCTGGCCGAGTTCCAGCGCCTTCTGCGCGTAGCGCAGCGAGAGCGGAAGCCGGCTGAGCGGCACGGTCGGCCCGATCGCGGCGATCCGGCCCGCCAGCGCCGCGTCGAGCACCCGCCGCCGCCCCGGCCCGTCCGGGTCGGGCATGACCAGGTGGGCGTCGAGCCAGGTGACGTCGGTGAGGACGTCGGGTGGCAGGGCGGGGGCACCGGGCTCGGAGTTCTCACCGTCGGCCACGACCACGGCGGCTGCGGTCTGGGGCAGCTGCCAGCCGAGCATCCGGGCGTGGTGGGCGATGGTCTCCGGCGGGGCCGAGGGCTCGTTGAGCAGCAGCCGGACCAGGCGTCCGCGCTGGCGGTCCAGCTCCTCGCTGCGCTGGGCCCGCGCCTCGGCGTAGCCCTCGGTGGAGGCCACGGCCAGCTCGTCCATATGGAAGAAGATGGCGTCGGCGATGCGGAAGAGCGTGTCGGGGCTGATGCCGAGCGTCTCGCGGTGGTCGGTGAGGAAGCGGAACGACATCCGGGACCCCACCCGCAGGGCCGACTGCAGGGCGTCGAGGTTGCGGCCGTCGCGCAGTTCGTCGCGGCCCAGATCCCGGAACCGGGCCAGCAGGGGTTCGCGCGTGCTCTCCGGGGCCGCGACGAGGTCCCAGAAGCGCTCCACCGCCAGGGTCACCCCCTGAGTCAGGCGGCGGCCCAGGTCGCTGTCGGGCGGCACGTCGAACTCGGGGAAGAGGCGGCGGATCTCCTTGACGACCAGTTCGGTGCCGGTCGAGAGGTGGGGCCGCATCCGCGACGCCAGTTCCGGGGGGATGTGCCGCGCGGGGTGGCCGGCCCCACGGGTCTGGTAGGAACCGAACGTCACACGTGCCTCCTCGTCCCCGCCGTCGCGCCTGACTGCCCGACACTAGGCGTCGCGCGGGCGCGGTGGTAGATCCGGGCAGGGCAAGGCCGGGGCGGCGGCTTTGTCACGCCGATGACAAGGCGACGATGCGGGGCGGTGCGGGGGAGGGCGGGGCGGGCACCGGCCGCCGCGGCGCACTCACCGGGGTGACTAACCGGTGGGTAGCGTGCCGGCCGGCGCGGCCCTGGTCAGGGGCGGTCGGAGGTGCCGCGTCCGCCCAGGCGGACGGTGCCCGCTCCGGCCCGCCCGCCGTACCCGGTGCCCGGTCAGGCCCGCGTGTCCTCCGCCGCCTCTCGGGTGATCCGGTCGAACTGGGCGCCCATGGCCTCGGCGAGCGCGGTGGCTGCGCTGAGCGGGCGGACCATGACGGTGAATTCGTCGATCAGCCCGTTCTCGTCCAGGTGCAGGAAGTCGCAGCCCTGGATCTCCCGGTCGCCGACGCGGGCGCGGAAGACCAGGGCGTGGTCACGGCCGCCGGGGTCGGCGATCTCGCGCTCGTAGCGGAAGTCCTCGAACACGCGCAGGACACCGCGCAGGATCGCGGCGGTGATGGCCTTGCCCGGGTAGGGACGGAAGACGACGGGACTGGTGAAGACGACGTCCTCGGCCAGCAGAGCCGCCATGGCATCGGGGTCCCGGGCCTCCACGGCCGCGCGGAACGGGTGCATGAGACGCTCCATACTCAACTTGTTGAATAAGTGGAGCGGAAGGTAGCACGTCAGGACGCGATTAGTCACGGAAGTGAATAGTCACCATCGCACTACAGTGGTGCCATGGCTCTGCGCAACGCGGTACTGGCCGCCCTCCTGGAGGGGCCCGCCTCCGGATACGACCTCGCCAAGATCTTCGACGCCTCGGTGGGCAACTTCTGGATGGCCACCCCGCAGCAGCTCTACCGCGAACTGGAGCGGATGGAGGCGGACGGGCTCATCGAGGCCACCGTCGTCGAGCAGAGCCGCCGTCCCAACAAGCGCGTGTTCACCGCGACCGGCGAGGGCGAGCGGGTCCTGCGCGAGTTCACGGCGCGGGCCCCCAGGCCGACCGCGATCCGCGACGAGCTCATGGTGCAGGTGCAGTCCGTGGACGCGGGCGACGCCGAGGCCGTCCGGGCGGCCGTCGTCGCGCGCATGGAGTGGTCGAGCGCCAGACTGGCCCGCTACGAGCGGCTCCGCCTGCGCGAGCTCGACGGGCGCACCGAGGAGGAGCACCTCGCCCACGGCGGGCGCGTGGGGCCGTACCTCACCGTGCGGCGCGGCATCTCGCTGGAGCAGGAGAACCTCCGCTGGGGAGAGTGGGTGCTCACCGTGCTCGACCGGCGCGCCGCCCATCGGCCCGGCTGAGCCTGGCGACGGTGCCGCGAATCGGCTTGGATTCTTTCGAAGAGATCGTGTTGCTCTGGCCGAGTCGGTCGCAATAAAAAGAAATACCCATTCGATTCACCGGCCTTTTCGTGGATATTGTGTGCGCATGCACACCGACCTTTCCCGGCCCCCTGTCGCGCTGTCGGCGTCCGTCATGGCCCATCCCTCCCGCAGCGCCTCCGCGCACCGCGTCCTGTCCGGCCTGGCCCTGGACAACGCCCGCGTGGCCTACGACCCCGAGCCGGACGGGCCCGCCTCCTCCCTGCGCAGCGCACGGCTCGCCTACGCCGACGCCGCCCGTTTCCCCGGTACCCACCACCTCGTTCTGCAGGACGACATCACCTTCTCCCACGGATTCGTGGAATCAGCGCTCACCTGCCTTTCCCATCACCCCGATTCCGCCGTGTCCTTCTTCGTGGAATGGGGATCGCGCACCGCGTTCCTGGCCCGCTGGGCGGTGTTCACCGGCGCCGCGGCCGTTCCGGTCGTCAATCCCTACGTGCCGACCCAGGCGCTCGCCCTGCCCCGCGGCCTGTCGGTCGACCTCGCGCGGTTCCTGGCCGAGGAGGTCGAGCACGGGGAGGCCGACGACGAGGCCGTCCGGCGGTTCCTGCGGGCCCGCGGCGTCCAGGCGCTGGTGATGGTGCCCAACCTGGTCGAACACGACGACCTGCCGAGCCTGACCGGCAACAACGGTCACGGGGCGCGCCACTCGGTCTGCTTCGCCCCGGAGGGGGCCGCGCACGACGCCTCCGTCCTGGAGCCGCCCCGCCTGCTGCCCATGGTCGCCTGGAACGTCGGCCGGGCGGTCGTCGTCGACCTCCACCACGACGTGCCCGCCACGCGCCGTCCGACGCTCGACGTCCTGGGAGCGTGGGGCGCCACCGAGAACGGCCTGCGCGCGGCCCTGGACCGGGCGATCGGCCCCCACCCGTACCCGGTCGCCCCCGACCTGCTGTTCGAGGCCTGGATCACCGCCGTGGCCCTGGGCGCGCTGCAGGAGCGGCACTGGCCGGGCACCGTCCGCCCGTTGCGGGGCCGCCTGGACGAACCGCTGGTGGCGCGGGCCCTGGCCACCCTCGTGCCTGGCGCGCTGCGGGTCTTCGCCGACCCGGCCGCCCTGCGCCGGCGCGCCGACGATCTCACCCTGCTGGTCCTGGCCGCCATGGAGTACGGAGCCGTCCCTGCCGTCCCGGCGGTTGACCGCCCACTCCCGGCAGCGAGGTCAGGGCACGGGCGGGTACCGGCGCTCGCCGCCCGGCGGAGCCGGAACCGGTCGTCACCCGAGGGCGTGCTCGCGGGTCCGCGCGGCGCGGACCACCCGGACGGCCACCGCGGAGGCGGCCAGGCAGTACCCGCCCAGGGCCGCGATCTGGGCGGGGAAGGGCACGGCGGCATCGATCAGCAGACCCGCGACGCCCGGACCGGCCGCGGACGCGAAGACCAGTACGGCCACCACCACGGATCTGATCGATCCCAGGTGCCGCACCCCGTACACCTCCGGCCACACCGCGCCGAACAGCCCCAGCGACAACCCGTTGGTCACCCCGTACAGGGCCATGAACGCGAACACGCTCCACGGCCCCTCGGCCGCCGCCAGCACCAGCAGGCCGCAGGCCAGGGGGAGCAGGAACACCGGTGTCAGCCGCAGTGCGGTGAACCGGTCCACGAGGAAGCCGCCGACGAGGTTGAACACCACCGTCAGGACGGCGTAGACCACGAACGCCGACGCGAACAGCGCCGGGGCCCATCCGCGCGACTCCACCAGGTGCGCCTGGTGGAAGAAGACCGTGTTGCCGATCAGCGCGGGCGCGGCTATCACGGCCAGCAGGAGGTGGAAGGCGGGATCGCGCAGCGCCGCCCGGCGGGTCCACCCGCCCGCGGGCCGCGCGCCGGTCGCGGCGGGACCGGTGTCGGGAACGCGCTCGCGTCCGGTCAGCGCGGCGAGCGGCCACAACAGCACCAACAGGCCGGCGGCCACCAGCCACCACGTCTCGCGCCATCCCGCGACGGCCACCACCGCCACCACCAGCAGGGGCAGGACGGCCTCCGCGGTGTTGAGGCCCAGTGTGGCGACGGAGGTCGCGCGTCCGCGCTCGCGGTCGAACCACCGCCCGGTCAGGGTGAAGGCGGTGTGCGGCATCAGGCCCTGGCCGAACAGGCGCAGGGCGAACAGCGCGGCCACGAGCACGGCCACGTGGGTGGCGGAGGCCATCGCCGCCGCGCCGACCGCGAGCAGCGGCACGGTGACCAGCACCACCGTGCGGGCGGGCCACAGGTCGACCATCCGGCCGACCTGCGTCAGGACCAGGGCGCCGGCGAGCGTGGCGACCATGAACAGCGAGCCGAACGCCCCGTGCGAGAGCCCGTGCTCGGCGCGGATGTCGGCGGAGAACAGCGAGACGAAGAAGGTCTGCCCGAACGACGAGCATCCGAAGAGCAGGAAGCCGCTCGCGAGCCACCGCCGCTCGGTGAACAGGAAGCGCGGATAACTCGGCATGCGGGCGACTCCCGGGGGCTCGTGTCGGCCCCTGATCCTAGGGCGTCGGCGGCGGACGCCGCCCACTCCCTGCGGGACCCCCGATCGGCCGGGGACGCCCGAACCGTCGCGACCGGGTGCCGCCCGGACCTGTTCGAGTCATCGCGTGCCCGGTCGGCGCGCCTCCCGGTCCCAGAGCCCCGGGGAACCGCCCGCGGCCGGTCGGCGGTGGGCGCCTCCACCGACCGGCCCTCCCCCCGTCCGCCGCCATCGCCCCTGGGGCGCGACGCGCAGGGCGGGGCCGCCACCCTCGACCGAGAGCCTCCGGCTCCCGTCCTTCGTGATCAGTGACCGCGGTCGATCCACTCCTGCAGGTGGGGCGCCTCCGCGCCGATGGTGGTCGACCCGCCGTGGCCGGTGTGCACCTCGGTCTCCGGCGGCAGCGTCAGCAGCCGGTCGCGGATGGACCCGACGATGGTCGGGAAGTCCGAATAGGACCGTCCCGTCGCCCCCGGACCGCCCTGGAACAGGGTGTCGCCGCTGAACAGCGCCCCGAGCTCGGGCGCGTACAGGCACACCGCGCCGGGCGCGTGCCCCGGTGTGTGCAGCACGGTCAGTTCCGTCCCCGCGACCTTGACGGACTGCCCGTCGGCGAGCTCGCCGTCCGGCCCCCGCTCGGGGTGGGTCATGTCCCACAGCACCCGGTCGTCCGGATGCAGCAGGATCGGTGCGCCGGCGGCCTCCGCCACCTCCACGGCGGCGTTGACGTGGTCGTTGTGGCCGTGCGTGCAGACCACGGCCACCACTCGGCGCCCGTCCACAGCCGCCAGGATGGCGTCCGCGTCGTGCGGGGCGTCGATGACCACGACCTCGTCGTCGTCACCGATCAGCCAGACGTTGTTGTCGACCTCCCACGATCCGCCGTCCAGGGTGAAGACCCCGGTCGTGGTCAGGTGGTCCACCCGTGCTCCGCTCACAGCCGCACTACCGACCGCAGGACCTCGCCGTGCTCCATGCGGCCGAACGCCGCCTCGACGTCGCCCAGGCCGATCTCCTCGGTGACGAAGCCGTCCAGGTCCAGTCGGCCCTGCTCGTACAGGTCGATGAGCATGGGGAAGTCGCGGGAGGGCAGGCAGTCGCCGTACCACGAGGACTTCAGTGCGCCGCCGCGGCCGAACACGTCCAGCAGCGGCAGCTCCAGGCGCATGTCCGGAGTGGGCACGCCCACCAGCACGACCGTGCCCGCCAGGTCGCGGGCGTAGAAGGCCTGCTCGTAGGTGTCGGGCCGACCGACCGCGTCGATGACCACGTCGGTGCCGAACCCGCCGGTGAGCTCGCGGATCGCCTCGACCGGGTCCTTCTCGCGCGCGTTGACGGTGTGCGTGGCGCCGAAGCCGCGCGCCCAGTCGAGCTTGCGCTCCTCCAGGTCCACCGCGATGATCCGCGACGCTCCGGCCAGGTTCGCCCCGGCCACCGCGGCGCTGCCCACGCCGCCGCAGCCGATGACGGCGACCGAGTCGCCCCGGCCCACACCGCCGGTGTTGATGGCGGCGCCGATTCCCGCCATGATGCCGCAGCCCAGCAGCCCGGCCGCGGCCGGGGAGGCGTCGGGGTCCACCTTGGTGCACTGCCCGGCGGCCACGAGGGTCTTCTCGGCGAAGGAGCCGATGCCCAGGGCGGGGGAGAGCGCGGTGCCGTCCTCCAGCGTCATCGGCTGAGTCGCGTTGTGGGTGTCGAAACAGTACTGGGGACGGCCCCGGCGGCAGGCGCGGCAGTCACCGCACACCGCCCGCCAGTTGAGGATCACGTAGTCGCCGGGCGCGACGGTGGTGACGCCCTCGCCGACCGACTCCACCACGCCCGCGGCCTCGTGCCCGAGCAGGAAGGGGTACTCGTCGCTGATACCGCCCTCCCGGTAGTGCAGGTCGGTGTGGCACACCCCGCAGGCCTGGACGGCGACGACGGCCTCGCCGGGCCCGGGGTCGGGGATGACGATGGTGGTCACCTCGACGGGCTCTCCCTTGGCCCGGGCGATGACTCCGGATACTCGTTGTGGCATGGGCAGGCGCTCCCAACACGTGGCTGCCGCGCGACGCCGGTGCGCGTCGCCCGGGGCCTCACCATGCACCACAGCGAGTGAACATGTCCAACATGTGAGAGGTCTGGGATTCAGGAGTCCGAGTCATGAATGGGGTGCTCGGCGCGCAGCAGGTCGACGAAGGCCCGCGTCGCCGTGGAGGGGCGCGTGCCCCCGGGCAGCGCCAGGCCCACCGCCCACCGGGTCCCGCCGGGCAGCGCCGTGCTGCGCAACCCCTCGGCCTGCGGTTTGTCCAGGACCGGCCGGGGGACCACCGCGACCCCCATGCGCCGGTGCACCAGGTCCAGCAGCGTGTAGACGTCGTTCACCTGTAGCGCCACCCGACGGGTGATGCCGAAGTCGGCGAAGGCCCGGTCGGCGCAGTCGCGGGCGCCCCATCCGGGATGCAGGTCGACATACTCCTCGTGCGCCAACCGCGCGAGCACGTCCCCGGAGTCCAGGGGGTGGTCGGGAGCCGACAGCAGCATCATCGGCTCCTCGGTGATGCGCAGGATCCGCACCCCCTCGCCCTCGCGCAGAGTGCCCGCCACCAGAGCGGTGTCCAAGCGGCCGGCGCGCAGCTGGTCCAGGAGCTCGCCGGTCGCCTCCTGCTGGAGGTTGAGCGTGACGTCGGGGTGCAGGGCGCGGTAGCGGTGCAGCAGCGGGACCGCCTCCACCACACCCATGCACTGCTCGGTGCCCAGCGACAGCGTGCCCCGCACGCTCTGGTCGTCGGCGACCAGCTCCCGCAGTCCGTCGGCGGCGGCCAGGATGCGCTGGGCCTCGGCGAGCAGCAGGCGCCCCGTCGGTGTGGGGGTCACCCGCCGGGTGGTGCGCAGCAGCAGTTGGGCGTCCAGATCGCGCTCCAGGGCGCGGATCGACGCGGACAGGCCCGACTGGGTGATGCCGAGGTACTCGGCGGCGCGCGTGAAGTGCTGCTCCTCGCACACCGCGGCGAAGTGCCGCAACTGACGTAGCTCCACGCGGCACAGACTACGGCCTGCCCGCCCCGGCCCGGTCTCCTCGCGTGACGGCGGCCGCAGACCGCCGCCTTGGTGCCCGTGTACACACTCATACCGGCCGAGGCCGTCGTGTTGGTGACCGCGGTGGGTTGCGGTGTGCTGGGACCGCTCGCGGTGTGGATCGACCAGGGCCGGCCGGTGGAGGTCCGCGACACCAAGGTCCGGGCCCTGCCGGTGTCCCTGCTCCTGGCCCGGACGGCCTCGCGGTCGAAGGTGCGCGCGTCGTGGGCGGCGGCGGAGATCTGGGCGAGGGAGCGGTCCAACAGGGCGCCCAGTGCGGCCAGGGGCGGGCCCGGGGGACGCAGGTTCGGGGGGGTTGGGGGTTCGAGAAGCCATCGTCGGCATCCTGGCACAGGCGCGTGCGCCCTCACCGGCCGCCGGAGACCTGGCGCATCGAGAGGGTGAACCGTCGCCGCTCCCGTTCGAGCGTGGTGACCACCGCCGTGACCTCGTCGCCGACCCGGACGAGGTCCTCCGGGTCCGTCACGGGAGCCTCCGGCAGTTCGCGCAGCGGGATGAGCCCGACCACTCCGACGGTGATCTCGGCGAATGCACCGATCGGGGCCAGCTTGACGATCCGTCCACGTACCTGCCGCCCCACCTCCGTCCGGTCGGCGAACGACTGGAAGGGATCGGGTCGGGTCGCCCGCAGCGACAGCCGGGCCTCACCGTTCCAGGTGTCGAAGGCGAGGAACTCGCACCGGACGCGCTCGCCGACACTGACGATCTCCGTGGCGTGCCGCACTGTGCACCAGCTCAGTCCGGAGTGGGAGACGAACCCGACGCCGGGGAAGACGGGGTGGCCGGGGCCCTCGTCCAATGCCACGAACACGCCGAACGACTCGATCGACGCGATCGTGCCGGAGACGAGCTCCCCAGGGCACCGACCCTTCAGGAACCGCCAGAGTTCCGGGTTCTCCGTGGCCGCCGTCGACAGGCGGATCCGGGCGTTCTCCCTGTCCACGGACACGACCTCCGCCGTGATCCGCTGACCGACCCGCAGCACCGCTTCGGCCGACCGGCGCCACGACAGGTCCTGGGACACGATCTCGCCCAGCGGGGGCCCGGCACATCCGTCCAGGGCCACCGACGCGTCCCGATATGCGCGCACCGCGGTGACGGTCCCGCCGAGGACGTCCCCGACCGCGACCGCGGCCAGAGAATCCTGGTCCCACTGCTCGTTGCCTGCCCCGTTCCGTGTTCCGTCCATGGCCTCATCCTGCCAACGGGGCCCCGGACCGAACGGGCCGGACCCCCACACCCGCCCAGGCGTGGGGATATTTGAGAAAATCCTGGTCGACACGTTTTCCGCCTGTTCGTTACCACATCCGCCGGTGTCCTTCGACACACCGGAAAATCCGCGCAGGATGACTTTCCTGTGCTAAGTTTCAGGGAGTTGCAGTTGTGGCCCCCGATGGACAGACATCCGTTCGGGAGATCACCGCGGTGACGGAAAATCGTCATCCGCGGTTTTCTTCATGCTCCGAACGAGAGGTATCCATATGGCGACCGGTACGGTTAAGTGGTTCAACGGCGAAAAGGGCTTTGGCTTCATCGAGCAGGACGGCGGCGGCCCCGACGTCTTCGCCCACTACTCGAACATCCAGGCCACGGGCTACCGTGAGCTGGCCGAGGGCCAGGCTGTGCAGTTCGACGCGACCCAGGGCGCCAAGGGCCCCCAGGCCGAGAACATCACCCTGATCTAGGGGAGTTCGCTCTCCCCCAGCGGTGGTGCCCGCCCTTCGGGTGCCGGGCCCACCGCTTTTTTCTGTGCTCCGCCGGATTCTCCGCCGTCGATCACCGACAGGCACCGGCGCCCTCCGCACCCCGGAACACTCCGGACCGGTGCGGTCATCCGAGTTGTTTCCTCCGGCGTACCCGGTTTCCCCCTGCGAGGCCAGAAGGCCTCCCGCCCGGCCAGCGCCGTCGGCGAAAGGCCCCACATGAGTCAGCCCTACCGCACTGCTACAAGCCGCAACCGCACCGCTCGGCCCTTCGGCCGGCAGCGTCCCCACGCCCCCCAGCGCTCCCAGTCCAACGGGCGCGGACGCAGCGGCGGCCCCTCGGGAGAGTTCGCTCTTCCGACCACCGTCACCCCGGCGCTCCCGCCGGTGGAGACCTTCGACGCGCTCGACATGCCCGAGCCGTTGAAGCGCACCCTGGCCCGCCAGGGTCTGACCACCCCGTCCGAGATCCAGGCGGCGACCCTGCCCAACGCCCTGGCCGGGCGTGACGTTCTGGGCCGCAGCCGGACCGGTTCCGGCAAGACGCTGGCCTTCGGGCTCGCGCTGCTCGCCAAGCTCCAGGGAACGACGGCCGAGCCCCGGCGCCCCCTCGCCGTGGTCCTCGCGCCGACCCGTGAGCTCGCTCAGCAGGTCACCGAGGCGCTGGACCCCTACGCGCGGTCGGTGGGAGTGCGCGCGACCACCGTCGTCGGCGGCATGCCCATCCACCGCCAGGCCCGCAGCCTGCGCCAGGGCGTCCACCTCGTGGTGGCCACCCCCGGCCGTCTGCGCGACCTGATGGAGCGCGGCGACTGCGTCCTGGACCAGGTGGAGTCCGCCGTCCTGGACGAGGCCGACCAGATGACCGACATGGGCTTCATGCCCCAGGTCACCGCCATCCTGCAGCAGATTCCGGCCGGCGGCCGGCGCATGTTGTTCTCGGCGACCCTGGACCGCAACGTCGACACGCTCGTCCGCCGCTTCCTCAACGACCCGGTCGTGCACTCGGTCGACCTGTCCGAGGGCGCCGTCTCCACCATGGAGCACCACGTCATGCACGTGACGCACATGGACAAGCAGGACATCGTCACCCGGATCGCCGCCCGTGAGGGCCGAGTGATCATGTTCCTCGACACCAAGCGCGCCGTCGACCGGATGGCCGACCACCTGCTGGCCAACGGCGTCCTCGCCGCGCCCCTGCACGGCGGTCGCAGCCAGCCCCAGCGGACCCGCACGCTCGACCAGTTCAAGCGAGGCGACGTCACCGCGCTCATCGCCACCAACGTGGCGGCCCGCGGCATCCACGTGGACGGTCTGGACCTGGTGGTCAACATCGACCCGCCCACGGACCACAAGGACTACCTGCACCGCGGCGGCCGTACCGCCCGTGCAGGGGAGTCCGGCAACGTGGTCACGCTGGTGCTGAACAACCAGCGACGCGACATGACCCGGCTCATGAGTCGGGCCAAGATCGAACCGCAGATGCTGCGGGTGGACGTCGCCAGCACGGATCTGGCCAGGGTGACCGGGGCGCGCGAGCCTTCGGGCGTGCCTGTCACCGTGGCGTCGACCGCCACCCGTGAGCGGCGCCACGGCTCGTCGCCGTACGGATCGGGACCGCGCGGATCCGGTTCGCGCGGACCGCGCAGGCGCCCGCGCCGCTGATCGGCCACGGCCGCTGAAGCCTGAACGGGGCCCGGGAGCGATTCTTCGCTCCCGGGCCCCGTTTTTCGTCCACGCGTGTCTGTTGGGCCCCCTCCGCCTCGTCATCACCATGTCGGTCCGCACACCGCGGCCCGGGAGACCACGAGACGAGGAGCAGGACCATGGGAGAGATCAGCGTCTTCGAGAGCGTCACCCTGGACGGCGTGCTGCAGGGCGTGGGACGCCCGGACGAGGACACACGCGGCGGCTTCGGCCACGGAGGATGGGGCGACGGGTTCGCCGACGAGGTCATCGGGCGGTTTGTGGGCTCCAGGATGGAAGGGACGGGTGCCCTGCTGTTCGGGCGCCGGACCTACGAGGACCTGCTGGGCCACTGGACGTCGGTCCCCGAAACGAACCCCTTCACCGAGGTCCTGGTGAACCAGCGCAAGTACGTCGCCTCGCGCGACGCGGACACCGCACTCGCCTACCCCCACTCCACCCCGGTGACCGGTGACGTGACCGAGGCTGTGTCCGGGATCAAGCGCGACGTCGAGGGTACGATCACCGTGCTCGGCAGCGGAGAGCTCGTGCGGTCCCTGCACGCCGGGGGACTGGTCGACGAGTACGTCCTGTTGATCCACCCGATCGTGCTGGGTTCGGGAACCCGGCTCTTCGGCGCGGCCGACCGCGCCGACCTCGTGCTGGAGGAGTCGGTGACGTCCACGACCGGTGTCGTGATCGCGCGCTACCGGGCGAAGTGAGCGTGCGGCTCGGAGGAGGGACCGGACCATGCGGTACATGCTGATGCTCCACTACGGCGAGGAGACCGACGAGTCGATCGGCGAGGAGGCGATGGCCGACGGCATGCGGGCCTTCGCCTCCTACGCCGCGACCCTGGAGCAGGCCGGCGTCCTCGTGAGCGGCCAGGTGCTGCAGCCGTCCACCAGCGCGACCACGCTCACCCTCGTCGACGGGGAGCCCCGGATCCAGGACGGTCCGTTCGCCGACACCAAGGAGCAGCTCGGCGGCGTGATCGTCATCGACGTACCGGACCTGGACGCCGCCCTGGACTGGGCGCGACAGGCCCCGCCCGCTGAGTGGGGCACCGTCGAGATCCGGCCCGGCGCGGTGCACACCGAGGCCGGGGTCTGGGTTCCGTCGTCATGACCAGGGCGACGGCCGGGCCGGCGTCGGCCGCCGTCGAGCGCACCGCGCGGACCTCCTACGGTCGGCTGGTGGCGCTGTTGGCGGCCCCGACCGGCGACCTCGAACTCGCCCAGGACACCCTGGCGCAGGCGTTCGAGCAGGCCCTGACCGCGTGGCCGCGCGACGGCGTCCCGGACAACCCCGAGGGCTGGCTGCTGACGGTCGCGCGCAACCGGCAGCGGGACCTGTGGAAGTCGGCCGCCTACCGGCGCAACCAGCCGATGGAGGCCGCCACCGGCACCGGCGCGGACGCCGTCTCGCCCCTGGACGGGCTCGATCCGGACGCGATACCGGAACGGCTGCTGGCGCTGCTGTTCGTCTGCGCGCACCCGGCGATCGCCGCGACCGCGCGCACACCACTGATGCTGCAGACCGTCCTCGGATTCGACTCCGCCGACATCGCCCGGGCCTTCGCCGTACCCGCCGGGGCGATGTCCCAGCGGTTGGTACGAGCCAAGAGGCGCATCCGCGACGCCCGGATCCCGTTCGCCATCCCCGGGCGGAAGGCCATGCCCGAGCGGCTGCCGCCGGTGCTCGAAGCGGTCTACGGCTGCTACGCGCTGGCCCGGCCGGGCCCGACCGACGGGGACTCGCTCGCCGGAGAAGCGCTGTACCTGGCCGTCACGACCGCGACCCTGCTCGGCGACGAGCCCGAGGCCTGGTCGCTCGCGGCGCTGGTCGCGCTGTCCTCGGCACGGGCGGTGCCCGAGGGCACCTATCGTCCGCTGGACGAACAGGATCCGGCCGGGTGGGACCGGTCGCTCATCGCGCGGGGTGAAGAGTACCTGCGACGGGCCGAACGCCCCGGCCGGGTACCGGGCCGTTTCCAGCTGGAGGCGGCGATCCAGGCCGTGCACTGCGATCGGAGACGTACCGGGCAAGTCGACTGGCCCGCGCTGCGCACCCTGTACACGGCACTGGCCGCGGTGGCGCCGAGCCTGGGTGCCCGCGTCGCCCACGCGGCGGTCGTGGGACGCACGGACGAGCCCGAGCACGGTCTGGAGCTGCTGGACGCCCTGCCGGCCGAGCGCGAGCGGTTCCAGCCCTTCCACGCGACCCGGGGAGACCTGATGGCCAGCCTGGACCGGCCGGACGAGGCCGCTGACTCCTACGCGACGGCGGCGGAACTCAGCGACGACCGGGCCGTGCGAGCCTTCCTCCGGCAGCGCGCCGCGTCACTGGGGGAGTAGGGGACGCGGGGCTTTCGCCCACATGCCCTGCCACCGACGTGCCTTGGGACCACCGGCACGGTTGGTGGGAGGTGTTGCTGAGGTTCCTGACCAGGGCGTCGTGACCATCGGACTTCTCATCCGATGGCCGCAGGTTCGAATCCTGCCGGGTGCGCCACAAAACCCCAGGTCAGACGGGGTGCACGAGTCGAACAGGCTAGGCGCGAGGCCCCGTTCGGGGCCTGAAATGCTCCGTGTGTGCTCCCCAGTGCAAGGTCCAGTACAGGTGGGGGCGGACCTCGCGGAGCATTTTGCCATCCCGTGACCCTGTGGGCGCCGGGCCGGGACAGCCCGCGTCCGCCCACCAGCGCCCCACAGCCGCCGCGCCACGGGCAATCCCGGGCCTGTGCGCACGCTGCCCCAACAGGTACGACAGCCGCCCATGTACCCCGACAACAGCGCCACGGCCCACTACGCGGTACGCCCATCTCACGAATCCGCTGGATCCCGGCCCAAAGCCGACGGCAACGGGGGCCGGACCGTCGGAGGCGCCCCCATCCGCCCAGTCAGAACCTGAGCGGCGGATCGTCGGATCCAGCACATAGAGTCACCCGCGCCCTGCACAGCCCGCATATCAGAAGACCCCTTTGACTCACTGCACCCCGCTTTGTCCGGTCAACGTCGAAGACCATTTTCACGAGCTGCGGCCCTTGTGCAGGGGAGCGCGGTACGCCTGAACTCGCGCCCAGGCCGCCCGTCACACTACGCCAGCTCTGTCGGAGGACTGCTCCTGTGGCCGCAAGAGCAGCCCTGGCCCGTATGCGATGGCGAAACACTACGACGGTATGACACCACCAACCCTACGAGTGACGGTAGGTGATCCCGGCAGGAGAACCTCCATCCCACACGGAACGAAACAACGACTGGCGGCCTCGACCGCCAGAAGGAGCAGGGCGTCTACTCTTGGAGTCAGAGGTCCGGCCAGAGGGATCACCAGAGGCTCAAGCGGGGAAGGGAGGAGAGAAGGCGCGAAGCGTCTCTGCTCTCGACAAGCACATCCGCGCTGTGAGGAATGACAACCGGAGAGAAGGCCTCAGCCCTGGGAGGCGGATTGCAAGCACGTTTCACCCCATCAGCCCTGGCAGCACAACTCACCAGGGTGAAAGGCGGCGCGCCCCCACCTCTCGACTCCCTTGAGCTTTCCAACCGTGAACTCAGGGACTTCGTGGAACAAGAATTTCCCGAGCTCGCCCATCTCCTGCTCTGGATCGGCTACGATTCCCTTGACGAAGCCATCCGAGATTGGGTCAGACTCCGCAGTCGGTCCTGGGTATCGAGCGTGGTCATCGTTCCCCAAGGAACCAAGACGCTGTTTCAGCAGTGGCGCGATGTCTTGGGCGACTCTGTCAGCAGTGCCCTCGCTTTCGAAGCCCTCGTCTTCGAGAGCAACCTGTGCAGGCTGGCGGCGCAAGCAGCCCAGAACCGTTACCCGGGTATGCACTACGCCAAGACCCTTCACGTGGTCCGGCAGCGTGTGGCCCTATGCCTGTGGGCCATGGCCCTGCAAATCAACTGGCGACGTCCCGTGGTGTTCTGCAGGCTCCTGCGCCTGACACGAGTCTATCTGGCGGACATCGTGCACAACAGCAGCCAGACCGACAGTCAGGGTCGCTACCAGTTTTCTGGGCGGCTGGGGCAGTCCTCGGTCCTGATCGCCAGGTTCGAGCCCGTGAGCAACGCCGATCTTCAAGAGTCGGCCAAACAGATCGACCATTCGATCCTAGAAGGCAATTCCGCCGAGGACGCAGTCCCCTATCTCCTCGAGTCCTACCTCCGACTGCACGACAACACCGGAGACCGCGAGTACCTAGGTCATGCCATAAAGGTCGACCAACGCCACGCCCCAACCTGCCAACGCAACGCTGCTTGGCTTCTGAACCTCGCCGAAGTGTGGTTGAGGTTGGCGGATGGGCGCCCCCAGGACCAGCGGAACCAGAACTACTTCGACGAGGCCGAGCGGACCCTCGTCTTGGTGAAGGATGCGAAACCGGACGAGGAGGTCCGACAGGCAATCCTGCGGTGTGTGCTGTCGAAGGCCCGCAGGGCGCCCCGTATGCTGCCCTTCCTTCACCTTGAGCTGCGGCACCTGAAGAACCACTTCGGTATCGGTGAGCACTTCCACAGGTTCGCCGGGAAAGGAGACCTCCCTGCCGCCTCGCTCCCGGGTGCACTGGTAGATGAACTCGAACAGCGCTTCGCTTCCTCGACCGACCCCCTCGTTCGAAGATTGCTTTCCAACTGCCTGCGCGCCTACGCAGATCTACCCAGAGTCCCGGAAGAAGAGCGAAGGAACCGGCTCCGCCAGGCCATCCGGCTCCAAGAAGGCGACAACAACTCCTTTCCGCTTACCGATGAGCTCAGCAGACTGCGCCACGCGGACGATCTCCTGGAACTGTCCTACCTGGACGGGGACCGGAGTCTGTGGAGGGTCGGGATCAGCCGACTTGTCAAAGAGGCGTCACGTCACACGACCTCCAGTGTGCCGTTGGTCCGGCTCGGACGGGATGCCGAACGGGGCGGCGCGGTCACCCCCAAGGACAAGGGCAAGTTGCTGCACGATCTTGGCAGCGTCAACGACGCCAAGCGATGGGTCCGGGCCGTAGCCGAACGCGACGCAAACTTCTTCTACCGAGAGGCGGCTCAGCGAGCAAGCGGCAGTCCGGATCTGGTCCACCATAACCTGGGAGGGCGCAGCAACGTCATGACTGTCGAGGACTACCTGGGTTTCACCAGCTCCACCCTGGTGTTCAAACCTACCTCCCAGGTCTGTTTCAACCGAGATGAGGAAGCCTCGGCGGCGGTGAGCCGCACCTTAGCCGAGATGGATTCAAATGGCCAATTCGGTATCAGTGAGTACATCACCACCATTCCCTATGAGAAGACCTTGTACCGTCAGCCCAAGCGCGCCAATCTACAGGAACACGAGATCGTTACCGTTCGCCGGTTCGAGCACGGCCAGGTATTAGCTAACTTGCTGTCCGCCGAGAATCCCGAACTGTCGCTAAAGTTGCTGAAGCGCACAGCGATCTTCCTCGCCTACACCCACAGTTCCCGTGGCCTTCAGAGAGGTGTGGGGAAGGTACGCAGCAGGGTGCGCAACGAAGTCCGCCAGTGGTTGCGCGGCATGCTGACCAACCACCCGACGGAAGTAGTCAATGCGACATTCGACGACTGGTGGTCCCTCCTCGCCCGTCTCGATCTTCCCGCAGTCCGCCGCCGGGACGCACACGCCTTCAATTGGCTGGTCACGGACGACGAACGGATCATCGCGGTCGATTTGGAGGCGGCGGACTACCGGCCCCTCGGGTACGAACTAGCCCAGATGACCGATGACGTCCCGGCACTGCCTGTGAACCGATGGGACCTGCGCCGTCAGATAGTCGAGACGTACCTGCACGCTCTCTCCCACAGTACCGGCGAAGACCTCTCCGACCTCTTGGAGAGGGTGTGGGAGTCCTACCGTGTATCCCTGCTGGCCCGCGTGGTCCGAGGGCTTAGCTCCGGAGACGGTTCGCCCGGTGCTCGTGAACACGCCGAGGCACTACTGGACGAGATGAGCACGCGTCCAGAGTGGGGGGAGAGCCACACCTTCGCTACCCGGTTGCGCCAAGGCTGGGCCGAGCGTCGTGGCACCTACGACCATGCCCCGTTGCGGGGACTGAGGGAAGGGCGCCGACGCCGGATCAGCCGTACGCTCGCCTACCTGTTGCGGCACAACAGAGAACTGCCCATGGACAATTACGGCTGGGCGCGCCTGGAGGACGTGGCGCAAATGCTGGCCGTCTCTTATAGTCGGTTGAATGTCTCCGAGGACGAGTTGATCCGAGTCTCCCTAGCAGTGGATGAGACCCGTTTTGATGTACGAAACGGCAGGATACGTGCCCTATACGGGCACTCGCGGAATGTATGCACCGACCATGAACCCAGCACCCCAGACAGCGCCCTTTACCACTCCACGGCTATGTCTTCGCTCCAGGCAGTTCTCGAACGAGGTGAGGGGCTGCTCCCTATGTCACGCCAGTGGGTCCACATGACAACTGACCGTGACACGGCCATCCGGGTAGGACGCCGACACGGCCCTTCCGTGCTCCTGGCCTTGGAGGACCCGATCGCCCATGGTCTGATCTGCCGTTTCGCGGGAGGCACCACCTGGCTGGTGGGGCAGGTCCCCTCGCCCGCACTGAGAGTGGTTCCGCTCTACGAACTGTTCGCCACAATCTGAACCTCTGGTCGAATCGGAGAATGCCTGGTACTGCGACCGACGAGCGGCCGTCAGCCGATCGACGCTTGTCATGAAAGATCGAAGCTAACGGCCAACGCCACGCGAAATAGTCCGCAGTCAGCTTTAAGAATCCGACAAGAACTTCTTGCGCCGCGGTCAGTCTTCACTTCAAACCTTGTCCGCCCTGTCTATTCTTCCATAGGGCAGGAAGAACGATTACTTGGGAACCTCCTTTCTCAAGAGATCCCAAGAGACCAGATGGAGGCGTTCCTACTGCATCAATGAAGCTCACCTGACCACCCGAGAACACGGAATTTCTGAAGCTCACATGCCCACCAGAGAACACGGCGAGGCGGAACTTCACTTGACTACCCGAAAATCCAGCGCCACTAAAGCTAACCTGACTTCCAGAGAACGAAGAACCACTAAATGTCACTTCACCGCCGGAGAAAACAGCAAGACTAAAGTCCACTTGGCTACCCGAAAATTCAGCGCCACTGAAGTCCACCTGACTGCCAGAAAAACGAGCACCCTTGAAACCCAAAGAGCCCCCGGTGAACCTTGCACCATTAAAGTCAACTCGACCCTTAATGAATCTCACGAGATCGAAAGAAAGTTGGCCGCCGACGAATGCGGAACGATCGAAGCGCACAAGCTCACTGGCGAATCTAGCCCGATCAAATTTTACTTGGCCGGAGATAAACTTGGCATTTTCAAAGCTCACCTGACAACTGAGAGTAGAAAATCGGAAATACACTTGAGATCCGGCGAACCTAGCGAAGCGAAAGGACACCCGTTCTCCACAAAAATCGGCACCGTCAAAGCTGACTTGGCCACCGCTGAACGTAACTCCATCGAAGGACATTCGACCTTTGAACCTTGCGAAACGGAATGAAACGTATCCGCCCGTAAACTCAGCACCGTGGAAGCTGCCGCCGTCAAATTCCACACCAGTGAAGTCGTAATTCCTGCCACGCCATCGAGTAGGTTCGCGTAGGTGGTTGCCAATGACACGGATGACAGTATGGCGCACTTCCCGGAACGCGGCAAAATCCAGTTTGCGTGCGCGGTGTTCCTCACGCCGCGCCGTGGTAGTTTTCTTGGGAAGCGGATCGGGTGCGAGATCGTAGGGCATACGCAGATACGCGCACAAAACGTCGATTACCATCTGCACCAGCTCATCGGAGGGCGCATCGTCAGCCAGGTGCGCCAGGGCATGGATGGCACCCAAGCGCACAGCCGCGTGCTCACTTCCGAGCTCGCTGTAGGCGGTGGTAAAGCGCTCGTTGAACAGCTTGGTGTCTTCACGAACAACCGTCAACTCCGCTCTCTGCGCCTCAGCTTCGACGGCGCGCTGGCGCCGATAGGCGATAACCAACAGCGCGACGCCTCCCAAACCGGCAACGATTGCAAAGGCGCGGGTGGTGATCGCTTCCAGGCCCTTCGGGGTCAGGTCGTCGGGGGGCTCCCAGCGAGGGGTCTCCAATACGAGCCAGGCCAAGCCAGTCATGACCGCAACCGCTCCGGCGGCTATGAGCCAGGCCGCAATGATCAGCCAGACCAGGTGGGCTGGGGCCCCTCGCCGCCGGGTCAGCCCTGCCGCTCCGCCAACTAGCAGTAGCGGGCAGACCCCAAGAGCGACGAGACGGAGTGCTTGATCGGCAGTGAGGTTGAGCAAGTCCCACGCTGCTGTGGTCAACGGCCACAACGCGACCGCAACTCCGGATGCTCCGAGCGTGACAGACGTCAAAGATAGGGCACGTAGGTTGACCTGTGTCTTCAGGTGTTCCGTCCACGTCCTTGGACGTCCTTCTGGTAGTGATGCTCCGGGGGAATGGTTTGGGGTCATGGTATGACCGTAGCCAATTAGATGCAGCGACTATGGTCCTTCCCTGAGTCGGGCAACGAGCACTTCCATCCACCGAGCCCCCACCATCAACCTGGGCTGCGCCCCTCTGTCCTATTACCTGCCCTGGCCAGTACACCGGGGATGCAGCTCTCCATGGAGCAAGAAGCTCGATTCCGGCCCGGGCCCGGAGATCGTCAGAACCCACCCTAGGGGCGCAGGGTCATGGCCTGCTTCTGCTGCCCGGCGTACGACCTAGGGTCCTCTCACGACCGAAGGCGCGACTAGTGTTCTGATTGGTTAGTTCACTTGCTGATGCGTTGGCAGTATGAGGCGATGCTGTCGAGGATCTCCTCTGCGGTCTTGGTCCACACATAGGGTCGGGGATTCTCGTTCCAGGACGCGGCCCAGGTGCGGATGTCCTTCTCCAGGGCCTGGACGCTGCGGTGGGTGCCGCGGCGGATCAGCCGGTTGGTGATCTCGGCGAACCACCGCTCGACCAGGTTCAACCAGGAGGAACTGGTCGGGATGAAGTGCAGGTGGAACCGGGGGTGGCGCAGTAGCCACCTTTGGATCTCGGGGGTCTTGTGCGTGGCGTAGTTGTCCAGGACCAGGTGCACCTGCAGGTCCGCGGGGACCTCGCGGTCGATCTTGGCCAGGAACTTCTTGAACTCGATGGCGCGGTGGCGGCGGTGGATCGAAGTGATCACCTGCCCTGTGGCGGTGTCCAGCGCGGCGAACAGGCTGGTCACCCCGGCACGCACGTAGTCATGGGTGGCCCGCTCGGGGGTGCCGGGCATCATCGGCAGCACCGGCTGGGTGCGGTTGAGCGCCTGGATCTGGGACTTCTCGTCCACGCACAGCGCCACCGCCCGTTCGGGCGGGTCGAGGTAGAGGCCGACGACGTCGCGGACCTTGTCGATGAAGAACGGGTCGGTGGAGATCTTGAACTGTTCCCGCCGGTGGGGCTGCAGGCCGAAGGCGTTCCAGATGCGCCACACCGCGTTCTGGGTCATGCCGGTGTGCTGGGCCATGGAGCGCGTGGACCAGTGGGTGTCAGGGGCGGGTGTGCTCTCCAGGGTGGCGGCCACCACCGCCTCGACCTGGGCGTCGGTGATCGTGCGCGGCCGTCCGGGCCGGGGTTCGTCGGTCAGGCCGTCCAAGCGGTGCGCGATGAAGCGCTGGCGCCACTTGGTCACCGTGGGCGCCGATACTCCTACCGCGCGGCGGACCTGGGCGTTGGACAGGCCTTCGGCGCAGGCGAGCACGATCCGGGCCCGCAGGGCCAGGTCCTGTGCGGTCTTGCGTCGTCTGACCCACCGCTGGAGCTCGGCGCGTTCTTGGTCGCTCAGCTCCAGCGGGGGCAGCTTCGGTCCAGGAGCACTCATCCTGCAACCATAAACGAAATAACCAATCAGAACACTAGGGCCTGTTTGGTAACTGGTGTGATCAGGGGCAAAAGCACCGATCTGGTCACGCCAGGCGTGTCACCCCGCACATAGGCGAAGCCTTCGGTAGATCAGTCAACGACCAAGAAGACCAAGCCCACCGAAGGCTTCGCTGTGACCCTACCCGGCCCCGGGCGCGGTGACCTCACCGACGCCCAATGGTCTGTGCTCGAACCGCTCCTGCCCGTGCCGGCCACCGGCCGTCCGCCCTCGCGCTCCAAGCGCACCCTGATCAACGGCATCCGCTGGCGGGTGCGGGCCGGCGCCCCCTGGCGCGACGTACCCGAGCGCTACGGCCCCTGGCAGAGCGTCTACGACCTCTTCCGCCGCTGGACCCGCAACGGCACCTGGGCCCGAATTTTGGACGCCCTGCGCGCCCTGGCCGACGCGGCGGGCCTGATCACCTGGCAGGTCAACGTCGACTCCACCATCGTGCGCGCCCACCAGCACGCCGCCGGAGCCGCGAAAAGGGGGAGGGCCCAGATCACGAAACGGACGAGCCCGACGACCACGCTCTGGGACGCTCGCGGGGCGGGTGGACCACCAAGATCCACCTGGCCTGCGAGCAGCGCCAAAAGCCCTTGTCGGTGGTGGTCACGGCCGGCCAGCGCGGGGACGCCCCTCAGTTCGAGCCGGTCATGGAACGTATCCGCGTGGCGGGGCGGGATCGCAGTGGTCCGGCGCGCACCCGGCCGGTGCGGGTACGCGCGGATAAGGCCTACAGCTCGAAGAAGATCCGTGCCTACCTGCGCAGACGCAAGATCAGAGCGACGATTCCCGAACCCGCCGACCGGGTGCGCAACCGCAAACGCAAGGGGCGGAGTGGGGGTCGTCCGCCCGGCTTCGACAAGGTCGACTACCGGGCCCGGCACGCGGTGGAGTGCGGGATCAACCGGCTCAAACGCAACCGGGCGGTGGCCACGCGCTATGACAAGCTCGCCCTTCGCTACGAGGCCACCGTCCAGATCGCTGCCATCAACGAATGGCTCTGACTTTCCAAACAGGCCCTAGTCGGGCGGCCCCGGCCGGAGAGTGTTCCGCTCGCAGATGTGGGAGAGCTGCGGGCATCCTCCAATGCTGCGAACAAAAAAGCGACCAGGGTTTCCCCTGGTCGCTGAACCTCCGCTGTCCCCCCTCAGTGAAAGCCCACAGGCTCCTCCTATCGGCGTCCCCCCTCAATTGCGCCAGGCGGAGGTGCCAGTTCCAAGCCAACTATACCCGCTAATCCGATGATCGCAGGTTCGCACCCTGCCGAGCGACACAAATACCAGGTCACAGCCTTCTGGAGGTACCAGCCCTCGCTCGCGCCGACATGTCGCCACACCAGCCACGCGGTACTTCCAGCCGCCTACCGCGTCACCCTCCTTGATATCGGCCTGCAAACCAGCCAGTGAGGTGGATCTGCTAGGGCGTGTGTGAGGTCGTGATCAATGTTCGTATTCCGCTGCGGGATCAGGGTGGATCGCGGTAGAACGCCGGTATGACACCACCCTGATCTACCAGGGGACCTTTGATCCGATCGGCAACCGGCCCGGGAGCGAGGAAACCCCAGGCCAGCCGGGGTGAACCCGCCTGCTGTCTTGGGGTGAGGGTCGGCCTCTCGCTCCTGGTGTGCTCGCCGGTCCGGCTACGGCACCGGTGCCTTCACCCGCGCTGGCCCCCCCAGCTCGTTCGACACCACACCGAGCCCACGCTCGACCCCGCAGGCAGTCAAACGGACGCGACAGAGAACCCCTCGGATATGTAGAGGCCTGCGCCCCACCGCCCGACCGGTGGCGATCCGCCCCATCCCCCCTACGCGCCCGCCCGGCACGGGAACCCGCATTGGCCAGGGGAGGGCCGTCACACGCCCCAACCCGCCCCGCCCAGCGCACCCCGGGGTAGATGTCCCGTCCCCGGGCGCCGGGGCCCACGTCCGGGCGCTGACGGCCCCACACACCCCCGGTGCGGGCCCCGGCGCAGGGCCGGGGCGAGCCCCGCGCTGGTACCGAACGGACGGCTCCGACCTGTGGAACCCTCCGCTGACCAGGGCTGTGGTGTCGGCGGAAGGCGGTCGGGTCTCGTCACCGGCGGGCCCCTCCCCCGTATCGCCGCCTCGCCCTGGTCATCCGTGGAGAAGACACCCCAACAGCGGATGCGGCATCGAACCCGTGATCTCGCACGGCCACACACCGCGCGGACCGAGTTCCCTTGCAGCAGCCCGGGGCGAAGCACCGCTCCTGGGCGCCGGAAGGACCGCGTCCAGGGAAGCCAGGGCCGGGGTCATCCCGAACGCGGACGCGGACGTTCTTCGTCCGCACCGCCGATGGCATCGGCCCACCTCTTCGCCCCGGACCGAGTTCCCTTGCAGCAGCCCGGGGCGAAGCACCGCTCCTGGGCGCCGGAAGGACCGCGTCCAGGGAAGCCAGGGCCGGGGTCATCCCGAACGCGGACGCGGACGTTCTTCGTCCGCACCGCCGATGGCATCGGCCCACCTTCTGGTGGCTGTCAACGCCAAGCAGAAGAAACAGGAAGCAAGAAGGGAGACAACGTGGGGGCACAGCGAGGCAGCCAGGAGAGAAAAGTCTGGCCCAGGAGGCGGGGCGGGCGGCGCCCGCACACCGCCAGGCGCCGCCCGCCCTACGTGAGGATGACTACCCACTGGGTATAAGTGTGGGTTTCCAACGGCCCACCCGCAGCGGCTGTGACCTGCACTGATAACGCGAGCAGGGTGGGCCGATCTAAGCGGCCCCGCCACGGGCGGAGTCACAGGCACAGCCACAGGTCCACTGACCGGCGGAGTCACAGGTCAAGTCACAGGCCCTCGTCCGGCCCGCACCACCACGCGCCCGAGACCGGACGCACGGCCGCGATACCGGTGCGGCACCGTCTCCCTTCAAGTCAAGGCCAGACGGACCATCGGCTCGACGCCTTCAGCGGATTCCGGTGACCACCGAGTGGATCCCACCCGCCCCGGACAGCGTGGCCCGCTGCGCCTCGCGCACCCCACTCCCGCAGGACCACCCGAGCCAGTCCAGGATCAGGGGCGGCCAGTGCACGGCGCCGCGCGGTTCGAGCGCCCGCACCACCGCCCCGAGAACCCGCACACAGCACCTTTTAATATGTGGATCAATAAAGAAAAGAACAGCGAATACAGAGGAGAGAGAACAGGCCGACAAGAACGGGAGAGTAGGGTCACCGGAGGCACCCGTGGCGTGCGGCGCCTCCGGCTCGCCGGGGGCGCCGCACGCCCCCTATGTGAAGATGACTACCCACTGGGTATAAGTCTGGACACGCGTTGGACCACTTGAGTAGGCCCTGACCTGCGGTTATGCGCTTGGAGAGGGGGTCCAGCGAGGCGGGCCACCTGTTGGACCCCTTGTTGGACCACTCGTTGGCCCAGGTTCACTTCGTTCTCACATCGTTCTCACTCCGCACTTAAGGGACCACAGGGACCGGCATCATCAGCGCTGTGGACCAAATTTCAAGAAGGCTCCCTCTCGCCTTTCCGCAGCACCACCGGCACGGCCCCGCAGGCGGTCGCGCAGGGCCTTGGCAAAAGCACCATCCCAACGAAATACCGGTCAACGAAAGCCGGTTACCACCGAGCGAATCTCGCTCACCGGCACCGCCGAGGTCGCCGGCAACCCCACCCCGACCACCACCGGCCGACGCCGAAGGGGCTGCCTCCAGGTGGAGACAGCCCCCAGGCCGCGACTCGAGGTCAGACCACGAGTGCCCGTTGCGCGTCCCACTGGCGGATCAGCCCAGCCAGCTCGTCCCACTCACCAGGGGTATTCGTAGCGACCGCTTCGGCGGGAACGTTCGATGCGGGCCTTCCGTGGACGGAGGTGGGCAGTGCCGGTCGTCGTCGCTTGGCCCGTTGGCGCTGTTCGTGCGCGACCAGGTACGGGCGCACCGCCCGCACCCCGTCCTCGTCCACACACCAGCCGAACTCCGGCAGCTCTACCGGGGTATCGGGCTCGGTCACGTTGCTGCCCTCTGTGAACAGCGACCACGCCCGATCTGTGTGGGAGCGCCGCGCCTCGTCATAGCGCCGCACCCACTCCGGCTCGGGAGCCGGGCGCATGGTCGCGGTGTTCGGGGGTTCCCGTCGCGGTGACGTCTTCCGAGCTTCCAGCTCCGCCGGGCGCGAAGGTGGCGCGAACCCTACTCCGACGATCGTGGCGAGCGCCGCGCCCACGGCCCACCGCACACGGCCGGCCCATCCGTGCCGGCGCCTGCGGTGCCGACCCGTACCATGACTCATAGATCTTCCTCCTGCTTACTCAGGTGGCGGATCACGCCTCGGGTCGGTGGTGGCTCACTGCCCGAGGCGCCTTCTCTTCTGTGTTCTTTTTGGAGCTCGTGCGCCCGTGTTCAGGGCGGGGAGTGTGTCAATGGCGCCGAAGGTCGGCCGCCCTTCGGAGCTGCGCTTCCTCACCCCCATGCGACACGGAGCAATCGACTCGGTTAGCTGGTGTCGACGCCCGCCATGAGCAGGGCAAGGTCGGCGTTTGTCAGGGCAGTAACAGGCATGACGAAGAGCCCCATTTCAGGCATACGAATAAATCCGGTCATATGGGAATGGTCGTGTTCACCCAGGCTGAACAACGATTGTGATGTTTTCCTATACTCGCGAGAAGTTTCAACCCGGATGACTCAGAAAAGTCATGGGGCCCGAGAATCAGGGGCCATGAGACGACGGCCCAGCACGGCCGTCAAGCGCCCGTCGCGCGCGTAACACCCCTGTGGGCGCGGACAAGCCCGCGCAGGGGATTATCCGCACCCACAGGGCGGTGTCGGGCCGGTCAGCCGGGCCTGACGGTCACCCCGAACCGGGCGCTGTAGTAGCCCCTCGCCGCCCTCTGGCCATGCTCGGCGCAGGCCAAGATCTACGGTCACCGATCGCTGTTGCCGGTGGGGGACCCGCTCTCGCGGTGGAACCCGTTCGAGTCTTAGCCCCTATGTCCTGGGTGGGGGCACGGGCGCAGGCTCAGCTCACTATGCCAGCCCCGTGTCGTGCGGCTATTGCGAGGTTGAAGTCAGCAGTTCGACCACGAACCGCTGCACGTAGGGAGCCAGTCGGGCGTGGAGTTCGTCCCGTTCGCTCGCCTGGATGATCTCGGCGCAGATGATCAGGTGTGCCAGGCGCCCGTCGTCGGTGTCGAGCACGTCGGCGAAGACCTGGCGGACCTTCGCTGCGGTCTCCGGGGCTGGCAGGGCGTAGGCGTGCAGGACGGCGGCGTCGTACCCGGCCGGCGCCGCGCCCCACCCCTCCCAGTCGATGATGCTCAGCGGGTTGTCGGTGAGGTTGGCCCAGTGCAGGTCGCCGTGAGAGGTCACCCAGCTTCGCACGGTTGTGTCGACCCCGGTCTCGGCGATTTCGGGGATGTGGTTGGGGATGCGGTGGACGAACGCCTGGGTGAACACCTGGCGTCCCTCGGGCCTGGGAACTCTTTGGAGAGCATCCAGAGCGTGGCGTAGGCCGCTCCACCATCGGGGTTCGGCCTTCACAGGGGCAGTGAGATCCGGGGTCGCCGACACAACCGTCCCCGGCAGTCGTTCCCACAACAACGCTTGGAAGACCGGTCCCTCTCCCCAGGTGTATTCGCTGAGCAGGCGCGGCTGGGGAACACCGTCGCCGATCAGCTCGGCGGCGTGCGAAGCCCCTTCCCACACCTTCCCCCCAGGCTTGGGGGCGGACGTGACGCGAAGCCAGCAAGAAGAGCCTTCGGCGGTGGCGACCGGACCGCTCAGAGTCCGGCCGCCCACACCGCGGTGCAGCGTGGCATCCGGTGGTGCGACCAGGTCCAGGGCTGCGACCGCGTGATGCCAGGCCTGTTCCAGGTCAGGCGTTTTCTCGGGCGAGGAGGAGGTCACTGATGTCCTTGAGTCGGTTATCGGGCAACGGTGGGCGGGCCGCTACCGAGGCCGCGCTCGACCAGTGTCCTGTACTCGAGGTGCTGATCAGCATCCCCGTGAGGCCGGGTGCTGAGGCGGTCACCATGAGGGCTGCCTCGGCGGGTGAGGCCCTGTCGCTGATGTGGTGGGCGAGGCGTTCGTTCACCAGGTGGACGAGTTTGCCGCCGTGGAGTGGGGCGGAGGCCCACACTTCCAATCCTGCCTCGTGTGCTTCGGCGAGGGGACCGCTTCCGGTCAAGGCGTCCTTGATCGGGGCGATGTTGACCAGTGACACGGGCAGTTGGACGGCGGACAGACCGGTCTCAGCGCTTCCTGAGGCTTCGCGGGACAGTCGGAGTAGGTCGGGCACGCTGAAGGCTTCGGTGAATCCGGACCAGGTGGCGACCCCGTACCCCGTGATCTGTCCGTCGGCGCGGGCTTCCTCCAAGGCGATGAATCCGCCCCGGATTCGATCGTGCAGCCCATCGCGGTCGCCATCGTGGTGATGGTCGGGGTTGTGCAGGTACACAAGGTCCAGGCGTGGCCGTCGCAGTTCCAGCCGGTTCATCGCGATCTGGTGGCGGACGTAGTCGGCGGCGATGCTGTGCAGGCCACGTGCTTCCTCCGCCGCAAGGGCTCCGCTGGACACGGCGATCTCGGCCTGGCCAGGGGGCATGTGGCCGACCTTCGAGGCGATCCGCACCTGTGGGTTGGCTTCCAGGGTGGAGGCGATGGCGCGCTGGTGGGTGCCGTGCCCGTAGACGGGGGCGGTGTCGATGAGGGGGCAACCGGCCGCAGCCGCGATGCGCGCCGAGTGGGCGGCGTCGCGGCTGCGGTAGGTGCCCAGTCCGAGAAGGGTCACTCTTCGCCCTCCCAGACCAGGGCGCCGTCGTCCATCAGTCGCCGTAGCAGGGACATCAGGGCGTCTTCGGAGATCTCCGGGGCGAGTCGACACAGTTCCTTGAAGGTGACCGGTTCGTGGTCGGCGAGGCGGTGGAGTACCGGGGCGGCCACCGGTGCCAGACGCCAGCGGCGCCCCTGAGCCGAGAGAACCACCTGTCCGTTCTTTTCGCTCACGGTGCCCCTGCGAGATGCCAGCCGTAGGCGGGAGGACGCTGACAGCGTCCCGGTCACGGCGACCGGCAGGCTGAACGCCATCCTTGCCGTGGCGGTCTGGTTCAGGTGGTCCCAGTACTCCTCGACCACCCCGGGTGACTGGAGCCGCTGAGTGATCAGCTCGGCCAGGCGGTAGGTCCACGCCGCCTGATCGCCCCTGTTCCGGGGGACGTCGCTGCGAACCTCGAGGTGTTCGAGCATCAGCCCGTTGATCCAGTCGAGGAAGTCCGCGCCGGTCGTGGTGTTTAGCCCGCAGGTCAGGTGCAGGCTGGGCTCTCCCTCCGAGGCCGATGCGGCGTGCCAGCACCCCCGGGGGACGTGGAGCACGTCGCCGCGCTCCATCGTGAACTCGTCGACGGGCTCGGTGGGGGCGTTGTTATCCACCTCCACGTCGGAGTACAGCGGTGCCTGGCGGGTGGTGCCGTAGATCCGCCAGCGCTTGCGCCCGGAGACCTGGAGGACGATGACGTCGTGGTCGTCCCAGTGGACGCCGAAGCCTTCCTTGGCGGTCCAGGAGGCGTAGGCGTTGACCTGGACGCGGGTGCCCAACCACGCTTCCAGCTCAGCGGCCACGGTGTTGATGGGCGGGTGCATCTCGTCGATCGCATCCACGACCAGCGTGGCGCCCTGGCGGAGCTGTTCGTGGAACAGGTGCGGTACCGGGGCGTTCCAGTTGGGCATACGCCGATAGGTCTGCAGACGGGTGTACTGGCCCACGTCCACCGTCTGTCCGTCCGAGAGCCGCATCCGGGGCACGTCGAGACGTCGGGTGGCGAGGAGTTGATTGAGGTCGGGCCAGGTGAGCAGGTGCGCGAAGTCGGTGGCTTGGGTGGCGTTCGCGGCATAGCGGCGGTGGGTGCGGCCGAGCACCTGGGCGGGGAACTGGTCCCCGCCCAGACGGCCGCTGATCAGGTCAGCGGACACGGGTGTTCTCCTAGCGGATGCCGTCGTTGGTGTCGGAGCGGCCGGTGCCGCCGCCATCGGAGGGCTGCTCGCCTCGGCTGCGCTCGGCCCGGATGTCCTCGACCGCGACCACCAGGTCGCCGTCGAAATGCGTGCTCTGCATCTGCGGTTTTCCCTTCATTCGATTTCTTCGTGGAGTGCGGTGACAGGGCCCGTTCCTTGCAGACGCGTGTCACCGCGATGCCTCGTGGCCGGCTGGACGGAGCCCGACCGCGAGGCGCCCTACCTCCCCGCTCGGGTGGTCACGAGCTGGGAGAGTTCAGTGGCATCGGTGCTGGCTCCGAAGCTCTCGGCGAGGACTGTCTCGGTGAGTAGGATCCGGCGGTGCAGTTCCTGACAAGTGGGCGCGGACAGCGGGACGACGTGGGCACGGCCTCGGTAGAAGGCGAAGAAGGCCCGCGAGCCCGGCCCCCACATCACGAGCCAACGGCTCCGGTGACGCAACTGGAGCTGGCAGGCGGCCGTGTACTGGTCGTGGTCGTCCCTGATGTTCAAGGCCACCGCGATCACCGCTCGGCGTGGTCGACGGGCCGGTCGGGGTTGCGCTCGAGGCGGTCCACCTCGAACCAGACACTGGTGCGGCCGTCGTCATGGTGGATGGTGCCCCACCGACTCGCGTCCGTCGCGACCAGGTGCAGTCCGCGCCCGCTCTCGTTCTCAGGGTCAAGGGGCCGAAGGCGGGGAACAGTGATCTCCCCCTCGCGAGGGCCGGCGTCAGTGATGCGCACCTGCGTCCGGCCCGCCAGTTTGAACACGCTGATGGTGACCTCGCCGCCCGGATCGCCCGATCGGGTGTGGCGGATGCAGTTGTTGAACAGCTCCGAGGCGAGCAGCGTGACCGGGCGAATCTCCCAGTCAGGGAGGGACGCCAGTGTCCGCAGGCGACGGCGCATGACCGTGGCGTAGAAGGGGTCGCCGGGAACCGTCATCGCGGACCCGGTGACCTCGGGATTCGCCTCCAGAAGGACCGGGGCACGGTCCGAAGCTGCGGTGGCGCGCTTGGGCAGCGCAAAAACGTCTCGCTTCGCGGCGCCGGTCTCCGTTTCCTCCGCCCGGTCCACCAGTGCGGCCCTCATCCCCATCACCATCCTCCCGTGCCTGGTCACCGTGCCTTGTGCGTCAGTTCCAGGTCGTTGACGAGTTCTCAGTTTCGGGTTGACGCGCCTCCGGTTCCCATGAACAGGGGTGATGATCGCTATTACGGTGGTGATGCTTTTGAGAGCAAGGCTGGCCAGGCGGACCAAGATCCCTGTTACATGGGGAGCGAACATTTCCCCGTCCAAGGGACCCATGGTGCCGATATGCGCGAATTGCGGCAGGGAGAGGACATCTGTCGCCGATACGAAGAAAAGGTGTTCGTGTATACCCAAGGGATTCTGGGACGCCCCTGAAGCGCAGGAAGCCGCCGGGCGCCTCGACGCGGGCTCCCTGGTGCGCCTCCTGCGTTCGCGCACCGACCTGTCCCAGGAAGCCCTCGCGCGTTTGACCGGGCTCTCCCAGTCGATGGTCTCCCAACTCGAATCACGCAAGCGCGAGTTGAAAGACGTCGTGAAGCTGCGCCGCTTCCTCGACGGGCTCGGGGCGCCCCGAGTGACGACCTCACGCACGCGACAGGAGAGCGTCGAGAGCACCAGGCTGTTGGCACACGCCGCTCAGGTCACCATGGGCGCGGCGGAGATCGACCCCCACAGGTGGCGCGGGCCGAACATCCCCGAGACGCCTTTGCCCGTCCGGCGGGTGACGGGAACCGACGTGGACCACGTCGAGACAGTCACCAAGGCGCTGCGGGCCGCCGACTACCAGCTCGGGGGCGGCGCGTGCTTGGACGCGATCATGGCGCACCTGGCCTACGCCCATCGGCTGCTGCGCGCGGCCAAACCCGCGAACCAGCTCGGTCTCCAGCTCTACCGGGCCGTCGCCGATCTGCACAATCTCGCCGGGTGGGCGAGCTTCGACGTGGGCCGCTACAAGGTCGCGGCCGAGCACCTGTCCCTGGCGCTGGAGCAGGCCCAGTACATCGAGGAGCCCTCGCTGGTGGCCAACGTGCTCTACCGGATGGGGCGCCTGCACCTGCACCGCGGCCACACCGTCCAGGCCCTGCGGTTCCTGCAACTGGGACAGATCGCCGCCCAGGACTCCGGGTGCGAGCGCACCGTCGCGCTCATGTGCGCCAACGCCGCCTGGGCCTACGCCGTCCTCGATGACCAGAAGCGGTCCATGGACTCCCTCGCCCGCGCCCACGACGCCTTCGCCCGCGCCGAGGCGGACACCACTCCGTGGGTGCGGTTCTTCCACGAAGCCGACCTGGACGCCATGTCCGGGGTCGTTAACGCCGCACTCCCCACCCCTTCGCCTCGTGCGTACACCGCCACGACCGAGCACCTGTACCGGGCCGTGGACGCCCGCAGCCCAGCCATGGGCCGCAGCCAAGCCTTCGAACTGACCACCCTGGCCACCGCCCACATCCGCAACGGCGACCCCGACCAAGGCGTGTGCGTCGGGCGCCAAGCCGTCGACCTCGCCCGCCAGGTCCGCTCCGTGCGCGTCATCGACCGGCTCGCACCGCTCCAGCACGCAGCCCTGGCCTACCGAACCCGGGGCGAGACAGCAGAGCTGGCCGCCGAGATTGCTACCCTTCGCACATCATGAGCACCACTCCCGCCCCCTCCGCCGGCTCTCGTTTCGCCCTCACTCGCGATCGCGTCCACGACGTTCTCGCGGCCCTGTGCGAAGAGGCCGGGCTGGGCACCAAGGCGGCCGAGGACGCCGAGCTGATCAAGTTCACCAACAACGCCGTCTACCGACTCCCGGCTGCGGGGCTGGTGGTGCGCATCTCCGGGTCCACGACCGTGGCCGAACGTGTCCCCGTGGTCATCCAGGCGGCCCGATGGCTCGCCCAGCACGACGCGCCCACGGTGCGGCTGGTCGAAGAGATCCCCCAACCGGTACAGGCATGCGGGGCTACAGCGACTTTCTGGCACCTGGTCCCCTCCACCAGCCCGGATGCGACCGGCACCGACCTCGGGCGCATCCTCAAGCACATCCATGCCCTGCCTGCACCGGGTTTCGCGCTGCCATCGTGGGAGCCCTTCGCGCGCATCCGCAGCCGCATCGCAGATGCCGAAGGGCTGGCAGAGGCCGACCGGGTCTTCCTCACCGAGCGCACCGACCACCTGGAACTGTTGGTCCAGGACCTGGAGTTCGAACTTCCCGCCGGGGTGCTCCACGGCGACCCGTTCATGGGCAACCTCATCCCCGGCCCCCACGGTCCGGTGATCTGCGACTTCGACAGCCTCAGCCACGGCCCCCGCGAATGGGACCTCGTCCCCGCCGCCGTCGGAAAAGTCCGCATGGACTACCCCACAGACCACCACAGCCCGCTCGCGACCGAGTACGGCTTCGACATCCTCACCTGGCCCGGATTCCCCGTCCTACGCCAACTCCGCGAACTCAGACTCGTCACCAGCGTCCTCCCGGTCCTCAACACCAACCCCGGTCTGCGCGCCCAGTGGCGCCACCGCCTCGACACCCTCCAACGCGGCGACACCGCCACCCGCTGGTCCACTTACCGGTAGGCGCAACCAGATGTATCGGGCGACGGGAGGCGATCTCCCGACACACAAGAGCCTCCATCGAACTCGGTACGAGACACCGAGGCTTGCGGCCTCGCTCAGACGAGCCGCTTTGAAACCCCATTCCCCGCTTGTGATGGAGGTAAGAGCAGTTCAGCGACCATGACAGCACCCACCACAGAGAGGAGCTCGGGAGACAATCACGAAGAGCAGACACCCAATCCCGACTCAAGAATCATCACGAAAAAAGAAAGAAAAGACAATGACTTGGCATTTTCTCAAAAATAACCGAGACCACTCATTGACTACAGAAAATCTTGCTACCTTGCTGCGAGTTCTCAGGAATTTAGTCGGAGAATTAAACGGGGATCCAGTAATGGCTGCCAACAGGTATCTAATATGGTCAGAAAGGGCCGAGTCGGAGCTAAAGCTCATATATCAAGACAGGGAAGCTTCACACAAACTTCATTCTGAGAGATACTGGCAAATCCGAGCCATGTCTGATTCCACGCACCGACCACACTCGCTCATAAGACTAGAGATCGAAGATCAGATTGATTTCATCTCCGAACTAGTCGACCAAATAGAGCACTATAGAAAAATTCTCGCCGTCGACGAAACGGAGAGTTTGATCCTACTAGATACCAACGTCCTGGTGCACGGAAAGCCGTTTGAGATGGTGGATTGGCAAGAACTGACAAACTCCAAATCTGCATGCCTTCTATTTCCCTTGGTGGTAATAGATGAGCTAGACAAGCTCAAGGATACTAAACAACATAAAGCAAGAGTACCGCTCTCTTCCCTGGATCACCTAACTTCTAACATAGACGCCTTTCAGAGAATAAAGGCAAGAAACCGCGTAGATATTCAAATTACGAACGAACCTCTTGAACACACTCGTCTCCTCAGGGTAGACGACGAGATAGTACGCCAGGCATCCTACTTCCAGGCCGCAACCGGAAACACTGTAAAAATAATCACGCGAGACAGGGGGATGAAATTTCGGGCCGCAGCCTCAGGGCTCTCTGCAGAAATACTACCTAGAGAACTAGAGCGATCACAGCAGCAAGAAGGAGCAAATAGTGGAGAATGATAGAAGCGTGGCAACAAGTGTCCCTCGGGATGAAAGTGAGCGAATCGAACTGCTCGCCGAGCGACTCGACGGCTGGGAATACCTTCTCTTCGGCCACTACCTAAAAAAGTTCATTAATGAGATTGAGTCAAAATGGAGAGACTACCACTTGGGGTACAGCATGTCGGTAGGACTCAAAATTGACGAACTCTCCCTGGGAGAAGAACTTAATGATAGAATATCCAAAGTGATGTAAATCTCCGGAAACCTGGAGAAAATTATCTCCCGGCGAGCACAAGAAATTTCCTTCGGTCGGCCCGGCGAGCCTGGAAATCCTGAGCTAATCAAGCACATGGCCGAGCGTCTGATCACCACTTACGAGCAACTCATAGACTGGGGCAACGAGATAAGATCGCTCCGAGTTTCAGAGGATTCAGAAGGCCTGCTAGAGATAACGGCGCTTTTTGTTGAGCAGCCGATCGAAGAAGTCAGAAATTTCACATTAAGCTACGTCGAAAGCATAGAAGGCGCAATGAAGAGAATCGCCAGTGGAAGCTCCGAGCCCATATCTGTCGACATGAGGCTTACTTTTGACTTCCCAGAGGATCTCCAACAAAGATTCAACGAAGAACTGCGCAGTCTGGCGGACAGAAATTGAATCAAGGGGCAGTTTCTCTAGAAATATTCCACGCCCCCTGTAGAATTTGATGTGACTACCGCTGAAGTCATGCCACGCCACAGCCTCTACCGACCCCGGCACGAGACAGTCGGCGCTCGGGTTGGTGTGTGTGCTCCGTCTGTGGGGCCGGTCGGCTGTGCAGGGTGCAGGGGTGCTGGCTGTCCTGGTCGCGACCGCGGCCGTGGTGTTGCCGGGCGCGTCCCCGTGGCTGATCGGTGTGACGGTCGCAGTCGGCGCGTTGACGCAGATCCTCGGCGACTGGTTGACCCGCTCGGGTGTTCCACTCGCCTGGCCGATGGTTCACCGTGGGAAGCGCTGGTGGTTGTTCCGCAGCCCGGTCGCGTTCGTCACTGGCAAGTCCCGTGTGGAGGACGCGATCAGGTGGGCGTTCATGGTCAGTGGTCCGGCTGTGGGAATGTTTGCACTGGTCGGAGCGTAGACCCACCAGGAGGCGATGCAGTGGAGCCGGTGAATGAGAAGCTCAGCGCCCACCAGGCCGCCGCGGACCGTGAGATCGGATATCTGGCGGATTGGGCCGATCAGCGGGTACGGCGACCGGTGGAGCGTCGCGTCGGCGAGGTGCGGTCAGAGGTGATGTTGAAGGCCCGGGCCTTGTCGGAGTCGGACGCGGAGTGAGCGCGTATCCTGGTGGTAGGCGCTGATCCTCCCGCATGGTGGGGTAGGCGTCTTCCTGGCCCCGCCTCGTGCGGGGCCTTTCGCGTGTATCAGGCACGCCCGCGCGTTCCATACCGCGTGTGAGATCCCCCGCTGATCACGATCACCGACACCGATTCCCCTATGACTGTCGTCACTTCATGGGTTCAAGCCTTCCCAAGAATCGACACTGCACGGTAACATTTGAACCGCGAAAGCACAGACTTGGCAGAGCTCGCCGGTTCGATTCCGGCTGATGCTCTCGGAGCCGTCCTACCCTCAGTCCTGTACACAACGACGTTCGCGTTCGTGGCCGTAGCTGACCGCAAGAAGAAGCAGGGCAAGAAGAGCCGCTTTGGGCGCTTCGCTGATTGGATGGTGATGCTGGTGGAGAAGACAAACACTCTGACTGACGGCATCGAGAAGCTTCTTGGGAATGGGTTCCCTCTGCCACACTTCTTCCGGCGCTGACTCCGGCGCCCACGAAAGGCCCCTCTTCGGAGGGGCCTTCTGCGTGCGGGCAGTGGTCAAGGATTCCTTGATGGCCGCTCCCAGCTTAATTCAGTCACAGCCTTGGCCCGGGTTGCCCGCAGCAGAACCACTGCGAGGGAGCATTGAGGCATGGATCCGGTGACCAAGAAGGTGGCCTGCGAGGTGCGCAAGGGAGTCGATGACGCCCTCATGAAGAGTTGCCCGACTTGGCTGCACGAGCCTGTCTATGAGGCCCTCAGTGAACCGTTGCAGCGGCGGGGGGACTGGAATTTCGCCAACCAGATCGGCGAGGAGATCGAGCGCCGCTCCGAGTAGTCTCCCGCCCCGTTGGCGCCTTCTGCGTGTCAGAAGAAGCCGTGCCGGATTCGCTCCGTTCGTCCCCGAACTCCTCCGGGCGGTCCCACTCGATCCGCCAGCCCCGGCACAAGACAACACCGAGAAGGCCGCTCCCCTTCTGGCTCCCGAGATGGGAACGGGCGCCAGCGGCAGGCAGGGCCGGACCGCCGCCCAGTGGGATCTGGGCCAGGTCGGCAATCCGTATCTGTGGCGACAAGCAGGACCGGGGCGTTCGACTGCTCGGGGCTGGCGATGCGGACGTGGGAGGCGGCGGGTGTGCGCCTTCCCCAGGTGACCACCGACCAGGTCAACGTCGGAACCCGTGTGGCGCTCGACGAGGTGCGGCCGGGTGACCTGCTGTTCCCGGGAACGTGCCGGTCTATCCGGGCCAAGCCCGCGGACAGCGCCTACTACAGCGCTCGGTTCGTGGCGGCCGGCCGACCGGCCTGAGGGCTCTGCTGGGACGGCGTGGGCGCGGACGACCTTCCAATATGGGAGTGTCCGCGCCCACGGTGCGACGGAGCTGTGAGACCTTTTCGTCCTTCCTGAGGATTCACGGAAGTTAACCGCTCACTGGTCCGCTCAAGCAAGCCCAACTCGCAATCAAATCCAGTCGATGTGTCGAAGTGTCGGAACCAGATGAGTAGTGGCATAGAGCGCGACCGGTGCGACGTCTTCCGACTGATCGAACAGGGCGCGGAGCTGGTTCTTCGTCCGATCACCCTCCTTGGTCGGAAGGAGTTGCGCCTTCGGCCCCAGATCAGTGATGCCCAGCTCACGGACTCGTTCGACGAGTTCTCGCCCGCAGTGCATGTGCAAGCCCGCCAGCGCCGGAGCGGTCCGTTTCGGCTAGCCGTCCTCTCCTGGGCGAATCACGTGGACCGCCATCCAGGAACGGTTGCTCCGATTGGGGACTCGGTAGATTCCAGCCCGACGCCTTCCGTTGAGCAGCATGAGTGGGTGAGGAGTGCCGACGGGCACCGGATCCGGAAGGCGGGGCTTCAAGTCACGTTCACCGTTCTGCCACCGAGTGTCCCGGATGGTGATGCTGGAATGCCCCTCAACGAAGAGAGTCCAGTCCCGAACAACACCTTCCGAATCCACCTTCTTGCATGTCAATCCGCTGACCTGCATTTCTCCCGACGGAGGAGTGAGCGCGAGCTTATTATTAAGGGGGATGAGCAACAGCAGAACTCTCCTTGCCCTTGCGGGGATTCTACATCTTAACACCAGGTGGAATTCAAATAAAACCACCCTCTCATTGACCAGACAACTCGAAGCCCAAAAAATATACCACAGGACTACGCATTCACACCTGAGTTTGGTCATTCGGTTAGTGCGACACGCTGTCACCGAACCCTACTGACACGACACCGGGCGGCACCGTGCGGCCTCCAGCGGCACAGATTCTCCTGATCCGAGGGCCGCGGGTTCGAATCCTGCCGGGTGCGCGCCACAAAAAATAGCCCCAGGTCAGGCTGGGTCCACGCCCTAGCTTCAAAGGAGACGCCGCACTGTTGGGACCAAGGTGAAACCGAGATGGGCCCAAGCCCCTGTTCACGCCCGTTCCCGCCCGTGCTGACGGGTCCTCCCGGCGTCCCGCAGCGTCAGCCAGGCGATCCACTCCAGTCATCTAACGTGCTGCTCCGGCGACACAATGCGAGCCGAACCCAACACCACCTTCGACAGCCGCTCGTTGCACGGGAGTGACGGGAGGCGATCCCGGCACACAGCCTCCACCACACCCCGCACAAGGCACCACCCTGGGATGCACCGAGTGGCTGAACGCGCTAACTCGCTACTCAAGGCCACCTTCAAGGCCTAACGACGACTCAGTCTGGCCCCGTGGCGCATCGGCGCCACCACCAGTGCCGCCCTGGTACTGCTCCAACTCGAAGACGGCCGCACCACCTGACCGGCACTCACCCACGGTCACCAACCTTTGCTCGGAAGGGCTCGTTGGAGACCTTGGGGCTCGAGTGCGTTTGGTGGATGCCCAGGTCGGCCAGCGGGGTCAGGCACTACTCCGGCTTCCTAGGCCAGTGGCGGATTCTTGAACCGCACCCGCCCGGGATGGGTCCACCATCGGGGCAGCAACACTCTGCTATTGGAGACCTGCGCTACCGCTAGCAACCCCTGCGGGCAGGGACCTCTCGCAGCGCTCCGGACCATTCCATCACTTGCAAAGTCCGCGCTGCGGCTGAAAATCGCTCCCTCGAAAGTCGCTTCGCCGGGGAAGGTGACGCCAGAGAAGTCGGCGCGGCCCGTGAAGGTGGCTTCCTCAAAGGTGGCTCCGCCGGGGAAGTACGCGCTACGGCTGAAGGTCGCTCGCTTGAAGGTGGCTTCGCCGGAGAAGGTTGCTCGCTTGAAGGCGGCGCGGCGGGTGAAGGTCGCGCTCTCGAATATGGCGTTTCCCCTAAAGGTCGCGGACTGGAAAACGGCGTCGCCGGTGAAGGTCGCGCCCAAGAAGACAACGTCATCGGTGAAAATCGTGTACTGGAAGGCAGCACGGCGAGTGAAAGCCGCGTACTGGAAGTCGACGCCACCGGTAAAGGTTGTCCGAGCGAAGCCCATACGTCCTCGACACATCGCTCCCTTGAGGTCGAGCGGGTGTTCAAATGTGACGCCGGTGAAATCGTAGTCGCATTCCCGCCATGGGGTGGGTGTGCGGAGGCGGTGGCTAATGGTGCGCACGATAGTGAGACGGACCTCGCGCATGGCGGCGTGCTCGACCACCCGGTCATGGTGGTCCTGCTTCTGGTCTTCGGTACTGCCCTGAGGCAGGTCATCTGGGCCAGGGTTGCGCAGGTAGGCGCACAGCACGTCCACGCACATCTGTCGCAGTCCTGGGGTGGGAGCGTCGTCGGCCAGGTGAGCGAGGGCATGTACTCCGCCCAGGCGCACTGCCGGTTGATCCTCGCCCAGTTGGGCGACCGCGGTGGTGAAGCGTTCGGTGAACAGCCGGGTCTGCTCGCCGCTCTGGCGCTGGTAGGCAATGACGAGGAAGGCTACTCCGCCCAGGCCGGCCACAATCGCGAAGGCGCGGGTGGCGATGGCGTCCAGAGCTTTAGGGGAGACGGTGGGAGTGGTTTCCAGGCCGGGCAGGCCCAGCACCAGCCACAGGGCGGCGATGATGAGCGCGACCAGCAGGATGGCCGTCGCCCAAGCACCCAGGATGCGCCACCCCAGCCCGGCGGGCAGAAGCATCCAGTGTCTGGCCAACCACGCAGTGTGCAAGAGAACGAAGAGTGCGACGGCTGTGACTGTGGCTTGGAGAGCGGGCACCTGGCCGAGCAGGCCACGGGATCGGTCGGGCAGCATCTCCCATACAAATGGGAACAGCGGCCAAGCAACTTTACTCAAGAGAAATATGCTGTAGAGCACCAAGCCCACGAGGAGAATGCGTCTTGAGATGATTCTTAATTCTGGGCGGTCGGTAGGGCGAACGAGCCGCACAAGACCCCTGATCAAGATGGTCACGCTAGATAGTGATGCTGCTCGATCGGCACCCGATTCCTTGAGGCCAGATCTGGGTGATGTGTAGTTCTTCGGCTTCGTGGTCGTAGCCTTTCTGACCTGTCATCCCGTGCCGCATCGTTCCGCTTTCTAACGCCCCGGCCCAAAGCTGCGGAGCACGGACGAATCACGCATGCAGGAATGTGTACGATGGTTGAGGGCAAGGTTTTCTGGCTTTTCCTCCCGCGACCTTATCGTGTGTGCCACACTAGCGAATAACGGTCCCAGTTGCAGGAAATTCCGCCGTGAAAAAGGTTGGACTCGGCATGGATCTAGTGCAGGGTATCGGTGAGGATCACATGGCGGATAGAGCTGGTTGGGGGCGACGGTGTTGCTTCCACGAATTGACACCGCCCTGAGCTGCTCAGGTGTTGGCGGGCAGGAGCACCACAACAGGACCCCCTCTCCATAGAAACACGCTCGTCGATCACAGCGAGAGAGCACCCGGTTTTGCCGTATAGCGATCGCATGAGCCTTCAGATCTGCCGCGCTGCAACACATCCATGCCGAGCGGCAACCTTCCGTTCAGTGGGAGGCGTAGTAGTTGTGTACCTTCTTGACTTGGCTGGCCCAGAAGGCTTCCTTTTGGGCGCGGGAAGAATTTGGAGTCAATTCGCCAAGTTCCGATGCCAACTTGTAGAAACCCGTTCCAGCGTCGTTCGCATTCAGGTAGACGACAATCGCTGATATCATGGCTTCAACCTCTGAGCGGGTCCGCTCCACTACATCCCCGAGGAGATGCCCCATTGCCGCCCTGTCTGCGTCGCTTGAGAAATCGAAGGCACGCTGACCTGTCCGCCGCACCAGGGCGGAATTCAGTTCCGTGTAACTCGTAAGGCGCTCCAAACGAGACTGCTCTTCGAGGAACGTCACAGTCTCCTCGAGCAGATCTTCCCATTCACCCTCGGTCCTACCGTACACACGCACTCCTTCCAGGACGTCCCATATCTAGTTGTCCGTTTTCGCACTAGGTCTGTCCAATGAACACAACAGCACCTAGCTCCATTCTGCAATAGCCGCATCGACGTCATCCCATAGTGGCCCTTCGTCACCCTCGGACTCGCTTGGCACCTCCCAGCGGATCACGGTGCCCGCCATATCGTCCACATAGGACAGGTTTCCGGCACCCTGCTCGGGGATATCGAAGTACACCAGGCCAGAGCGGGCACCCTCATCAGGTAGGAACGGCTCACCGTAGAAGCCCTGCTCATGGCCAGTCCACGGCGGATCGCCGCTGTCGCTGCGACCGAGCTGCTGGCCGTCGGCTCGCCATGTGAACCCGGTGCCGTCGACCCAGCTCAGACTTTCGGAGGAAGTCAGCGCGGTAGCGTCGAACTGGACGATGACGTACACCCCGGAAGGCGCCATGTCATCCTCAGCCAGACCCTCACCGTCGTAGTAGCGGATAGCCACCGGGATGAGCTCGACCTCGGTGCCGTTGTCGCCGAGGACTGTGGCCGCCTCACCCCAGGGCAGCGGCTCAGCGGGCTCATCCGTGGCGGCGTCAGTGGGGGATCCGATCTCCTCATCTGCCAGGGAGGGGTCCTCGGGGTCGGTCTCGCCACCGCAGCCGACCAATGCGACCAGTGCCGCAGCTACGACCATGGTGAAGACCTGACGGCGCATGCACATCTCCGTTCTCGAGGGTGGTGAGGGGAGACTAGGTGCGTCCCCGCGAGTTACGGGCGAGTACGGCGGATCTGGTGCCCAATGCTTCATGAATTCGGACATCTGGGCACTGATGGGCGTCCGTTCCACCGTTGGCCCGACGCCGCCTGACCTCGGCGTAGATAAAAGGCACCCGGTCCTCGCAAGCCTCGATACGGGCGGTTGGCCTGCTGGGCATAGAAGCCCATGTGGGCCAACCCTTCCTGGAAGACCCGGCCGGGCTGACAGATGTAGGCGGCGGTGTCCAGATACTCGGGGTAGGCCTGGCTGGCGGCCACGACCACCACTTCGTCCGAGGTGACCCGGTTCTCGCCCTGACGATAGGTGGAGAACAGCGGTGTGAACGACACGGGCACAACCTCTTGGGGGTGTGGGTGGTCGCTCTTCACCATGTGACCGGAGACAGCACCTGGTTCACAAGGATCTCGCGAGGTGCCATCGGACGCCACCAGCCGCCGGTTTGTGCTCCGTTTATGCTCCGCAGTCCCGTACTGACACGACACCAAGCGGCATCACCTGGTCTCAGACGGCATGGCGGATCGGATGGGGTGGCATGAAACGGTACGTAGCGACACGCCACGGTACGTAACCAGCGAACTTCTAATCCGATGGCCGCAGGTTCGAATCCTGCCGGGTGCGCCACAAAACCCCAGGTCAGACGGGGTTCGCGAGTCGAACAGACGAGGCACGAGGCCCGTCTGGGGCCCTGAAATGCTCCATGTGTGCTCCCCAGTGCAAGGTCCAGTACAAGTGGGGCCGCACCTCGCGGAGCATTTTGCCGTCCCGTGACCCTGCGCGCCCCGGCCGGGGCGCCCCCGTGCGCGCCCACCAGCGCCTCACAACCGCCCTAACACCGGCGATCCCGGCCCCTGGGCCCGCGATACCCCAGGGGCCGGAAACGGCCGATCAACCCCAAACCTCTTACCCCAAAGGGCCTCGCGCGCCACAATCAGATGGCATGAAGCACACCACAGCAAACCAGCCCCGCCCCCCACCCACCGGTCCACCAACCCACGAGTTCTCCACCTGACACACCAGGTACCCATCACCACCCCAGCCCTCCCCTGGCAGAAAGCCCCCGTGGAACCCCTTCACCCCACCGACCCCCCACACATCGGCGAATTCAAGCTGACCGCGCGTCTGGGTACCGGCGGCATGGGCCAGGTCTACCTCGCCCGCACCACCTCCGGACGCCAGCTCGTCGTCAAGGCCATCCGCCCCGAACTCGCTTCCGAAACCGGCTTCCGCGCCCGCTTCGCCCGCGAGGCCGAGGCCGCCCGCCGCGTCGGCGGTTTCCACACCGCCCAGATCGTGGATGCCGACCCTCACGCCGACGCACCCTGGATCGCCACCGCCTACATCTCCGGCCCCACGTTGACAGAGACTGTCCGCGAGGGCGGGCCCATCACCCCACCCGCCCTGCACGTCCTGGCCACCGGCCTGGCCGAAGGACTCAAGGCCATCCACGGCTGCGACCTAGTGCATCGCGACCTCAAACCCGGCAACATCATCCTGGCCCACGACGGCCCCCGCATCATCGACTTCGGTATCGCCCGCCCCCTGGACGCCGACAGCATGACCACGCACGGCGCCGTCTTCGGCACCCTGCCCTACATGTCCCCCGAGCAGACCGACGGCTCCCGCGTCGGCCCGGCCTCAGACCTGTTCTCCCTGGGCACCGTGCTGGCCTACGCCGCCACCGGTGCCAACCCCTTCAACGGCGCCACGATGGCCGAGACCCTGCGCCGCCTGATCAGCCCACCACCCGACCCCGGCGACATCGACCCGGTCACCCGGGACCTGATCACCGCCTGTTGGAACCACGACCCCACCCAGCGCCCCACCCCGGACCAGATCCTGGCCCGCTTCACCGACCACGACCTCCACGACTCCTGGCCACCACACAGCAGCCGCCCACCGAAGGCACACCCCGCCCCACTCACGCAACCAGAACCCCCGGCCCCTGCCGCACCGGACCCGCCAGCCCCAGCAAAGCCCCCGTCACTGCCACAAGCCGCCCCCCGCTCCGGAACCGAACCGGCCGCCGCCCCGCAACCGACCAGAGTCCAGTCACCACCGCCCGCACCCGCACCCGCGCCTGTCCCACGGCCCGCCCCCACACGGAAAGACCCCCGCAGGCAGAAACCGCAGCGGAAGAGGTGGCCGTACTACACCAGCGCAGTGGTAGCCATCGCGCTGGTCTCCGCCCTGCTGTGGCCGGTATCAGACCCACGCCCTAAAGCCACTTTCACCGGACACAACACACGCCCTGAAGCCACTTTCACCGGACACAACAGCGGCGTGTGGGAGGTGGCGTTCAGCCCCGACGGCAACCTCCTTGCCACCGGAAGCTACGACAGCACCGCACGCCTATGGAGGGTCGATTGACCACGAATCCAGCAGACCTTTGATCCGATGGGGTAGCGCCCTCGGGCACAAGGAAACCCCAGACCAAAGCGGGTGAACATCCCGCGCGACCTGGGGCCTGTAGGGCCATGCGGCTCCTGGTGTGCTCGCCGGACCGGCTACACCACCGCTACCGGCTCACGGGTTTGAGCAGGGCCGCCGTCGCCTCCGCCACCGCCCGGGCCACCTCCGGGAACACCGTCTGATACGTGTCCTGAGTGAAATGCGTCGTGGCGTGGCCGAGCTCGCCGGAGACCACCTTCACATCCGCCCCCGCCGCCAACGCGAGAGAGGCAGCCCCGTGACGGAGCCCGTGCAGATGGATCGGCGACAGCCCCACCGCCCTCACCACCCGGTTGAACCAGCGGGTCACCTCCCCCGGATGCCACCCCGACCCGTCCTTACGGGTGAACACCAGCCCCGAGTCCACCCACCCCCGGCCCGCCGCGAGTCGGGCCTCATTCTGGAACCTCCTCCAGGACCGCAACCCCCGCACCGTGTCCTTGTCCAGCGTGATCGTGCGCTGGCCGGCCGCGCTCTTCGGAGTAGTCGTCACCGTCTTCCAACCCAACGTGACCACCTGGGTGCGGATATCGGCCTCCCCGTCACCCAGGCGGGTGTTCGCCCACCGCTTCAAGCCCTTTCCCTCCAACGTCTCGCGCTTGAGGCTGGCGTTGAACGACTCCGCGGCGGCATTGTCCGCTGAAGAGCCCACGGCCCCCATCGACTGGACCACCCCCAACCGGCCACACACCCGGGCAAAGGCGGCCGAGGTGTACTGATCGGAGTGAAAAAGGGCCCCGGCCACACACCCGCGCTCGGCCCGGGCCGCCTCCAAGGCGTCCGCCACCAGTTCGGTGCGCATGTGGTCGGCGATGGACCAACCCACCAGACGGCGCGAGTACAGGTCGATGACGGTGGCCAGGTAGAGGAACCGGCCGCCCTCCACGGGCAGGTAGGTGATGTCGCCGACGTAGCGGCTGTTGGGGCGCTCGGCGGTGAAGTCGCGTCCGACCAGGTCAGGTACCGGCTGATCGGAGGGCTCGCACGCGGTGGTGCGCACCTTCGTGCGCGGGTGCAGCTCTTCGATCCCGGCCGCTCTCATCAGCCGTTCCACTCGTTCGTGGTTGACGTCATGTCCTTGTTCTCGCAGTTCGGCGGTGATCCGCGGCTCCCCGTAGGCCGGGTCCTGGTCGTGGATCCGGCGGATCGCCGCGGTCAGCTCCGCATCACGCGCGGCCCGCTCGGCACGTGCGGCCCCGCCCTTCTTCCAGGCGTAGAAGCCCGACCGGGACAGGCCAAGCACCGCGCACAGCTGCTTGACGCCGTAGGTTCCGGAGCGGTCGTCGACGAAACCGAAGCGGCTCACAGTTTCATCTCTCCGGCGGCATAGGCGGCTGCCTTGCGCAGGATCTCGCGTTCGGTGGTGAGCTCGGCGACCTGGGCGCGTAGCCGCTCGTTCTCCTGTTTCAGGCTCTCCGGGCGGCCGGGGAGGTGCTGGGGCGGGAGCGGGTGGGCGCGGTGGTGCCTGTTGAGCGTGCGTCGTCGTCTTTGCGGATCCAGTTGCGCAGGGTCTCGCGGTTGATGCCGAGTTCCTCGGCGATGTGAGCGATCGTCACGCCGGGACGGGACCGGTACAGGGCGATGGCGTCGGCCTTGAACTCGGGCGGGTAGACCTTCATGACCATGGGGTGGATTCCTCCTCGTGTTACCAGTGTCGGAGATGTCCACTACTCGGGGGGAACGTCCCTCTTCCTTCCCGGGACATCCTCCGTCGGCTACGGTGCTGCCCGCCCCGGGCCGGAAAGATCAACCGTGCCGTACTCGTCCTTCAACTCTGAGAGCGCGCGCTCTCAGTTGGACGAGTTCCAATGCCCCGACAGGTCCCGGTAGAGCGGGGAGCCTCGCAGCAGGGACTCATGCGTGCCGAACACCGTGTCCGCGCCGTCCAAGAGGAGGATCCTGTCGGCCCGCAGCGCCGACGACAGCCGGTGCGCGATGACGATCAGTGTCGTGCCCGGCCGATTCGCCAACGCCTCCTCCGCGTGTGCCTCTGCGTCCGGGTCCAGATGACAGGTCGACTCGTCCAGGATGAGCAGTGGTGCCGGGGACACGTACGCCCGGCCCAGGCATAGCGCCTGCCGCTCCCCCGCGGAGAGGGTCCCGGGGTCCACATCGGCCTCCAGGCCACCGAGGCGGTCCACCAGCGGCCCGAGGCGCAGCGCCTCCACCGCACGGGCGATGCGGTCGTCCCCGGCGCCGGGCTCCAACTGGGCGAGGTTCTCCCGGACCGATCCGGCGAAGACGTAGCCCTCTTGGGGGAGGAGAACCCGCATCCGGGCCAGATCCCGGGGGGAACGCCCGTTCACCGCCCAGCCCGCCAGCCGCACGTCGCCCTCGTCCGGGGCGTGGAGTCCGGACAGCGCGTGTGCCAGCGTCGACTTGCCGATCCCGCTCGGGCCGACGACCGCGATGTGCTCCCCGGTCTCGACCGAGAGTTCGAACCCCTCCACCAGGGGTCGCGTTCCCTCTCCGTAGGACACCCGTACCTCGCGGCACCACACCGCCGGTGCCGCCACTGGACCGGGGAGGGCACACGCCCCGTGGCCACCGGCCTCCGCGGCCGGTAGGTCTTCCTCGACTGCGCCGTCCCCCTCCCCGGGCACAAACCGGTCGAGGACCACCACGAGGCGGCTGCCCGCAGCGCCCACGGCGGTCATCATCGTCTGGAGCGCCGGCAGCAGGGACTGCACGAGGTAGGCCAGAGCGCCCATGAGCGCTCCTGTGGTGACTCCCTGGTCGCGCAGCCACGGTGTAGCGACGAGCAGCAGGATGACGGGGAGCTGCCCAGCCACGCCGAGTGCCAGGGTCCTCACGGCCGTCCACCGGGCCAGGGACCGCGTCGACGCCGCGGCCTCGTCGATCAGGGTCCTGGCCCCGCCGACCGCGGCGTCCGCAGTCCCGCAGGCCACCAGGTCGCGCAGCTCGCCCCGCAGGCTCCGCGCACGGTCGGTGAACGCCTCGTCGGCGTCGAGGAACCGCCTTTGCGCTGCCGCCATGGGAACGAGTGTGAGGAGGAAGAGCACCAGCCCGAGCAGCATGGGCGGTACGACGACCAGCAGCAGCTCGGGAGCAAGGGTGAGCATCCCCGCGAGCGCTCCCACCGCGGTGAACAGGAAGGACCGTACCGTCAGGACCAGTCCGGCGAAGCTGTCCCGTGCGATCTCCGTCTGCTGGGTGAGCCGTGAGACCGAGGCTCGCTCGGCCCCCGCTGCCCGTGCGGGATCGGCCACGGCTCGGCGCAGGGCCTGCTCGACCGCGCGCCTGACCAGCCCGTCCCGCAGCGGTTCCACCAGTCCGGCGAGCTGACCGAACACACCGCGCAGAGCGGGTCCGGCCAAGAAGATGGAGCCTGCGGCGACGGCCAGCCACACCAGGCCAGCGGTGGGCCGCCCCGCCATGAACCCCTGGTCCAGGGCGCGCGCCAGGCAGATCCCGACGAGGAACGTCTGCGCGGACTCCACGAGCGACCACGCGCCCAGGCGCAGCAGCGTACGCCTGTGACGCCACAGGAAGGGCCAGGCATGCGGCATCAGTCCGTGCAGCGTGCGCCGGCGGCGGCCGGCCCCCCGCCGCGGCTTGGGGCCGCTGGGTGTCGGGCTGGTGCGTCCGGACCGCTGTGGGCGCCGGGCGGCCGTCCCGGGCTTCATTTCCTCCCCCGGCCGGCGGCGGCGTCGGCGTGTCCGAAGGCTGCCCGGTAGTCGGGGTCCCGCCACAGCTCGGCGTGTGTGCGTACGGCCCGGACACGGCCGTCGTCCAGCCACACCACGAGGTCCGCGCGTGCAGCGGTCGAGAGCCGGTGGGCGATGAGGACGCGGGTGCCAGGACGGACCTCATGCGCCAGCGCCCGGTCCACTCGCCGTTCGGTCGCCGTGTCGAGACTTGAGGTGGCGTCGTCCAGGATCATCAGCCGTCCCGCGTGGGCAAACGCCCGCGCCAGTCCCAGCCGTTGCAGCTCCCCGCCGGAGAGAGGCGCCTCGTCCAGCGGTGTGTCGTACCCCCCGGGAAGCGCCCGGACGAAGTCGTCGGCTCCGGCCGCCCGTGCGGCCAACCGTACGCCTTCGGCAGAGGCGGTCTCGGCGCCCGACGCGATCGCGTCCCCGACGGTGGCGCCCTGGAGCGAGGGCCGCTCGAACGCGTACCCGACCTCCCGGCGAAGCACGTCGTCCGCCACGGCGTCGAGTGGTACACCGTCCAAGAGGACCTCGCCCTCGTCGGGGGCGGCGAGCCGTCCGGCGACGGCCGCAAGCGTCGACTTGCCGGAGCCGGAACGTCCAACGACGGCCACCGTCCGGCCGCCGGGCACGCGCAGGTCGACGCCGCGCAGCACCCACACGCCGTCGAGATTCACCCCGACGCCGCGCAGCTCCAGCGTTCCGGGGCCGCCGGGGGGAAGTTCCGTCCGTCCGTGGGCCAGGGAGGGGACTGTGAGGAGCGCGCCCACCCGGCGGGCCGCCGTCCTACCGCGGACCAGTGCTCCGAGCGGACCGGCCACCGACCCCAGTCCTGCGGCCAGCGCTGCGTACCGGGATACCGCCAACAGGTCTCCGACGCTGATCCTCCCGTCCGCCAGGCCGAATCCGCCGACGGCGAGCACGGCGGTGATGAGCAAGGGCATGAGTACTCCGCTGCGCGCCATCGCGGAGCCGTGCACCGACCACATTCGCCTCCCCTCGGTTCCGAGCTCCCCCAAGGGCAGCAGAACGCGGGCGCGTTCCTCGTCCACCGTCCCGGCGGCAGCGATGGCCCGCGCGCCGCCCAGGGCGTCCGTCAGCCGCGTCGCGATCAGGGACTGCACCCGCTGGTACCTGGAGACGCTGTCGGAGGAGTCGCGGGCGAACGACCACAGCAGCAGACCCAGGACCGGCAGTCCCAGGAGGAAGGCTGCTCCGATCCACGGGTCGATCACGAACAGGGCGACCAGGGCTCCAGTGGGAGCGAGCACCGCCGCGACGATCTGGGCCGCACCGGCCGGGGCGGCCCCGGCCTCGGTGGCGTTCACCGAGAGCCGGGTCGCCACGTCGCCGGGGGAGAACCGGTTCACGGCGTGGGGCGCGGCGGCCATCAGCCGCCGGACCGCCCGCAGTCGCAGCCAGGCGGTGGACCGTGCGCCGACCGTGCCCGCCAGGAGCGCGACGGCCGCCTCCAGCGCTACCTGGGCGGCGGTCAGGGCCACGGCCGCCGCGAGCATGCGTGCGGCCTCCGCGTCGCCCTGCAAGAGCAGGTCGAGGGTGAGGCCGAGCACGGCGGGCAAGGCGAGCGAAGCGGCCGCAGCCGCGGCGGCGCACAGCACGATTCCCGCAGTACGCGTGGCGCTCACCCGGGTCACGCGGGCGAGCAGGGCGTCCGCGGACCGTGCGGCGCCGTTGTCGGTCGCACCGTCACGAGGGCGGGTGGTCACCATCCGGTCGCCTTCCTGCATGGCTCGTGGCGGAGCCCGGCGGCGCCCAGGGGCGCCGCCGGGCCGAAAGGGGTCCGTGCACCGGACCCGACACCGTGGGGTCGGCCTGCGACCCCACGGCCCGGTTGCGCCGCGCTCATCCGCGGCGCGCGCCTAGCAGGTGGTGACGCTCAGGCTGCTGTCACCGCACAGAAGGAGGCTGGCGGTACTGGTACCCGCGACCTCGCCGTGCGCCTCTTCCTTGGCGGTCTCCAGGGACTGCAGGTCGAGCAGAGTCATGGCTGATATCCTTTCGTTAGGTGTTTTCTTCTCTTCTATTCATTTGTTCCGGACCATGGCAGTGGCCGGTTCTGGGTCCGCAGCAGCGGAGGAAGGAAGGGCAGTTGGGCGGGCTGTTCGCTCTGTGCCGCGGTGAGCGCGAGCAGACACCCCGCAGTGCCCGTGGAAAGATCCATGGAGAGCCGCATCATCTGTTCTCCCGGGAAGGCCAGGTGGTCCTGGTAGCGCATGGCGTACCGGGACAGGGCGTCGATCTGGCGACGCACCTCGGCGGGCCCGGTACCTGGTCCGGGGGTGTTCGTCCGGCTCAGGTACAGGATCATGCCGGCCAACCCCCGGAAGAGGCCGGGCTGGGCGTAGAAGCTGGATCGCGCGGCCCCGACGATCTCAGGCCGGGCCAGCTCGAACGCCTCGTCTGAACGGTGCTCCAGGTAGTCGTCGAGCACGATCCCCACCCCGACGCTGCCCGCACCGAGGTAGGGCATGGTCCGCCACCCCTCGTCCACCTGGAGTGTGCCGAAAGCGCTGGTGGTGCAGCGGTCGAGGTCGGTCCGGAGTGCCCGCTGTGCCAGATCGAGCAGGGCGGTGTCACCGTTGTGCTCGTACAGGCGCAGGCAGAGCAGGGCCACACCCGCGCCCCCGTGGAGCAGCCCGGCGCGACGGCGCTCGGGCGGGACGTCCAACAATCCGTGTGCGGCCAGTTCCGCGCAGCGGAGCGCGCCCGAGCGCAGCTCCTCCTCCCCGGTGTCGGTGGCCAGGGAGTCCAGGGCCAAGCCGATTCCGGCCGTCCCGCTGTGCAGTCCAGGGCCGAGCCCCTCCCACGACTGTGCCAGGACCAGTTCGGCCAGTGCCAGGGACGGCTCCTCGTGGTCGAGGCGGCGCAGGGTCCAGGCCAGCCCCGAGAGGCCGTCGAAGAAGCCCAGCGGCGTTCCTGACGCGGGCTCCTTACTGTGCCGCAGCAGCCATTCCTCGGCATCGGAGCACCGTGCGGCGCCGCTCTCGGCGAGGGCGTAGAGCACCCCGGCGGCGCCGTAGCCGAAGGAGAGCCCGCCGCCCGCCGTCGTGAACTGGGCGATGTCGCCGGGAAAGTAGCGGTCGTCCCTTTCGGGGGTGGCCGAGGCGAGGATGGCTCGGACCATCGAGTCCCGACTGCGCGGCCAGTCCCCCGGTTCAGCAGGCGGGTAGGGCTCGTACGCCCCGGTGACGGCCGGGCGAGTCTCCTCCGAGGAGGTTCCCGTCCCCGGTCCGCGGTCCGGCTCGCGCATGATCTCCGCGACTCCGGCCTCCAGGAACTCCCTGGCTTCGGGGAAGACGCGTGCGGCTTCCGCGGCCAGGTGCCGGACCTTGCTCCGGTCCATGGCCAGCACACTGGTCAAGGGCAGGAAGAGGGCGATGCGCAGGCAGGCCAGCGCGTACTGGTCCACATCGAACCCACGATGACCGTGCGGGGCGACGAACCCCGGGTTGGCGACCGTCTGTCGGCTGCCCTCCTCGACGTCTCGGGCGGCCTCGAAGTCGAGCAGTACCACCGAGGACTCGTCATCGGACACCATGATGTTGAACAGGTGCAGGTCGTTGAAGACGATGCCGCGATCGTGCACCGCGCCGACGGCCTCCTCCACCAAGCCGTGCAGGCGCATCGCCCATCGCCCGTACTCCCTCAGCGTCTCCGGTGCGGGATCGGCCTCGACCAGGGGGTGGCGGTGGGCGAAGAAGGAGTTCAACGGCTTGCCCTGGACGTACTCCATCACCAGGAAGTGGTGGTCGCCGAGGGTGAAGGAGTCCTTGACCTCGGGGGTGCAGTCCAGTCCGGAGAGGCGTTCCAGGGCGGTGCGCTCCTGTTCGAGGCGGCGTACCGCGTCGGCTCCGTCGGCGGCCAGGCCGGCGTGCGGCCGGGCCTCCTTGAGCACGACGGGCTCCCCGGTGGCACGGTCCCTGCCCGCGTAGACGCCGCCGCCGTTGGAGAAGTGCAGGGCGCGTTCGATGTCGTACGGCAGCCCGGTGACGTCGACGGCACCGCGCGCCTCCAGATGAGGACGGAGAAATTCGGGGGTTGTCACCCAGTCCGGTGTGTGGAAGGCCGGACCGCGCCGGTCGGGCACGAGCACGCCATCGGCGTTCTCCAACGCGGGTACTGGCTCGCCGTGATCGTCGTAGCAGTGCCGTCTGGTGAAACTCCCGTAGCGTAGGTAGACCGGGCCCGCGTTCCAGCGCACGTCGCTGAGGACGTAAGGCCCGCGTTCGCCACCCACGAGTGCGTCCAGACCGGCGGCGACCGACGCGCACTCGTCCTCGCCCGGGTAGACGGTGATGAACTTCCCGCTGCCCCCTCGATCGGCGTACTTGGCGTTCCGGTTGTGCAACAGGTACCGGGTGGGGATGAACTTGAACGAGACGCCCCGTGCCACACAGTAGTCCCAGACTCGGGCCAGGACCGATTCCGCGTTGTCAAGGCAAGCGGAGACGTGGATCTTCCATCCCTGGTCCGGAAGGCGGTGCTCGACGGGGCGCAGTGCCAGCCAGTCGCCGGCGCGGTGGCTCTGCCACCCTTCGGGAGCCGGCCGCTCGGCCGCCTCGAAGACCTGGCCGCGTTCGCCGACCGCCTCGGAGGTGCCGGAACCCGACCAGAGGCGGTGGGGCGAGTCGTAGAAGTAGCGGTCGGCGTCGCAGAACACACCGTACCCCTTGATCATACGAACTCCCTCGCCCATCTTCTCGGTCAGTGGCATTCCAGATGGTGACATAGGGGTTATCTCGGCGTCCATACCTTTGCGCGTACTTTTTGGGTCCTTTCCTGCTCACGATTGACTCGTGGCGCGGGTCCACGAGTGCCACCATCAGCGCCCCCCGAACGCGTTTAACGCTTCAACCAGCAGATTCAACCAGAGTGCGCTCCCTGCGACGGAAGCGGGACCTCTTCACTGCATGCTGAATCGATGGGCGCCAACTTTTTTGGTGCGCCGATCGATGGCAAGTCAGGGCGAGGCGAACGTCCTGACCTGGTGTTTGTTCGCTTGTTTACGTTTTGTCGATGATCTACGGATTAAGGAGTTTTGAGAGGCTTGCAACGGGTGAGAATAGGGAGGTTATCGCAGTTCAAAGGCGTACGGCGCTCTGACCAGGAGGTCTCCGGGGAGGTTGGGACAGTGAAACTCCTGACCTCGGATCATTCCCGAACGCCTGCCGTTGAGAACGCCACATGCTCAGCGGCATCCGGCGCGATATCACCACCCAGTGGACCAGCGGATGAGTGCATCCCTTTCCCCGCCGAGGCGGCATGTCGCGTCGGGCTCATGACTGCGCCCACCTCCTCGTCCAGTACGAGGTGAAGCGTTCGTCCTGAGATCCAGACCATGCTTTCCGAAGCTACGGTAGAGACTGGTTCGAGGCAGGTGTGAAAACTGCATACCGGCTGCCTGGGCGCCCCACGGGAACGTTTTTGCCGCGTCAACGCTGACTCATGGACCCATGGAGGAGGGACAATGAGATTCGATGAGGTGGTCGTCTGTAAAGGATGGTGGAGAGCGGATCGGGTGAGGCCCCGCGGCAGGACCGACCGCCTTTGGACTGGGCGCAGGCGCGACCGCATCACCTTCGCAGCCCGTCCACGCTCCGGTGGGCCCGGTTGGCCAGGAACGTCTTCACGGGCGAACGGCGCGTCCCCACGGGGTCCGGCTCGTGCGCGTACTTGGGCGGGTGGACCACCCCGGCCATCCCCTGCGCCCTGCTCCTCCTGGAGCCGCCTGCCGTGTGCTGGGAGTGGATGTCCCATATCAGCACCGCAGGCACCTGGACTTGGTCGTGGACTGGGTCGATCAGGGCAGGCGAGTCGCGCTCGCCCTCGGCGCTCACCCCGAGCACGACGTAGATCGGCCGGTTGGCGACCTGGCCATCGCGGATCTTGACGTTGATCGCGCGTCCACGAACAACACGGGGCAGACCTGGCCCAGGGGCCGGTTCTGCCACTCGGCCATGCGCTCCGTCGCGCCATCGGTGATGGCCGAGACGGTCTGCTCGGACACGCTGGCCCGGTAGACCTCGGTCAGGGGGCGCGGATCTCGCCGTGGGTGAGTCGGCGGGCCGACAACGACAACACGATGCCGTTGACGCCCTTCGGAGGCTTCCAGGTTCGCACGAGTGACGGGAGGCGATCCCGGCACACACCACAGCCTCCACCGCACTCGTCACCAGACACCGCGCTACGCATCCTGATTAGCAGTGCGCCAAGATGCAGATCATGAACTACGACTGGCGGAACGACCGGATCGGTAGTGCCCTCCAGGGAGAGAACCCCACAGTGCTCCGGAGGCTGGACACAGGGTTCGCGGTGATCGGGGACGTTCAGTTCCTGCCGGGATACTCGGTGCTCTTGGTGGATGACCCAGGGGTACAGCGGTTGTCAGAGCTGTCCATGAGCAGGCGGTTGGCGTTCCTGTCCGGCATGGACAGGCTGGGGGAAGCCGTTGAACGCGCCTGCAAGCAGCGGGACCCCGCCTTCCTGCGGGTCAACCTGGAGATTCTCGGAAATACCGATCCCTACCTGCACGCGCATGTGTGGCCACGGTTCGCCTGGGAGCCGGCCGATCTCGTGGGTAGGCCTGTATGGCTGTACCCGCGTGAGCGTTGGAGCGATGAGCACTCTGCACTCGGCCCGCAACATGACAACTTGCGTGAGGCGATCGGCGAAGAACTGGACCGGCTCGTCTGACCACCCGTAGAGGTGATGTCATGCCTGAGGGCCCGCCTCATTGTGCGTGGCCTGCGCTTGCGACTCCCGCCGTGCCCGATGGTGCACCCGAGCACCGGTCGCACAGCGAGGACCTTGCGAGGCGCCATCGGACGATGCCAACGACCCGTTCGTGCTCCGCAGTTATGGACCCGAACAACACCGGGCGGCATCGCGCGACCCCAGACGACATCGTAGATCGGATGGGGTGACACGAAACGGTATGTAGCGACACGTGACGGTACGTAACCAGGGCACTTCTATCCGATGGCCGCAGGTTCGAATCCTGCCGGGTGCGCCACAAAACCCCAGTTCAGACGGGGTTCGCGAGTCGAACAGGCGAAGCGGGAGGCCCGTCTGGGGCCCTGAAATGCTCCGTGTGTGCTCCTCAGTGCAAGGTCAGTGCAGGTGGGCGAGGACCTCGCGGAGCATTGTGCCATCCCGTGACCCTGGCGGGGTGCCCCAGGTCCGCCCGCCAGCCGCATACAGTCGTTTCAGCCGAGACCCTACCCCACAGACCCCGGGCGTTCCCGCACGTGAGGAGTCCGAGGCCGTATCCCCGCACCACGGCAGACCCGGCACGACGGCCTGATCACGGTTCGAGTCAGAGACGGATTGAGCCCGGGGACACGGCATCGTGAAAGACCTACCAAGGTCATCTGTTGGCTTCGAGCAGTGCGCGGGTTCGGCGAAGCAGTGCCTCACGCACAGCGTCGGTGGAGAGCACCCGAAGAGGGGTACCGAGGCCGAGTAGGTAGTCGGCGAGCTGTTCCACGTCGTTGCCACCGATCTCGACCACCGTGGCATCGGGACCGTCGGGAGCGTGCGCGCCGACCGTGGGCGGGACCACGGCCAGGGCCCGGTCCATGGGAAGCGGGAGCCGGACCGTCGCATACACCGGGTACACGACGCTCGCGATGCTCCGGGAGACCAGTGACGCGGCGTCTGGCGGATCGACCAGTTCAGTCGGCTCTGCGGTGGTCCGCGTCCCTGTCACACGGTCGGCCCGGAAGGTACGCCACTCGTCCCGACCGACGTCGCGGGCGACGAAGTACCAACGAAGGCCCGTGTGGACGAGGCGGTACGGATCGACGTGCCGGATGGTCAAACGCCCCATGCGGTCCCGGTAGGACAGTTCGGTTCGCATCCCGGCGCGGCATGCCGTCGCCAGCTCCAACAGTCTGTGCGGGCTGATCTGCGGCTCCTCGGACCGCGGGGTGTGTGCCAGGGTGGCGTCGAGTTCGCCCAGCCGGCCGGCCAGCCGTCTCGGCAGGGACTGTCGGAGCTTCAGAAGGGCTGACAGTGCGGCTTGGTCGACGCCCAGGGCCCCGCTGAGCGCGGCCGAACGCAAACCAATGGCCACGGCGAGCGCTTCCTCGTCATCCAGGACCAGCGGCGGCAATCGGGTGCCGGGGCTGAGGCGGTAGCCGCCCCAGGGTCCCGGATCAGACTCGATGCCATAGCCCAGGTCCCGCAGCCGGGCGATGTCACGCCGGACCGTCCGGTCGGTGACCGCCATGTGCTCGGCCAATTCGCGGCAGGTCCAGACCGGTCGTGTGGACAAGAGCGACACCAGGCGCAGCAGTCGAGAAGTGGTACCCATCACAGCCATCCAGTGTGGTGTAGGACCAGGACAATACCTGTCCGGGTCGTCTCCTACTGTCCCACCATGAGCACAGGAAACACCTCCCTCGCGATCCGATTCCTTTCCGTTGACTTCGATTGCCCGGACCCGGCCGAGGTCGCCCGCTTCTATAGCGACGCCCTCGACCTGCCCGTGCTGTTTTCCAGCGACGACTTCGTTCTGCTCGGCCGCGCGGACGCCCCCGGGCTGGGATTCGTCCGGCAGGCCGACTACCGACCCCCGTCCTGGCCCGACCCCACCCACCAGAAACAGGCGCACATCGAACTGAGCGTCAACGATCTGGACGCCGCGCAGGACCGGATGCTGGCCCTGGGTGCTGTGATGGCCCCGTTCCAGCCGCAGCCCGATGTGTGGCGGGTGCTGCTGGACCCGGCGGGCCATCCCTTCTGCCTCTCCACGCACGGAGTCTGACACCAGGGGCCCTTTGAAGAGAGGCCGACGAGGCGCGACACCGCCACTACTCTCTCACTCGCGCATGAGGCAGCTTCGCAACGGCCACGAAAAAACGACGCCCGAGAATATAATGCGCACTGCAGTCCCTCTCGCCTATCTGCGCGATCTTGACCACACCACACACTCCACAGAACGCCAATATACGATCATGGCTAAGAAGGATGATGTGATGAACAGGATGGACGGGAGGGGCGGGCGAATGCGGAATACAGGAGCTTAGCAGGAGAGGTGTACGGGGGCGTTCACGCCCCCGTACCGCCCGGGCACCGCTCGCCCTACGTGAAGGTGACTACCCACTTGGGTATACAGCCGGGGCGGCCGGCGGGCCACCCCGAAGCCCGGACGGCCTGCACTGATACTGCTGCCAGGTGTGGTCCACCCATGGCCGGACCACCACGGACACCCGACCGGAGCACTTTCCGGACCAGTATCAGGACCACCCAACGGACCACGGGTTCACTGCCCCATCACGGCGCCCACGACCACGAGGGCATTCCCCTCCGAGGCAGCCTCCCACCTCTTATTCGCCATTCCCTCTTACCCACATCATTCTTCCGAGCAGCCCCGACCCGGAGCATTTAGGAGTGAACCCTGATCACCCCCACCGTGCCGGTGCAGTCTCCGGTGAGTGTGCGGGCTGCGTTGCCGTCGCGCTGGTCGGAATGGAACAACACCAACACGATCGAAGGCAGGCCGCTCTCCCGGGCCAGGCGCGCGTACCCGGGCATCTCCCGCTGGAGCTGGGTGAGGCTCTCGCTGCCGGTGTCGTACTCCACGAACGGGTCCATCGCCACATCGCCCTGTTTCCAGCGGACATAGGCGTCGGGGCGGATATGCCGTCCCCACCTGCTCTCGCACTCGCGTTCTCCGTACCACTTCCGCAGGCGGGCACCGGCCTCTCTTACGTGTCGGCACAGCCCAAGCAATGCGAGGTGGTACCGGAACACCTGGACCCGCGACAACTCACGGCTCGACGACGTTGCGGACGCGTTCGAGCCTCAACCGGTTCTCCTCCACCCAGTCGGAGGTGTCATCGATCGGCATACACACCGTGATCTGCGTTGACGGCGAATCATGCACGGTCACCTCAACTGGGTCGTCGGGCACCACCTCCAGCCAAGCGGTCCGACCACCCGCAGGCCACTCGACCCGTTCCTCCGCTTGGAGGGCATCCAGGCAACGCTCCCAGTCCTCCAGTTCCCCGACCGACACCACCAGATTGACCCGACCATGGACAAAGTCGCTCTCCAGCACGATGGAGGCGGAGAAGTACCGCACCTCCCCTCCGGTCGAAGGACCACCGCACTCCACTTCAAAGGCAACGCTCTGCCCCGGATCCGCGAACCGGAAGAGTTCCAACGTCTGCGCTTCGTCTGCCACGGCCGCCTCGTGTGCTTGATGGACCAGGTCGCCCCTGATCTTCTCGCACAGCACCACAGCGTCAATCGCGACCTCCAACACCTGCCGCTGTCATCGGTGGCTGGCCCAGACGATGATGAGAGCAATTCGAGGAGCTTCTAGTCCGATGGCAGCAGGAGTCACCGGCCTGGGTGAGGAGCCATAGGAACCCGAACCAAAACCGTAGTTACCGTACCCACCACTCGTGAACCGGTAGTAGTCATTGATGACCTTCGCCTCGAGCCCGAGCCGCCTGACGCCACCATCAGTCCGTCAGGATCCGTCAAATCCGCCGGACTGTTGTTGGCGTAGGCGTACCCGTGCATCTGCTAGGAATCAGCCAGGTTCATCAACGGGTCCACGGACACGAACCGGCCCAGGTCCGAGTCATAGGAACGCGCACCCAACGGGGTCAGCCCGGTGCTCGCATCTATGGTGCCGTCCACGAACCCACGCTTGCCGGCCACTCACCGGTCGTCGAGCGGGTCTGTCCGAAAACCGTCATCCCGCGTTGGGTCACATCCCCCCACGCCGCGTCGACACTGATCTGGCCGGTGCCGTGGTGGTCGGTGAACATCTGGTGCAAACTACCGTCGTTCTCGTGCACCGCCACGGTCTCACCCGCGTGGGTGTAGTAGCGGGTGGCATCCTCGGTGCCAGCGGCCGAATCCCATGTCACCTCCGGCCGCCCTGGGCCAGGGGGAGGTGGAGGAGGCCAGCCACATCGGCGAGCAGGCGATCCTTCACGTGCGGCGGACGTCATCGGCCCGCTGTGTCGGGTTCCTGGACGACTTCGCGAAACAGCTTCTGCCCTGCCGGGATCAGCCGCAGGCCGCGCGGTTCCTGCGCCAGGCCCGCCCGGTGGTGGCCGGCGTTCAGTAGGGCCGCCAGGACCTGGGGCGTTCGGGATCGGCCAGGTCGGTGATGCGCTGTTCGATCTCGGTGTCGATCTCGGGGCTCTCGCCGGTCTTCTGCGCGAGCCAGGTGGTCATGCGTAGTTCCCGGACCGCCTTGTAGAGCGGATAGCCGTTCCAGGCGGTGACGTCGAACCCGTAGGCGGTGCAGAAGTCGGCGTACTCGGCGTCGGTGTGCCAGCCCAGGTCCCGATACAGGGCGGTCAGGACCAGGTCCCACTCCGGTGGGCCCCAGCAGATGCCGTCCAGGTCGAAGAGCACGGTTCCGTGCTCGGTGGCCAGGACGTTGCCGATGTTGGCGTCGCCGTGGATGACGTGGCGGCCGAGCACCGGTTCGACGGGGTCGACGTGGTGGGCGAGGTCCCGGTGCACTCGCCGGAGCGTGTCCCGTTGGGGCTCGCTGAGCCGAGCGGTGTCGATCCGTTCGCCGATCCGGTCGAACGGGTCCAGCTCCGGGAGGTGCAGCGTGGGCGGCGGTGTGAGGTGGTGCAGGGCGCGCAGCAGGACCGCCAGCTCTTTGGGAACCGTCCATTGTCCGTCGACCGCTTCCCAGAACGTGACCGCGGTGTCCTCGGCCAGGACGGGTTGGTCACCGAGGAGAGGCTCACTGACCGGGATTCCTTGGTCGGCGAGCCAGCGGGCCGCACGGACCTCCCGGTCCGCTTCCTCCCTACGCTCGGCGGAGCGTTCGACACGGGCGATCACTCGGCCGTTGCCGAGTCGGAACACGGCGCGTTCTCCGGCGCGGATCAGCTCAGGCTCTTGGGGCGAGGTGATGCCCAGGATGTCTGCGGCTGTGTGGACGGCACGGGTCCCGCGCCCCACGAAGTTCTCTGTGTGAACCACGCGCCCCAGCCTACGCCGGGGCACGGGCCCCGCTTTCGTGAGCGTTAGGTGGGTCATCCTGCGGTGAGGAGGCTGCTCATACGTTGGACGCGGTCGGTCTGGGGGAAGGTGAGCCAGTCCCATTCGCCTTCCTCCGCGCCGATCCAGGAGGCGAGGCAGCGGCGGAAGAACTGCGCGGGCGCTCCGGCGGCGGTGCCGATCCAGTGCTGTGCGGGAGCGCCGAGAGCGAGGTAGGAGCGGTGCTGGTCTCCGACCAGGTGGCGGGCGGCATCGATCCAGTCGGGACACGGTCGCGGGGCACCGGGATTGGCGTGCACGCCCCGGCCAAGCGCCCTGTGAGCGAAGGCGAAGGGGCTCTTCACACAGGAATCCGGATGTGCGACGCGCTGTTGCGGCATGCTCGCGCGCTCGGCGAGCGCACTGCCGCCGAGCTCAAGGAGCGCTGGAAGGTGTTGGAGCATGCCACCACGCTCTGCCCGAACCGGATCGGAGGCATCGCCCGCGTGGCTCGTGCCGTCAACGGGAAGTGAAAATGATTCTCGTTGAGAGAATCCGAGTGACTACTAACTACTACGTCTGCTGAAAGTGCAGGCTTTGACGTTCTGAGGGCAAACTAGTGATGTAACTCCCTTCCCGCGGAGCCAGACTTTAGTCACCGGGTATCCACGTGAACCTCACTCGGGCACTACTTTCCCTTACGCGTAGGGCTTGCGTAGCGTTCACTGCGATCTCCGGAACCGTTGGGGAACCGGAATTGACTGGAAGGAAGCAACCAATGAAGAGAGCCGCCTACCGCATCGCCGCCAAACTGCGCATCATCGACGGCGCCCGGCTGACCCGCCCCTACATCTACTACTAGGAATTCGAAGACTCCGCAGTTCTACCGGCCCGTGCCGCCCCCTCGGGGCACGGGCCCCGCCCGGAACGGACCCGATGACGGCCATGACCTCCGCACCACCGGGGCCCCACGGTGGGCGCGGCACCTCCAACGTCGCCGACTTCGCGCTCGACCCGCTCGCCTTCCTCTCCCGCGCGGCCCGCGAGTTCGGCGACGTCGTTTCCCTCACCCCCTCGAACGTGCTCCTGGTCCACCCCGACGACATCCGCCGGGTGCTGGTGGACTGCGGCGAGAACGTCGTCAAGATCAGTGCGGGTGTCCGGCGCGGGCCCACGGGCTTCCCCCTCGCCATGATGAACAGTGAGGGTCTGGACTGGGAACGCAAACGCGCTCGGCTCCGTCCCGCCTTCCGCAGCGAGCGCTTGGAACACCTGGAACGCGTGGCGCGTGAGGGCGTCGCTCACACCGTTGACACCTGGCGTGACGGCCAGACCATCGACGTACACCGGGAGATGTCAGGGTTGGCCATGCGGATCGGGGCCACACACATCGCCGGGCGCGAACTCGGCGAACGGGGCGAGACACTGGCCGCCGCCGTGGCGGCCATCATGCGGCTGACCTCGTCTCCGCGTCTTTCGAGGTGGTTGCCGACCCGCGTCAACCGGGAACTCAGGCAGTCCCTGCGGACCCTGGACGAGACCCTCGCGGCGCTGATCCGCGACCACCGGCCCACGGGTTCCGACACGGCGCTGGACCGTCTTCTGTCCGATGACCCGCCCTTCGAGGAAGTCAGAGACGAGCTCGCCACTCTCCTGATGTCGGGGTACGAGACCACGGCCGACGCCCTGACATGGCTCTTCTTCGCTCTGGGAGGGCACAGTGAGGCCGACGGCCGGATGGCGGACGACGGCTACGCCCTCGCGGCGGCCAAGGAGTCGATGCGCCTGTACCCGCCCGCGTGGGTGATCAGCCGCGAGACCGTGCGCCCCTTCGAGGCAGGTGGCTACACGCTCCCCCCTGGCACGGTCCTGGGTCTGAGCCAGTGGGTCACCCACCGCGACGAGCGGTGGTTCCCGGACCCTGAGGAGTTCCGGCCCGAGCGGTGGTTCGGGCGCGGCCCGACCCCCCGCCACGCCTACTTCCCCTTCGGAGCCGGCCCGAGGGGTTGTGTGGGCGCGTCGATGGCTCTGCGCGAGACAGAGGTCATCGCCAGGGAACTGCGCGCGCGGGTGCGACTGGAACTGGTCGACTCGCAGGCCGTCCGGCCGCACCCGGCACTGGCGCTTCAGCCTCGCGGGGTGCGGGCGGTCGTGCGCAGGGAACACCTGGTGTGAAAGCGCTGCCAGGTCAGGGCGGTCGCTCCCAGGAATCGGCCCTGCCTGACGGCTCCACCGGGTCAGGGCCGGATGGCGCTGACCACGAAGAAGGGAACGGCAGCGAAGAGCCTCCCAGTGCGGGCGCGCTCGCACTGGTCTTCGGACCAGGAGGCTGCTTGTTCCGCTGAGACTGCATCGGCTTCCTCCGCCGCCTCAGCCAGCGCCATGAGCATGGGCAGGACCTCCTCGTCCGTGAGCACGAGCACGCTCCCCTCCACCTCGATGCCGGTGAACCCCGCGTCGAGCAGCAGCGCCCGCTGGTGCCGGGGCGCGCGTGCGTCGGGCATCCGATCGGCGTAGGACTGCAGGATGGAGCGGGTGACCCCGGAGTCGGCGGCGTCCACCATGTAGGCGTCCCAATCCTGTCCGACCAGGACGATACGGCCTCCGGGTGCCAGGACCCGGCGTGCCTCGGCCAAGGCTCTCCCGGGGTCGTCCAGGGAGTGGTAGACCTTTTCTGCCCGATAGCCCTGAGCGGAAGCGTCCGCAAGCGGGAGTTCGTAGGCGTCGCCCAGGCGGAGATCCGCGTCGGGGAGACGCGAACGCGCGGCGTCGAGCATCCGCTGGTCGAGATCGACCCCCACCACGTGCGGCCCTTCGGCGGCGATCTCGGCCACGGCCCGTCCGCCGCCGCAGCCAACGTCCACGACCATGTCCTCCGGTCCGCAGCGCAGCAGTTCTCGGACCCGCGCGCGAAGATCTCGGGCGAAGGGGGTGAGGTCGAAGCGGTCCAGTCGGGCGAGGAGTCGGTCCGTGTCGTAACGCTGGGGAGTCTGCATAGGGGCATCCTGCTCTCCTGCCCCCGTGGGTTCAACGTTTGGCGGAGAGCGGGCCCGGTCCGCTCAAGGCACGGAGATGGGGCCGCCGTGCGTGAACAGCGGGAACGACCCTCAGCCGGACTCACGGCCCGGTTCCCCGTCTCGGGCTCTGCCCAACGCCGCACACGCGCCCTCACACGAAGCGACTCCACCCACCCGAACCCGGTACCGACGACCAGGGCCGTGGCCAAGCTCAGGTGAGTAGTACCAGCTTCGATGACCACGCGAGCGCAACCGTGGACGACGACTCCCGTACCTCATCGAGGCGCCGCTCACCCGACACCCGCACCGCTTTGAACACCGAACCAGACCCGAACATCACCACCACCTCCAACGCCCAGGTGCGCGGCGAGGGCTTCTCCTCTGCTCTCACTCATGTTGAACGGGTCGACAACGGATCGACCCCCCGGAGTTTTCCCTACGGTTCCTTCCATCCCTCCTCGTGCCCCGGATCCTCCCTCGATTCACCCTGGTCAAGGTCTCTGCCCCGGTCCACCTGGCCTTCCCGGGCCTCCCAATCCCTTGCGGCCCGCTCGACCTCACCCGCCCGCCGGGCGAAGTCCCGCAGCGCGGGAAGCACCGTCAGCAGTGCTACCAGGATGAGCACCCCGGCGAAGATCGCGGGGAATCGAAGGTCGATCCGGCCGATCAGCCCGCCGAGCAGGGAACCAACCGGGGTGAGCCCGTAGCCGAGGCACTGCGCGCAGGACATCATCCGGCCGAGCATGCTGCCGGGCACGACCACCTGGATGGCGCTGACCATCACGGTGTTGCAGACGGTCGCTATACCGCCGAGCAGGACCCAGGCCGCAGCGGCCGTGTAGGCGTTGGGCGCCAGCCCCACCACCACACAGCTCAGAGATTGCAGAAGGAACCCGACCACCTGAATCGGGAAGCGGCCGAAGCGGGCGACCAGCCTGCCGGTGAGGGCGGCACCGATGATCGCGCCGACCGCCGTGGCCGACATGAACACGCCGAACAGCGCCGCGGGCACCCCGAAGTGGTCGCGGACCAGCAGGACCATGACGGCGTTCATCGCCATGATGCCGATGTTGGTGATGGCGCCGAACAGCACTAGGGAGCGTAGCGATGCGTCGCCGAAGGTGTAGCGCATGCCCGCGCCGATCTCGGTGAGGATCGACCGGAAAGGGTTCCCGCTCGGTTCCGCCTCCTTGGTCTCAGCGCCCTCCGGCTGCGCGGGGCGACGCACCGCCAACGGCAGGCCGAGCAGGACCAGCGCGCCCACCAGGTAGGCACCCGCGTTGACCGCCAGCGGCAGCGAGGCGGCGACCACGAACAGGAAACCGGCCAGCGGGGCGCCACCGAAGTCCTCAGTGATGGTCTGTCCGCTGATCAGGCGGCCGTTGGCGCGGTCGATGGTCCCGGCGCGGACGATATCGGGCAGCATCGCGCGCCCGGCGAGGTCGTAGAAGACCTCACAGGTCATAGCCATGAACATGACGACGATGAGCACCCAGATGGTGGCGCTACCGGTGGCGACCACGGCGGCCAGCCCCGCGATCAGTGCGGCGCGGACCACGTTGACCCCGACCATCAGCCGGACCCGGTCGACCCGGTCCACGACCGCCCCCGCGAACAGCCCGAAAAGCAGCCAGGGCAGGAACCGGGCGACGGCGAGCAGGGAGACCAGTAAGGGGTCGTTGGTGAGCATCGCCGCGATCAGCGGCAGAGCGGTGAGCATGAGCCCATCGGCCAGGTTGCTGGACAGGCTCCCGAACCAGAACCGGTTGAAGTTCCGCCCTATCGGTGGCTTCGCCTTCTTTCCGGGGTTCGCCCGGTCAGGGGGTGCGCTGTTCACTTGGGGGTGTACCTTTCAAAATGAGTGAGACGGTATGGTCCGACCCAGACTTTATGAAACTGGTCAATTCCCGATCACAGATCCCTTGCTGCCCGTGCCTGCAGGCCGAACGGGCGTCCCCACAGGCCCGTTCCGACCGTGTCAGGCACAACGCCGCCGCTCCAGCCCGTCGCGTGGCCGGTCAGCTGTTCCACGCGGCTGATGTCCTTGGCCACGTCGTAGTCCCGGATGTCCTGGGTGCCCTGGTTCTCCAGTTCGAGCGCTCGCCCGCCACCGTGCCGCTCCAGACGGCCTGAAGGTACGTCCCAGCGCCAGGTGCCGGTTCTGCTTCGTGGCGGGGATCAACAGGCCCAGGTGTCCCATAGCGGTCTTGACCTCCAGCCGCACCCGGAGAGGCACCTGCTGAACGCTGTCCCTGAGCTCGGGAGACATCGGCCCTCTATGGTCCGGCTTCTGCTGGTCCGGGTATGTGGGGGCGGGGCCCTCGGGGGCGGGCTCATCCCCGCCCTCCTTGGGGAACGGCCTGTCCGGGGAACTCGGCGTGTTCACGTCACCGGGGAGACCAGGAGTCGTCGAACTCCCGGTGGACCCGTCCGGGCGCAGGGTCCCGCCGCTCATCAGGTCCCTGAGGGTGTCAGGGCGTTGACGTCGAAGTCGCCTCGGCCGAGCGCTCGCAGGCCGCCGAGTCCGCCCTGCCCAGGCCGAGTCCGCCTGCGGCCGCGGTGACGCCGGTGATGGCCCCTGAGTGAGGACATAGCCGGGGCGCTGTTCCCCCAGTTCAGATGGGGTGGACGAGTCGAATAGGCGAGGCGCGAGGCCCGTCTGGGGCCCTGGACTACTCCGTGTGTGCTCCCCAGTGCGAGGTCCAGTACAGGTGGGAGCCCACCTCGCGGAGCATTCTGCCATCCCGTGACTCTGTGGGCTCGGACCGGGAACCCCCGCGTCCGCCCACCAGCACCCCACAGCTGCCCCGGCTGCCGTGCGGGCCCATGCGCCAACCACGGCTTGTAGTGCCCCTTTTGCTCCCGACAGGACCGCCTACAACCCCATCACGGTCACGTTCACACCGAACACCCCTGTCCTGCCCCAGGAGCAGGGTCTCCGGGGCAACGGATTACCTGGATATCGGGCAGGGGGTGGTCCCACCGGCCCGTCAACTGGATGAGGACTTGACGGGCTACCCGTCGGACCTGAATCCATCCTTTGTCGCTGGATAAGGCGCTCTCCGTCCAGCGGATACTGTTCCCGGTCCCGCTCATACTCGTGAACAACGCGTCGATCTCACGCAGCGCGCACACAGAGCTTTCATCGATCTGTCGTTGCTCGATCGGCCTTTCAAACATGCGGAAGGCGTCGTCGAAGTTCAGCGCGATCTCATCCACCCCAACAACGTGTCGACCCGTCCAGCCTGCTTGATCTGACGCGTCGGCCGCAACCACTGCCAGTGCCTCCACAAGCAAGTGTTGAAGGGCTGAGGCGGTGGGGTACTCCATCACCTTCTTGTGCCGCACACGCCCCGCTCTGCAGTGGTCGGAGGGCACCTTGAAGTCCGCAGGGAGCCGCAGGCCCAGCCCCAGTCCGAACACCACGGCTTTCCCGTCCCGCTTCCCGTCCGGTCCAAGGCCGGGCGGTGGACTGTCGGCTATGGCACTTACAGTCCCCGATGACCTGCACAACTCGCACACCGGAAGACCCCTATGAGCCGCCGCACCTCACCCCGCCCGGTCGACATCGAGGAGCTGTTTCCCGAACTGCGCCCTTGGCGCAGGGAGACGATACGCCTCCACCCCCGCTCGGGCCGCCCCTCTAGCCAGGACAGTTCTATCGGAGGACCGCTCCTGTGGCCGCAAGAGCAGCCTTGGCCCGTCTGCGACGGCGAACACTACGACCGCGACACCAGCGAACCCTACGAAGGGGAGGTCCTCCTCGTCCCCGTCGTCCAACTCCACCGGGCCCACGCCCCCGACGCCCCCTTCCCCCCCGGGACGCGACCTCCTCCAGGTGCTGTGGTGCCCCTACGACCACGGCGAACTGCTCTGCCCCCTACCGCAGGTGTACTGGCGCCGATCACACGACGTACACCAGGTCAGACCCACACCCTTCCCGCACGCCGAAGCATCGGAGAAGTACATCCCCGACCCCTGCACGCTCCACCCCGAAACGGTGAGCGAATACCCCAGCGGGGATCTCCCGGAGGACCTGTCCGACCTCCTGCGTGAGCGCTTCGACCGGCTGGAGCGGGAAACGGGCTGGAGCTACCAGTACCACCTCTCCGACGCCCCCGGCATCAAGATCGGCGGCTACCCGGGCTGGACCCAGGACCCCGTGTGGCCCGAGTGCGGTTCGTGCGAGCAACCCATGGACCACCTCCTCACCGTCTCCAGTTGGGAGTACGACGGGGCCTCCTGGCGCACCTGGCTCCCCCTGGAAGACCGGCCTGGCGACGGCCAGGAGCCATGGGACTGCGAGCGGGCCCGCGTGGCGCAGAACCCCGCCGGCCTGATGCTGGGAGACGCCGGCGGAATCTACGTCTTCGAGTGCCGGTCCTGCCCCGACCGCCCCACCGACCACTGGTTCGACTGCTCCTGAACCCGCCGCGCCCCGACCACACCACGCCACTGACCAGCGCTCATCTGGCCAGGCCACTGTCTCATCCCCCACCATCGAGGCCCTAACATGTCCCACTCCGCCCCCGCAACGAAGCTCGCCCAGCTCCTCGCCGCGTTCCCTGAACTACGCGAGCATGGAAAACCCGCGCTCCTGCTCCACCCCCACCTGGGCGATCCCAAGCCCGAGGACAGCTCGGTCGGCGGCCCGCTTCTGTGGCCCACCGGTGAGCCCTGGCCCACCTGCGACCTCCTCCACCACGGCTACGGCCTCCGTGATGGTGCCGTCGAGGGCCGTTTCGACGAACCCATCGCCCTGCACCCGGTCCTCCAACTCTTCGCCGGCGACCTGCCCGACGGGCACACCCTTCCCGGGAACGCCGAACTCCTCCAGGTCCTGTGGTGCCCCAGCGACCACCCCGAGCCACCGGACGCCGACGGCCACGGCTACACCCCCTGGCTCACCATGCGCTGGCGGCACGACACCACAGACCTGCGACCCCTTGAGGAGCAGCCCTACCCCCACACCAGCGCCAGGGACTACATGCTCCCGCCCTGCGTCGTGGCCATCGAGGAGATCACCGACTACCCCTCCGACGCCTTCCTCCCCGAAGAGCTCGCCGACCGCATCGAGGAATGGGAAGACGACGTCCCCCAAGCCGGACACGTGATCCCCAGGCCCAGCTACTTCGACGACGTCGCCCATCGACCGGGGATGAAGTTCGGCGGTTACCAGCCATGGGGCCTCACCGACCCCTCCCCGGTGGAATGCGACTGCGGTACCCCCATGGAACACCTGCTCCAGATCGACAGCATGGAACCAGGCGGACTGGAAAGACTGGTCATCAGCCGCGGCTATTCCCTCGGTCTCCACTACTGTCCGACCTCCCCGGACCATCCCCACCACACCGTCATGCAGTAGCTCCGAGCACGTGCTGATACGAAGCGGACACAACAGGAGAATGCCGACATGCTCGATGCGATCGAAGCCATTGACTGGCGTTCCGTCCCCGGCCCCGCGGACTACTACCGCCCCGAAGCCGCCCGGGAGGGCCTTCACGACCTCGCCCGCGCCCGGGGACACACAGAGGCGGCATCAGCGGCATCCCGCCTGGCGGGGGGAGGGGTCATCCATGACCACAGCGGAACGGTCTTCCCCGCAGCCGTGCCAGCGGCCCCGCTCCTGCTCCAGATCGCGCAGGAGCGCACCGGTGCAACACAGGTGGCCGCGCTGGAACTCGTCGAGAATGCGCTGAATTTCCGTCCGTGGCCCGGATTCGTGCGCACCCGGCGGGGAGTCCGTCTGTGCTGCGCGATCGCCCATCATCTCCACGCACGCGCCCCGGCCCTGGACCAACTCCGCGCCGGAGGCCGCTCCCTGCTCACCACGGCACGAAACCATTGGCGTATGGACATCGAGGAAACCTGCGCGGAAGGCACCGACACCCTGGTATTCGGAACCGTGACCGGATCGCTGGCGGAGTTCCCCCAAGCAGCGGAACTCCACACCGATAGAGGCACGACCCACGTAAGTACCATGTTGGAGTATCCGGTGACCGACGAGCACGGACAGATATGTGTTCGCCTGGTCGGCTCAGAGCTGGCAAGGCTGCACACCGGCGCTACTGTGTACAGCGCATCCTGCGGCGAATACCACACACAATGATCAGCCCCTTGATCCGATGCAATGGCGACCTCGGGCATGAGGAAACACGAGGCAAGGACGGGTGAAACCGACTGCTGCCTTGGGGTGAGGGTCGGCCTCTCGCTTCTGGTGTGCTCGCCGGTCCGGCTACAGCCACCGATACCTTCACCCGCGCCGACCGCCCCCACCTCGTTGTGCGGGTGCGCTGCCCGCGTCACCGAGCTGCGCACTGGGAGGGTGTCGTGGTGGACCCGTGGCTTACGCGGCGACCTCGATGGAGGCCCCAGCGCAAGGTCCAGTACAGGTGCGGACCTCTCGGAGCATTCTGCCCACCCGCGACCCTGCGGCAGGGGCGCCCAGCGTGTCCAGTGACCGCCCACCAGCGCCCCACCCCATGGCTGCTCCAACGCCCCCCGTGGAACCACTCGGCCCGAACGATCACGCCCGCGTCATCCGCCACCTACTCACCCACCTCCTCGGCACCGGAGGTAGGGAAAGGGGCGTACCTGGCGCATACCGGCCGAGGCCGCGCCTGACGTGTAGCCCCGTGCTCGTACGAGCGTGTCATAGCGGATAGGATGTTCAGAATATTCTGAACATGCAATCCGATGGAGGTGCGGGATGGAGGCTGAAGTCGGCCGACGGTATGCCGAGGAGGTCGGAATCGCGCTCGCGCAGATGGGGACCACTCCGGCCTTCGGCACCCTGTTGGGCTGGTTGCTCATCTGCGACCCGCCGAGCCAGACGACCACACAGCTCCGTGAAGCCGTCGGGCTCTCCAAGGCGTCGGTCTCGACCGGGATGCGCGCTCTCGAACAGTCCGGTCTGGTGCGTAGGGTGCCGACGAGCGGCCGTGGCCACGCCTACGAGATCCACCCGGACGCGTTCACCCGCACGATCGACCCGACCGCCAAGATGCGGGCCTTCATCGACGTGATGCAACGCGGGATCGACCTGATCGGCGACCCGGACGCCCCGCAGGCCCGCAGACTGCGTCACACCCGGGACTTCTACGCCTACATGGTCGAACGCATCCCGGCGCTGATGGAGGAGTTCCACGAGCACGTCGCGAATGAGAGAGAAGGATAGCGATGCCGAAGATCCTCCTGGTGACCGTCGGGTCGCGTGGCGACGTCCAGCCGTACGTCGCCCTTGGCCACAGCCTGCAGGCAGCCGGGCACGACGTCACCGTCGCGACCTGCGAACGCTTCCAGTCGTTCGTCACCGGACACGGCCTCGCCTTCGGGTCGCTGAGCGACGGCTTCATGGAGCTCATCGATTCCCAGGAGGGCCGGACCGCGATGGACGACGCCTCCGGCGTCCTCGGGCTCGTCCGCATGAACATCCAGCTCGCCCGTAAGGCCGGCCTGATCAACCGGGAGCTGATGAGCGATGTATGGAGGGTCGCGCGCAGCGTCGAGCCCGACATCGTCGTCTACCACCCCAAGGCGCTCGCCGGCCCGCACGTCGCCGAGGCGCTCGGCGTACCGGCGGTGCTCGCGGTCCCCGTCCCGGTCGCGGTGCCGACCGGCGCATTCCCGGTCGTAGGCATGCCGAACCTGCCGCTCGGAGCCTGGTACAACCGGCTGACCTACCGCTTGGTCGCCGCCGGCTACAAGGGCTACAACAAAATGGTCAACACCTTCCGACGCGACGCTCTCGGTCTCGGCGTGGTCAAGGGCGCCGCGATGGCCACACACCGTCCCGGGGGCCAGCCGACCCCGGTCCTGCACGGCATCAGCAGACACGTTGTGCCCCGACCCGCAGACTGGCCCGAGCATGCGGACCTGACCGGCTACTGGTTCCTCGACGGCACGGACGACTGGACGCCGCCGACCGATCTCGTCGACTTTCTCGCGGCCGGGGAACCACCGGTGTACGTCGGTTTCGGCAGCATGGCCGGCCGTGACCCGAAGCGCGTGACCGGGAGCGTCGTCGGGGCACTCCGACTGGCCGGCGTGCGCGGCATCATCGCCACCGGATGGGGCGGCCTGGAGCCCGTGGACCTGCCTGACACGGTGCTGCGCATCACCGAGGTCCCACACGACTGGCTCCTGCCCCGCGTGTCCGCCGTCGTCCACCACGGTGGAGCGGGCACCACCGCCGCCGCCCTGCGCGCGGGCAAGCCCGCGGTGATCTGCCCCTTCATCGTCGACCAGTTCTTCTGGGGGCGGCAGGTGGCCGCGCTCGGCGCCGGCAGCACTCCGATCCCGCAGGCGAAGCTGACGGCTCAGCGGCTCGCCGACGCCCTGCGCGAAGTGACCACCAGCACCCGCGTCCAGCACACGGCGGCCGAGATCGGACGCCGGATCGCCGCAGAGAACGGGGCGGCTGACGCTGTGGCGCGGATCGAGGCGATCATGAGCCGGACCTCATGAGACGAAGACCGACGGCCTGGCGGTCACATCTGGCGTGACTGGCTCGGGCGGGTCCGGCACTCACCACGGCCTCCACCGCACGCGGCGCCGAACGATCCGACCGACGTTCGCGCGCTGCCACTCGTCACGCTTGGCCGGAGCGCTCCTCTGTGGAAGGGAGGTCCTCGTTCGGGGGCGGCTCCGCATCGGCCGGTTCCGGGTCGAGGGCGATGGCGGGGTCGGGACCGTCGTCGTCCGCAGGGGGTTCCGGGTGCCGGGCCTGCGCCGGTTCGGCGGGTGCGTCGCCGCGAACGTCCGATGGCAGGTCGTTGTCACCGTCGGGCTCGTTGGGGGTGGTGGGCTCGGACGTGGTGTCGTCGACCCGGACACCGGTCGCCGGGATGTCAGGCTCCGTGGCCGGTGCGGGTACAGGAGCGGACTCGGCGGCCGATGGTTCCTTGCTGGGCCCGGCATCCCCAGGTGCAGGAACAGGGCGGTCGTCCTCGGAAGCCTCGGTCTCCTCCGGTTCTGCTGGTTCCACCTGTTCTGCCGGGACCCCCGCTTCTGTGTCCGCTGAGGCGGCCGGGCCTGTGCTTGCGGGGTCGGGGGCGGCCGTGGACGCGCCGACGGCGACCGCCTGCGGCCTGTGGGCCGAGGCGCGGCGGGCGCGCCAGACGAAGAAGGCCCAGACGGCCAGCGACAGGCCCCCGAAGCCGATGAAGAGCGAGGCCGTCGCCAGCAGGGAGCCGGGGACGGTCTTGCCCGCCACCTGGTCGGGGTGCATGTGGAGCAGGTAGACGAAGACGAACAGGCCCGGAACGAAGGCCAGGGCCCAGTGGAGTCGGCCCCAGCGCCAGAGCCGGTGGCCGTCGAGGTACCTCATCGGCAGCAGGCCGAAGACGACGGTCTGGACGCCGAGCAGGGTGACGGAGAACAGTGCCTTGTCCATGAGCTGGACGCCGAAGGGCGCCCCGCCGTCCTCCACGAGGGAGCTGAGGGAGTTCCAGAACAGGTAGCACACGATACTCAGCGCGAGGACGCTGTAGGCGCCCAGCCGGGTGGCGCGGCCCTCGTTCTCCCGGACGAAGGCGTCCTGCTCGGCCTCGGGCATCTCCAGTTTCGACCTGCGGTCGGCGATCGCGGCGAACCCGGCGATGAGACCGTAGAAGTACCCGGGCTCGAAATCGGCCGCGGCGGAGACCAGCGAGCACAGGGCGACGATCACCAGGCCGCCCGGGAGAACCTCGAAGCGGCCCGGGACCTGCGACCAGGCCCAGTCGCGGGCGTTGACCACCCACGCGTAGACCACGGTCACGACGAACACCGCGATCATCAGGCCGAGGAAGTCCAGCAGCGGTGTGGCCTCGGGGTCCGGGTTCTGGTTGAGCAGGACCGGCAGGGCGGCTGACAGGATCCAGAACACGACGAAGGCGGTCCCGGCCGCAGGGGTGAGCAGGGCCCGGCGACCGCCGCGGCGGCCGGTGATGAGGGTGCGCAGGCGCTGCCACCAGGAGCGGATCCGGCCCTGGTTGCCCTCCAGGGACTTGTTGAAGATGTCGGAGGGGAAGCCGACCAGCAGCCACACGACGGAGACGACCGCCGTGGTGACGGCGAGCGCGATGAGGAGGGTGACCGGGTCGGTGCGCAGATCCTCCAGATGGGGCACGCCGTCGCCGTCGCCCTGCGCGGCCTCCGAGGGCGCGGCGGGGGGCGCCGGGGCGGCGTACCCGTTGATGACGGGGACGGTGACCTCCCAGACGGCGGGGTCGGCGTAGGCCAGGGTGAGCATGTGCAGACCCGGTCCCGCGTCTGGGGGGAACACGACCTCCCCGTCTTTGCCTGTCCCCTCGACGGTCGCGGGTGCGCCGTCGAGTTCCGCGCGCACGTCGGCGATGTCGAGTTCGGATATGGAATAGCTGACCGGCCCGTCGGTGGGCAGGTCAGCGAGACTGAGCGGCACGCGTCCGTTCTCCACGACCGGACCGAAATCGACCGTGGTGGGGAACTCCATACCGATCGGGAGGACGTCCGTGCCGAAGCTGATGGGGAACAGCGCGGTGCCGACCTCCGCCCATTGGCCGTCGGCTGTTCGGCATTCGATCGTGATCGTGACCGTTTCCCCCGGTGGGGCGGCGAGTTCGTCCTCGAGTTCGATGACGAGGTCGTCGGGGTCGGCGTAGTGCACGGTCGGCTCGGAGAGCGGGACGGCCTCCAGCCCTTCGCCTACCGGAAATGCTCCGGTGACCTGTACTCCCCGCCCTCCCTCGGCTGAGGGGCCAACCACGTCGTCGGGAAGGGAGCAGGCGGTGGCGTCCCGGACCACGACGGTCTTGACGAAGGACCAGGTCGGGGCCCAGAACGTGTGCTCGTGAGAGGTCACCTCCCGGGCCGCGTGCTCTGCGTCGGGGGTCCCCTGGAGTTCGGGGTCCGGGCTGAACCGGTCGATGGAGGGGTCGACTGCCGGGGCGTCGGGGCCTGTGTCGACCGCTGCGGCGGGGGCGCCGCCCGGGCCCGGGGCGACCAGGACAGCGGCGAGCGCGGCGGGGAGGCAACGGACCAGGGGCGCGAGCGGGGGAGCACCGCCCGACCGCATGCCAGCGACGAAGGAGCGGCGCCGGACCCGGCCGCCCGCCCCCCGTCCACGGGCCCCACGGACGGGAGCTGTCCGGCCGCTGCCCTCCTGAGGTGTCCCGAGTTGATCATCCGATATACGCGCCATGGGGGGACTCCCAGCCGTGTCCGACGACGGGCATGGATTTCATTATGATCAGCCGCGGTGGTTTCCGCAGGCTTTCGGTCGGAATGGGATACCCGTGTGAACGGATGTCGCGGACGGTGCCCCAGAGGACCAGCGCCCTCCCACCCGAGAGCCACAGGTACGCATCCGGCCGGGGACACCAAAGACCCCCCCGGGGTGCGTCGCCCCACCTCGTAGGAGTCACCGCATGGAGGGGACCGGGGTGGGGCCAGGGTGCGGTCGCCTCCGACCTCTCTTAGGCCGACGGCCCCTCCCGGAACCTCGTTGTACCGGCCGCACTGTTGTCTCGGCCGCCTCTCGTGCCACCTGCGGCAGCACACGGACTCGAACCTGCTCGGCCTGGGCGACAAGGGGTATGTGGGCCTGTCGGAGGCGGCGTTCTGCCCGTTCAAGGGCAGGGGTAAGCCGCAGTGGAAGCAGGACACCAGCTCCGACCAGGCCAAGCTCCACAGCCGTTGACCGAACCGTTGACGCGGGCGCTAGTGGGCAAGTCCCCATCGGCGGGTGTGAAGGTGTCGGCGCTGTTGGTGATGGTGGGCGCTCGGCCACGCTCGTAGGCTCCGTTGTCGGGGGAGCCCTCGATGTCGGGTGTGCGGTCCCCGCTACCGGTGAGGTTGAGCGCCCGGTCCGGGGTGGGCACGGGAGCGTTGGCGGACTCCCTGAGAGCCTCCTTTCCAAGGGGCCGCTCGGGCTCCCCAGAGGGGTGGTGGCGCAGGACGTCGGCCCTTCTGTGGGGCGAGGAGAAGCGTCGGCGCAGGATGGGACAATCCGGGAATGCGACTGACAATCGACCCTGACCGCCAGGTCACCCCTTTCACGTGCGGCCACTGCGACTCCGAGCACCTGCGGATCTGCGGCTTCGTCAACAGCGAGCACGGCGCGTTCGCGATCTACTACGCCCACCTCTACAACCACGGTGACGTGCACGAGGCCTTCATCGACGTCGTCATGGACGATGTCTGGACCCCCGGCAATCCCTTGGAGCCCAGTCCCAACCGGACCACCTTCGGCTGCCGGGTCGGCCCGGTAGAGGGTTCCCCCGCTCCCGCGTGCTCGCTCATCCAAGCGGCCCAATTCCACGAGGGAGACCCCTTCTACGGTGACCGGCTCGACCGTGAGAAGGCCCTACCGCACCCGTGGCTGCCCCTGTTCTGGGAAACCACCGACCATCTCCTCGAACACGAGCCGGACGTGAACGGGCACGTGTACTGCGTCAACGCCGCTCCGCACGAAGGCCGATGAGATAGCCGGCACCACGGTCCGGTGAACGACGCCGTCCAGGGCGTTCTCACAGTCGGGAACACGGATCGGGACGTCGTGGAGTCGTGTTGCTTCCTCGACTGGCTCGGCGCCCCCCTGGGCGGCGCCCTCCCGCACTCCGAGGCGGACATCGGCAAGCACTACCAGGGGCCGGCCTCGGTCCGCACCGCCAACTTGAACACCCACAGAGTGTGATACGTGCCAGGCGCAGTGCTACTTGCCCGGACGTATGGGATGAGCTCAAGGCCAAGGGGAAAGTCCTTCGTCTGTGTGGATGCACAGCAGATCCCGATCCGCCATGACAGCTTGCTGAACACCCTCCTCCGGTGAACCGCCCAAAAGCCAGACATAGCCGAGCCCGCCGGCCATCATGCGCCCAGAAGCCGTCAGGAACACAGAACTGTAGCTCAACCACTCCCCAACAGGAAAGCAGGGTTCCCCGACCAGGCTCGACATCTCATCAAAGAAGGAAATTCCCATAGCATCTGCAGAAAATGGGTCTATATTCAGGGCTTCATGGTTTCCAAAACGAGCCTCTTTGTTCGGGATGGGTTCAATGGCAAGCCCTCCCAGCTCTCCAAGGAAATCCAGGGCCGTTTGGTTTTCAGGATACCCCTTGCTGCGCAGTTCGTCATACCATGATTGCGCACCCTCTAGAAGCCTTCCTGGATGCCATCCCGCATCCTCCATGGCCATCAGGGTGTCCCGATTAATTCTCGTGATATTTAGCATTCAGTCTTCAATATGAAACGATCAATCTATCGAGCAGAGTTCGGCACCTGCACCACGGGACTGCAGAGCGTCCAGGCTCAGCTCATTCGACGTGCGGACGGCGGGAGGTGATCCCGGCACTTGAGGATATACAAACCAGGGTGCAGGGTGGAACTATGGGTTCCAAGGTCGGGAAACAGGCGTGACTCCCGACACGAGATCCCGCGCGGCTGCACGAACTTCATCCGCAGGATGCTCTGACATGACGAGTCGAGCTGCTGTCTGTACGCCGACGGCTTCCGTTAGCCGTTCGAACAAGGTCGTCACCAGAGTCGGCACGGGAATGTGAAACGTGCGGCGAGCGCAGCTTCGCGGACTCTGGTTCTACGCGCGGTGAGCGCTTGTGGATCGACGTGTGTGATGCCTTGACCAGCGATAGTCGCAAGCACGTTCGTGACTTTCGCCCCGTCCACGGCGCCGGAGAGAGGGCGTACCCCACTCGCGGTGTGCGGGGACGGCCCGGCCCGTGGCCGGAGCGGTGTCCGGGCCACGGGCCGAGGCCGATCGTCAGGCTAGAACGCGTCCGGGTAGAGCTCCTGAGCGATCGTCTCCACGGCGTCGATGTTCCCCAGGGCACCGGGGTACAGGTCGCTCGCGGGGATGGCGATGAGGAGGTCGTCCTCTACGGCCGGGACGTCGGGGAAGGTGCTGCGAAGGTACTCGCGGGTCTCCTCCTCGTGCTCGGGGCCGCTCACGCCGAACACGATGGCCTCGGGTTCGCGGCTGATGACCTCCTCGGGGTTGATCTGGGCGGCGAAGAAGTCGGCGAACTCCGGCGCGTCGGGGTCGAAGACGTTGTCGCCGCCGGCGGTCCTGATGATGTCCGCCTCGATGCCGGCGCCGATGGCCGACAAGGAATTGCCCTCGACGTAGACCTGGGCGACGGTGGGCTGCGCGGCGTCGCCGATCGCGTCCTCCACGGCGGCCAGCCGGTCCTCGAGGTCCTGGGCGAGCTCCTCGGCCGCGTCGGGAACGTCCAGGATGGCGCCGAGGTCGGCGATGTCCGTCAGGACGTCGGTGACCTCGGCGGTGTTGCGGCGGTCGGCGCAGCCGCCGGTCGCGACGTAGGCCTGGGCGCCGTTCTCGTTCAGCTGCTCGATGCTGGCGAAGCCCTGTTCGGCGGTGAACTCGTACTCGGTGGGGGAGGCCACGAGGTCGGGGGTGACGGCGAGGAGGTCCTCGCGGGCCGGGGGCGCGTCGGCGCTGAGCACCGGGATGTCGGCGGCCTCGTCGGCGATGTCGTCGGGGAGCGCCGAGACCTCGGTCTGGGCCTGGCCGACGATGGAGCCGCCCACGTCGAGTCGGAGGAGCAGTTCGGTCTGCGAGGGCATCAGACCGACGACACTGCTGGGAGTGGTGTCGAAGGACAGCTCCCGTCCGCAGTTCGTGACCGTCACGGTGTTCCCGGAGTCCACGGCGTCCGCCGAGTCGGCTGTGACGCCCGAACCGCAGGCGGTCAGGGCCGGCGGTAGCACGGCGAGGGCGGCGCAGGCGGTCGAGAGGCTGAGGGGGCGGAAGCGGCGCCGAGACGCGGGCCGGGTGGCGTTGCCTGTCATGGGGTGGTGATTTCTTCCTCGGTCGTGATGGATGGGTTCGCGGGTTCGTGGTCGTTCGGCTCCAGCGGGCTGCGGGCGTCGAAGAGCAGGTGCCGCCGTCCGGAACGCGGATGGGCGACGGCGGTCGACTCGACGCCGAAGACCGAACGCACCAGGTCGGTGTGAAGCACCTCGTCCGGGGTGCCGAGGGAGAGCAGGTGCCCCTCGGCCAGGACCCCGATGGCGTCGCAGGAGCGCGCGGCCAGGTTCAGGTCGTGCAGGGCGACCAGCACGGTGCGGTCGGTGGCTCTGACCAGATCGAGGAGTTCGAGCTGATGGGCGATGTCGAGGTGGTTCGTGGGCTCGTCGAGGATGAGCACGGGCGTGTCCTGGGCGAGCGCGCGGGCGAAGAGCACGCGCTGGCGCTCGCCCCCGGAGAGGGCCGCGAACGAGCGGGTCTCCAGGTGCGCGGCGCCGACGCGGGTGAGGGCCTCGCGGGCGAGGGCGATGTCGTGGTCGGAGTCGCGTCCGTAGCCGCGTCCGTGCGGGATGCGCCCGAGCAGGACCATGTCGAGGACGGGGATCTCGAACTCCTCGCTGTGCTCCTGTGCCATCACCGCCACGTGCCGGGCCAGGTCCCTGCGCTTGAGCGCGGTGATGTCGGTGCCGTCGAGGCGCACGCGGCCGGATGAGGGCGACGCGAGCCCCGACACGGTGCGCAGCAGGGTGGACTTGCCGCTCCCGTTGGGGCCGAGCAGTCCGAGCACGGTGCCCGAGGGCACCGAGACGCTCACGTCGGTGACGACGGGCCGTCCGCCGCGGTGGGCGGTGAGGTTCTCGATCTCGACTCTCATCGGCCCGCCCCCACGCTGTCGGCGCGGTCGCGTCGCAGCAGCCACAGGAAGAACGGTGCTCCGACCATCGCGGTGAGCACGCCCAGGGGGATCTCAGCGGGGGCCGCGAGCGTGCGGGCCAGGAAGTCGCAGGTGGCGAGGAAGACCGCTCCGGCGAGCAGGGCGACCGGGAGCATCCTGCGGTGGTCGGAACCGACGATGATGCGGGCGATGTGGGGGATGATCAGCCCGACGAAGCCGATGCCTCCGGAGACCGCGACGACCGATCCGGTCAGCAGGGCCGCGGCGACGAGGGTGCCGCTGCGCAGCCGGTTGACGTTGACGCCCAGCGAGGCGGCGGCGTCGTCTCCGACGAGGAGGGCGTTGAGTGCCCGGGCGCGGAAGGCGGCGAGGAGCCCCACGATGAGCAGCGCCGCCGAGGGCAGGGCGAGGTGGCCCATCGTGGCGGCGGAGACCGAGCCCAGCAGGAAGAACATGATGCTGAAGACGTTCTGCGCGTCGGTGGTGATGGTCAGGTAGCTCGTCACGGCGCTGAACAGGGAGCCGAGGGCGACGCCCGCGAGGATGAGGCGCTGGGGTGCGATGCGCCCGTTCTTGTGGGCCAGGGTGTAGACGGCCGCGGTGGCCATGAGCGCGCCGAGGAAGGCCGCGCCCCCGACTCCGAGGGAGCTGGACCCGATACCCAGGACGATGAACGACACCGCGCCGACCCCGGCGCCGGCGGAGACGCCGAGGATGTAGGGCTCGGCCAGGGAGTTGTGGACCACGGCCTGCATCAGCGCGCCGGCCAGGGCGAGCGCGGCGCCGGCGGTCGCGGCCAGGAGCGCGCGGGGCAGACGGAACTGCCAGACGGCGTTGTCCTGCACGGTCGTCAGCGTTCCGTCCGACATCCAGGGCATCCCGGGCACGAGGTGGCCGATGACGATGCGCAGGGCGTCCGCCGGGGTCACGTCGATCGTGCCGACGCTCGTCGACAGCAGGACCACCGCGACGAGGGCGAGGGCCAGGACCGGAACGAGGATCCGGGCGGCGAGCACACCGCGCCGCCGGGCGTCGGCCGCGGGGGAGGCCGGGCTCGGGGGACCGCCGGGAGGTGCCCCTCCGGGACGCGTGGTGGTCAGGAGGCGTTGCAGGGTGGTCGACACGCTTCTCCCGTGTGTTGCTGGTGCCATCTGTCGCGGGGGTTCTCTCAGGTCGTGGACGGAGCGGTCTGTGCTGATCCGGTGGTGGCGGCGGCGAAGCTGAGGACGGTCGCCCCGAGGCGGTGGAGGCTGTCGAGGTGGTTGCCGCCGTGGCCCGTTCCCGGGGCGCGCCACACGGTGGCGCTGCCTCCGACACGGCGCAGCGCGTCGGCGACCGCCAGGGTGTCGTCGGCGGCCACCCGGGAGTCCTCCGCCAGCACGATGCCGAGGAAGCGGGGCAGAGCCGTGCCGGAGGCCAGGGCCCCGGCACGGTGCAGCGGTGAGATGCGGCGCAGGTGCTCGCGTCCCTCGGGGGTGTCGGAGGCTCCGAACTCGTCGGCCCACCGCTGTCCGAGCGGGTGGGCGCCGAGGTTGAGCAGGTCGAGTGGCGCGGCGGTGCTGACGACCCCGGCGCACAGGTCCGGAGATCCGAGGGCGCAGCTGGTGGCCAGGACTCCGCCGTGGGAGGCGCCCGCCAGGACGAGCAGGTCGGGTCGGGTCAGCCCGGCCTCGACCAGGCCGCGGGCGATGACGGTGAGGTCGTCGATACCGCGGCCCTTGGCGAGCCCGTGCCCGGCCCTCCGCCAGGCCGGGCCGTGCTCGCCGCCGCCCCGGACCTGGGCGATGGCGTAGCGGCCACCCTGCTCGATCCACGCCGGAACGGTCGGCTCGAACGTCGGCAGGCTCGGCACGCCGAATCCGCCGTAGCAGGTGAGGATCAGCGGTGCGGGGCCCTTCGCGTCGGCGGGCGAGGTGACCACGACGGGGACGCGTGCGCCGTCCTCGGCGGTGAAGACGTGGTGTTCGGTGTGGGCCGGGGCCGGTCGGCGGACCGTTGCCGGGCGGTCGGACAGCAGTTCCTCGGCGGGGTCGGACAGCAGTTCCTCCGCGGGTACGACCCGCGGGGGCAGGGCCGGGCCTTCCACGAGGGCGTGGAACCGGCCGGCGTCGGCGCTCACCCCGGTCGCGACGGCCGGGCCGCCCCGGTAGGTGACCTCTCGCTCGGCCGCGACCGCGCCCTGGACGAGCCGCACGATGACACTGCGGCCCGCGCGTACGCCGACGGCGACGATGTCCTGGCCGTGAGCGGCCAGCGAGGTGACCCGCAGGTCCGGGTCGCCCCAGCGCCATCTGTGCGCACCGCTGCCCGGGTCGAGGCCGTGGAGGCGGACGCCGTCGTCCACGACGATGTCGTCACCGACCGGCACAACCCGGACGATGGCGGCGAACGCGGCGAGTTCGACCCCGGTGGCCCGGTCGACGAGACGGCTGGGCCTGCCGGAGCGGCTCTCGGCGAGCAGTCCGCGCCGGCCTCCGGGAAAGAGCCTGAGCCGGGTGTCCGGCGGCACGGCCGCGGCCGTCGACCGCCCGGTGCCCGCGTCGAGGCGGACGAGGCGGCGGGAGCCGCCGGCGACCAGTTCCACGCCGGAGGAGTCGTCGTCCCAGAGCATGGGGTCGTAGCGGCAGCGGACCTCCGGGTAGAGGCGGAGAGCTCCGGTGGCGGCGTCGACCAGCCCCAGTGCGGCGTCCTCGTCCGCGCGCTCGGCGAGTTGGACGCAGATGCTGCGCCCGTCCGGAGAGGGGGCCATACGCAGGATGTGCCCTTCGGGCTCGAACACCGGTGAGCCGGTGTCGGCCCGGTAGATCCCGTGGCGTCGGCGTCCGGGCGGTCGGCTGAGCGCGAACCCGTGCTCGGGCAGGCCCGGGCGGCCGTGGCGTTCCCACTGTGCGAGCGCGGTGTCGATCGCGGGGACGAGGGCAGGGGAGGAGTCGTGCGGGGATGCGTGCATCGCTACCGGCCGATGGTGTCGGTGTCGCCGCCGGGCCAGGCCAGGTGCCCGCCCTCGTCGAGCGGGCTGGGCACGGTGACGGTGTCGAGTCCGCCGTCGCGGAACAGGTGCAGTTGGCCGTCGCCCCCTCGGGTCACCGCGACCGTCGTTCCCGTGGGGTCGACGGCCACGGAGCGCCGCTGGGCGGGTGCGTCGCCGACGGGGTCCCAGGGCAGGTGCCCGGGGGCGGGAGGGTGCGACATCGCGGGAAGAGGGGTCCGGTGCGCGACGCCCATCAGGGGGTCGGCCCGCTCGATGACGGTGAGCTGGTCCCCGTCGGGGTGGATCGTGGCGACGGCGGCCCGTGTGCCGCCGAGCCCGAAGCGGAAGGCCAGTCCCCGAGGCAGCTCCTGGCAGCGCGTCCGGCCGGTGGACAGGTCGATGTCGACCAGGTGGTTGGTCCACTCGGTCCAGGCCGTCGGGGACGGCGGGCCGCCGCGGACCACGCCCACCGCACGGCCGGTGGCCGGGTCCAGGCGCAGGTAGTAGGCGCGTCCGGGCACGGGCCAGGCGACGGTGCCGAGCATGCGCGGGACGCCGCCCTCGACCACGAAGCGCTCCAGCCCTCGGCTGGTCGCCGTCGCGGCGATGCCCGTGCGCTGGTCGACGACGTCGCCGTGCCCGTCGTCCGCGATCCCGTGGACGGTCTCACCGGTGATCCGCGGCACGTGGGGGGCGGCGTCGAGGCACCGGGGGAGCGCAAGCGCCTCGAGGGCGCCGGGCTCCCTGTGGCGCAGCACGACCGCCGGTGCGCCGCCGGCCTGGTCCGGGACGATCATCGCTCCGGGCTCGCCGACCCGGGAGCGGAACCGTACCGACGCGTCCCGCTCCAGGTCGACGAGGGTGACGACGTCGCTCCACGCCTGCGCGTTCGCGCCCAGTCCGGTCGTCACCACCACGTAGCGGCCCGAGGCGTCGCAGGCGAGGTGCTCGCCGGGGATGGCCGTGGGGAGGCGTCGTTCCCCGCGAGGGCCGGAGACCACGAGCGCGCCGGAGCGGTCGTCGACGAAGGCCCATGCGGCGCCGCCCTCGCCGCGGCGGGGCAGCGCGAGGAACCCGGCGTGCTCGGCGAGGACGGCGTCGCCGAGCGGCTTCACGGTGCCGTCGGCCACGGCGTAGGTGCGGCCCGCGCGGTAGTCGGCGACGAGGAGCTCCTGGAAGTTCATGGGCCCAGAGTATTGGAAATGACAATCATTATCAATTATGGTGAGTCTCGTTCGCCCCCGGCGGACACGTATCGGCCCAGATGACCGATACGTCATGCCTTGAGAAGGGAGTCCCCCATGGACAACCAGATCGTCGCCGAGATCGAGCAGCCCGAGCAGCTCGCGCACCTGTCGGCCACGCACTCCAACGCGCTCGTCGAGAACCCCTTCGACGTCGTCGCCGAGATCGAGGAGTCCGAGCAGCTGGCACACCTGTCGGCCACGCACTCCAACGCGCTCGTCGAGAACCCCTTCGACTAGCACTCGTCCCCCGCGACGTCGTCAGTGAGGACCACCCGGTCGGGCAGCCCCGCGCTGCCCGACCGGGCCGTGTGAGAGGTCGGCCATGCCCCCAGAACCATCCATCGCCCGCGTGCCGGGGACCGGCGCGCACGTCATCGTCGACAGCGCGGACACCGGTGTCGTGCGCACCTCCTCGGGACGCTTCCTCCGCCTGGTGTCCCCGCCGCCCGGTCTCCTCGACGTCCTGGGCGGTGCCTCGGCCGGCGATGGGGAGGCCGCCTCCTACGCCGAGGCGCTCCGCGCGACGATGTCCTCGCACGAGGAGGAGGACGCACAGTGCCGTTGGCCGCGGCCCCGGCGCGAGGTCGCCCTGGTCGGCCGGAACCCCCTCGTCGACGCGGTGGCCGAGGCCCTGGCCGACTGCGGCGCGCGCCTCACCCGCCACACCGACGGCGAGGCACTGCTCGCCGCGACCGACGGTGCGATCGGCGGCGACCGTGGGGACCAGGGCGCGGACGGCCCCCGCGCGGAGGGCCCCTGGCCGTGGGGGCTCGTGGTCGCGTACGCGGACTCACCCGCCGAGCGCGTCGGCTGGGACCGCCTCGACGCGCTGCCGGGCCAGGGCGTGGCCTGGCTGCGCGCCTACCGCGAGGGCGAGAACTGCTTCGTCGATCCGATCTGCCTCACCGGCGACGACCCCGGGGCCGAGCAGGTCTACCGGCGGCGCCTGGCGGCGAGCTTCGTCCCCCGCGAACTCGACACCTGGCGGCGCGCGGCCGTGGCCGACACACCCCCCTCGCCAGCCGCGCGCACGCTGCTGACGAGCCGTCTGCTCACCATGGCCCTCGCCTGGGCACAGGAGTCGGACACGTTGGAGCACCACCGCGGCACGCTGTGGAAGCTGGTCCCCGCCACCGGCACGGTCAGCGAACACCCGGTCCTGTCCTATGACCCGCCGCCCGCCATCGACCGAGGAGCACGTGAGCGGGTATGACCGAAGAGCCCGGACGCGAACACCTCTGCCGGGGAGGCGACGGCACCCCCCTGCGCGGGCTGGTGTGGGAGTGCGCGAAGCCGGAAGGCCTCGTGGTCGTCCGCACCCCCTACGACGCCGGCCGGCACGAGGCGACGGCACGCTCATGGAACGCCCGCGGCTACCACTGCCTGGTGCAGGACGTGCGCGGACGGTACCGGTCGGAGGGGGACTGGTGCCCCTTCTCGTACGAGGAGGAGGACGGCGGCCAGGTGCTCGTCCACCTGCTCGACGAGTTCGCCGGGCTGCCGCTGGTGCTGTTCGGGGCCTCCTACGCCGCGCACACCGCGTTGGAGGCCGCTCGGGCCGTGACAGGGAACGGCGCGTCCCCGGTCTCGGCGATCATCGCCCTCGTCCCCGCCCTCGGACCGGCCGAGACCGCGTGGGACCCCCAGGGCCGCCCACAGATCCGGCACCGGATCGGATGGTGGCACGAACACGGACGCCACCGGCGCTCCCAGCCCCCGCTGCCCCCGTCCGAACTCGACCGGCGCGTCGCACAGGCGCGCGAGCGGGGTGTGGTCGAGGCCGCCGAGCACTGGGACTGGTCGCCCTCCACCATGACCGGGTGGCGGCGGCTGTGGAGCGCGCGCCGCGTGGACCCGGCATCGCGCTACGGCCGCATCGATGTGCCGCTCCTGGTGATCAGCGGCGATGACGACTTCTTCGACGACGACGCCCGACGGCTCGCCCGCGCGTGGAGCGCCCCGAGCCACTTCGCCGGCGGCCCCTGGGGGCACGGCCTGGTCGGCGGCGTCGCCGACCGGTCCCTGCGGTCCCGTATCGCGGCCGCCGGCGGACTGACCCGCATCATCGACCCGTGGCTGGCGGCCCAGGGGCTGCCCGGCGCTCCGGCGGAGTGGACCGGGATCCTCGCGGCCGCGTCCGCGCCCCACACCCGGTCGACCCTCGATTCCGCGTCAGGGGCCTGGCGCCACGAAAGGACCTCACCGTGACTCTCACCACCGGGCGGCGGCACCCCGAGGCCGCCGGCGACGCGGCGGCCAGGACCGCCCACCCTCTGCCCGTGGAGGCGCTGGTCGACCCCGAGTGCGGCATCATCCGCTCCGTGCGGGCCGTGCCGCACCCCACCGGTGCCCCCGCCTCCTACCTGGGCCTGACCGCGGCCGTGGCCGACGCCCGACAACTCGGCGAGTGGCCGGCGGACCGTGTCTCGCTGGGCACGTCGTTCGACGACGCGGGCCAGGCCAGGATCGCCGCGATCGCCGAGGGGATCGAGCGCTACTGCGGGAACTGGCTCCCCGCCGACCTTCCCGAGGACGAACTGCGCATCGCGACCCGCGCGGAACTGCTGGCCGCGGGCCACCGTCCGATGGACCTGGACGAGCTGCCCCGGTTCGCCCCGTGGCAGTACACCCGGGCCGGCTTCCCCTACCAGCCCCTCACCGAGGACACTCCCACCCTCTGGACGCGCTGTGCCGACAGCGGCGGTGCCGAGGTCTGGATGCCGGCCTCGCTGGTCTACCTCAACTGGAGGCAGTCGCGCTTCCGGCACCTGCCGCGCGTGCACCACCTGAACTACGCGGGGATCGCCACCGGGCAGGGGACCGAGGACGCCCGGGACCGAGGGGTCCTGGAGATCATCGAACGCGACGCCCTCGAACTGTGGTGGCACCTGGACGGACCCACCTTCGGCATCGACCCCGCCAGCGTCCCCGGGCTGGCCGACGACCTGCGCGGCAGCTCCCTGGAGGTGTTCCTGGCGGTCATGCCCTCGGAGTTCGCCCCCGCCGTGGCCGCACTCGTGCACGACAAGGAACGGGGCCTGTACGCCGCGGGGTTCTCCGCCGCGCTCGACCCGGTCAGGGCCGCCCGCAAGGCCGTCCTCGAAGCCGTCCACACCTGGGTCTACACCCAGGGCTGCACCACCGCCGACGGGTGGGTCTTCCGTGCCGTCGAGCAGGGACTGATGGCCCGCGGCCTCTACCTCGACCACCGCGCCGACGCCGCCTACCTCGACGCCGCCGGACCCCAGTGCGAGCACGTCGTCGACCTGGGCGCGCACGTCCAGCTGTGGCTCGACCCCCGGGTCCACGGGCAGGCCCGGCGCTTCACCGAGCCCGCCCTGGGAATCCGGCCGATCACCCAGGTCCCGGCCGTGACGATGGACGAGGTCCACCAGCGGCTGGCCGCTCGCGGACACCGCGTCCTCACCCGGGACCTGACGACGAGCGATGTCCGTCGCACCTCGCTGCGAGTGGTCCGCAGCTTCGTCACCGGGCTCGTCCCCAACGCGCCCGCCGCCTTCGCCTACCTCGGCATGCCGCGTTTCGAGCAGGCGGCCCTCGACCGGGGGTGGCGCACCTCCTGGGACGGGAGCCCGGCGGACCTCACCCTCATCCCGCCCCCGCACATGTGAGGCCCTGCCCATGCCCCGCCCCATCCCACCGGCTCCCTCGCCGCGCGGCGCGAAGCGCGCTCCGGCCGCCCCCTCGCGGCTGCCGGCCGCGCTGGCACGCGCCTTCTCGGCCCGCACACCGGGTCCGCCCCTGCCGCCCGGGCCGCGCGCCAACCCCTGGCGGCGGGCCGGAGCCGACCCCGTGGCGGTACCCGACCGCGAGCGCGCCCTGCTCGACGGACTGTGGCGCGGTGAGGGACACCACCGCCTGGCCGACGGGACGGTGACCCGCATCCGCCGGCGCCCGGTGCCCTCCGCGGGAGCGACCTACCCCGTCCACACCCACCTGGTCGTGGGCGCCGACGGCCCCCTGGAAGCGGGGCGCTACGCCTTCGACCTGGAGGACGGCGCGCTCTACCGGCGCGACGAGGCCCGCGAACGGCGAGCGGGCTGGCACGCCCCCGGCGCGGCCGCCGATGTGACGGGGACCCACCTGGTCCTGACCGTGCAGCCCGGTCGCAGCTTCGGCCGGTACCGCCACCGGGCCTGGCCCCTGTGGATCGCCGACACCGCCTACGCCCTGGCCGCCGTGGAGTTCCTGTGCGCGCCGTCGCCCGCCGCGGTGCGGCTGGGCCCCGGCCCGCGGCTGCGCGAGCTGCTCGGCGTCCCGCGCGCGGCCGAGCACGGCCGGTGGCTCGCACGCGGACTCGCGCCGGAGATCCCGCTGGCCGCCGTCGCACTGCCCGGCTCCTGGTCGGTCGTGCCTGAGCGCCGGGACGCCTTGTCCGCGCGGCGTTCCCCGGCGATCGGGGAGTTCGAGGCCGCGGTGCGCGCCCCGGATGCGCGGGCCGCGGACGCGGCGAGGGCCTGCGGGCAGGCCTGGGTGCTCGGGGCACACCGGTTGGAGACGTGGTCCGTCGCGACGGACACGCCCGCCGCCGAGGTCACCGAAACCCTGTGGCGGGCCCACCGGGCCGCGGCCGGCCTGTGCTACGCGGGCGCCCTGTCCGGACGATGGCGCTGCCGCCCGGTGTCAGGATTCGTCGCCTCGCGCGACCGCTGGACCGTGCACGCCCTGGCGATGCTCCCCGGCGCACCCGACCTCGACAAGGAGCCCGACGCATGATGATCGTTCCCCTGCTGTGGCGGGAGGCGGCCCGGTTTCCCGGGGCCCTGGCACGGAGCGTCGCCCTGCTGGTCCTCGTCTTCCTCGGCCACGTCGGACAGGCCGTGGCGATCGCCTGGTCGATGTCGGCGGTGCTGCACGGGCAGGCACGGGAGGTGTTCGTCGCCCTGGCGCTGATCCTCGGGATCGCGCTGCTGCGCCTGGTGCTCTCCCTGGCCCAGGCGTCGGCCGCCGCGGACCTGGGAGGCCGGGTCAGACAGGCGGTCCGCCGCCGCGCGGTGCGGGCGGCGCTCGTGCCCGAGCGGCTGCACGACACCGCGGCCCGGGACGGTTCGATGCGCGCCAGCCTCGGTGACGGTGTCGACGGTATCGACGCCTACGTCTCCAAGTACGTTCCCGCCATCGTGCAACTGCTCCTGACCTGCCCGATCGTCGTGATCGGCCTCGTCGCGCTCTCGCCGTGGGCGGGGGTGTGCGTCGCCGGAGGGGTCGTCTTCGCCCTGGTGGGACCCATGGCGTGGAAGCGGATGATGGCCCGGCGCGGGCTCGACCACCGGGACAGCTACGAGGCGCTCAGCGCCGACCTGCTGGAATCCCTGCGCGGTATGGCCACCCTGCGCACGCTCGGCGACGTGTCCGGTACCCGCGAGCGACTGGACCACCGCTCCGAGGCGCTGCGCAGGGCCACCGAGCGGGTGATGCGCGGATCCCTGGGCGAGACGGCCGTCACCGACGCGGCCGTCCAGGGGGGAGCGGTCGCCGCGGCCGCCGTCGCCATCGCCCACGCGGTCGCCGGGCAGGCCCCGGCAGTGGAGGTCTACCTGATCCTCCTGCTCTCCTCCGAAGCGTTCCGTCCCATCCGGGACCTCTCGAGGCACTGGCACGCCGGGTTCCTCGGCCTCACCGCGATTCCCGGCCTCACGCGGATCGGGGCCTTCACCGAACACCCCGGCGCCGCCGCCGTCCACACCGCTCCGATCAGCACCGCGTCCGGTCCCGGCGACGCCCCGGCGGCCGGCGACCCGTCGGCGGACACCCTGGAGGTCACCGGTCTGAGCTTCCGCTACCCCGACGCATCCGACGACGTCATCCACGCTCTCGACCTGACGGCCCGGCGGGGCTCCCTCACCGCGGTGGTCGGAGCCTCCGGGGCGGGAAAGTCCACCCTCTTCGACCTCCTCCTCGGCTTCCTCACTCCGCGCGCCGGAAGCATCGCCCTCGACGGCCGACCGTTGCGTACCTCCGACATCGCCGTGGTCTCCCAGAGGCCGGTGCTCTTCGTCGGGACCATTCGCGACAATCTCGCGGTCACCGGCGCCACCGCGGAAGCGGACCTGGTCGCGGCCTGCCGCGACGCGGGGATCCTCGACGAGATCCAGCGCTTCCCCCGCGGCTTCGACACCGAGGTCACCGAAGCCGGTACCAGCCTGTCGGGCGGACAGCGCCAGCGCCTCGCCCTGGCCCGCGCGCTGCTGGCACAGCGGCCGGTCCTGCTCGTCGACGAGCCGACGAGCGCGTTGGACGCCGACCGCTCCGCGGACGTCGTCCAGACCCTGCACCGTGTCGCCCGCGACCGCGTCGTCATCATGATCAGCCACCGCTCCGAGACCCTCACCGAGGTCCCCCACGTGCTGAGCCTCGACTCCGGACACCTGCACAGGAGTGCCTCGTGAAGACCCCCACCGCGCCCCGTGCCTTCCGCGCACTGCTGCCCGTTCTGCGGCCCGAATGGCGCGGGATGCTCTGGAGCTACGTACTCGGCACCGCGAGCTCGCTCGGCCTGGCCGGTCTGACCGTCCTCACGGCATGGGCGGTCGGCCACGCCGTCGTGGAGCGCACACCGCCCGGACCCCTCTGGTGGGCCCTGGTCCTCGGGCTCGTGCTGCTGCGCGTGCTGCTGACCTGGCGGGAGATGGACGTCTCCCACGCCCTGGCCTACCGCGTGCTGGCCCGGTTGAGGATGGCCCTGTTCGACGCCTACGCGCGCAGCGTTCCGGGCCGTCGCCGCGAGCACTCCGGACGCGCGGCCACCGTCGCGATGGAGGACACCGAGAAGCTCGAGTTCTTCTACGCTCACACGATCGCCCAGCTCGGCGCCTCGCTCACGCTGTTCGTCGCCTCCCTGGCCACCGCGTCCGCCCTCCTGCCCGAAGCGGCGTTCGTCATGCTCATGGGCGCTGCCGTCGTGGCGAGCAGCGCGCTGTACTGGGCCGGGGCGGCCCGGCGGCTGGGCGAGCGGGAGCAGCGTGAGCGCTCGGACCTGTCCGAGCACATCGTCGACGCGCTGGGCGCCCTGCGCGAGGTCCTCGCCTACGGACTCGTCCCGCGCATCGTCGCCGAGACCAGCGCCGCCACCGCGCGCGCCACCACCCTCGCGCGGCGGCGCGAACTGCTGTCGCACCTGGTCACCGGCATCCGGGAACTGATCATCACCGCCGTGATCATCGGCGTCATCGCCACCAGCGCCACCGCAGCGGGCGTGCTCTCTGACGATGCCCCGGTGCGGTTGGCCCCGGCAGAGCTGCCCGCGCTGATCGCTCTGGCCCTGGCCGGTGTCGCCGCCGTCGTCGACGCCACGGACACCCTCACACGGCTCCATCCGCTCGTCTCCGGCGCCGAACGCGTCGCCGCCGGCATCGATCGGCCCCCGGTCGTCGGTGTTCCCGAAGCGCCGCGACGGCTGCCCGACGGGCCGCTCGGCCTCCGGTTCCGGGAGGTGTCCTTCTGCTACGAAGGCCGGCAGCCGACGCTCACCTCCTGGTCCACCGAGCTCGCCCCCGGCGAGCACGTCGGGCTGGTCGGCCCTTCGGGCTCGGGCAAGAGCACGGTCATCGCGCTCGCGGCCCGGCTCTGGGACCCCTCGGAGGGGTCGGTCGAACTCGTGGCGGCGGACGGCGAGAGCGTCCCCGTCGCCGAGCTCGACGACGCGGCGCTGCGGGGGGCCGTCGCCCTGGTCGACCAGGACGCGATGCTCTTCCACGGCACCGTCCGCGACAACCTGCTGCGGGGCTGCGGGCCACGGTCCGACGAGGAGTTGACAGGCCTGCTCGAACGTGTCGAAGCCGCCTCCTGGATCGGTCTCGACGACGACCTCGGCGAGGCGGGTGTGCGGTTGTCCGGCGGTCAGAGGGCTCGCCTGTGCCTGGCCCGTGCCCTCGCCCGCCGCCCACGGGTGCTCCTCGTGGACGAGGTCACCGCCAGTCTCGACCCGGCCACCGAACGCCTGGTCTCCGACGTCATCGCCGAGTTCCCCGGTACCGTCCTCATCGCCTCCCACCGGGCCGAGACGCTCGCCCGCCTCGCACGCGTCGTGGACGTGGCCGGGACCCCGCTCTCCGCGCGGAAGTCGGGTGACTGACCCGGTCGGACCTCCCGGGGCTGCCCGTCACGGCGGCCCCGTCCCGCGACGACTTGTCGAGTTCACCCCTCGGCAGGGCCCGGCCGGGCCCGTCACGGGGCCGAACGGCCACCGACGACGCTCCCGAAGCCTCCGGGCCTGGGACCGGACTTCCGACGGTCCATCCGCGGGGCCTCCGACCCGCGCCGATCACGCGGTCAGGTCGGGCCGGCCTCAGCGGCCGCGTCACGGGCGGAGCCGCAGGGCGCCTCCGCCAGAGGGCGCAGGCCCACAGAGAACTCCACCGCGCCGTCGTGCTCGGATTGACGCAGGGTGCCCAGGTCGGCGAACATGCCCTCCACCTCGTGCCTGAGCAGGTGGGCCAGCGCGACCGTGAAGCCCCCCAGGCTCTCGGGTCCGGGTACCGCCAGCCGGACCTCGGTCCCCCCGCCGTACTCGACCAGCTCCACGTCCGAGGGCAGGGGCGATGAGTCCGCCGCCGTGACCGGTACGCACACCCGAAACGCCGCCCTACCGTCCGTTCCCGGTTCCAGGGCCTTCCACCAGTGGCCGTCGGCACGCCACCCGCGCTCCCGGGCCAGAGCGCCGAGCAGTTCGGCCAGGGCCTGCGCCTCGGCCCGTGACCGGCTCACGTCGAAGTCCTCGCCCTCCTCCGCGGTCAGCCCGGTGAGGGCGGTGCGCGCCCGCCGGGCCCCGACCTCCACGCGCGGCTCCCACGCCAGCACCGCGTGGGCCTCCGCCAGCGCGCGGTCCTGCTCCTCACGCTCGCGCCGCAACCGCTCGGCGTGTCGTCGGAGCGCCTCGGGAGCCAGGTCGGGTGTGTCCACCACGCGGCGGATGGAGTCCAGGCTCATCCCCACACGGCGCAGGGCGACGATCCTCCCAGCGCGCTCGATCTGGTCGACGGTGTACCAGCGGAACTGCGTGTCCTCGTCCACGTGGTCCGGGACCAGGAGGCCGATGGAGTGGTAGTGGTGCAGTGCCTTGCGCGAGAGACCGGTGAGTTCACTGAAGGAACTGATGGGAAGCATGGTTCTACTGTGGCCTCTCCCCCAAGGGGAGAGGCAAGTCGGTGTCTCGGACACGGTCAGGGGCCGGCTGAGGACAGGAGTGACCGGCGGCGGTCGGGCGGCGGCTACCGTGCAGCGGGTGGTATCGACCCCGAACAGGTAGGTGGGGTCGGAGGCGATCTGCGCGTCCGGACCGAGCCGGCCACGTGCGGGTTCGCCGCACCGCGACCCTGCCCAGTGTGCCCGGGGCATCCCCGCGTTGGCTCACGCGCGCCGCGCAGCCGCCCGCCACGCGAGAGCAGCAGGGATGTGCCGCGCAGGCCACCGGAAGCGAGGGGGCGGCTCAGATGACCGGTCCGCAGGACACACGCGGCGCTGCCGCGTCGCGGCCGCGAGACCGGCGCGACCTCACACCGGAGCGGGCGGACCCCCTTCGGGGGCCAGGACCGCGCGCAACTCGGACCTGTCGCGCACACCCAGCTTGCGGTAGGCGGCGGCGAGCTGGTTGTTGACCGTGCTGGGGGCACTGCCGAGCCGGTGGGCGATCTCCTTCGAGGTCAGACGGTGTGCCGCCAGGAAGGCGACCTCGGACTCCCTGGGAGTGAGCAGCGTGGACCGGTCGGGTACAGCCGACCAGAGGGCCGCTCCCCGCCTGCTCCGAGCGGCACGCGCGTTCCACCGGTCCGCGGCACGCCGGTCTCCGTTCGCCGAGCTCCAACGGGCCAGGGCGAACGCGGTGTCCGCGGCGGTGGCACGCAGGCCCAGATCGGTCGCGCGCGCGAAGAGGTCCGCCGTCGCCTCGTGGTCGCGCTCCTCCATGGCCGCCGCGTGTTCCTGGATGAAGACGGCGAGGCCACCGCCCGCGGTGTCGGCGGCCTCCGCCGCGAGCTTGGCCACAGGCCCGGGGTGGCCGAGCCGCGCTGCGCAGTGTGCCAGCATCCCCGCCAGGAACACGTGTCGGGCGTCGAGCAGGTACCGGGCGCCTTCGGCCAGGATCTCCGCGGCTTCCTCGGGCCTGCCCAAGGCCCGTTCGTGCCACGCTCGCGCCCACGTCAGCTGCATCCTGACCTTGGGGTCGGCCAGACTCGCCTCGGCGATGCCGCTCCGATATCCTCCGGCCTCGCCAGTCCTACCCGCGGCGATACAGGCGGCCGAGGCCAGAGCGAGCGCGGCAGGCAACAGGCCCATGGGGTCCCGCCATCTGAGGTGCCGGACCGCTGATGCGGCGAGTGCGTGTGCGCGCTCGGCGTCGTCGGTGAGGAGTTCGGTGAGGCCGAGCGCGTACTCCCAGGTGCCGCGCATCTGCGGGTGGTCCAGGGTGCAGGAGCGGATCTCCTGCTCCAGCGCGCCGCGGGTGGCGATGACGTCCCCGGTGTAGGACAGAGCCATGAACTCGGCGAGGCGCGTCATCTGATCGGCCGCGGGTAGCTGCTCCCGGTGCCCGGGCAGTACCTTCTCCAGTCGCCTCAGGAGCTGCTCCACCTCTGCCAAGGGGCCCGTGATCACCGTCGCCATCACGGTGACCAGCAGGGCGTGGGCGTGCGCGGCGTCCTGGGACGCGGTGTCCGGTGGGGCCAGGACGGCGTGCAGACCACTGACCATCCGCCACTGGAAGGCGTCGTGCTCCACCCGGACGGCCTCCACCGGATCGCTCATGCGCTCCCGTGCCTCGTGGAGGAGGTGGGCGGCGTCGACAGCGCGATGGTGGCGCGTAGCCAGGTGGTGGGCCTTGGCCCGAGCCGCCGTTGAGGTTTCGGCGTCGGTTCGCGCGCGCTCCAGGGCGAGGTCGAGATGACGGTCGGCGAGCTCGGATTCACCCAGTGCCGAAGCGCTCCGTCCGGCCACGCTCAACGCCTGGACGTCACCGGGGGCGCTCTCCAACGCGCGCGTGGCGATCCGTAGGGCGAGATCGTGCCGCATGAGCGCGTGAGCGTGCTCGGCGGTCGCCGTGGCCGCTTCGGTGGAGACGGGGTCGCCGGACTCCACGCTCAGGATCACGGACCGCCTGGTCAGGTCGGCGGCCCGCTCGGGGGCGACCGACTCCGCCGCCGAGGCGAGCAGCGCGGCGGCTCGCCTCCGGTGCCTGCGCCGTTGCGCGGCGGGGACGAGGGCGCGCAGCGCCTCGTCGTAGAGGGGATGGGCCAGGTGTAGCCATCCTTCGCCTTCCACCACGACCTTCTCGCCGATGAGGTGGTCCCACTCCTGGCGGTCGAGCGCTGACACGGGCAGTTCCCCCGCCGTGGCCAGGACCGAGGCGAGCGCAAGGTCGGGCGCGGGCAGGGTGCTCAGATGGGAGCCGATCAGCTGCGTCAGGCGACTCGTGGGGTGGAGGGGGCCGTCCAGATCCCATCCGTGGGGGGTGCGCACCAGGGTCCCCTCGCTGCGGGAGCCGCGCACGAGTTCCCGGATGTGCAGGGGGTTGCCCTCTGCGCGGGCGGCGATCGCCGCAGCGGCCCCAGGTGTGAGGTGCCCGCCCAAGAGCTGCCCCGCCATCTGCACCGACTCCGTGTCCGAGAGCGGAAGCAGCGTGTGCGCGGTCAGGCTGCCGTGGTCGTAGAGTTCACGGACCGCCCCGGGGGCTTCGGTGAGCCGCCGGGTCGCGACGACCGCACGCAGGCGCGTGTCGCGGATCAGATGGGTCGTGGCGAACAGCGAGGCCGGGTCCAGTGCGTCGACGTTGTCCACGAGCAGGATCGCGACGGACCGCCGTTGCGCGAAGTACGAGATCAGACGAGCCGTGGGGGAGGCCTCGCGTGTGGCCTGTACGACCGACGGTTCGAGGCCGGCGAACGCTCCCAGGGGAATGTCGGCGCCGACGGTGGAACCGGAGACGAGCAGGGGCGTCAGGCCGCCGGTCCGCAACTCCCTCGCCAGGTCACGGAGGAGGTGGCTCTTCCCGATGCCTCCGGGGCCCTCTACCAGGTGTGCGCGCCGCGTTCCGGTTCGTGACGACAGTGCGGCGACCAGGTTCCGACGCTGGTGTTCGCGCGGGGACCGCGGCTCCGGTCTGTGAGCCATGACGAGGGAGCCTAACAGCGATCGGCGCCTTCCAGTCCGTCCCGTGTTGGTCCGTAGTCAGAAATTGACCATGGTGGCATCGAGGCCCGTATCACTACCTTGTGCCTTCGGAGCGCAGGTTTCGGGAGCGGCAGTCCGGCCACCACCGAGCACACGCTGACGACGGAGGTACCTTGCCGGTGCACACGACCGCATCGCCGATGAGGCGAACGCCCTTCCTGCTCATGGTGCCTTGGCCGGCCCTGGTCGCCGGCTGTTTCGGTGCGGGTGAGGCCGCCGGGGCCGACGCCTCGGCGGGGAGCGTTCCCTCCGATGGGGCCGGAGCGGCCTCCGGCGGGGAGGACGGCGCGCAGGACCCGTTGCCGGGTGACTTCACGGCCGCCGCACGCTGCGGTTGACCTGCGTAGCGGCCACCACCAGCCGGACCCGTCCCTCCCGGGCCACTCGACACTTTCGGAGCACACCATGAGACACCGACGCCTGACCCCTGTCCTGCTGCTGGCCCTCGCCCTCACCCCGGTAGCGAGCGCCTGCTCGGCCTTGAACACCGGCGATGGCGACGCCACGGCCCAGGGCGAGGAGGCCGTCGTTGAGGAGACCGCCGCGGAGGAGGGCGGGCAGGAGGAGGACTCCGACAGCAATGGCCCCGACACCGTCCTGGGCACGGTCACTGTCGACGGAGCTGAGTACCAGATCACCGAAGTCCGCAACTGCGCCCCGTTGGAACAGGCCGGTGTGGAGAGGGAACTCGAGTTGCAGGGGCGTGGTGTCTTCGACGGCGAGGCGATCCAGGTCGACGCCTACGTCCAGACGATCGGCGGGGCATCGATGGACAGCGTTTCCTGGTCGGGCCCCGAGGGGGTCTTCGGTTCCCAACAGGCGGCGATGGGTTCCGGGCAGGAGGTGGTGTTGGAGGTCTCCGGTGACCAGGCCACCGGTCGTGCGGTCCTGAGCGATGCCCTGGAGGGATCCGAGACGGTTTCCGTCGAATTCACCCTCCCGGTACCGGGCGAGCTGGTGGATTGCCACGTGTGAGCGGGCCCGCGGGGTACGGGCGCGGCCGCGCGGTTCTCCTGGGCCGGAAAAGCGATCCACGCACGCCTGGTGCGCGTGCCCACGGCGACCTTTTCGGTGTCCCCGCGTTGAGGGGGGTCGCGATTGTGGCCGAACGCGGCCTGGCCGCCCCACCACCAGGGGTGAAGCGGCCAGGTTGACAGGTCGATCGGTTCAATGGCGCGTCAGAGGAGACTCCCGTTTCGAACCGAGGAGGAGCATGGAATCAGAGCTCCTCCCTCGAACACGACGTCACATCAGTAGCCGTTCATGTAGCCGTCTCCGTTCCCGTCACCGTCTCCGTTGCCGTTGCCGTTGCCGTCTCCGTCGCCGTTCCCGTCGCCGTTCCCGTCGCCGTTCCCGTCACCGTTCCCGTCACCGTCGCCGTTGCCGTCTCCGTTTCCGTCGCCGTCTCCGTTGCCGTCGCCGTTCCCGTCGTCGTCGCAGTCGGCCCTCTGGATCACGTTGTTGTCCAGGGTGACTTCACCGTTGCGAGCAAGCAGACGACCGTCGACCGTGGCACCCGTGTTCGCGCTGATCGAAGTCAGGGCCAGGACGTTCCCCCTGAAAGTGGAGTTCGTTCCCAGCGTCGCCGAGCTGCCGACCTGCCAGAAGACGTTGCATGCCTGAGCACCGTTGACCAGGGCGACTTCGCTGGCCGACCCGGTGATGAGGGTGGACCCGACCTGGAAGATGAAGGCCGCATCGGGATCGCCCTCGGCGTCGAGCGTCACGGTCCCGGTCAGTCCGAGAGACGAACTGGCGGCGTAGACACCGGGAGTGAAGGTCTGGCCCACGAGGTCACCGGAGACGCTCGCGGTGGCAGGGCGACCGGCGGCGTCGTTGTACGCGGTGGTCAGGTCGGACTGCGCCTGAAGGGCGACGGCGTCGGCGATGTGCACCGCTCCGTTGACGGTCCCCGGCGGGAATCCGGTCACCGCGGTACCCGGGTGCACTCCCAGGTCCCCCGTGATCACAGATGGCCCGGTGTTGGTGACCGTTTAACCGGCCAGGACCGCGAAACTGTCCGCGGTGCCGAGATCCACTGGTGCCGGTTGCGCCTGCGCGCCGGCCGGTGTGAGGCCCAGCATGGCGAGAGCCAGCAGAAGGGCGAAACCGGCCGCGGCCAGGGAAGTTGGAGGAGACCATCGGTATGCGTGCACGGACGTGGCTGTCATCTCAGAAACTCTCCTTGAATTAGGCATCCGACCGGAAAAGCAAATCAATATCGCCAGACACGGCCAGAGGTGCGAGATGGATCTCGGGCCTCTACCTACAGGAGGGGACTTTACACAGGCTGCCGGAGATATCCGCCTCGAATCGCCGGGGGAGGGGTGGGGGATCGCGCTCCCGTGGCTGATTCACCGATGGTTCTCGATGTGTGGATTCGGAGTGCTTTGAGCCGCTCCACTCCGAAATCCTTGGATATAAAGTTTTAACGGGTCCGCTGAAATAAACGAGAGGTACCAGAAAGTCAGGACGTAGGTCCTGGAAGAAAGAATCCCGTGAGGGTAATGCAGCCCACAGGTCCTTCGATCCGATCGGTGACTGTGCGGCCCGGTGCCTACAGGGGCATCTGCTCGCCCTCGATACCGGTGAACCCCCTGGCCCCTCCCGGGCCGTCGGAAGGGGCCAGGGTTTCGTTCGACGCCTCACCGTGCTACCGGGACATCACCGGTGCCCGTAGTACGCGGTTTCCATGAGCTCCTCCATGTGCGCCATGAGGGGCATCCTGGGGTTGGCCGGCGCGCACTGGTCGTTGTAGGCGTTGATCGCCTGCTCGGGAAGAGCCTGCAGGAACTCCTCCTCGTCGACCCCGGCCTTGGCGAAGGAGGGTTCGATGCCCACGGCCTCACGCAGGTCCTCGACGGCGCGGGCCAGCTCCGCCACCGCCTGACGGGGGGAGTCGGCCGGCAGGCCCACACTGCGCGCGATGTCCTGGAATCGCTCGGGCGCCCGGTGGGACTCGTACTTGGGCCAGCCCGTGAGCTTGCCGGACGGCGCCCCGTTGTACCGGATGACGTGCGGGAGGAGCAGGGCGTTCGTACGTCCGTGGGAGAGATGGAAGGTCGCCCCCAGCGTGTGCGACATCGCGTGCACGATCCCGAGGAAGGCGTTGCCGAAGGCCATGCCGGCGATGGTCCCCGCGTTGTGCATCCCAGCGCGGGCCTCAGGGGCGTTCTCGCCCTCGTTCACGGCCCGCTCCAGATGGGTGAAGACCAACTGGATCGCCTTCAGGCACAGGCCGTCCGTGAAGTCGTTGGCGTAGACGGAGACGTAGGCCTCGATCGCGTGCGTGAGCGCGTCGAACCCGCTGTCCGCGGTGACGGTCGGCGGCAGACGGGTCGCCAGGGTCGGGTCGCAGATGGCGACGCTCGGCGTGAGGGCGTAGTCCGCCAGCGGGTACTTGAGCCCGGTGTCCGGATCGGTGATCACGGCGAACGGACTGGTCTCGGATCCGGAGCCGGATGTCGTCGGGACGCAGACCAGACTGGCCAGGGCCCCGGTCCCGGGAAAGTCGAACACGCGCTTGCGCATGTCGAAGAACTTCCCGCGCATCTGGGAGAACTCGACCGAGGGGTGCTCGTAGAGCAGCCACATGACCTTGGCGGCGTCCATGACCGAACCACCGCCCAGGGCGATGATCGTGTCCGGTCGGAAGCGGGCCATCCTGTCCGAGCCCCGACGCACGGTCGGGAGGGCGGGATCGGCTTCCACGTCGTCGATGACGTCGATCTCGACGGGTGTGCCGCGCTTGCCGAGCGCGTCCACGACCCGCTGGACGTGGCCACGACGGCGGGCGCCCGCACCGGTCACCAGGCTCACCCGTTCCACGTCGCGCATCTCGGTGAGGTAGCGCAGCGAGTACGGCTCGAAGTAGATCTCCGGCGGAACCCTGAACCACTGCATGTTCGTCGTCCGGCGCGCGATGCGCTTGATGTTGAGCAGGTTCACGGCGTGCACGTTCCCCGCGAACGAGTTTCCGCCGTAGGACCCGGTGCCCAGGGTCAGTGAGGGGGCGAGGGCGTTGTAGATCCCCCCGATGCCCCCCTGGGACGTGGGCGAGTTGCAGATGACGCGGACCGCTTCGACCCTTGTGCCGAACCGCTCGCAGTACTCCTCGTCCCGGGCGTGCACGGCGGCCGTGTGCCCCAGCCCGTCCAGCGCGAGCACCTGCCGGGCCAGCCCGGTGGCCTCCTCCCGATCGCAGGCGCGGACGACGGCCAGGACCGGGCAGAGCTTCTCCCGTGTCAACGGCTCCCCGGGGCCGACGGCGTCGACGTCGGCCAGGATGACCGAGGTGTCGGCGGGTACTCGGAATCCGGCCTGCTCGGCGATCCAGGAAGCCGGGCGTCCGACGGCGTCACGGTTGAACTCGGCCTCGTCCGGCTGTTCGGTTCCGGCCTCGGCACCGAACAGGTAGCGCTCCAGCAGTGCCTTCTCCTCCGGAGTGGCCACGTGGGCGTTCAGGCCGCGCAGCTCCTCGGTGAACTCCTGCCTCACGCCCTCGTCCACGACCAGGACCTGCTCGGAGGAACAGACCATGCCGTGGTCGAACGTGTTGGACAGGACGATGTCGTGCGCGGCCCGGCGCACGTCCGCGGTTCGGTCGATGACGGCGGGGACGTTGCCGGCTCCGACTCCCAACGCCGGCTTCCCGCTCGAATAGGCGGCGCGGACCAGGCGATGGCCGCCGGTGGCGAGGATGACCGAGACTCCTTCGTGCCTCATGAGCTCGCTGGTGGCCGCGCGATCCGACCCCTCCAGCCACTGGACGCAGTGCTCGGGGGCACCGGCCGCGACCGCGGCGTCCCGGACGATCCTGGCGGCCCTCCTGCTGCTGCCGCTGGCCGACCTGGCGAACGAGAAGATGATGCTGTTGCGCGTCTTCAGTGCGATCAGCGCCTTGAACAGCACCGTCGACGTGGGATTCGTGACCGGCGTGATCGCGCAGACGACTCCGACCGGTGCGGCGACCTCGGTGATGCCCCGCAGATCGTCGGTACCGACGACGCCGGCCGTCCTCAGGTCCTTCATGTGGTGCGTCACGTGCTCGCAGGCGAAGACGTTCTTCACCGCCTTGTCCTCGACGACGCCCCGCTTGGTCTCCTCAACGGCGTGCTCGGCCAGGTTCGTGTGTTCGGCGAGCGCCGCCATCGAGGCGGCGCGGACGATCCGGTCGACCTCCTTCTGCCCCAGGGCCTCGAATGCGGCCACGGACGCCTGTGCTCTCTTCACGATCGTGTCGATCGTCTTCACTGATACGCCTTTCGTTGCAGTTTCGTGGCACGGCGAAAATCGCGCGCCACATGCGTGTCATGCCGAAGAAGACCGTTCAGGGAACACCTGAGAAAGTCGCAGGCGAGCGAAATGGATCGCTGGCCTCGACGGAATGAAGATCACCTTCACGCCATAGTGATGCGAGTGATCGGCATCACTATGGCGGCATCCCCGTAATATCTTGCCCCCGAACGGGTGGATCGCCATGTGATTGGCGCCACTTATGTGGCGACGTCCATGTGATCTCTCCCCGTGCACTGTCATCAATGCCCATTGCGTTAAGCGAAAAACGAACCTGAGTACCGTTTTTTTGGAGTGTATCCGTGAGGGAAGGCTGGGCTAACCATAAGGTCAGGCCGGTGTGTCCTTTAAAGGAATGAGTATTTCTCTGTCTGCTGTCTGGACGTCATGTGAGACAGAAGAAAGATGAGTTTCAGAAGGAGGATAAGTTGCTCATGTTCATGCTTTGCGGAGTCCCGTTGGAAGTCGCTGGCCTCTCGGAGATTTCTGGTCGGCGCGGTGGTGGTGATCTGGGTAACAGAAGTCGAAAACACCGGGAAAGCACGCGAAAGAGTCAAAGGCGGACATGCTGGAATTTCTCTGTGCAGACATGAGGCCCTGGCCGGCGTTCTCCCTCCGCTTTGATGCGCCCGGTGGTTCTTCATACTCGGGCGGACCCCTACGCTTTCGAGGCCGACGTCGAACGGGCGCGATACGCGCTCGGTGTGCGTCCGGTGAACCGGCGGACGTCGTGCGTGAGCGGGGCCTGATCGGCGTGTCGAGCCGAGGAGGCCACGTCGGAGGGGGTCCGCGACCGACCCGCGCGTATCAGCCCCAGAGTTCGTCGCGCGAAACCCTGCAGCGTCGCAATCCAGGGTTCGGCCGACCGGCTCCCCTAGAATCCGGGAGGAGACGGCCGAGCGCCGTGGCCTGGGAGAACGCGGCTCCGTCGCCCCTCGGGCCCCTGTGTTCCAGGGTCCGTGCACAACCCGGGCGCACGGCTCCCGGGCGGTCGCCTCGCGGGCCCACTGGGACGGGCGGCCGCGGTGTCCCGTCCTGCGTGCGGGGCAGGGGGTGTCATCCGCACCGCGGTGGCCGCCCGCCCTCGCGCTTCTCGTCCTCCTGCGTCGACTTCGTCATGACACGGCCGGTATGAGCCGGCAGAAGGAATCGCCAACCGAGAAGGGCCCTATGACCATCCGACCGCGTGCCGTCGCCTTCGATGTGCTCGAAACCCTGGTGGACCTGGAACCGCTCCGCGCGCGGTTGGAGGAGGTCGGCCAGCCCGGCCGGCTGTTGGAACCGTGGTTCATGCGGTTCCAGCGCGACTCGATGGCACTGACCCTCGCCGGGGATTTCGCCTCGTTCGACTCGGTGGCACGGCAGGCGCTGCGCACGGACACCGGCCACACCGCCACCGAGGCCGACATCGATCACGTACTGGAGGGTTTCGGTCGGCTGCCCGCCCATCCAGATGCCGAACCGGCGCTGCGCCGACTGTCCGAAGCCGGGCTCCGGGTCGGCTGCCTGACCGTCGGCAGCACCGAGAACACGGCGCGCCTCCTGGAACGGGCGGGCCTGGCGCGCCACGTGGACCAGGTGGTCACCGCGGAGAGGGCCGGAATCTGGAAACCCGCGCCGTCCATCTACCGCGTGGCGGCCGGAGAGCTGGGAACGCCACCGGGCGGTATGGCGCTGGTCGCGGTCCACGCCTGGGACTGTCACGGTGCCAAGCGGGCCGGCTGTCTGACCGGTTGGTGCGCGCGGTTGGAAGGCCGCTACGGTGACGTCTTCAGCGCACCTGACGTGAGCGGCCCCGATCTCGTCCAGGTGGCCGAACGCCTGCTGCGCCTCTCCTCGGGCTGATCCCCACCCACACCAGGGCGCACCGCTCCGGCGGGCGGTCGGGGCGAACGCCTCCGTGGAGAGCGGGGCGGGTGGGTTCCCGCGTCACCGACCACTGAGGAGGGTGGATCCATGCCCAGGAACGAGGACACGCCGAACAGGGTGGGCCGGGGGTCCGGTCCGAGCCGGGCGGAGCTGGAGGCGGCTCGGGACAAGGTGGTTCCCGACGTCCTGGCGGAAGACCTGGACGTGCTGTTCTGCGGTATCAACCCCGGCCTGGCGTCCGGGGCGGCCGGGCACCACTTCGCCAACCCGGGCACACGCTTCTGGCCGGCCCTGCACGGGTCCGGTTTCACTCCGCGCCGCCTGCGTCCGGACGAGGAACAGCAGCTCCTGGCCCTGGGCCTGGGCATCACCAACGTCGTGGAGCGCACCACGGCCCAGGCGAACGAGCTGAGCCGCGCGGAGGCCGTGGAGGGAGGGCGGAGTCTGCGGCGCAAGGTCGGGTCGTTCCGTCCCCGGTGGCTGGCCGTCCTGGGCGTCACCGCGTTCCGGGACGCCTTCGGCGACCGCGGGGCGAAGGTCGGGCCGCAGGCCATGGACATGGGGGACACACGGGTCTGGCTGCTGCCCAACCCGAGTGGCAGGAACGCGCACTGGCAGCTGGGGCCGCTCACCGAGGAGTTCGCGCGCCTGCGGCGGGCCGCGGGCCTGCCGGACCGGCGCGGCGGCCGGTGAGCGCGCGGCTCTGCGCCCCCACCCGGACCCCGGCGGTGGCCCCGGGTCCCGCGGCGCCGGGGCCCCTCTCACACGGTCTCGACGAAGGACCGGTAGGTGTCGAGCACACCGGGCGCGAAGAGCGCCCGGGGCCACAACAGGGCCGTCGCCAGGCCGACGGGAGCGGACTCCTCCGCCACCGGCCGTGCCATGGAGTGGGCGGCGTCGAAGCGCTCGACGCGCACGTTCCGGCCGAGGATCCGCGTGTAGACGCGTGCGGTCTCGTCGGCGTCGACGTTGCGGTCGTGCTCGCCGAGCATGAGGAGCACGGGGACCCCCTGGTCGGACATGGCCTGTAGATCGGCGGTCGCGTCGGCACGGAAGTTGCGGAGGGCGAAGTCCCAGCGCCCGGCGTCCATGGGGTGCGGGTCGGTCGTGCCCGCGAGGTAGGTGGCGTGGTCGGCGCCCTCCGCCAGCAGGGCTCTGGTCCGGTCGCTGTCCGCGACGGCCCTCTCCCGTTCGGCTTGGTCCGCGCGGGCGTGGTCGAGTTCCGACAGCAGGTGGTAGCGGCCCTGGCGCAGCCAGTTGACGGCCGGGGAGACCGCTACGACGAAGTCGACGTCGTCGCGGCCCGCGACGACCTTCGGCAGTACCCATCCGGCCTGGCTGGCTCCCCAGAGCCCGATGGTCCCGTGGGCCGTCTCCGGTTGTTCGGACAGCCAGTCGATCACCGCGGACACCTCGTCGGCGCGGTCGCCCATGTCCTGGTCGAGCCAGTCGCCGCTGGAGGCCCCGATGCCGGGTTTGCTCCAGGAGACCGTGGTGTAGCCCGCGTCGGCGGCGGCTTCCCACAGCGGCCGGTAGAGGCCGTCGTTGGCCGCGTCGACCGGACCGTCCCCGTGCACGAACACCACCGTACCCCGCGCCTCGCCCGTGTCGGGGGAGGCGAGGACCGCCTCCACCTGCCCTCCCGGCACCGGGATCATCACCGTTCGCTCGTCGAGTCGGTAGTCGTTGCCCACGACGGCCGTGGCCGCTCCGACCAGGAGGAGCACGATGAGGACGAGGGCCGGGGCCCGGGTGAATCCGCCCGACCGCCGTACATGTTTCGTTCTATTCACGTTCGTAGATTACATGATACTTTTGGCGCATGGACATGGCGGTTGACATAGGCATGGGTTTCAGCGAGGACGAACGGGCCCGCGTGGGCGGGTTGTACTGGGAGGCGTTTCGGCGGAAGCTGAGCCCCGCCTTCGCCGAGGACGGGGCGGGCAGGGAGTTCATCACCGCTGCGATGCGCCCCGACCGCGTCATCGCGGCCAGGGTCGAGGGGACGGTGACGGGTGTGTGCGGCGTCCACCACGGCGGACGCGGCGCGTTCGACCCCGCGTGGTCCGAGATGACAACGCGGCTCGGGGCGGTGGGCGCGGTACGGGCCCTCCTCGCCCTGACTCCGCTGCACCGCCGGGCACCGGAGGGCGTGCTGGTGCTCGACGGGATCTGTGTCGCACAGGACCACCGGGGGCGGGGCATCGGTTCGCTTCTGCTGGAGGCCGCCGACTCCTACGCCCTGCGCCACGGCCTGTCCGCGGTGGAACTGTCCGTGGTCGACACCAACCCGCGCGCCGAGGCGCTGTACCGGCGGCGCGGGTTCACTCCGGTGGGCTCTGCGTCCCTGGGGTTCCTGAGCGGGCTCTACGGCTTCGGCTCCTCCACCGCTCTGCGGCGCCTCCCGGACGGGGAGCGCGCGGAATGACGGGGGACATCGCACCGCGCACGGTCATCGAGGCGTTCCTGCCCATGACGGGGGACGTGGGGCTCGACCTCGTCCTGGACACGGCGAACGCGGCGGGCCTGCCCGACCAGCCCGTGCGGTTGGCCCTGCGCCGTATGGTCGCGGCCGGGGACGTCGTCCAGGCGGGGCGCGGGCGCCGGGGGACCGTGCGGCTCACCGAACAGGGACTGGCCCGCCTGGAGCGGGACAGGGCGGCTCTGACGCTCGCCGAGGCCCAGGACGCGGGCCGAGCCCCATGGGACGGGGTGTGGCGGTTGACCGCGGTCAGCCTGCCGGAGTCGCAGCGTGCGCGGCGCGACGCCCTCCGGCGCCACCTCACCGAACTCGGGGCCGCCACTGTGTCCACGGGCCTGTACCTGAGCCCCCACGAGCTGATGGACCTGCTCGACGCAACGGCCCGGGAACATCTCGTGCACGCCGAGGCCGCCCGGGTGACGGTGCGCGGGGTGACCGACTCGCGCGCCGTGGCCGAGCTGCTGTGGCCCGCCGCGTCGGTCGTCGACGGCTACCGGTCCCTGGAGGAGACGGTCGACCGGGTCGCCGCCGCCGCGGGCGAAGCGGAGGGCGTGCGGGTCCGGGTACTCCAGCTTCACCTGGCGGACGCGTTGGAGCAGGCGATGCGTCCGGACCCCCTCATCCCACTGGAGCTGCGCCCGACCCCCTGGCACCCTTCGCGGGTCCGTGAGGAGTGGCGGTCCGTGTGGAGGACGCTCGCGTCGCGGGCTTCCGACGGGGGCGTCTATCGGGGTTGGCCGGGCTTCTAGGGCTCGGCTCCGAAGCGCCCCTCCCGCGTATCCCGCCGCCAGGCGGTGGTGGCGGCGAGTGCCTCCGGAGGGCTCTGGGTGTTCCACGTGAGGGTGCCCTCGGAGCGTGCGCCGGTGGAGCAGCGGCCGCCGACCGCGCGACCGGCGTTCCGGTCGACCAGGGGTCCCTCGTCTCCGTCATCGCCGACGATGATCGCAGCGGCGCCGGGGCCGGGGCCGCCGGATGTCCGCGGGGTTCACGGTTGGCGGCCCGAGAGGACGCAGAACTCGTTGCCCTCCGGGTCGGCGAGGACGACCCAGCTCTCATCGCCGGCCTGGCCGACGTCGGCGTGGCGGGCGCCCAGGTCGAGCAGGCGGCGGACCTCCTCGTCCTGCTCCCTGTCGGTCGGATTGACGTCGATGTGGAGCCGGTTCTTGACGGTCTTGCCCTCGGGCACGCGCGCGAACGTCAACGACGGCGGCACCGGGCCGGGGCGGCTCCCGCCCTCGGGGACGGCGGGGGAGCCGATGGCGACGAACCCGTCCTCCTCGTCCACCTCCTGTACCTCGTAGCCGAGGACCGCGCACCAGAACCGGGCGAGACCACCGGGGTCGGCGCAGTCGATCGCGAGTTCGGTGAACTTGCTGGCCATGTCGGAGCCTCCCAGGCACGTGGCGCGTTCGCCGCTGGACACGGTAGCCGTCCCGTGTCCGGAACCCAACGGGTTTTTCGTCGAACGCCCCGCACACACCGTGGTGGTGTGGCATCCTGCTTCGTGATCGCGACGCATGCGAACCCCTGTTCGCCTGGCCGGTCGTGACGCGCACAAAAATCGAGGCCGCCCTGTGCTACCAACACTGGGACGGCCTCTGACCACCGATTCCTGCACAACCAGGAAGGCGGCTCGGAGTGAAGTGTAACTTCTCCAGCCCCGAAGTACAGGCGACTCCTCCCAATCGACCCGGCCCGAACCCCGATCCGGTCCCGGCCGGAAACGTCGGCCCCCGCAAGCGCCCGCTGCGCTCGATGCGCGCCGAGGGGTTCCACCCCTCGATCTGGGTCGACGACGCGCTGCGGGCCGGGCTGGTGCCCTCCCAGCGCGCCTACCTCGTCGCGAGGATCATCGCCGGCGCCGTCGACGTCGACGGCCGCTGGTGCTACCTGTTCGTGGACACGGTCCGCGAACGCACGGGCGGGCTCGCCAGCGCCTCCACCGTCAAGCGCGGCCTCGCCGATCTCGTGCGGGCGGGGCTGGTGCGCAGGCTTGCGCCGGAGGAGGCACGCCGGTTCTTCGCCGAGGACATCGTCGCCCGGCGCCGTCACGGCGACCGCCTTCCCACAGTGCTGGAGCTGATGGTCCCGGCCCGGGCCTACCCTGCGCCGGTCCTGGAGCGGATCAACCGGCAGCGAGCCGCGCTGGGGGAGGAACCGCTGACCGTCGGTTCCCGTCCTTGCCCGGGTGCGACCGCGACAGGTCAAATCGACCCCGGCGCCAGGTCACATCCACCCACAGACCCCTCTTCCATTCCACCCCTCTCCGACGAGGCCGCCCGGTCCGTCCGCGGGAGCCACACCACAGGAGGCGCGCAGGCGCGCGAGACGGCGGAGGCGCACGCGCTGGAGGCGATCGCCGACATTCCCACCGGGGCGCTGCGCGACCCGGGCGCGGACCGCGCCGCCCTGGCCCGGGCCGTCGAGCGGCTGGCCCAGGCCGGGCTGGACGCTGCCGCGCTGTCCGCTCTTCTGTCCGGAGCGGACACGTTGACCAGGCCCTTTCCCGCCCTCATGCGGCGCCTGGCGAGCCCGCGCTCGGCCCGGGACTTCCTGGACGGTCGCCTCGGCGCGGGGGTGCACCGGCCGAGAGGACCGCTGCCGATCCCGTCGCCGCGCGCGCCGCACGAAGGCGGTGACGACGTGTTCGACCGTCCGCCCGAGTTCGGGGTCGACGCGTCGGGAACCGCGCCACGCACCTGCCCCGAGCACCCTGGCGTGCGCAACGTCCCCGGTGGGCGGTGCCGGGCCTGCCAGGGGCCGTGCCGGAGCGTGCCCGGCGAACTCCTCCACCCCGAGCGTCCGACATCTCCGCCCGCACGGCCACCGGAGCCCGAGCCGTTCGACGGGTCGGCGCCCGTCGCGGGCGCCACCGCGGACACGGGTAGCGCCACCGGGCCCGGCGCCAGCACCACCCCGGACACCGCCGCTCAGGTCGGCACGGGCACGGCCCCCGGCGCGGGTACCAGCGCGGATGCCCAGACCATGGAAGTCGATCCCGTGCTGGCCGGGCGGCTGCGCGCCTCACTCGCCGAGGCGGCCGCGGCCTGTGGCCCGAAGCCGCCGGACCGCCCGGGCGATGCCCACAGCCCCGGGGCACGGGCGGTGATCGACGGTGTGCGCGGACTCCTCCGCAGACGGCGGGAGGAGGCTCCGAAGGGCCGTCAGGCGAGGGCGTCGAGGTAGACCCAGGCGCCGTCCTCGCGGACGAACCGGCTGTCCTCGCGCAGCTCGCCCTCGCGCCCGTCCTCGCGGTACACGGCCCGGAACGACACCGTGCCCTCGCTGTGGAACGGCGTCCCCTCGCCCGTGCCCAGGATCTCCAGGCGCACCCACTCCGTGCGCGGGTCCAGGTCGAGCGCGGCGGGCCGGGTGCCCGCCGCCCAGGTGCGCATCAGGTAGGCGGCGTCACCGACGGCGAAGGCGCTGTAGCGCGAGCGCATCAGCGCCTCCGCGGTGGGCGCCGCGGACTCGCCCCGGTGCAGCGGCCCACAGCACCGGCCGTAGGGGCGCGGCGAACCGCAGGGGCAGGGATCGGTGTCGGGCGGAGCCGTGGCGCGGCGGCGGGATCGGGACATGGGTCCATTGTGGCGCCTGGGAGGCGTGCACCGTTCCCCCTCGCGCTCGGGCCGGTCTCGTGCCGCCCGGACCCCGCCCGGTGCCAGTGACGGGTCAGGCGATCTTCTCGGGGGCGCGGTCGGCGGCGTCGCGCTGCTCGGGCGGCGTCAGGCGGCCCGTGCGGTGCAGCCACCAGTCGGCGACCAGGGTGCACATCGGGGGCACGGAGGCGGCCAGCGCGAGCAGGGTGGGCCACACGCCCCAGCGCAGCCGCAACGCCGCGAACAGCGTCAGCAGCACGTAGACGACGAACGCCCCGCCGTGGATCGGTCCGAAGATGTGCACACCGAGCTCGTTGCCGTTGACCAGGTACTTGAAGCCCATACCGACCAGAAGCCCGGCCCAGGTCAGGGCCTCGAAGGCGGCCACCGCGCGGAAGGCCATCGCTGTCAGGGTGGAGATGCGCACGCTGTTCCTCGAACTCGTGGGTGCCGGACACGACCGGCCCCGGCACGCCGTCGGCGGCCGGGACCGGTCCCAGGTTAGGCCAGGGCGCCGACCACTACCTCAGTGGCCTGCGCGATGAGGGCGTCGTCGTACTCGGCGTCCTCCTGGTCGCGGCCGGACATGACCACCAGGACGATCGGGTCGTCCTCGGGCGGCCACACCACGGCGATGGCGTTGCGGGTGCCGTAGCCGCCCGCGCCGGTCCTGTCACCGACCTCCCAGCCGTCGGGGACGCCGGCGCGGATCAGGTCGTCCCCGGTGGTGTTGCCCCGCATCATCTCGGTGAGGATCTCGCTGTCGTCCTCGGGCAGGACGTCGCCCAGGGTGAAGGCCTCCAGGGTGGTGGCCATGGCGCGGGGAGTGCTGGTGTCGCGCTCGTCACCCGGGGCGGCCTCGTTCAGGCCGGGTTCGCTCCGGTCGACGCTGGTGACGTCGTCGCCGATCTCCTCCAGCGCCGCGTCCAGTGCGTCGGGACCGCCGAGCTCCTCCAGCAGCAGGTTGGTCGCGGCGTTGTCGCTGTAGCGCAGCGCGGCGTCGCCCAGCTCGAGCAGGGACATCTCTTCGCCGACGTGCTGTTCGGTGATCGGATTCCAGTTGACCAGGTCGTCCTCGGTGATGGTGACCTCCTTCTCCAACTCCTCAGGCGTGGTCTGTTCGAGCAGGGCCCCGAACAGCGCCACCTTGATGGTCGAGGCGAAGGCGAACCGCTCCTCGGCGCGGTACTCGACGGCTTCGCCGCTGCCGGTGTCGAGCGCGTAGACGCCGAGTCTGGCGTCGAATTCCTCTTCCAGCCGCGCGAAGTCGGCCTCGGCGGCGCCCGCCGAGGCCGACGCCGTCGGCGACGCCGAGGGCGCGGGTGTCTCCGCCGCTCCGGGCGTCGAACAGGCGGCCAGCGGCGCCAGGGCCAAGGCGGCCAGCGCCGCTAGGGCCTTGTGTCGGGTCATGGGTACACGCATGGTGGGACTCCCCGTCCGGATTCGATCGGTGACGCTCAGCAGTCTCGCGCCCCTCGATCATGCTGTCCAAGACGCGAATGAGCACTCCCATGCGTTTCCGGCATAGTGTGTGGTGCATGGACCTCGTCGGGGCCTGCAGGGCCTTCGTCTACGTGAGCGACCGCGGCAGTTTCACCCTCGGCGCCGCCGCCGCACGCATCCCGCAGCCCGTGGCGAGCCGACGGGTGGCCGCCCTGGAGAAACACCTGGGAGCCCGACTGTTCGACCGCACCTCGCGTCGGGCGACCCTCACGCGCTTCGGCCGCGACATGCTGCCCTCCGCCCGCCGCCTGGTCGATCTGGCCGAGTCGATGGAGCACGACGCGCACCGGGCCCGCCAGGCGCCCTTCGGCCTGGCCGTCCCCGACGTGTGCCCCACCCGTGGACTCGCGCTACTGGCCGCGGAGGGCCGCCGCCGGGGCCTGCGCCTGGACCCGCGACCGGGCCCGCCCGGAGAGCGGGTCCACCTGCTGCGCTCGCGGGAGGTCCGTGCCGCCGTCCTCGCCGTCCCCCCGGGCGAGGCCACCTGGACGGTGCCCCTGGGGGTGGCCGGCGCGGTCGAACCCGCGGTGGCCGTCGCCTACGTCGAGACACTGCGGGTGGGCCGCACCGACCCGCCCGTGGGAGCCCGCAGGGTGTGGATCCAGCCCGAGGACGACGTCCCCCACATCCGCGACCCGCTCACACGCATCCGCGACGCGGTCGGCCTGCGGCCCGGACAGGTCGCGGTCGCCGCCTCCCTCGCCTCCGCCGCCGCCGAGGTCCTGGCGTCGGCCGACCTCCTGCTGTGCTCGCGCGGCCAGGCGGAGGAACTGGGCCTGCACTGGCGCCCCCTCGGCGAGATCGGGCTCGCACGCGGCTACGACGTGTCCGCCGACGACGCCGGCGACGCCGAGCCCCTGCGCGGTGCCCTGCACGAGCCGCTCGGCCACTGCCTGGGCACTCCGCAGACCATGGAGGAGGTCCGTTGAACGGCCATGCGCTGCTGCGGGAGTTGCGCGAGGAACTCGACGCCGGCGGGCTGGACGGATCGTTCCTGGTCCGAGACCTGCGCACGGGCGACGAACTCGGCATAGAACCCGACCTGGAGCTGCCGTCGGCCTCCCTGGTGAAGATCCCGCTCGCCCTGGCCGTCCTGGAGCGCGTGCACCGGGGGGAACTCGACGGCTCCACCCAGGTTCTCGTCCAGCCCGGGAGAGTGACCACGCCGGGCCCCATCGGGGTGACCCGGTTCCGGCACCCGGCCCGGATCTCGATCGACGACCTGCTCTACCTGAGTACGTGCCTGAGCGACAGCGCGGCGGCCGACGCCCTGTTCGAGCTCACACCGCCCTCCGAGGTCGCGGCCGTGCTGCGTCGGCTCGGACTGCGCGGCGTCACCGTCCGGCACACCATGGGCGAGCTCACCAGCACTCCTGCGGACCGCCTCTCGCCCGCGGAGGTCGACCTGGCCCACATCCTGGCCATCGGCGCGGGCACCCCCGGCCGGGGGCACCGGATCCCGCAGCTCGACATCACCCGAGCCAGTTCCGGGACGGCGCGTGCCTTCACCGACCTGCTCCAGGCACTGTGGACCCCCTCGGCGATCACGCCCGAGGTCGCCGCGCGGGTGCGCGAGCTCATGGCCGGGAACGTCCTGCGGCACCGGCTGGCGCCCGACTTCAGCTCCGACGCGTCGCGGTGGTCGTCCAAGACCGGCACCCTGCTCCACCTGCGCCACGAGGTGGGGGTGGTCGAGCACGCCGACGGGCAGGCGTTCGCGGTCGCCGCGATGACGGCCTCGCGCGTGCCCGCCTACAGCCAGCCGGGCGCCGAGGCGCTCATGGCCCGTGTCGCCCGCGCCCTGCGCGACCACCTGCGCGCCGCCTGGGCGTGACCCCCGGCACGCACCGGACGGTTCCGCCCCACCCGGCCGCGGGGATTCCTACCGGACCGGGGCCGCCGCCGGGCGTACACCCGCGGTGACGCCGGGCGACCACGGCAGCACCGGCCGGCGGTCCCGCACCGACAGGCCCGCGGCGTCCAGCAGGTGGCCCCGGTAGTCCGGCAGCCGGGCCCGGTACGGGGCCGGGGCTCGTGAGCCACCCGGATCCAGCGGGTCGCGCCCACGATTCCACACGGCCGGCCGCCGGTGCGGCCGGGGAGCCGAGTATGTGATCCATGACTCCGTGTGTAGGCCGGGAAGACTGTGAAGGTAAAACGTTTCAAGCTGGTCACCTGGGGATGTGCTTCCTAGCCAGGTGAGGAGATATTGACAGGTTGGGACGCACAACGATAACTTCTGCGAAGTTGAAATGAAACGATTCAATCGGCTTGCCCCGCCCACCCGCACACCTCACGGCACGCCGACCACCACCCGAACGGAGCCCCACCGTGGCACCCTCCACCGACAGCCGCGCGGACGTCCTGGACGTCCTCCGACGCCAGCACATCGAGCTGCCCTCCTGGGCGTTCGGGAACTCCGGCACCCGCTTCAAGGTGTTCGCCCAGCCGGGCGTGCCCCGCGACCCCTGGGAGAAGATCGCCGACTCCGCCGAGGTCCACCGCCTCACCGGCGTGGCCCCCACCGTCGCGCTGCACATCCCCTGGGACCGGGTCGACGACTACTCCGCGCTCGCCGCCCACGCCCGCGACCTGGGCATCGGCATCGGAACCATCAACTCCAACGTCTTCCAGGACGACGACTACAAGCTCGGCAGCGTCACCAACCCCGACCCCAAGGTCCGCCGCAAGGCCACCGACCACCTGCTGGACTGCGTCGACGTCATGGACGCCACCGGCTCCCGCGACCTCAAGCTGTGGTTCTCCGACGGCACCAACTACCCCGGCCAGGACGACCTGCGGGCCCGCCAGGACCGCCTGTCCGAGGCGCTGTCCGAGGTCTACGGACGGCTCGGCCCCGACCAGCGCATCCTGCTGGAGTACAAGCTCTTCGAACCGGCCTTCTACGCCACCGACGTCCCCGACTGGGGCACCGCCTTCGCGCACTGCCTCGAACTCGGTGAGAAGGCCGTGGTCTGCGTCGACACCGGCCACCACGCGGCGCACACCAACATCGAGTTCATCGTCGCCTTCCTGCTGCGCGCGGGCCGCCTGGGCGCCTTCGACTTCAACTCCCGCTTCTACGCCGACGACGACCTGATGGTCGGTGCCGCCGACCCCTTCCAGCTCTTCCGCATCATGTACGAGGTCGCCCGCGGCGGCGGTCTGGCCGCCGACACCGAGGTGGCCTTCATGCTCGACCAGTGCCACAACATCGAGCCGAAGATCGCCGGGCAGATCCGCTCGGTCATGAACGTGCAGGAGGCCACCGCCAAGGCCCTGCTCGTGGACGCCGACGCCCTGGCCGCCGCCCAGGCCGAGGGCGACGTCCTGGCCGCCAACGCCGTCATGATGGACGCCTTCAACACCGACGTGCGCCCCCTGCTCGCCGGACTGCGCGAGGACCTGGGCCTGGCCGCCGACCCCATGGCCGCCCACGCCGCCTCCGGCTACATGGAACGCGTCATCGACGAGCGCAAGGGCGGAACCCAGGCCGGGTGGGGCGCGTGAGCGAGTCCCGACCCCACCGCACAGCCGAGACCGACCAGGAGACCACCATGGCCGACTCCGTCATCGACGACCTCATCAAGCGCAGCAACACCCTGGGCGCCGACCCGCGCAACACCAACTTCGCCGGGGGCAACACCTCCGCCGCCGGCACCCGGACCGACCCCGTCACCGGCCAGCCCGTCGAACTGCTGTGGGTCAAGGGCTCCGGCGGCGACCTGGGCACCCTGACCGAGGACGGCCTGGCCGTGCTCCGCCTGGACCGGCTCCACGCGCTCGTGGACGTCTACCCCGGCGAGGAGCGCGAGGACGAGATGGTCGCCGCCTTCGACCACTGCCTCTTCGGCAAGGGCGGGGCGGCCCCCTCCATCGACACCGCCATGCACGGGCTCGTACGCGCCGCGCACGTGGACCACCTGCACCCCGACTCCGGCATCGCCCTGGCGACCGCGGCCGACGGCGAGAAGCTCACCCGCGAGTGCTTCGGCGACCGCGTCGTGTGGGTGCCCTGGCGCCGTCCGGGCTTCCAGCTCGGTCTGGACATCGCCACGATCGCCGAGGAGAACCCGCAGGCCATCGGCGCGGTCCTGGGCGGCCACGGCATCACCGCCTGGGCCGACACCAGCGAGCAGTGCCAGGCCAACTCCCTGGAGATCATCCGCACCGCCGAGGCCTTCCTCGCCGAGCGCGGCCGCCCCGAGCCCTTCGGCCCCGCCCTGGAGGGCTACGGCGCCCTGCCCGAGGAGAAGCGCCGCGAGCGCGCCGCCGCCCTGGCCCCGGTCATCCGCGGCCTGGCCTCCACCGACCACCCGCAGGTCGGCCGCTTCACCGACAGCGACGTCGTCCTGGACTTCCTCGCCGCCGCCGAACACCCCCGGCTGGCCGCCCTGGGCACCTCCTGCCCGGACCACTTCCTGCGCACCAAGGTCCGTCCGCTGGTCCTGGACCTGCCCGCCGACGCGCCGCTGGAGGACGCCGTCGCCCGGCTGCGCGAACTCCACGAGGAGTACCGCGCCGAGTACCGCGCCTACTACGAGCGCCACGCCTCACCCGACAGCCCCGCCATGCGCGGCGCCGACCCGGCCATCGTGCTGGTGCCCGGGGTGGGCATGTTCTCCTTCGGCAAGGACGCCAAGACCGCGCGCGTGGCCGGCGAGTTCTACGTCAACGCCATCAACGTCATGCGCGGAGCCGAGGCGGTCTCCACCTACCGGCCCATCGAGGAGTCGGAGAAGTTCCGGATCGAGTACTGGGCCCTGGAAGAGGCCAAGCTCGCCCGGATGCCCGAGCCCAAGCCGCTGGCCACCCGCGTCGCCCTGGTGACCGGCGGCGCGAGCGGCATCGGCAAGGCCATCGCGACCCGCCTGGCCGCCGAAGGCGCCTGCGTGGTCGTCGCCGACCTGGACGCGGACAAGGCCGTCGAGGCCGCCGCCGGACTCGGCTCGAACGACCTCGCCGTGGGCCTGGCCTGCGACGTCAGCGACCCCTCCGCCGTCGCCACCGCCTTCCAGGAGGCAGCCCTGGCCTTCGGCGGAGTGGACCTGGTCGTCAACAACGCCGGCCTGTCCATCTCCAAGCCGCTGCTGGAGACCACCGAGCGCGACTGGGACCTGCAGCACGACGTCATGGCCAAGGGCTCCTTCCTGGTCTCCCGCGAGGCAGCCCGGCTGATGACCGCCCAGGGCCTGGGCGGGGACATCGTCTACATCGCCTCCAAGAACGCGGTGTTCGCCGGACCCAATAACATCGCCTACTCCTCGGTCAAGGCCGACCAGGCCCACCAGGTGCGCCTGCTGGCCGCCGAACTCGGCTCCGAGGGCATCCGCGTCAACGGCGTCAACCCCGACGGGGTCGTGCGCGGCTCCGGGATCTTCGCCGGCGGCTGGGGCGCCCAGCGGGCCAAGGTCTACGGTGTCCCGGAGGAGGAGCTGGGCGCGTTCTACGCCAAGCGCACCCTCCTGGGCCGCGAGGTCCTGCCCGAGCACGTCGCCAACGCCGTGTTCGCACTGACCGCCGGGGAGCTGTCGCACACCACCGGCCTGCACATCCCCGTCGACGCCGGCGTCGCCGCCGCCTTCCTGCGATGAGCGCCGCGCACTCCGTCCACGCCGCGGTCGACCTCGGCGCCTCCAGCGGCCGCGTCATCACCGGCCGTCTGGAGGGCGGGCGCCTGCACACCGAGGAGGTCGCCCGCTTCCCCAACGGACCCGTCGCGATCCCCCGCGAGGGGCGCGACACCCTGCACTGGGACATCCTGTCCCTGTACCGGGGGGTCCAGGAGGGGCTGCGCGCGGCCGCCGAAGCGCACGGGGGACTGGCCTCGGCGGGTATCGACTCCTGGGCGGTCGACTACGGCCTGCTGGACGCCGACGCGGCACTGCTCGGCAACCCCGCGCACTACCGCGACGCGCGGACCACCGGTGCCCCGGAGAGGGTGTTCGAGCACCTGCCCGCCGACCGGATGTACGCGGTCAACGGCCTGCAGGTCCAACAGTTCAACACGGTCTTCCAACTGGCCGCCGCGGCGGGCGACGCGCAGATGGCCCTGGCCCGCGAGCTGATGCTCATCCCCGACCTGCTCGGGTACTGGTTGACGGGGGAGCGGGTCGCCGAGCTGACCAACGCCTCCACCACCGGGATGGTCGACGTACGCACCCGGACCTGGGCCGACGCGTGCCTGGACGCGCTCGAAGGACCGTTCGGGGTACCGGTGCGCGGTCTGCTGTCGCGGCTGGTCGAGCCGGGTACGGTCGTGGGCCCGCTGCGGGGCCGGGAGTCGGTGGGCGCCGCCGCAGGCGCCCCGCTGGTCGCCGTGGGCTCGCACGACACCGCCTCGGCCGTGGTCGCGGTTCCCGCCACCACCCCGAACTTCGCCTACGTCTCGTGCGGGACGTGGTCCCTGGTCGGCGTGGAGCTGGACGCCCCGGTGCGCAGCGAGCGGAGCCGGGCCGCCAACTTCACCAACGAGCTCGGCGTGGACGGTACCGTCCGCTACCTGCGCAACGTCATGGGGCTGTGGGTGCTGCAGGAGTCCCTGCGCACCTGGCGCGAGCAGGGCCGGGAGGTCGACCTGCCGGACCTGCTGCGCCGGGCCGCGGGGGTGCCCGCCCTCTCCTGCGTGGTGGACGTGGACGACCCGCGCTTCCTGCCGCCGGGCGACATGCCCGCGCGCATCGCGGAGCTGGCGGTCGAGACCGGGCAGCGCCCGCCGTCCGACGACGCCGAACTGGCCCGGTGCGTCATCGACTCCCTGGCCCTGGCCTACCGCCGGGCCGTGCGCCAGGCCGCCGAGCTCAGCGGTCGGGACGTCGATGTCGTGCACGTGGTCGGCGGGGGCGCGCACAACACCCTGTTGTGCCAACTGACCGCCGACGCGACCGGACTGCCGGTCGTGGCGGGCCCCGCGGAGGGTGCGGCGATCGGCAACCTGCTGGTGCAGGCCCGCGCGGTCGGCGCGGTGGAGGGCGACCTCGCCGCGCTGCGCCGGATCGTCGCCGCCTCGACCGAGACCCGCCGGTACGAGCCGTCCGGTGACACGCGGCCGTGGGAGGCGGCCCACAAGCGCCTCTGGTCCTAGGGCGTGCCCTGCCGCGCGCCGCTCCGGCCGAACGGCTCCGGCCGCGTCACCCGTGGGCCCCACCGCGTTCGCCCGGTGGGGCCCACGGGTTTCTCATGAGCGGGGCCCTCCGGCGCCGCCCCTCGTGGGGCTCCGGTGCAGGTGCCCGGGAGGCGGTGCCTGCCGTGCGCACCTCCCCCGTCGCTGGACCGGGACAGGCGGGGCCGGCGCTTCGGCCGGTGCCGGCGCCCAGCACCCACCCCGTCGTCGACGTCCGGGCGTCGTGCCGGCCCCGGGCGGGCACGATGACACGGGCCCGGGGCATTGCACGGCGTGCCGCGCCGACCGACGATGGACGGGGAGGCGACCATGACCGAACACACGACCTGCGTGATCGCGGGCGGCGGACCGGCCGGAATGGTGCTGGGCCTGCTCCTGGCCCGCGGTGGTGTCGACGTGACCGTGCTGGAGAAGCACGGTGACTTCCTGCGGGACTTCCGCGGTGACACCGTGCATCCGAGCACCCTCCAGCTCATGGACGAACTCGGTCTCGGCGCCCGCTTCGCGGCGCTGCCGCAGAGCAGGGTGGACGAGGTGGCCCTGCCGGACGTCCACGGGGAGCGGGTGGTGTTCGCCGACTTCACACGGCTCGGGATCGCCTTCCCCTACATCGCGATGGTGCCGCAGTGGGACCTGCTCGACTTGCTCGCCGAGGCGGGCGAGGCGGAGCCGCACTTCACCCTGCGGATGAACACCGAGGTCACCGGGCTGACCCGGCGGGGAGGCGTGGTCACCGGTGTCCGGTACCGGGACCGCGAGGACGGGGGAGGGGAGGGCGAGCTGCGCGCCGACCTGACCGTCGGAGCCGACGGGCGCGGTTCGACGGTGCGTGCGGCGTCGGGCCTGAGGCCGCACGGGACCAAGGTGCCCTTCGACGCCTGGTGGCTGCGGCTGCCCCGCAGGCCCGGGGACGGGATCGAGGCGCTCCAGGCCAGTTTCGCGACCGGCCAGATGTGCGTGGTCATCCCGCGCGAGGGCTACTACCAGATCGCGTACCTCATCCCCAAGGGGTCCGACGCCGAACGCCGGGCGGAGGGGGTCCACCGGTTCGGCGAGCGGTTGGCGGAGTGCCTGCCCGCGCTGGCCGACACGGTGGACGCGCTGACGTCGATGGACGACGTCGCGTTCCTCGACGTCCGACTCGACCGGCTGCGCCAGTGGCACCTGCCCGGCCTGCTGTGCATCGGGGACGCCGCGCACGCCATGTCCCCGGCGGGCGGTGTCGGCATCAACCTGGCCGTGCAGGACGCGGTCGCCGCGGCCGGGGTCCTCGCCGGGCCGCTGCGCGCGGGGCATCCGAGTGTCCGCGACCTGGCACGGGTGCACCGGCGCCGCCTTCCGGCGACCATCCTGGTGCAGGGGCTGCAACAACTCATGCACCGGAACGTGATCGCCCCCGTGCTGGAGGGCAGGCGCACGGGGCCGCCCGAAGCGATGACCGCGCTGGTCAAACGGTTCCCCCCGTTGGGGGCCGTACCCGCGTACGTGATCGGTGTCGGTGTGCGCACCGAGCACGCCCCGGAGTTCGCCAGGCGACCGTGACCGGCTCCCGATCGAAGTGCAACCTGATGGTTGCTCCTTCTGGCCGGATGTGCAACTCTGGAGTTGCACTTATCGGTACGGCGAAGGAGGCTCCCATGGGCGAGGACCGAATCGAGCGCGACACCCTGATCGCGGCACCGCTGGAGCGTGTCTGGTCGCTGGTGGCCCAGCCCGGGTTCTGGGTCGCCGACCCGGAGGCCGCGGCCGGAACCGTGGCCAGGGAGGGCGAGACCGTCGTGGCCCGCGACCCCGTGCACGGCGACTTCCCCGTCCGGGTGGAGAAGGTCGATCCGCCCGGCTACCTGGCCTACCGCTGGGCCAGCGCCTTCCCGGGCGAGGAGCCGAGCGAGGACAACAGCACCCTCGTGGAGTTCACGCTGACCACCGAGGGCGACAAGACACGGCTGCGCGTCGTCGAGAGCGGGTTCGCGTCGCTGGCCGGATCCCAGGAGCTGCGCGACCGCGCCGTGCGGGACAACACCGTGGGCTGGCCCGAGGTCTTCGAGGCGTTCAGGAAGCGCGCCGAACGCACCTCGCGGTGACCGGCGCGGAACCGGGCGCCGGAGAGGAGGCCGACGGCGTCCTGGCCGCCCTGGCCGACCCGACCCGGCGCCGACTGCTCGACCTGCTCGCCGTCCGGGGCGAGGCCAGCGCGACGGCGCTGGCCGACCAGTTGCCCGTCACCCGGCAGGCGGTGGTCAAGCACCTGTCCGTGCTGGACGCGGCCGGTCTGGTGACCGGACGGCGGGCCGGACGCGAGGTGCGGTACACGGTGCGGCCCGCGGCGCTGGACGCGACGGCTCAGTGGATGTCCGCGCTCGCCGCCGACTGGGACCGGCGCCTGGCGGCGGTCAAACGCCTCGCCGAGGCCGCCGAACGCCAGGATCCGGCCCCGGAGTCCTGACGGCGGCCGGTCGGCGTGCGCCGCTGCGTGCGTGGGCGGGGCCGACGGGTCCACCGTCGGCCCCGTGGCAGCGCCGGGATCAGTGGGAGGTGTGCGTGCGGCGCCGGCCGAAGCCGCGGAGCAGTCCGCCCTGCTCCTCGGCCACACGCGGACGCGGAGCCGTGGGTCGCACGCCCTCCTGCGCCTCCACCGTCGCACCGGTCCGCGTCCCGGTGCGCATCGTCGCCCAGGCCACCGGCCAGAACGCCGCGATCGCGGCGACACCCGCCACGTAGAAGGCCCAGAACGGCGGGGCCGCCATCGCCAGCGCCGTCACGACCAGGGCGATCACCACCAGCGCCGTCAGCCCGCGGCCCATGATCGCGCCACGGGCCACACCGGCAGCGAACGCCAGCGTCCCCAGCACGAAGGCCACGGAACCGCCGATCAGCAGCGTGATGAACCACGGGTTCACGGCCTCGATCAACGCCAGGGTGTCGACACCGGTGCCGATCGCGCTCGCGACGGTCATCTCGATCGCGGGGAGCCCGGCCAGGAGCACGAAGCCCACGAGGACCAGCGGGAAGCCCCAGGAACTCCACCGCTCCTCGCCCGCGTCCCTCAGCCGCCCGCGCAGGGCCTGGAAGGCGAGGACGGTCAGGGCGAAGGCGCCCAGGGTCAGCAGGTGCGCCGTGGCCCAACGCGTGGTGTCGGCCTCGGCGGCCGCCGCGACGGCCTCCGGGGCCGGGACGCCGGCGCCGGTCACGAACGGGTGGTAGAGGAAGGCGACCAACAGGACCACCGGCGCGATGATCATGACGGCCGCTCGGATCCGGTTGCGGGTAGGTGTGGACATGGCGCCCACCTCCAGGGCGAGAACCGGCCCGGCCCGGGCGCCCATTGAGCCCGGGCACAGGGCGCTTACCGTCACAGTACGCCCAGCGGTCCGCCCGGGTACAGGTCAGGAGCCGACCGCACCCGGTCACGGCTCCGGCGCGGTCCGGCGTCGGGTCACCGGAGGCCGAGCCGCTCCTGGAGGGCCGCGCGCGAGGTGAACACGTGCCCCTGCAGCCCCAGCGCCACGGCGGCGTCCACGTTGTGCGGGCGGTCGTCGACGAACAGCACCTTCTCGGGCGCGACCCCCAGCCCTTCAAGGCACCACTGGTACGCGGCGGCCTCGGGCTTGGCGAGGTTGAGCCGGCAGGACAGGCCCAGGACCTCGAACAGGTCCAGCACCCGCGCGTGGTGCCGCTCGAAGTACTCGGCGTTCTCGTGCGGGATGTTGGACAGCAGACCCAGTTTCACGCCGTCGGAGGCCAGCGAGCCGACGAAGGAGACCATGTCCTCGTCCACGTGCGACCAGCTCCGCACGTCGAGCGCCACCAGCTCCGCGACCGCGGCGTCGTCGAAGGCGGTGCCCAGGCGTTCGCCGACCGCGCGCCAGAAACCGGGGCCGTCCAGGTCGCCGCGGTCGTAGGCGTGGCGGGGGTGCCAGTAGGCGGACCAGAAGTCCTCGGCCGGCGCGCCCGCCGCCCGTACCAGGGCCGAACGCCCCTTCTCGGACTGGTCCCTGGCGATGACACCGAACATGTCGAAGAGCACTGCGTCCACGGAGGTCCTCCCGGTGGTCGGTCGGGCGGCACGCCGCCCGCGGCGGGTCCGAGGGAAGGCTACCCGTCCGCTCCCGGGGTCCTCCGCCGTGCCCCGGTCAGGGACGAAGGACCCCGTCGGTCCGGACAATGACCCCAGCGCCAGGGCGCAATGCCCCAGTGATATGGATCACGTTCCGGGGTGGGCTGGTGGTGGAGGGGCGCACACCTCGCGGGTGGACGGAGACCCGGTCCGGGACGGCGGGCGTGCGCCCGCCCCATCCCGGCGCCGCCGCGGTGGGGACCGGCCGAGGGGGTCGCGATGAACCAGCAACCGCCGTACAACGGGGGGACACCGCCCACGGGATACCCGCCCGAAGGCTACTACCAGCCGGTGACCCCGGCCGAGACCTCCGGTCTGGCCACCGTCTCCCTCGTGGTCGGCATCGCCTCGGTCACGCCACTGGGGCTGCTGGTCTTCCCGCCGATCGTCGGAGCGGTGACCGGCGTCCTGGCGCTCGTGCGCATCCGCGGCTCCGCGGGTCACCTGAAGGGCACGACGATGGCCCTGTGGGGGATCGTCCTCTCCGGATTCTCCCTGTTCGTGCTGGTGGTGGCGGGCGTGTTCGTGCTCTCCGCCGAGTCGGAACCCGCAGGTCAGACCGTGGCCGTGGGCGAGGCCGGGTCCACGGGCGACTGGGAGGTCACCGTGGTGGACATCCAGACCCGGACCTCCTACACCGACGAGTTCGACCTCACCGAGTACCCGCAGGGTGAGTTCCAGGTGATCCAGATGGAGGTGTCCAACCAGGGCACCGAGGCCACCGTGTTCGACGCGAGCGAGGCCGTGACTCTGCACGACTCCGAGGGCAACGCCCACTCGGTCGACTTCACCCTCCTCGGCGACTTCGTCTACACCGACATCAACCCGGGCAACTCGCTCAGTGGTGAGGTCGTGGTGGACGTGCCGGAGGGCACCGAGGTCTCCGAGTTGGAGGTCGTGGATCCCTCCACGCTCGACGATCCCCTGACCGTCACGGTGAACTGACCACCGTACGGTCCGCTCCGGGCCCGGTCACCGCCTGGCGGGCCCGGACGCGTGCGCGGACCGGGCGGTTCAGGCGCGGCGGTAGCGCGCCAGGACGACCTGGGAGTCGAACACGCGCGACTCGACCAGGCTCAACCCGTGGCGCCTCTCGTTGTGGGGGAAGGCGGGCCTGCCGCCGCCCAGCACCACCGGGTGCACGAACACCTGGTAGTCGTCGATGAGCCCCTCCTCGGTCAGGGAGGCGGCCAGGTCCGAGCCGCCGAACATCACCATGCTCGTGCCGGACTCCTTGAGCGCGCCCAGCCGCGCGGCCACGTCGTCCCCGATGACCTCGGTGTTCCAGTCGGCCTTCTCCAGGGTCCGGGACACGACGTACTTGGGCTTGTCCCGCCACATCGGGGCGAAGGCCAGGTCGTGTTCGTCGGTGGAGATGTCCTCGGCGCGCGGCCAGAAACCCGACATCATGTCCCACACCCTGCGGCCGTAGAGGAAGGCGTCGGTCTCCTCTCCCAGGGCGCGCGCGTACGCCGACAGCTCGGGGCCCATGAGCGGCCAGTCGAACTCGCCGCCGGGACCCTCGATGTAGCCGTCGACGGACTGGGCGACGAAGTGGGTGATGGTGCTCATGGCGGGGTCCGCTTCCGTTCGTGCCCGGTGGATCCGGGGCGGGTGGGACCACCCTAGGACCGCCCCACGACATTCCCCGGAGGCCACCCGCGGGGCGGCCCCGCCCGGGACGGCCCCCGCCCCCTCGGCGGAGGCCCTACACCTTGCGGGCCAGGCTGCAGTACTGGGGCAGGTCCCGGATCTCGCCGACCTCGGTCGGCTCCGGACGCCAGCGCAGCACGGAGACGACCCCGGGCTCGACCAGCTCGAAGCCGTCGAAGAAGCGGGTGAAGTCCTCCACCGAGCGCAGGTGGTACGCCTGGGCGACGCCCTCCTGCCAGCGCTCCATGGCCTCCAGCGCACGCGCGCCGGTGACCCGCTCCAGGTGGGCGAAGACGCCGTCGCACACCGCCAGGAAGCTGCCCGGCGCCAGGGCGGCCATGTAGGTGCGGACGAGGCCGAGTGCCTCCTCGATGTCCTCGAAGTGGCCCATCGTCCCCAGCAGGGTCAGGCCGACCGGCTGTGAGAGGTCGAGGGTCTCGGCGGCGGCCTCGAGCACCGATGCGGTGTCGCGCAGGTCCGATCCCACGAACGTGGTCCGGCCCGCCTCGGTGCCCGTGAGCAGGGCGTGCGCGTGGGCCAGGACGAGGGGGTCGTTGTCGACGTAGACCACACGCGCCTCAGGGGCGCGGGCCTGGGCCACCTCGTGGGTGTTGTCGGCTGTGGGCAGGCCGGTGCCGATGTCCAGGAACTGGCGGATCCCCTCCTCGGCCATGTGCGTGACCGCGCGGCGCAGGAAGAGGCGGTCGCCGAGGGCGACCTCGACCACCTGGGGGAGAAGCTCTCTGACCTGGTCCCCGACCTCGCGGTCGACGGGGTAGTTGTCCTTGCCGCCGAGCCAGTAGTTCCACACCCGTGCCGTGTGGGCGACGCTGGTGTCGATGGGCGTGTCCGTCATGGGGACCTCTCGTCGGAGCGGTGAGCGCTGCGCTACCCGCAGTCTTGTGGCCGCGCCCCGCGTGCGCAACTCCGTATCGCCTGTCCCGTAGGGCTTCCCGCACCGGGACCGACACGGCGGACGCCCCCGGGGGCGATGCCGGGGGCGTCCTTTCCTGGGTGGACCAGCGGATTCAGCCGGAGGCGGCCGTGTCGGTCGGGGCGGTGGGACCGGCGGGCTCCCCGTCGTCCTCCCGGCCCGGCAGATCGAGGCTGTCGCGCAGCCGCACCCGGGGCAGGAACAGGGCGACGACCAGGCCGACCGACGCGATGCCCGTGGCGAGCAGGAAGATGTCGCCGGTCGCGGAGCCGTACGCGGACTCGACGATCCCCCGGACGAACGGCGGCATGGCGTCCAGGTTCAGCGTTGCGCTGCCCGGGGCGGCGGAGGCGTCGACCCCCGCGCGGGCCAGGCCGTCGGTGACGCCGGTGCCGACCCGGTTGGCCAGGACGGCTCCCAGGACCGAGACCCCGACGGTGCCGCCCAGGGAGCGGAAGAAGGTGATGGCCCCGCTGGCCGCGCCGAGTTCGCTCAGCGGGACGGAGTTCTGGACCACCAGCACCAGGTTCTGCATCGACATGCCCACCCCGGCACCCATCAGGACCATGCCGCCGGCCACGAGGTACAGCGACGTGGTCTCGTCGATGGTGGACAGGACCAGGAAGCCCGCGGTCAGCGACACCATGCCGGTGACGACGTAGGACTTGACCCGGCCCGAGCGCGAGACCATACGGCCCGAGACCGTGGAGGAGACCAGGACGCCCAGCATCAGTGGCGCGGTCAGGAGCCCGGCCTCGATCGGGGAGTAGCCGCGGGCGAGCTGGAAGTACTGGCCCAGGAAGACCGCGCCGCCGAACATGGCCATGCCGACCGCGGCGCTGGCCAGGATGGCCATCGCCGTCTCGCGCCGCACGACCAGGTGCACGGGGATGACCGGCTGCGACACCCGCGACTCCACCCGCACGGCCAGGCCGAGCAGGACCACCGTCCCCGCGACCATGGCGGCGGACGGCCAGGAGAACCAGCCGAAGCCGTCGCCGACGAAGGTCACCCACAGCAGGAGCAGGCTGACACCGGAGGCGATGAGCAGCGCGCCCGCGTAGTCCACCCTGGTGTCCGGGCGGCGGGTGTCGGACAGGTGCAGGGTGCGGCCGATCACGACGAACGCGATGACCAGGAACGGCACGCCGATGAGGAAGCACCAGCGCCAGCCGAGCCAGGAGATGTCGGTGATCGCCCCGCCGATGAGCGGCCCGCCGACGGTGGCCACCGCCATGATGGCGCCGATGTAGCCGTTGAACCTGCCGCGCTCCTTGGGGCTGACCAGCGAGGCGATGATCACCTGCACCAGGACCTGGGACGCTCCCATGCCCAGACCCTGCACGGTGCGGAAGGCGATGAGCTGTTCGGTCGACTGCGCCAGGCCGCACAGCAGCGAGGAGAGGACGAAGAGGACGATCGACAGCTGGAGCAGCCGCTTCTTGTCGAAGAGGTCGGCCAGCCTGCCCCAGATCGGTGTGGAGGCCGTCGACGCCAGCAGGGTCGCGGTCACCACCCAGGTGTACTGCGACTGCGTGCCGTTGAGGGAGCCCACGATCTGGGGGAGCGCGACCGACACGATCGTGCCGCTGAGCATCGTCACGCCCAGCACGGTGAGCAGCCCGCTCAGTGAGCGCGTGATCGATGGTGTCCGCGTCTCGGGCGCCGGGCGTGTTCTGCTCAAGGAGACCTCTGGAAGACGAGATGGGACGAGCCTGAAAGTGTGCTCACCAGGCAAAGATGCCCAATGAGCATGTTTGCACTGTGTGTAGACTAGCACCGTGGACAGAGCGGGTGGACTGCGGGAACGCAAGAAGGAAGAGACGCGGCGAGGGGTGCACGCCGCCGCCGTGCGGCTGACCGCCGAACTCGGGTACGAGAACGTCACGGTGGAGGCGATCGCGGAGGCCGCCAACGTCTCGCGACGGACCTTCTCCAACTACTTCTCCTGCAAGGAGGAGGCCGTCCTGCACGGTGAGCACGTGTACATGCGCTCGCTCACGCACGCGGTGCTGGACCGGCCCGCCGACGAGGACGCCTGGACCGCGCTGCGCTACGCCGCCCGCGGCGTCTACGCCCACTGGGGACGCCCGACCGACCGGGAGGGGTGGGCGCGCGCCAAACTCGCCCGCAAGCACCCCGCACTGCTGGCCAGGCTGCTCGCCAACCACGCCGAGCTCGCCCGGGACCTGGAACGGGCCCTGGACGGACGCCGCCGCCCCGGCGGCGTGCGCTACGCCGTCCTCGTCGCCGTCTTCCTCGCCTGCCTGCGGGTGTCCCTGGAGACCTGGACCGGGGAGGAGGCCGCGCGCGACCTCGCCGAGATCGCCGAGGAGGTCCTCGACGAGGCCGAGGCGCCCTTCACCTCCTGACCCCGCGGGGGATACTGGCCCCATGGACGACCGGACCACGCGCTCCCTGCTACCGCTGACCACCACCGTGGAGGAGGGCGAACGCGCTGCGCGGGTGGCCCTGCTGCCCGTCGGCAGCCTCGAACAGCACGGCCCCCACCTGCCCCTGGTCACCGACACCGTCATCGCCTGCACGGTGGCCGCCGCCCTCGCCGACGCCCACCCCGTGCGCGTCCTGCCGCCCCTGACCCTGTCCTGCTCCCACGAGCACGCCGCCTGGCCCGGCACCGTCAGCATCTCCGCGCGCACCCTGCACGCCGTGGTCACCGACGCCGCCGACTCCCTGCGCCGCTCGGGCACACCGCGGCTGGTCCTGGTCAACGGCCACGGCGGCAACCACGTCCTGGCCAACGTGGTCCAGGAGTCCGGCGGCGCCATGGCGCTCTTCCCCCAGGCCCACGAATGGGAGGCCGCCCGCACCGCCGCCGGGATGGCCACGGACAACGACACCGACATGCACGCGGGCGAACTGGAGACCTCCGTCCTGCTGCACGCCCACCCGGAGATGGTCGGCCCCTCAGCCGCCGGAGCCGACCACGTCACCGGGCCGCGCGACCACATGCCCACCCTGGGCCTGGCGCCCTACACCCCGACCGGCGTGGTCGGCCGCCCCTCACTGGCCACGGCCGACAAGGGCGGACGGCTGCTCGCCGCCCTGGTCGGGGCCTTCGCCGGGCACCTCGGGGCCCTGCAGGACACGCACGACCAGCACTAGCGCCCCCGGCGCGGCGGCCACCAGCGCCAGCAGCCCGTAGACCACCGACGCCGTCACCCCCTGCTCGGCACCCAGCCCGGCCGCGCCGAAGGCCAGCGCCGTGACGGCCTCGCGCGGCCCCCAGCCTCCGACGTTGACCGGCAGGCTCATCGCCAGCAGCGCCAGGACCACCAACGGCACCACCTGCGGCCACGGGGCGGTCACACCCGCCAGGCGCGCCGCCGCCAGGAACAGCACGACGTAGCCGGCCAGTGCGGCAGCCGACAGCGTCAGCACCTCGGCGCGGTGCGACCACAGGCCGGTCCGCGCGTCGGCAGCCGCGGCGCGGAGCGCCCCCCACCACCGCGGACGGCGGCGCCGTCCCACGGCCAGGCCGACGGCGGTACCCGCCGCCAGTACCGCGACCACACCCGCGGAGACCCCGACCGCGCGCAGGCCCGGCCCCAGCAGGGCGGCCGGAAGCGCGAAGAGCAGCGCGGCCGCGGTCAGGGCGAGCACGGCCTGCCCGGCCAGGCGCTCCAGCACCACAGCGCGCACGCTCCGCGACAGGTCGCCGGCGTAGCGCCCGTGGCACAGCGCCCGGTGCACGTCCCCGACCACCCCGGCGGGCAGCACGGCGTTGAGGAACACGGCCCGGTAGTAGTCGGCGACCGCGCGCCCCAGCGGCAACCGCAGGCCCACGGCGCGTGCCACCACCCGCCAGCGCGCGGCGCTGAGCACCGTGGTCAACGCGCCCACGCCCAGGGCCAGCCCGACCGCGCCCGCGTCCACCACGGCGAACGCGTCGGTGAAGACCTCCAGCGGGTACCACCACACCACCCCCGCCAGGACCAGCGCACCGGCCAGGCCCCGCAGCCACGCGTGGATCCTCATCGGTCGTCCCCGGCCGGGTCGGCCCACAGGTCGGTGTGGTGGACGATGGCGTACAGGGCGCCGCGCGAGCACTCCTCCAGCCGCCGCTCCAGGTAGGCGTCCGCGGGCAGGTCCGGGTCCTGCTCCCGCGCCGCGCCCACCCAGCCGCGCAGCCACGCCGCCAGCAGCGCGCCCTCCCCAGGACCCAGCCGCCACGGACTCGCGAACGTGCGCGTCGCGGCGCCGCGCTCGGTGAAGGCCGCGCGCGCCGCCTCGACCGCGTCGGGACCCAGCAGGCCCCCGCGCCGCTGGTGGGCGTCGAACGCGCGGGCGACCGCGCCGTCGAGCGGATCGGCGGGCGACAGCTCCACACGCCCCGCCACCGTCAGCGAGAACAGCGCCGGGCAGCCGGCGCCGACCACGGCCTCGACCAGGGCGCCCACCGCCGGACGGGTCAGCACGTCCAGCAGGGCGGAGGCCACCACCAGCGTGCATCCGTCCAGGTCGGTCGGCCGCAGAGACGCCAGGTCGCGCCGCCGGGTCTCGGTCGTGGCGCCGGGCACGCCGTGCTCGGCCATCGCGAGCAGCCGGGGGTCGCGGTCGAAGAGCACCCAGTGCTGGGGGGAGGGCAGGCGGGGGGCGAGCCAGCGGCCCAGCGAACCGGTGCCGCAGCCCAGGTCGGCGACGACCCGGCCGCGGTCGCCGATCAGCCCGACCGGCTCACGGGCGCGCGCCCGGGCGTCGGCGCCCTCGCGCAGGGCCAGCCACTCCGGAGCGAACGGGGCTACGTCGGTCTCGCTCATCGGGACACCTCCCGGTCCAGGACGGCGGCCATGGCCCGCGCCGCCTCCTTCCATCCTGTCAAGTCCAGCCGTCGAAGGCGCGCGGAGTCGCGTAACCGTTCGCGCAGCGTCGCGTCGGTCAGCCACCGCCGCAGCGCGTCGCCGAGCGCGGCGGGGTCCTCCGGCGCGACGAGCAGGCCGGGACGGCGACCGAAGGGGTCGCGGCCCAGCGCCTCGGGGACACCGCCCACCGCCGTCGCCACCACCGGGACCGCCCTGGCCAGTGCCTCGGTCACGACCATGCCGTAGGTCTCCCCTCTGGAAGGCAGCACGACGAGGTCGGCGGCGGCGTAGGACGCCTGTAGCGCCAGGCCGGCCCGTGCGCCCGCGAAGCGTACCGGGAGCGACCCGGCCCGGGACCGCAGCGCCGCCACCAGGCCGGGGTCGCCGAAGGGGCCCACGCACTCGCACGACCACGCGGGGCCGCGCACGAGAGCGAGCGCGTCCAGCAGTACGTCGTGCCCCTTGCGCGGGGTCAGCGACGCCACGCACAGCAGGCGGGAGGACCCGTCCGTCCCGGGGGAGGGCGGCGCCGGGTCCACACCCGGGGGCACGGCGTGGACCCGGTCCACGCCGTGGCGGGCGGCCACGTCCGCGGCGGCCCACGCGCTGGTGGCCACCGCCTCCGCGGCGGCCCGCAGCACCCGGCCCTCGCGTTCGTCCAGGTCGCGGGCCAGACCGGGGTCCAGTCCGGTCTCGTCGGCCAGCGGCAGGTGCACCAGCACGACCGTGCGCAGCCGCCCGGCGTGCGGCACGACCACCTCGGGCACACCGCAGGCGACCAGGCCGTCCAGCAGCACGGTGGACCGGTCGGGCAGCCCGGCGAGCAGTCCGGCCAGGCGCGCCCGTGCCGCGGAGTCCGGCCGCGGCCAGTCGCCGGGCACGGCCACGGTCCGCAGGGGGCGTCCGGCGGCCGCCATGGCCCGCGCCAGCCGTTCGTCGTAGACGTGGCCGCCGCTGGGAGCGTCGCCGGCGGGGACGACGAAGACGGTGCTCACAGCTCGCGGTCGTGGCTCGCCCAGGCCACGTGCGACTCGCTCAGAGTCACGGTCAGTCCGCTCAGGCCGCGCGCCCGCGCGTCGACGCGTTCGACGAGCCGGTCGCCGACCACCTTGGCCAGGTACTCGGTGGAGGTGTTGACGCCCGCGAAATCGGGTTCCTCGTCCAGATTGCGGTAGTTGAGCTCGGCGAGCACCGCGGCCAGCTCACGCGTGGCCAGGCCGATGTCGATGACGATGTTGTCCTGGTCGAGTTCGGGACGGCGGAACGTCGCGTCGACGACGAACGTGGCGCCGTGCAGTCGCTGGGCGGGACCGAAGACGGCGCCGCGGAAGCTGTGGGCGACCATCAGGTGGTCGCGGACGGTGACGGTGAACACGGGAGGCGGCTCCTTCGGTGGGGGCGGTTGCGGTCACGGGTAGACGATCCGGTGGCACAGGGCGGGCAGGGACCCGTCGGCCAGCCGGGGCATGACCGAGGGCAGGTCGTCGAAGGCGCTCTCCCCGGTGAGCAGCGCGTCGAAGGCGGGGTCGGCGAGCAGTTCCAGGGCCAGGTCGAGCCGGTCGCCGTAGTCGCGCCGCCCCCGTCGGGCGAGGGCGATCCCGCCCACCTGGCTGGAGCGCAACGTGATCCGGCGGGAGTGGAAGTCCTCGCCCAGCGGCACGCTCACGGGCCGGTCGCCGTACCAGCTCAGCTCGACCACCTCGCCGTCGGTGGCGGCCACGCGCAGGGCGAGTGCCAGCCCCTCCTCGGTGGCGCTGGTGTGGAAGACCAGGTCGCGGTCGTGGGCGGCCTCCTCGGGCGGGGCGAAGCCGACGCCGAGCCGTTCGGCGACACGGGCGCGGGCCGGATCGACGTCGACCAGCTCGACCCGGGTGCCCGGCACGCGGGCCAGCAGCCGGGCCACGCAACAGCCCACCATCCCGGCGCCGACGACCGTGGCACGGTCGCCGAGCCGCGGCGTGGAGTCCCAGAGGGCGTTGACGGCCGTCTCCACGGTGCCGGCGAGTACGGCCCGCGCGGGCGGTACCCCTTCGGGTACGAGCCGCAGCGCGCTCACCGGCAGCACGAAGCGCGTCTGGTGCGGGTACAGCGTGAACACGGTGCGCCCCACCATGCTCTCCGGCCCCTCCTCGACCACACCGACGTTGAGGTAGCCGTACTTGCAGGGTCCGGGGAAGGAGCCCTCCTGGAAGGGAGCGCGCATCACGCGGTCCAGACGCTCGGGCACACGCCCCTGGAAGACCAGCGTCTCGGTGCCCCGGCTCACACCCGAGTACAGGGTGCGCACGCGGACCTCGCCGGCCCCGGGCTCGGGCAGGTCGACGGTGCGGATCTCACCCGCGCCGGGAGCACTCACCCAGAACCCCCGTGCTTGCTGGCTCATGTTTCTCCTCGTCCTCGTCAGTCACAGCGGACACATCCCTCGCACGCGCGACCCCGGCCCCGCGCCTGGGGCCGGTTCACTTGCGGTGGGCGATCAGGTCCGCGCCGCACTCACGCGAGTGCCAGAGCCGGACGACGTCGCGCCCGAAGGACCACAGCAGGGCGGCCAGGGCGCCGGCCACCAGCACGGTGGCGGCCCAGACCGGCAGCAGGGCCGGGGCGGCCGCGACCAGGGCCGCGCCCTGCAGGGCGGCGACCCGCTTGCGTGCCCGACTGGGCGGCAGCGGGCCGGACAGCCAGGGCGCCACCCACGCGGCGGCGCCGAAGACGTAGCGCATCGCCCCGATGAGGAGCACCCACGGCCCGAGGTACTGCACGGCGTGCACGCTCAGGACGAGGATGAGGAAGGCGTCGGTCTCCATGTCGAAGCGGGCACCGAAGTCCGACTCGGTCCCGGTGCGACGGGCCACGAACCCGTCCACCAGGTCCAGGAGCAGGGCGGGAAGGGCCAGCGCGACGACGGCCCAGGTGTGACCGCCGTCGGCGACCAGCGCGGTCACCCCGCCGATGAGGGCCGCCCGCACCAGGGTCACGCGGTCGGCCGGTCCCAGGGCGCCCCGGCCCGCCCGGCGCATGGCCCACCGCAGGGCGGCGGCACCGGCCACGAGGTAGACCGCGCCCATCGTCCAGCCCACCGGGCCGAGCCCGATTCCTCCGGCCGTCAGGACCGCGGTCTCCGGCGGGACGCCGGCGGCGACGCTCACAGCGCACATGGCCGGTCACCCCAGCGCCGGGTCGGGTCCGTCCAGGGGCGGGTCCAGGTGTGGCAGGTCGTGGCCCATCCGGTCGCGCTTGGCCGTCAGATAGGCCCTGTTCTGCGTGCGGGCGGGCATCAGCAGCGGGACGCGGGAGGCCACTTTGACACCGTGGTCCTCCAGGGAGCGCCCTTTGTCCGGGTTGTTCGTGAGCAGCCGGACCGAGCGCACCTCCAGGTGGCGCAGCACGCGCGCCGCCGGGCCGTAGTCGCGCGTGTCCACGGGCAGGCCCAGCACGGTGGCCGAGTCGACGGTGTCCAGTCCCTCGCGGTCCTGGAGCGCGAGGGTGCGGACCTTGGCCAGGAGCCCGATGCCCCGGCCCTCGTGCCCGCGCAGGTACACCAGGACGCCGCGGCCCTCGCCGACGATCCTGTCCAGGGCGGCGTCGAGCTGGTCGCCGCACTCGCAGCGCAGCGCGCCCATGGCGTCCCCGGTCACGCACTCGGAGTGGACGCGGACCAGGACGTCCTCGCCGTCCCCCAGGGGGCCGAGCACCAGGGCCAGGTGCTCGTTGCCGTCCCCGGGGTCACGGAAGGCCACCGCCCGGAACATCCCGCGCCGTGTCGCGAGTTCGGACTCGGCCACCGCACTCGGGTCAATGCTCTGATCGCTCATACGCCCCTTCGATCTCGTCGCGGAAGCGACTCATCCGCCGACTTCCCACCCGTGGGGTGCCGAAAACCTAGCGGCGTCCGCGGGAGGGTTCAAGCGGTCTGATGATCGAAACAGCGTGAATGTTCCAGGGCCTGTACGGGGTAGTCAAGCGGCGACGCACAGGTCACGGGAGGCTTCGCTGGTGTCAGGAGGCGCGGACGGGTTCGCGGAGGATTCTGCTTTCCGTGAGGAGGCGACGGGTGTGTCCGACCTCCCGGACCGGTCCGCGCAGACGGATCCGGAACAGGAAACCCGGATCTGCGGAAGACGCGGCCAGGCTCAGTTCCAGGTCACCCGGGTCCACGATCCGGCGCAGGTCAGGACCGGTGTAGGCGGCCAGGTCCGCGTGGACCGTGAACTCCACCGTACGCTCGTCACCCGGCTCCAGATCGACCCGCGCGTAGCCGATGAGCCGCCGCACCGGGCGCGTCACCGCCGCCACCGGGTCGCTCAGGTACAGCTGGACCACCTCGGTGCCCGCGACCGGACCGTCGTTGCGCACCGTGCACGCGACGGCGACCTCCCCGTCGGTGGCCACCTCCGGGGCCGCCTCGTCCGGCCTCTGCGCGGCCCCGTTCAGAGCCGGGCACGACCACGAGAAGTCGGTGTAGGACATCCCATGGCCGAAGGCGAAGAGCGGCGTGGGATCCACCGAGCTCACCTCGCTGCGCCCGGCCAGGGGCGGACCGAGATACGTCGAGGGCTGACCGCCCGGATCGCGCGGCAGCCCGAACGGCATCCGGCCGCTGGGATTGACGCGACCGGAGAGCACACCGGCCACCGCCGGACCGCCCTCCTCCCCGGGGAAGAACGCCTGCACCACCGCGGCCACCCGGTCGCTCAGCCCGTCCAGCGCGTAGGGGCGCCCGCCGAGCTGCACGAGCACGACCGGTGTGCCCGTGGCCGCCACGGCGGCCACCAGGTCGCGCTGCGCCCCGGGCAGGCGCAGGTCGGTGGCGTCGCAGCCCTCACCCGAGGTCCCGCGGCCGAACAGCCCGGCCCGGTCACCCAGCACGACCACGCACACCTGTGCCCCGCGCGCGAGCGCCACCGCCTCGGCGATGCCGGAGGTGTCGCCGTCGTCCACCCCGCAGCCGCGCGCGTGCACGATGCCGGTGTCGGGCAGCTCGGCGCGCAGTGACTCCACCAGCGTGGGGATCTCCACGCCCAGGGGCAGCCCGGGATGGGCCACCCCCACGTGGCTGGGGAAGGAGTAGCAGCCCAGCATCGCCTCGGCGGTGTCGGCGTTGGGGCCCACCACCGCGATCGTCCCGCCCGTCGACAACGGCAGGACGCCGTCGTTGGCCAGCAGCACCACCGACTCCTCGGCCAGGCGCCGGGCCAGGTCCCGCTGCGGTGCCGGATCCAGGTCCACCCCGCCCTTCTCCGCCGCCGTGCCGCCCGCCTCGGGATCCCAGTCGGGGTCCAGCAGGCCCAGCTCGCACTTCTGCCGCAGCACCCTGCGGACGGCCCGGTCCACCAGGGACTCGGGGATCTCGCCCGCCCGGACCGCCGCCACCAGAGGGGCGCCGTAGCAGTGCAGCGTCGGCAGCTCCACGTCCACCCCGGCGGTCAGGGCCAGCGCGGCCGCCCGCGCCTCGGACTCGGCCACCCGGTGCAGGGTCCGCAGGAAGGAGACCCCGAAGTAGTCGGCCACCACCGTGCCCTCGAAGCCCCAGGTGTCGCGGAGCAGACCGGTCAGCAGGCCGCGGTCGGCCGCCGCCGGCACCCCGTCGTTGTCGGTGTAGGAGTGCATGACCGACCTCGCGCCCCCGTGGCGCAGTGCCATCTCGAACGGCGGCAGCAGCACGTCGGCCAACTCGCGCGGACCGACCGGCACGGGGGCGAGGTTGCGGCCGGCGCGCGAGGCGGAGTACCCCACGAAGTGCTTGAGCGTGGCCACGACCCCGCTCGACTCCAGCCCGCGCACGTAGGCGCCGGCGATCGTGCCGACGAGGTAGGGGTCCTCGCCGATCGTCTCCTCGGTCCGCCCCCACCGCAGGTCGCGGGCCACGTCCAGCACCGGGGCGAGCCCCTGGTGCACGCCCACACGGCGCATCCCCGCACCGATCTGGGCCGCCATCCGCTCCACCAGGTCCGGGTCGAACGCCGCGCCCCAGGCGGGCGGGACCGGGTAGACCGTCGCCTTCCAGGTGGTGAAGCCGGCCAGGCACTCCTCGTGCACCTGGGCGGGGATCCCGAACCGGTTGGCCGCCGCGACCTCGCGCTGGGAACGCGCCAGGGAGCGCGCCCCGACGGCCGGGTCGACCGGCGCGGTCCCGAAGGGCCGGGTGAGCTGGCCGAGCCCGTCGGCGATCGCCTCCTCCCACACGGGCGGTTCCTCGACCATGTCGTGCTGGTGGGGTGCGACCCCGGTGCCGCTGTCGTCCGCGCCCACCCACAGGCCGCGCAGTTGCGCGGCCTTCTCCTCCAGGGTCATCCGGCCCAGCAGGTGGTCGACGCGGTCGTCGGTCGGCAGCGCGGGGTCGCGCCAGACGTCGAGGGCCGGGGAGTCGGTAGGGCGCGTCATCTGCTCTCTCTCTGTCAGGGTGCTCCGGGTCGCGGAGCCTCGGGAGTGCTCGTGGCGGGGGGTTGGTGTCGCGTCAGCGTCGGTTGAGGGTGGTAGCCCGGCTCTCGTCGCGCAGCGCGCCCCCACGGGCGGTGGCGGGCGACGGGGGGTTGGTGTCGCGTCAGCGTCGGTTGACGGTGGTAGCCCGGCTCTCGTCGCGCAGCGCGCCCCCACGGGCGATGGCGGGCGACGGGTGGGCGGCGCGTGGCTCACTTGCCGCCGACCCCCATCAGCCCGGCCACCAGCGAACGGCGTGCCACCAGGTAGACGATGAAGAGCGGAACGGTGGACAGCACCACGGCGGTGAGCAGGCCGGGCACGTCGACCCGGTACTCGCCCTGGAACTCGAAGAGCCCCATCGTGATGAGCCGCTTGTCGTACGACTGGGTGAGGATGAGGGGGAACAGGAAGCCGTTCCACGCCTGGAGCGCGGAGTAGACCGCCACGGTGCTCAGCCCGGGCCTGGACAGCGGCACCACCAGTTGGACGAAGGTGCGCACCGATCCGGCGCCGTCCAGGGCCATGGCCTCGTACAGCTCCTCGGAGATGTCGCGCATGGACCCGACCAGGATCAGCATGCAGACCGGCAGCGCGAACGCCGCCGTGGGCAGCACGATCGCGGTCAGCGAGTCGTACAGGCCCATCTCCACGATGATGAGGTAGACGGGGATGATGACCGCCTGGGACGGGATCGCCAGCCCCAGCAGGAAGGCGCGGAAGACCCCGTTGGTCCACCGGGTGCGCGAGCGCACCACGGCGTACCCGGCGGTCGCCGACAGCGCCACCACGATCACCACCACGGCCAGGGTGACGATCGCGGTGTTGAGCACGAAGCCCAGGAGTCCGTTCTCGATCGCGGTGGCGTAGTTGTGCAGGGTCGGGTCGCTCGGCGGCGTCAGCGGCCCCTCGGAGGTGTAGTTCTCGCTGCGCTGGAAGGTGGCCACGAGCAGGGCGTACAGCGGCACGCCCACGACGGCCAGCCACAGCAGGGACCCCGCTCCCGCGAGGAGGTTGGGCCGCCGGCGGTGTGCGGCGGACGGGCGTGTCCGGACGGCCCCGGTCGTCCGGGGCCGGGTGGTCGTGGTGCTCAAAGGCCCTCCCGGGTGCTGCGCATCGTGCCGAAGCCGGTGAAGCGGACGAGCAACAGGGCGATGACGGTCGCCACGACCACGAGGGTGAAGGCGATCGCGCTGGCGTAGCCCAGCTCCCAACTGCGGAAGCCCGCGCGGTACATCAGGAACGGCACGATGGTGGTGTCGGTGCCCGGCCCTCCGCCGGTGAGGATCAGCACCGTGTCGAAGTAGGTCAGCGACCCCACCACCATCAGCACCGACGACGTGGTGACGGTGTGCCGCAGCTGCGGGAGCGTGATGTGCCAGAACGAGCGCAGCATCCCCGCCCCGTCGATGCGGGCCGCCTCGTACAGGGAGGCCGGGATCTGGCGCGCGCCGCCCTGGTACAGCAGCATGTGCAGCGGGATGAACTGCCAGGCGGTGACGAACACGATCATCGCGAACGCGCTGGTGGGCCCGCCCAGCACGTCCACCGACTCCAGGCCGAGCCGTGGGCCGAGCCAGGCCAGCGGACCGAAGTTGGGGTCGAGCAGGGCCCGCCAGATGATGGCGATGGCGGCCGAGGACAGCAGCAGCGGCAGGAAGAAGACCGCCGAGAGGACGGCGCGGTTGCGCTGCGGGCCGGCCGCCCAGACCCCCAGCAGCAGGGCGATGGGGGTCTGGACGATCCAGTTCAGCACGGTGAGGACCAGGCTGAGCCACACCGCGCGGCGCATGACGGGGTCCTCGACCAGCCGTGACCAGTTCTCCAGGCCGATGAACTCCGGTGTGCCCAGCCCGCCCCAGGAGGTCAGGGACAGGTAGGCCACCAGCACCATGGGCAGCGCGGCGAACACGCCGAAGTACAGCAGGGCCGGAAGGGCCCAGGCCCCGCCCGGTCGGCCCACGTGGCGCACGGGGCGCGCCCTGCGGGGGGAGGGGGCGGGCGCGGCCGGCGCGGGGCCGGACCGGGCGGGGCGGTTCTGGGGCAGGGCTCTCATCGAGGTCTCACTCGTGTCGGTCCCGGTCATGGAGCCGGTCACAGGGCCGCCAGGGCGTCGACGAACTGCTCGGGCGTGCTCTGGCCGTTGAAGAGCGACTCGATCTCGGTGACCATCGGCGTGGCGGTCTCGGGGGGCAGCGCCTGGTCCCAGGAGAGCTGGAAGTGCGGCGCGTCGCGCACCATCTCGTACTGGAAGGCGGCGAACTCGGGGTTGGGGCTGTCGGCGACGGCTGCCTCGGCGTTGGTCGTGGTGGGGACCTCGCCGTTGGCGACCATGTCGGCCACGTACTCCTCCCGGGAGGTGTGGCCCAGGAACTCGCGGGCCTGCTCGGGGTGGTCGGTGTCGGCCGTGACGGAGAAGAAGTTGGTCGGGTTGCCCACGACGTTGGCCGGGTCGCCCTCACCGCCCGGCACGGGCGGGAAGACGGTGTAGCCCAGGTCGTCCTCGGCGAAGGCGCGGTCCTGGTCCAGGTGAGTGGAGTACTCCCACGAGCCCATCAGGTGCATGGCGGCCCGCCCCTCGGACAGGAGCGTGGAGGCGCCGCCCTCGGTGTAGCTGACCGAGGCGTAGGCGTCGCCGAACGCGCCGCGCTCGACCAGGTCCTGTACGGTCTCGGCGGCCTCCAGGACCGCCGGGTCGCGCCAGCCCTCCATGTCGCCGCCGTGGATGCGCTCGAACACCTCCGGGCCGCCGATGCGGTCCACGAGGTACTGCAGCCACATCTGCTCGGTCCAGGGGTCGGCCCCGGCCAGGGCGAAGGGGGTCACCCCGGCCTCGTCGAAGGCGTCGACCAGGTCGAGGATGTCCTCCCAGGTCTGCGGCGGCTCGACGCCGACGTCCTCGAACACGGCCTCGTTGTAGAAGAGGATCACCGGCTGGGTGCCGCGCAGCGGGATGCCGTACTGGACGCCGTCGACCTTCCCGGCCTCCAGGATGGAGGGGATGAAGGCGTCGGCGAGCTCGGGATCCTCGGCCAGGAGGTCGTCCAGCGGCATCAGCATGTCCTGGTCGACGTAGGGCTGGATGCTCCCGGCGCCCCAGTTGAAGAAGACGTCGGGCTGCTCGCTGGAGCCCATGGCCGTGCGCAGCCGCTCCTCGTAGTTGTCACCGGGGACCTCGTCGATGACGGCCTGGACGTCGGAGTCGGCGTTGAAGCGTTCGACGGCCGCCTCCTGCACGACGACCAGCGTGTCCTGGTACATCCACACGTGCATGGTGTCGTCCGCGGCGGCACCGCCTCCGCCTCCTCCGCACGCGGTGGCGGTGAGGAGGGCCAGAACGGATGCGCCTGCTGCGACGACTCGGGGGGTGGTCATGGGCAACCTCTTCCGAAACTATCGGATGGTATTTCGATATCTGCGTGGCCCGAATTTACGCCGACGCAACGAGAGGCGTCAATACCGGGTCGGTTGCGATGCCTCGTGCCGAACCGCACGGAAGCGCGTAGTATCAGGCGACGTGAGTGCAGACCCGACCCCCGGACCCGAAGGATCGACGCTCTCGGAGCCGGTCACCATCTCGAAAATTGCGGAAGCCGCCGGTGTCTCGGTGCCGACCGTGTCCAAGGTCCTCAACGGCCGGGCCGACGTGGCCAGCCAGACCCGCGCGCGCGTGGAGGAGCTGATCCGCCGGCACGGCTACCGCCGTCGGCGCGGACCCGGCGGCGGCCGGTCCTCGATGATCGACCTCGTCTTCCACGAACTCGACAGCGCCTGGGCGATCGAGGTCATCCGCGGTGTGGAGAACGTCGCGCGCGCCGAGGGGCTGAGCGTGGTGCTCACCGAGTCCGGGGGCGAGCAGACGCCCCGCGAGGCCTGGGTCGACGCCGTCCTGGCGCGCCAGTCCACCGCGGCGATCCTGGTCTTCTCCGACCTGGCGCCCGAACAGCGCGCCCGCCTGGCCGCCCGCGACATCCCCTTCGTGGTCGTGGACCCGGCCGGGGACCCCGGGCCGGACATGCCCGCGGTGGGCTCGGCCAACTGGAACGGCGGCCTGGCCGCCACCCGCCACCTCATCGAACTCGGCCACCGGCGTATCGGGGTGATCGGCGGTCCGCGGCCCGTGCTGTGCAGCAAGGCCCGCATCGACGGCTACACCTCGGCTCTGGACGCCGCCGGGATCGAGGTGGACCCCGACCTGATCCGCTACGGCGACTTCCACGTGGAGAGCGGCCGTGACCGGGGACGCGAGCTCCTCCGGCTGGACGACCCGCCCACCGCGATCTTCGCCGGCAGCGACCTGCAGGCCATGGGCCTGTACGAGGCCGCGCGCGAGCTGGGCGTGCGCATCCCCGAGGACCTCAGCGTCGTCGGCTACGACGACCTGCCCGTCGCCCGGTGGGTGGGCCCGCCGCTGACCACCGTGCGCCAGCCGCTCACCGAGATGGCCGAGGAGGCCACCCGGATGGCGCTCTCCCTGGCCCGCGGGGAGCGCCCCGCCAACCTGCGCCTGGACCTGGCCACCGACCTCGTGGTGCGGCGCAGCACGGCCGCGCCGGCGGCCACCTGAGCGCCGACCAGGGGCTGTGACCCGTCCGCGACGTGGCCGGAGGACAATCCGGGCATGAAGGTGAGTGCGGAGGGGCCCGAGCAGTGGGCCCAGGTGATCAGCGACAGTTTCGTGCCTCTGGCGCTGGCCGGGGTGTCCGATTCCTTCCGCGGCTCCGTCGAACAGACCGTCCTTCTGCCCGGCGTCACCATGACCGGCGTCGACTCGCGCGGTCACTCGGTCGTGCTGCGCACGCCCCGCCTGACCAGGGTGGAACCGCGCGAGTTCTACCTGTTCTCGTTGCAGTTGGGCGGAGCGGGAACGGTGCTGCAGGGAGAACGGCGGGTGCCCCTGGCCCCCGGGTCGGGCGCGCTCTACGACGCCACACGTCCCTATCGACTCGCCTTTCCCGGGCCCATCCGGGAGATCGTCCTCCAGGTTCCGCGGCCCGCGCTGCGCGACCTCGTCGGCTGCGGCGAGGACGCGCTGTACGGCCGCGCGCTACCGGCCGCGGAGCCCGCCACCCGAGTGCTGGCCGCGTACCTGGGCGAACTCTCCGGAGTCGCCGACGGCCTGACCGGGGACCAGCGTGCCGAACTCGGACACACCGCGCTGGGACTGCTGGCGACCGCCCTTCGCGCCTCGACCGGCACCGAAGCGCCCGCGGACACCGGCCGCGGGGCACTGCTGTCGGCCATGCGTGCCCACGTGCGCGACCACTTCGCCGACCCGGACCTGACCGCGGGCCGACTGGCACGCGAACACGGAGTCTCGGCGCGCTACACGGCCCTGGTCTTCGCCGAGGCCGGGACCTCGCCGGCCGCCTACATCCGCGACCAGCGGCTGCGTGCCGCGCACCGGATGCTCACCGACCCCCGGCAGCGGCTGCGCACCATCGCCGGGATCGCCGCGGCGGTCGGCCTCCCCGACCGGACGACCTTCACCCGTGCCTTCACCCGCCGCTACGGCATCGCCCCCTCCGCGCTGCGGGAGTAGTGCGCACGACGCCGCACGTCCGTGCACGTTGCGCCTCGCGGGCGGAGTGTGCGCCATCGACCATGGCCGCACGCCCTTCCCCGAACGAGGAGGACACGATGTCCGGCACCTATCGCGTCGCCGCCGTCCAGGCCGAGCCGGTGTGGCTCGACGCGGACGCGACCGTCGACAAGACCCTGGCCCTGATCGCCGAGGCCGCCGCCCGCGACGCGGCGCTCATCGCCTTCCCCGAGACCTGGATCCCCGGCTACCCGCTCTTCCTCTGGCTTGGCCCGGTGGCCGGGCAGATGCCCTCCATCGCCCGCTACCACGCCAACTCGCTGACCGTGGACGGGCGCCACCTGGCGGCGATCCGCCAGGCGGCCCGGCGCCACGGCATCACCGTGGCGCTCGGCTACAGCGAGAAGGACCACGGCAGCCTGTACATGGCACAGTCGGTGTTCGGTGCCGACGGCGCGCTGGTCCTGCACCGCCGCAAGCTCAAGCCCACGCACGTCGAGCGCACCCTGTTCGGGGAGGGCGACGGCGGCGACCTGGTGGTGGCCGACACCCCGCTCGGCCGACTGGGCGCGCTCAACTGCTGGGAGCACCTTCAGCCGCTGGTGAAGTTCGCGATGTACGCCCAACACGAGCAGGTGCACGTCGCGGGCTGGCCCAGCTTCGGCCTGTACAGGGGACTCGCCCATGCCCTGGGGGAGGAGGCCAACATGGCGGTCACCCAGACCTACGCCCTGGAGGGCGGCTGCTTCGTGGTCGCGACCACGCAGGTCCTCGGACCGGCGGGTCTGGAGGTCTTCGCTCCGACCGACGGCCAACGCGCTCTGCTCTCTCCCGGGGCCGGATGCTCCCGGGTCTACGGCCCCGACGGTCGCCGGCTCACCGAGCCCCTGGACGAGCACACCGAGGGCCTGGTGCTCGCCGACATCGATCTGGGCCTGATCGACCTGGCCAAGAACGCCGCTGACCCGGTCGGCCACTACGCGCGACCGGACGTCCTCCGACTCCTGATGGACGACCGCCCCCGCTCGGTGGTCCGTGTCCCGTCCGCGTCCCCGGGGCCGGTCTTCCCGGACCCCGACGAGCCCGAGCACGGATCCGCCGCCGGGACCGAGGACGAGGCCGCCGCGGTCTGAGGACGCGTCCGGCGCCCCGGGGCGACCCCGCCCCGAGGCGCCGCCCGGGTGCCGACCCCGCGCGTGCGCCCGGCCACGCGCTCGGGGGAGCGGATCGGCCGGGGACGGATCAGGACCGGCGCGCGGCCGTGGACCCCCGGACCACGAGCTCGGGTGTGAACCACACGCGCTCGTGCCGGTGGCCGGGGTCGTTCAGTTCCGAGACGAGCAGGCGCATCGCCGAGCGCCCCAGGTCGAACTTGGGCTGGGCGACCGAGGTCAGCCCGGGGTGGACGAGGTCGGCGATGTCGACGTTGTCGTAGCCGACGACGGAGATGTCCTCGGGTACGCGGATCCCGCGCCGGCCCAGGCCCTTCATCAGGCCCAGCGCCAGCTGGTCGTTGGCGCAGAAGACGGCCTGGGGACGCTGCTTGGGACCGCCGGCCAGGACCGCGTCGACGGCCCGCTCCCCTTGGGCGGCGTTGAGCTGGGGCTGCTCGACCACCCGGACGGCCTCGTCCGGGTCCAGGTGCGCCTCCGCGCACGCCTCGCGCAGCCCCTCGTGGCGGCGCCGCACCTGCTCGATCGCGAACGGGCCGGTCAGGAAGGTGATCCGCTCGTGTCCGAGCCCGATGAGGTGCCGTCCGGCGGCCAGCCCGCCCGCGTGGTTGTCCACGCTGACACTGCAGCCGACCTCCTCCGACACGTCGCCCCGGTCCAGGGCCACCCAGGCGGTGCCCTGCCTGGCCAGCCAGATCAGGTCGGACAGGTCGTCGTCCACGGGCATGACGACGGCGCCCGCCGCGCGCTGTTCGGCGAGCAGGCGCAGGTTGCGGCGCTGGCGGTCCTGCTGCTCTGCGGAGTTGAGCAGGACCACCGCCAGCCCGGCCGCTGCGGCCTCCTCCTCCACGCCGCGCGCGACCTCGGTGAAGAAGGGGTTGGTGACGTCCAGGACCAGCAGGCCCACCGACCCGCTGCGGCCCGAGCGCAGGCTGCTGCCGGAGGAGTTGCGCACGTAGTCGAGCTCGGCGATGGCCGCCTCGACCTTGCGGCGGGTCGTCGCGGCGACGCGCTCGGGCCGGTTGAGGACGTTGGACACCGTGCCGGGGGAGACCCCGGCGTGCCGGGCGACCTCGGTGATGCCCACCGTGCGGCGGGTGGCGCGTGGACTGGGACTCAAGGGTTCTCCACTGGGGCTCGAACGGTCGGGGCGACGCGCTCGAATGCTACTGACACGGCCCTCAGAACGTTGATTCATGCTCACACTCGGATTGAAACGTGTCAATAACATTCCGGAACACGGCGCCTCCGAGCGGGAGGGCCGAGGGGTGCCCAGGGGCGGTCCTGGCATCGTTACCAGCGTGATACCTGCGATTTCTTCGTCCTCCCCTTGACGGGGTAGTGTGCTGGACTTAACATCCATTTCATATTAAAACGTTTTTGCACGAATCTCCTGGACTCCAGGAGATCGGCACAGGAAGAAGGAGGACGCACGTGTCGGACGACCGATCACCAGTGCCTCCGCCCCTCGCGCTGGTGGACGTCACCAAGTCCTTCGGGAGCGTCCGAGCGCTGCGGGGACTGAGTCTGCACCTGCGTGCCGGGGAGATCCACGCGCTCGTGGGGGAGAACGGCGCGGGCAAGTCCACGCTGGTCAAGACCATAGCCGGAGTCCACCGGCCCGACGGCGGCCAGGTCCTGGTCGACGGGCGGACCACCGAGTTCACCGCGCCCGCCGACGCCCAGCGCGCCGGAGTCGCGGTCATCTACCAGGAGCCCACCCTCTTCCCCGACCTGTCGGTGGCCGAGAACATCTTCATCGGCCGCCAGCCCCGCACCCGCCTGGGCACCATCGACCGCGCCCGCATGCGCCGCGACACCGACGAGGTGTTCGGCCGCCTGGGCGTGGCGATCGAACCCGACCGGCCCGCGCGCGGCCTGTCCATCGCCGACCAGCAGCTGGTCGAGATCGCCAAGGCCATCACCCGCCACGCGCGGGTCCTGGTCATGGACGAGCCCACCGCCGCACTCTCGGGCGTCGAGGCCGAACGGCTGTTCACCGTCGCCCGCACCCTGCGCGACGAGGGCGCGGCCCTGCTGTTCATCTCCCACCGCTTCGACGAGGTGTTCGGTCTGTGCGACCGCATCACCGTCGTGCGCGACGGCGCCTTCGTCTCCTGCGATCCCACCGCGGACCTGGACGTGGACACCGTCGTACGCCGCATGGTCGGACGCGACGTCAGCAGCCTCTACCCGAAGGAGGACGCCGAGTTCGGCGACACCGTCCTGGAGGTCGAGGGACTGACCCGCCAGGGCGCCTTCGCCGACGTGTCCTTCTCGGTGCGCGCCGGGGAGATCGTCGCCTTGGCCGGCCTCGTCGGGGCGGGCCGCAGCGAGGTCGTCCGCGCCGTCTTCGGCGTCGACCGCTACGACGCGGGCACCGTCCGCGTCGGCGGCCGGGCCCTTCCCGCGGGCCGACCGCGCGCCGCCATGGACACCGGTATGGCGCTGGTCCCCGAGGACCGGCGCCAGCAGGGACTGGTCATGGAGTCCTCCATCGAACGCAACGCCACCGCGACCCGCCGGCGCCTGCTCAGCCGCTTCGGGCTGCTCGGCGCCCGCGCCGAACGCGAGAGCGCGCGGGAGTGGGGCGGCCGGCTCCAGCTCAAGTGCGGCGCGTTCACCGACGCCGTCGCGACGCTCTCCGGCGGCAACCAGCAGAAGGTCGTCCTGGCCAAGTGGCTCTCGACCGAGCCGCGTGTGCTCTTCATCGACGAACCCACCCGCGGCATCGACGTCGGCACCAAGGCCGAGGTCCACCGCCTGCTGTCCACCCTCGCGGGGGAGGGGCTGGCCATCGTCATGGTCTCCAGCGAACTCCCGGAGGTCCTGGGCATGGCCGACCGGGTCCTGGTCATGCACGAGGGCCGCGTCACCGCCGAACTCGACCGTGACGAGGCCGACGAGGAGTCGGTCATGTACGCGGCCACCGGACAGCGACCGAGCGAGGCCGCCTGATGAGCACACCCACCACCGCGTCCACCCCTGCGGCCACGGGGGCGCCGCCCGCGCCCGCCGCGCGAGCCGCCCGGCGCCGTCCCCAGGTCCGCGAACTCGGCGTCCTGCTGGCCGTCGTCGTCCTCATCGCGGCCACCTGGCTGCACAACCCCGGCTTCCTGTCCCACCAGGGAGTGCGCGACCTGTTCCTGGGCGCCACCGTCCTGGCCGTCCTCGCCGTCGGCCAGGCCCTGGTCCTGATCACCAAGAACGTCGACCTGTCGGTCGGGTCCGTCATGGGCCTGTCCGCCTTCGGCACCGGCATCCTCTTCGTCTCCTTCCCGGGCCTGCCGGTCCCCGTCGTCATGCTCGCGGGCGTGCTCATCGGCCTGGTCTGCGGCCTGGCCAACGGCCTGCTCGTGACCACCGTGCAGGTCCCGGCACTGGTCGTCACCCTGGGTACCCTCTACGCCTACCGCGGCCTCAACCACTGGTGGGCGGGCGGCGGACAGGTCAACGCCCACGACATGCCGGACGGCTTCCTGTCCCTGGGCCGCGTCTCGGTCCTGGGGGTGCCGCTGCCCGCGGCGATCGCCGTGGTCGTCGTCGTGGCCGTGGGCCTGTACCTGGCCAACTTCCGCTCCGGCCGCGAGCTCTACGCGATCGGCTCCAACGCCGACGCCGCGCGCCTGTCCGGCATCCCCGCGGGCCGCCGCGTCATCACCGCCTTCGCCGTCAACGGCGCCCTGGCCGGGCTCGCCGGAGTCCTGTTCGCCGCCCGCTACGGCACCGTCGACTCCACCGTCGGCACCGGCATGGAACTGCAGGTCGTCGCGGCCGCCGTGGTCGGCGGCGTGGCCATCGCCGGGGGAGTGGGCACCGTCTACGGCGCCGCTCTGGGCGCCGTCCTGCTCACCACCATCACCGCCGCCCTGCCCATCTGGCAGATCGACCAGTTCTGGCAGCAGGCCGTGGTGGGCGCGCTCATCCTGGCCGCCATCGGCCTGGACCGCCTGCTGGCGCTGCGCACGGCCCGCAAGCTTCGAGGAGGAGGTGCCCGTGGCGCCTGAACGCGTCATCACCAGTCCGGCCGCCGCTCCGGCGGCCGGACCCGAACGGCCCGGGGGCGTCCGGCGGATCGTCTCTCTGCTGTCCCTGCGCGAGTCACCCGTCGTCGCCGCCCTCGTCGTGGCACTGCTCGGCGCGTCCCTGTTCGTCGACATGTTCGCGTCCGGGCGCAACATCAGCTTCCTGCTGCTGAGCATCGCCGCCATCGCCCTGATGGCCCTGCCGATGACCCTCATCGTCGTCACCGGTGAGATCGACCTGTCGGTGGCGAGCACGCTCGCCCTGACCAGCGCCACCCTGGGCGTGCTGTGGGAGTCCGGGATACCCATCGAAACGGCGCTGTGGATCTGCCTGGCCGTCGGCGCCGGGCTGGGAGCCCTCAACGGCGTCCTGGTCACCGTCATGGGTCTGCCGTCGCTGGCCGTCACCATCGGCACGATGGCCCTGTACCGCGGCCTGGCCTACGTCCTGCTGGGCGACCGGGCCGTGGCCAGCTACCCGCAGAGCTGGGTCAGCGGGGCCCGCGAGTCCTTCCTCGGCATCGAGGGGCTGCCATGGATCGCCGTGGGGGTGCTGGTCCTGGCCGTGCTCTTCGCCGTCCTGCTGCACGCCACCCCGGTCGGCCGCTCGCTGTTCGACATCGGCAACAACGACGAGGCCGCGCGGTTCACCGGAACACCCGTCCGATGGACCAAGTTCTGGCTCTTCACCCTCAGCGGTGTCGTCGCCGCCGGAGCGGGCGTCTTCTGGACCCTGCAGTACGGCACCTCCCGGGCCGACACGGCCTTCGGCCTGGAACTGCAGGTCGTGGCCGCCGTCCTGCTCGGCGGAGTGTCCATCTTCGGCGGGGTCGGCTCGATCCTCGGCGTCATGTGCGGCGTCGTGCTGCTCGGCGCCATCCGCAACGCGCTCCAACTCTTCGGGCTGTCCAGCGAGGTCCTGCAGATCATCACCGGTCTGATCCTCATCGCCTCCGTGGTCACACCCAACCTCGTGGCCAGGGTCCGCGCCAGACGCGCACCCGGGTCCCCACCCGTGTCCACACCCGTGCCCGTCCCCAGCTCCACCGACCGTCCACGTAATGGAGAACAGTCATGATCGATCCCCTGCGCCCGCGCTACCTGGCCCTGGTCGCCACGGCGGCCGCCGTGCTGATGACCGCCGCCTGCGGCGGCACCACCATCGACGACGCTGCCGAGGAGTCGGGCGGTTCCGGCCCGACCGGCACCGCCGACCCCGACGCGGAGATCCCCGAGGGCCTGAAGATCGACTTCCTGCCCAAGCAGCTCAACAACCCCTACTCCGACATCGTCAACGCCGGTGGCGCGCAGGCCGTGGAGGAGCTGGCGGGCGAGTACACCGAGCGCGGCGGCACCGAGCCCACCGCCGACTCCCAGGTGGAGTACATCAACGCCGCCAGCCAGGCCGCCAGCGACGTCATCGTCATCGCCGCCAACGACCCCGACGCGGTCTGCCCGGCCCTCAACGAGGCCCGCGACAACGGCGCCGCCATCGTCGGCTACGACTCCAACGCCAACTGCACCGACGTGTTCGTCAACCAGTCCTCCGACGACCTGATCGGCCGCGCGCTGGTGGAGATGATCTCCGCACAGCTCGACGGCGAGGGCACCTTCGCGGTCCTGTCGGCGACCCCCAACGCCACGAACCAGAACACCTGGATCGCGGCGATGGAGGAGATCCTGCAGGAGGACGAGTACGCTGACCTGGAACTGGTCGACACCGTCTACGGCAACGACGACGACCTGGAGTCCTTCCAGGAGATGCAGGGCCTGATGCAGTCCTACCCGGACCTGGACGGCGTCGTGTCGCCGACCACCGTGGGCATCTCCGCCGCGGCACGCTACGTCAGCGACTCCGAGTACAAGGGCGAGGTCGCCATCACCGGTCTGGGCACGCCCAACCAGATGCGCGAGTTCGTCCACGACGGCACCGTCGAGGAGTTCGCCCTGTGGAACCCGCACGAGCTGGGCTACCTGGCCGGCTACACCGGCGCCGCGCTCAAGGCCGGACAGATCACCGGCGCCGAGGGCGAGACCTTCACCGCCGGTGAGCTGGGCGAGTACACGGTCGGCGAGGACGGCGAGGTCGTGCTCGGCCCGCCGACGGTGTTCAACGAGGACAACATCGACGACTTCGACTTCTAGATTCCTCCTCCGGGCGGGCCGCTCCGGGCGGCCCGCCCGCCCACCCGTCACCCGCCACCGGCCGAGGGGCACTTCGTGCGGGGGCGTCCACCCTCAACGGACGCCTTCGGCGCGGTGCCCGCCCGTCCGCCCACCCGGAAGAAGAATCCCTTGCAGCGCGTCTGCTTCATCCTGAAGGTCCGCCAGGAGCGCCTGGAGGAGTACAAGGAACGGCACGCCGCCGTCTGGCCCGAGATGCGCGCGGCGCTCAGCGAGACCGGATGGCACAACTACTCGCTCTTCTGCACCGACGACGGCATGGTCGTGGGCTACCTGGAGACCGAGGACTTCGAGGCGGCCCGCGCCGCGATGGCCCGCACCGACGTCAACGAGCGCTGGCAGGCCGAGATGGCGCCCTTCTTCGAGGGACTGCCCGGCCGCCCCGACGAGGGCATGCTCCCGCTCACCGAGATCTTCCACCTGGCCTGACCCACGACACCGACCCGCTCCCCCTGTCGAAAGGCTTCCGGATGTCCCCCCGCACCGCCCCCCGCACCCGCCTCCTGACCTCGGCGCTGGCTCTGACGCTGGCCGTCCCCCTCGCGGGCGCCCTGGGGTCCCCGGCCGCCGCGGCCGCCGAACCCTCGGCCACGCCCCTGGGACAGCAGACCCTGGACGAGCGGGCCCTGTACTTCGTCTCCTACGACGGACTCGTCAACAACGGCTCCTACCAGCAGTCCGGCATCATCACCCATGGCGACCACCAGTACGCCGCCTGGTACACCGAGACCCGGCACGCCGTCCTGGCCCGCCGCGGTCTCGACGGCGGCGAATGGCAGACCCTGGAGCTGCCGCACCGGCTCAGCGTCGACGACTCGCACAACAGCATCTCGCTGGGCGTGTCCGCCGAGGACCGCAGCCTGCACGTGGCCATGGACACCCACAACAACCGCGTCTACTACACGCGCTCGGCCGAGGGCCTGCTGTCCGGCGACGCCCCCTGGTCCCTCGACTCCTTCGAGCCGATCAGCCGGGACCTGGCCGGGCTGGACCTCGGATCGATCACCTACCCCCGGTTCATCAGTGCCCCCGACGACGGGCTGCAGCTCGCCTACCGGACCGGCGGATCCGGCAACGGCACCCTGGAGCTGGCCGAGTACGACGGGGACGACGGCGGCGACGGCCACTGGACGCACCTGGGCGCGTGGTCCTCCCCCGAGGGCTCCTACGCGGCCAACGGCGCGGTGAGCACCAGCCGCAACATGTACCTGCACGGCATCGGCTACGGCGACGACGGCCGACTGCACGCGTCGTTCACCTGGCGCGAGACCGCCGCGGGAGGCGACATCCTCTGCCACCCCGGCGGACTGTCCAACCACGACACCGGCTACGTCTACAGCGACGACGAGGGCCGCACCTGGCGCACCGACGACGGCTCCGTGGCCGCGGTCACCGGCACCTCGCAGCGGGTGTCCGTGGACACCCCCGGCCACGTGGTCGACCCCCTGCCGCTGAACTACGCGCTGATGAACCAGGAGTCGCAGGCGGTCGACGGCGAGGGCAACCCGCACGTCCTGATCAGCTACCGGCCGGGGCGGTTCGGGCACTGCTCCACCGACTTCGCCCGCGACCGCCGGAACCAGGGGTACGTCTTCCACCTGTACCAGGACGACGCGGGCCAGTGGCACAAGACGGAGATCCCCGAGCCGCTCCAGGCCTTCGGCCGGTCCCGGCTGGTCATGACCGACGAGGACACCGCCTACGTGGTCATGCCCTTCGGCCGGATCATGGCGGCGACCGCCGAGTCCGGCTGGACGGACTGGACGATGGTCGACGACGGTTCGGACATCGACGCCTTCGGAGAGGTGCTCGTGGACGAGTCCAGGGTCGCCTCCGAGGGCGTGCTGTCGATCATGTACCAGGAGGCGGGCGACCGGCCCTCCACTCCCATCCGGGTCGCCGACTTCCGGCTCGGCTGACCCCGCCCGGGGCCCGTGCGTTCGTGCCCGGGCCCCGGCACGCGGTTCCGGCCTGCGCGCTCCGGATTCCTCCGCTGACTTGTTCGATGGACTGAGTCGATAGGGTGCGGATATGGCTCACGTTCCCGCGGCTGAGCGCCGCCCTCAGTTGATCGACGCGGCCATCAGCCTGATGACCAGGGAGGGCATGGCCGCCGGCAGCACGCGCGCCATCGCCGCGGAGCTCGGTGTCGCGCAGGCCACGGTCCACTACACCTTCGGAACGAAGGAGGACCTGTACCTGGCGGTCATGGACCGGCTCACCGAGGACCTGATCGCGCGGGTCGAGCAAGCGGCTCCGGAGGACGCCGGCTTCGAGGAGACCATCACCGCACTGGCCGGCGCCCTGTGGCGCACCATGCGCGAGGACGCGGCCAGGTACCACCTGCTCACGGAGCTGACCATGTTCGCCCTGCGCACCCCTCGCCTGGGCCGGGCCCGCCGGACCCACTACCAAGGGGTGACCGAGCTGACGGCGAGGATGGTCACCGAGACGGCGGCGCGTACGGGCTACGAGCTCGCCCAGCCCGCCGAGGCGGTCGCCCGGTTCTTCCTCGCCGGCTTCGACGGGCTGACGATGCAGCACCTCTACGCACCGGAGGAGTCGGCGGAGCACGCCAGCCTGCGGGCTCTGGTCGCCGCGACCCTGGCTCTGGCCGGGGGACGGCTCGACCTGGTGGAGGTACCGACGGACTGACGCCGCGGCGGAGAGGTCCGGGCCCCGGTGGCGGGGTCGGCCCCGCCACCGGTGGGACGCGGTGTCGGCCGTCCGAGCACGCGGGCGTTGCGCGTCACGGCGGCCGCCGGGACCCGACCGTCCGGGGCCGTGGCGGCCGAGCGGTCCAGGGTGGCACGCTCAGCCGGCCCAGACGTCCTCGACGTAGTGCCCGGACCCGATGAGCCCGGTCAGCCAGGCGGAGGCCCCTGCATCGTCCGCGCCGGTGTGCTCGCGATAGACCGCCCGGAAGGCCTCCCGCACGGCAGGGGCCATGCGTCGGCCGTCACCGCAGACGTGGACCCGGCCACCGGCCTCCAGCACGGACCAGACCTCCGCGCTCTCGCGCATGATGCGGTCCTGGACGAACCGGGCTCCGTTCTCGGGCGCGTGCATGAAGGCGGGGCGCATACTGACGGCCCCGGCCGCCTCGGCGCGGGCGAGCTCCTCGCGGTGGAGGTAGTCGACGTCGGGATGGTCGCAGCCGAAGTAGCACAGCAGGGTCCCGGTCCTCCCCGTGTGCAGCCGGTCGAGGATCGCGCCGCGGAAGGGTGCCAGCCCGGTGCCGGCGCTCACCACGATGACCGGCACGGACGGGTCCTCGGGCAGACGGAACGCCTCGCCGCACGGCAGTACCCGGGCCTGCAGCGTGTCGCCGGCCGTCACGGTCCGGACGTGGTGGGAGGCGATGCCGTGGAAGGTGCCCTCTCCGCTCCGGTGCGGGGCGGAGAGCAGGGACACCATGAGGTCCACCTCCCCGGGGGACTTCCTGGCGGACGAGGAGATCGAGTAGCGGCGTGGGCGCAGGGCCGGCAGCGATTCCAGGAAGCGGGCGAAGGGCAGCTCGCAGGACCGGTAGCGCTCCAGGAGGTCCAGGACACTGAGTCCGGCGTCGGTGACCCGCTCACGGAAGGCGTCGGGAACCGCCGCGGCGAGTTCGGCCAGGGGGCGCTGCTCGGGCGGGCAGACGGTGTGCTCGGCGAGCACGGCGACCTGGTCCTGGGTCGCGGGGACCTGCAGTTCCACGAAGTCGGTCAGCAGTCGGCGCAGGGTCAGCGGGCGGTCGACGGGCAGGGCGTTGCGGCTGCGGCGGCGGGCCCGCAGGCGGACGGTGCGGTCCAGGTCGAGGTCGAAGCGCGCGGAGACCCGGCGGACGAGGGCGTCCGGGTTCTCGGGCAGGACCGCCAGATGATCACCGGTCCTGTAGGTGACGCCCTCGGGCAGCCGCAGCCTCACGAAGCGTTTGGACCGGCCGAGTTCATGGTCCGTGTCGACGAGCTCGCGCGCGTCGAGCACCTCCATCGGTTGCACGCCGTGCCGTGCCGTGAGTCCGCCGGTGACCGAGTCGGTGGTGTCCTCGATTTCGTACAGGCCCCGGTCCTCGCCCGGCTCGTCGGTGTCCGCGGCCGCGGACACCGGCTCACCGTCGCGTTCCAGCAGGGCCGTCCACAGGGCGCCCGTCCACCGGTCCACGGCACCCGTGAAGTCCCCGGACGCGTCGGCCGTGCCGCGCGGCACCAGCGGTGTGGCGCCGGCCGCTGCCAGGCGCTCGTCGATGAGGGCCGGGACGCGCTGATAGGTGGCCGCCCAGTTGCGGTCACCGACACCGAGCACGGCGTAGGCGACACCGTCGAGAGAGCCTGGCCGGAGCCCCTCCGTCCAGGCGACGAACTCGGCGGCGTCGTCGGTGGGCCTGCCGTTGTAGGAGGCGGCCACGATCACCACCGGGCCCGCGGCGGAGCTCAGCCCGCCGGCGTGCTCGTTGAGGGGGGCGACGGACGGGGCGAACCCGTACGCGTCGCCCTCCACCGCCAGATCGCGGGCGATACCGGCGCAGGTGCCCAGGTTGGAGCCGTGCAGCAGGGTCAGCGCGGTGCCGGCTGCCCGTCGCTCGGTGGGCTCCGCCCGGCCGGCGGTGGCGCTGTGCGGGGTCGCGGGGGGCCGGCGGCGCTCGCCGCTGGTGCGCCGGGCCAGCATGAGTGTGAACCCGTCGGGCTTGAGGGTGAGGGTCTGCTTGATCTTCAGCCGGTAGTCGGTGTGGTCGATCAGCCGGTAGCGGTGCACGAGCAGCCCCAGCAACAGGGTGGCCTCGTGCAGCGCGAACTGACGGCCGATACAGGCGCGTTCACCGCTGCCGAACGGCTTGTACAGGTGGACCGGGCGCGTCGCCTCCCGCTCGGGGGTGAAGCGCTCGGGGTCGAACAGCTCGACGTTCTCACCCCAGGCGGGGTCGCGGTGCAGGGCCGGGGTGAGCACCATGAGGGTCTCGCCCCCGCGCACGGTGTACCGGCCCCCGATGACGGTGTCCTCGATGGGCTCCACGGCGAAGGCGGGTGCGGTCGGCCACAACCGCAGACTCTCGTTGAGGACCTGGCGGATGTACGTGAGCTTGCCGACGTCGCCGTAGCCGGGGTGCGGGTTGTCGGTGTCCCCCCACAGGGCGTCCACCTCGGCCTGGGCCCGGGCGAGCACCTCGGGGTGCTTGGTCAGGTAGTACAGGGCGAAGGACAGCGCGCCGCTGGTGGTCTCGTGCCCGGCGATGAGGAACGTGATCACCTGGTTGCGGATGTTGGCGTCGTCCAGCAGGTCGCCCGTCACTGGATCCGGGGTGTTCAGCATCCGGCCCAGCAGGTCGTCCGCGCTCGTGTCGCCGGTGGTCCTGCGCCGCCGGATGACCTCGTCGACCAGGTCCGTCATCAGCTCGGCGTCGCGGCGGTACTGCTCGGCCTGCTTCGGCCTGAACAGCTCCGCGCCCGGAACGGACTCCACCTTGCTCTGGGCGAACGCCAGTGCCCGTGACATCGCGCCGACGAAGGGGTGCGGTTCGTCCCGGTGCAGGGACTGGAAGTCGTAGCCGAAGCCGCACAGGCCGATGGTGTCGAACGTCAGCCGGGTCATGTCCTCGGGAACGTCCACGGGCCGTGCACCGGCGGCCCGGTCCCACGTGTCGATCAGGGAGTGGGCGGCGTCGAGCATGGTCGCGTGGTAGTCGCGCATCGCCCCGAGTGAGAACGCGGGCATCAGGACGTCGTGTGCCTTGCGCCAGTTCGCTTCGTGGTGGAAGGCGGTGAACAAGCCGTCCCCGGCGAACTGGCGGATCTCGACCAGGTCCGCGTGCACGTTCTTGCGGAACCGGGTCTCGTCGGCCAGTTCCGCCACCAGGTCCGCGCCACCGACGAAGACGTTCTCGGACCCGAAGGCGCGGACCCGGTACACCGGCCCCATCTCCTCGAACTCCTTCATCAGGTGCATGAGGCCGTCGATCCCCGTCGGGATGCCGAGGGCGTGGCCGACCAGGGGCAGCGCCGGGCGCTCGGGGATCGTCCGGGCCGCGGCAGCGGATGCCTGCGTCATGGGAGTGCCTTTCGTTCCGCGTCTTCCGTCGCTCGCAGACCACCATACGAGTGACATAGTCACTCGAACATGTCGAGTGACTGTGTTGAATGACACGGTCGGGTGAAGGAATGAAAGGCGGGGGAGGGGTGTCGTGGTGCGCGGCCCGGGCCGAACGCCGGGGCCCCACCATGACCGGGCCCGGCGCGGGCCCCGCCCCAACGGTGTGCCGGGCTCGCCCGCACCGGAGCGGTCCGGTGCGGGGAGCGGGGCGGGTCAGTGGACGTAGGGCCAGCCGGAGGAGTCCCAGCCGAGCCAGTTGAGCCCCAGCAGTGCCGTGCCGTCGTCGGCGTAGTAGTGGTAGGCGAGGATGTCGTTGTCGGTGTCGGCGAAGACGTCCTGGTGGCCGGGGCCGTGGATCCCGCCGTGCCCGGACAGGACCTCGGTGCCTCCGCCTGAGGTCATCGCGGTGCCGTTGCGGTCGCGGTAGGGGCCGGTGATGCTCCTGGAGCGGCCGACCATGATGCGGTAGGTGCTGTCCGCGCCGCGGCAGCACAGGTCGAAGGAGACGAACAGGTAGTACCAGCCGCCGCGGTGGAAGAGGGTCGGTGCCTCGATGGCTCCGCCCCCGCGCCCGGCGATCGAGTACAGGTTTCCGTCGTAGCGCTTGCCGGTGGCCGGGTCGATCCGGACCATCTTGAGGCCCGACCAGAACGAGCCGAAGGCCATCCACCACCGGCCCCGCGTGTCCACCTGCAGGTGGGGATCGATGGCGTTGTAGTCGTTCGAGGTGAACGACTCGATGACCAGGCCCTCGTCGCGCCAGGTTCCGGAGTTCCCGCTGGTGCTGGTGGCCAGGAAGATCGCGGACCGGTTGGAGCCGAAACTCGAAGCGGAGTAGTAGAGGTGGTAGCGGCCGTTGGCATGGGACAGGTGCGGAGCCCACAGGTTGCGGTCGCCGCCCGTGTACGGGGTGGTCCAGGGGGCGCCGCCGGGGAAGACCGTGCCCGCGTCCCTGAAGGCGGTCCGGTCGGCCGAGGTCTTCAGTGCGACGTCGTGGCCGGTGTGGGCGACCAGATAGCCGCCTTCGGGCCGTTTGACGAAGGACGGGTCGTGCAGTCTGATGTCCCCTGTCACCACGCCGGGGCCGGGGTAGTCGGCGGGCGCGGGAGCGGCGGCGGCCATGGTCGGGACCGCGGACAGCGCTCCCGTGGCCAGGGCCGCGCCCAGCATCGTGCGTCGGGAGGGGAACACGGAGGGTGTGCGGGGGTGTCGTGTCATGGGGAGCCTCCTCGGCTCGGTGGGCGTTCTGACCGACAGGGGCCGCGGAGCACCGCAGCCGGGCTGTTAGCGCTAACATTCAGCGGAGAAGCTCCTGTGCGGAGTCCGTGGGGTGCGGGTGGCGGTGGGGAAGGGCGACGGGAGTCACGCGTCGCGGGTCCGGGCCGCCTCGGCCCGGTGGTCCGCCGGGCGCCCTGTCGGACACGGGGGGTGGTGTGTCGTGGGGGGTAGGGGGTCGGTTCGGCGGTCGCCGTTCCTCATTACGAATACGCTTCGTAATTGTTCGGTCATCGTAAGGTGGCGTCCGGTGCGCGTCAACCCTCCTTTTCCGCACACGTGCGCGTTCGCGTGTGCCGGAAGCCCCCGCCTGGTTGGGGATCCACGCGGTGCGGGTAGGTCTTGGTCGAAACCCACGCCCCCCTGGCACCCCCCACCCCCCGGAGGCAGAGAGTGCGTTTACGGATCGTCCTGTCGACCCTGGTCGTCCTGTGGCTGCTGATCGGGCTGGTCGCCGCCTTCCAACGCGGCCTGTTCTTCCGTGATGAGGCCTCGTGCTCGACCGTCGGGCACACGTTCGGCACCATCTTCGTGGGCCCGCTGAACTACCTGGGGGTGAACCCGAGCGTGGAGTGCCCGCCGTTGCCCGAGCCCTCGGAGTAGCGGAAGCGTCCCGCGACCGACGCACCCGCACGAGCGATCACGAGTCCAGTGCACGCCGGTGGGTGCCCCTGGTGACGAGTGATCCTGCCGGACGCCCCCGTCCGGGCCGCGGCAGGTGGCCGCCGCTCCGGTCCCCGGGGCGGCGTGTGGCGCAGGGCGGCCCGCGCCCGCCCCTGGGAGGGGGCGGGCGTTCGGTGTGTGTGCATCGCCGGCCACCGGAGCGGTCGTTTCGAACGTCTCAGCCGGTGGAGCGGGGCCGCCGCCGCGTGGGATGGATGGTCCCGTGGAGGGCTGTGTTCGTCACAGTGCGCATGAGGGCGCGCCGATGAGGGCACGACACCGGGACGCCCCGAACGCGGCGCGCGCTCGCGGGCCGGGGGTGTGCCGGTACGCGAGCGGCGGGCATCCGGCCCGGCTTCCGCGGAGGAGATAAGCCCTCTGTCCAGGTAGGAGAAGTGGGTCAAGGCTGTGCGGTGGTCGCGGGTTCTCCACGCGGCGGTTCGGCGGGGCCGCGGCCAGGGGGAGCCGACCGGGTGCTCCGTGTCGGGCGGACCCGCCCCGCCAGCGCGAACGCTGGTTACCGGCAAGTTCTACCGACTGGTAGCTTTGCCCGGAGGTCGGATCGGAGAGCGATGGGAGGAACAGTGCACGAGAGCGTCCTGACGCGGATCAGACCCGTTCCCCACAGCCGGTTCCGGCTCTTCCTCCTGCACCACGCGGGCGGCTCCCCGCAGGGATACCGGGCCTGGATCCGCCACTTCCCGGCGGACTGGGACGTGTGCCTGGTCGAGGCGCCCGGACGCGGTCGCTCGTCGGACCGGGCACCCTTCACCGACGCCCGCGCGCTGGCCCGCCACCTGTGCGAGCGCCTACGGCCCCACCTGGACCGGCCCTTCGGCCTCTTCGGCCACAGCATGGGCGCCCTGGTGGCCTACGAGATGGCGCTGCGCCTGGCCGACGGCCCCACGCCCTCCTGGCTCGGCGTCTCGGCCTGGAGTCCCGCGCCCGGAGCCGAGTGGGACCGGCCGCGCCACCGGCTCACCGACGACCGCCTGCGTGCGTCGGTCGCCCGCATGGGCGGCACTCCCGCCTCCGTGCTGGACGACCCCGACCGGTGGCGGGCCGCCGAACCCCTCATCCGCGCCGACCTCGCCGTCGTCGACACCTGGCGCCCCGGGCCCGGGACGCCCCCGCTGCGCCATCCCGTGACGGTGCTGGGCGGCGAGGACGACCGCGGGATGCCCCCGTCGCGGCTGGCCGCCTGGCACGGCCGTACCGAGGGCCCCGTGCGCACGCACATCCTGCCCGGGGGCCACTTCTACTTCGTCGGCCGCCTGCGCGAGGTGGCCGCCCGCCTGACCGAGGACGTCCGCGCGGCCGAGCCCGTCTCCGTCTGACCGGCCGCGCCCCCGGTCACTCCGGCCGCAGGGGGCGGGTACTGCCGCGCACGACCAACCGTGTGGGCAGCATCATGGTCGGAGGCGGTGCCCCACCGGATTCGAGCAGGTCGAGCAGGATCTGGCCGATGAGGTTGCCCTGCTCCGCCACGGGCTGCTCGACGGTCGTCAGTTCCATCACCCCGGCGAGTTCATGGTTGTCGAAGCCGACCACGGAGATGTCCTCCGGGACGCGCAGGCCGCTGTGGCGGATCGCCCGCAGCGCCCCGAAGGCCATCTCGTCGGACTGGGCGAAGACCGCGGTGGGGCGTGTGGGGCCGCTGAGCAGGGTGCTCATGGCCCGCTCGCCTCCCGCGACCGTGTAGTCGCCGACGGCCTCCAGGTCGGCGCGGGGGGCGATCCCCGCCTCCTTGAGCACGTCGTGGTAGGCGCGGGCGCGGTCGCGCGGTGTGGTGAAACTGTGCGCCACCGGCCCGCCGCCGCTGATATGGGCGATGTCGCGGTGGCCCAGCATGGTCAGGTGCCGCATCGCGCTGGTGGCGCCGGCCACGTCGTCGATGCGCACGCACGCGAAGCCCTCCATCTCCGTGCCCACCAGCCCCAGCGGGACGTCGAGCCCGGACAGGGCGGCGGCCTGCTCGGCCGAGAGCGGCATGCTCAGGACGGCCACGCCGTCCACCCGGCGCCGCAGCGGCATCGCCTCGAAGAAGCGGTCGCGACTGGTGGCGTCGGCCAGGTTGTAGAGCAGCAGGTCGAAGCCCTTCGCTCGCAGGACCTCCTCGATGCCCATGATCACCTGGCCGAAGAACCACCGGTTCACGTAGGGCGCCACCACGGCGATCGTGTGGGTGCGTCCGCTGGCCAGGCGGGAGGCACTCGGCGTGATGGTGTAGTCCAGCTCCCGCGCGATGCGCACGATCCGCAGCCGTGTCCCCTCGGCGACACTGGGCAGCCCGCGCAGGGCACGCGAGACCGTCGCCGTGGAGACCCCGGCACGGTTGGCCACATCCGCAAGACTCGCTCCCACTGCGCTTCCTCCCACTCGTCGGCCGCCCCGGCCGGTCGTGCGGCCAAGCGCATCCTAGTCCGCCACGCCCTGGGGACGCGCGGGCTCGGGCCGCGTGCGCGCCGGTTCCGGCGGCGCGGCGGCGCGCGCGTCGGAGCGCAGCGCGACCGACACGTCGTCGCGGTCGGCGTAGGGGTCGCGCAGGGGGCGGACGCGCAGAGCGAGAGGGCGCCCGCCGACGGTACGGGCGTGGCAGGCGCCCGGCGCGCGACCGTAGGACATCGCGCAGGCGACGAACTCACCGTCGGCGTAGATTTCGAGGTACTCGCCGAACAGGAGCGCGCGCAGCCGCTCGACCGGGCGCGCGAACACGGTCTCCTGTACGGGGCCGTCCGCGCCGCCGCGGACGCGCAGCCGCTCGGGTGTGACGTCCACGGTGAATCCCGACCCGCCCCGGAGTACGAGGCGGGCCGGTTCTCCCCCGAGAGCGGCGTCCGCGACGGCGTTCCATACGTGGTCATCGGGGTCGGTCACCGGCCCCAGGTACGGCTCGACGCCCCGCCACCAGGCGAGCCGGGGACGGCCTCCCGGCCCCGTCTCCAGGACCTTGGGCTGGGCGAGCATGCCCCGGCACGGCGTGCCGCCGTCGTCCAGCCCGGTCCGGCGCTGGACGGTGTGCAACAGCAGGCGCTCGCCCCCGGGCCCGTCGACCAGGCGCGGAGCGTAGGGTCCGGGCGGTGCGAGGGGGCCGAGCCGCTCCCAGTCCCCGTCCAGCCGGTCGGCCCTCCACGCCTCGATGTGGTGGGAGGAGCCGATGGAGCCGAGCAGGAGCCAGCCCCCCTCGACGCGTTCGAGGACCGGGCACTCCAGCTCGTCGATGTCGCCGGGCACGAGCAGGGGCGGCCGGACGGTCCAGTGCTCCAGGTCGTCGGAGACGGCGAGCCCGACGCAGCCGGAGTCCTCGACGGGCCCGTCAGCGATCCGCGCGCACACGAGCATGGCGTAGCGGAACCCGAACAGGCCTCCCTTGGGTTCCACGATCCACGGGTCCCGCCACGCCTCCTCCGCGCCGGTCCGGTACCAGCGCGCGTCCGGGCGCACGACCACGTCGGCGACGCGCCGCCACCCCGAGCCGTCGTCGGCGCCGGTCCGTGCCAGTCCCACGGCCTGACGCCTGTCCCCGTCGTCGTGCACCCCCGTGTAGGCCATGGTCCACCCGTCCCCGACACGCAGCGGGTGCATCGTCCACACGCTGGCGTCGTCGAACGCCCCGGGCGCCCCCACGCCGAAGGCGGGTGCGAGCGGCTCCCACCGGACGAGGTCGTGGGAGACCGCCCGTCCGTAGGAGGTCTCCAACAGGCTGACGTCGGGGTGCTCGATCCACGGGGCCTGCAGGTGCAGCAGGACGTAGGCGGGTCCCTCGACGACGGCGAAGTCGTTGAGGCAGGCCCCCGGGGGTGCGTAGCGCATGGTCGCTCGGTCCTCTCCGTGGTCGGCGTCGCGGCGGTGCGGCCCCGGGGCCGAGCACGCCACGCAGCACCCTAATAATGCAATCGCTTACATCATAGCAAGGAGTCACTCCCTGCTGATGGCAGACTCTATACCCCCAGTTGGAAACCGTCTGTGTGACGTGATGTGGTCGTCCGTGTGCGTGTGGTGCAAGTTTGATTACGTCCTCGCAACGAGTCAATGTAAGCGATTGCATTCCTGTTGCGCGTGGCTAGCGTTGGGTGGCACAGCTCACAGGGCATCCCGGTCCGGCCCGCGGTCCTTCAGATGCGGCGGCACCGCCGCCACACGCGGCCGGCACACCCGGGGTGCCCGCTTGGAGGAGATGACTGTGCGATCCATGCGAAACCGACCACGCGCCGCCCTGCGCGCCACCGCCGTGCTGTCGGTCCCGATCCTCGCCCTGGCCGCGTGCGGCACCGGGGGAGGGGCCGCCGGGGCGGGCGACGGCGCCGGCGTCATCACCGTCTGGGCCCACCAGGGCCAGGACCGCGAGGTCGTCGCCATCCAGGACGCCGTGACGGCGTTCGGTGAGGCCAACCCCGACATCTCCGTGGAGCTCACGCTCATTCCGGAGGCCGACTACACGACCACCCTCACCACGGCGAGCCCGGACGAACTGCCCGACGTGGTCGAGTTCGACGGCCCCACCATGGCCAGCCTGGTCTACAACGGCAAGCTCTCCCCGATCGACGACTTCGTGTCGGAGCAGACCCGCACCAACGCCACCGAGTCGATCCTCGCCCAGGGCACCCTCGACGGGTCCCTCTACGGCCTGGGCATGTTCGACTCCGCGCTCGGCGTCTACGGCAACGCCGCGCTTCTGGACGAGGCCGGGATCGACTACCCGGAGGGCCTGGAGGACGCCTGGACCGCGCAGGAGTTCACCTCCGCGCTGGCGGACCTGGCCGCCGAGGACGGGGACGGCCGTGTCCTGGACGTCAAGCAGAACTACGGCTTCGGCTCCGGCAGCGAGTGGACGACGTACGCCTTCAGCCCCGTGGTCTGGTCCGCGGGCGGCGCACTGATCGACGGCGACACGGCCGACGGCGCGCTCAACACCCCCGCCACCGTCGAGGCACTGAGCCTGGTCCAGGAATGGGCCGACTACACCGACGCCAACACCGACGACGACGCGTTCGCCTCCGGTGAGGTCGCGCTGTCCCTGGTCGGGCACTGGGAGTACCCCAACTACTCCGAGGCGTTGGGCGAGGACCTCGTCGTGCTCCCGCTTCCCGACTTCGGCCACGGCGTCAAGACGGGCCAGGGCTCCTGGGCCTGGGGTGTGGCCGGCACCTCCGAGAACGGTTCCGCCGCCGGCGAGTTCATCGACTTCCTCATGGCCGACGAGCAGGTCGCCGTCATGACGGCCGCCAACGGCGCACCGCCCGGAACCACGACCGCCATCGCGTCCAGCGACCTCTACGGACCCGGCGGGGATCTGGAACTGTTCGCCGACCAGCTGGCGGCGACCTGCGGGGACGGCCCCGTCACCGCCGACTGCGTGTCCGTGCCCCGCCCGGTGACCGCCGGATACCCGGTGATCACCCGCCAGTTCGCCGACGCCTTCGCCGCCATCTGGGACGGGGCGGACGCCGCCGACGCGCTCGACGGTGCTGCCACCGCGATCGACACCGACTTCGCCGACAACGACTCCTTCCGCATCCGCTAGCCGCGGCCCCCGGGCCGCGCCGGGGCCGCGTCCGCGCGCCGCCGCCACGGCGGCGGCGCGCCCGGCCCGGGACCGACCGCCCCTCACACCCACCGAACCCAAGGACGACTTCTCATGACCGCTCCCGCTCCACCGCGCGCGCACCGACAGCGCCGCCGGCCGCGGAGTCAGACGTGGGCGGGTCCACTGATGGCCCTGCCCGCGGTCACCGGGCTGGTGCTGTTCGCGGCCCTGCCCTTCACGATGGCCATCGGGCTGTCCCTGTTCAACGTGCGGCTCGACTCCTTCCGGCCGCCCGACTTCATGGCCCTGGAGCAGTACCGGCGCATCCTCGTCTCACCGGAGTTCAGCGGCGACTTCTACCGGGCGCTGGGCAACAACGTCCTGTTCGCCGCCGTGATCGTGCCGGTCCAGACGGTCGCCGCCCTGGCGCTGGCGCTGCTGCTCAACCGCCCGCTGCGCGGGATGCCGGTGTTCCGGACCTTCTTCTTCATGCCGGTCGTCTTTCCGATGGCCCTGATCGCGACGGTCTGGCGGCTCTTCTTCGACCCCGGGCCGGACGGCATCCTCAACGCCGTTCTCGGCGCGGCGAGCTTCGGCCTGTTCTCTCCGCACGACTGGCTCGGTGAGGCGGGCACCGCCATGCCCTCCATCATGCTGCTGTCCCTGTGGCAGGGGGTCGGCTTCCAGATGGTCATCCTCCTCGCCGGCCTGCAGGGCATCCCCGACCAGCTCTACGAGGCGGCCGAGGTCGACGGGGCCGGCCGGTGGCAGAGGTTCCGGGCGGTCACCCTGCCGGGCCTGCGCAACACGCTCGTCTTCGTCGCGCTGGTCACCACGATCCTGTCGTTCCGCCTGTTCGACCAGGTGTACATCCTCACCCGGGGCGGCCCGGACGGTGCGACCAGCACGGTGATGCACCTGGCCGTGACCACCGCGTTCGCGGAGAGCAACGTCAGCCGGGCGGCGTCGATGACCGTGGTGCTCTTCGTCGTCGTCCTCGGCCTCACCCTGCTCCAGCGCCGTCTCGTCACCCAGGAACGGGAGATCTCATGACCGTGCTCGCCGACCGGCCGACCGCGCCCGCACGGGTGCGGCCGCCGCACCGCCGACCGGCCCGCCGCCGGCGTGCGTTCCTGCGCCGAGCACTCGACCACTTCCTGATGGGCGCGGTGACGCTGGTCTTCGCCTCGCCGATCCTGTACATGTTCGTCGGCAGCCTCAAACCCGACGACCAGGTGCTCGACGGTCTGGGGGGCTTCGTCCCCAGCAACCTCTCCCTGGACAACTACGCCGACGTCTTCGCGACCTTCGACGATCCGAGCACCGGGTACTTCCTGGACTTCCTCGGCACGTCGGTGATCGTCACCGGCGTCGTGGTCCTGGCGGGCCTGGCGGTCAACTCCATGGCCGCCTACGCCCTGGCCCGTCTGCGCTGGCGGGGACGCGACGCCGTTCTCATCCTGGTCCTGGCGCTGGTCGTGCTGCCCTTCGAGGCCATCGCGGTACCGCTCTTCTACCTGCTCAACGATTTCCGCAACACCCTGGCGGTCCAGTCGGTCCCCCTGATCGCCAACGCCTTCTCGGTCTTCCTCTTCTACTCCTTCTTCCTGAAGATCCCGAAGGAGATCGAGGAGGCGGGCCGGATGGACGGCGCGGGGCCGCTGCGGATCTTCGTGCGGATCATCGTCCCAATGAGCAAACCGGTGTTCGCGACCGTGGCCATCCTGTCCTTCCTCACCCAGTGGGGGATGTTCCTGTGGCCGGTGCTCATGGTCAGCGACCCGGCCGTGCGGCCCCTCCCGCTGGCGATCAGCGTCTACCAGGGACAGCCGCCCTTCCAGTGGGGGGACATCATGGCGTTCGGCGTGATGATGGTGCTGCCCATGCTCGTCGTGTTCCTCGTCTTCCAGCGCTGGTTCGTGCAGAGCGTGGCCTCCACCGGCCTCAAGGGCTGAGAGCGCCGGGGCCGGAGCCCGGTCCGCCGACCGGACGGGGGGTGCGGTTACAAGGCACACCCCCCTGTCCGGGTGGTTCGAACCGGGTTACCTTTGTGGTATGGGACTTGAGCTGCCGACCGACCGACTCCGTATCCGGGAGTGGGAGCTGAGCGATGCCGAGGCCGCCCTGAAGGTGTACGGGGCCGAGGAAGTCGCTCACTGGCTGACGCCGGAGTGGCAACCGGTGAACGACGTCGACGCGATGCGCTCGGTACTGCACGCATGGATCGAGGCCGGGCCGAACCTGGTCCCGCCGGCGGGCCGCTGGGCGATCGTCCGCGAATCCGACGGGGAGCTGGTGGGCGGCCTGTCGCTGAAGCTCCTGCCGCCGTTCGAGGAGGACTTCGAGCTCACCTGGGCCCTGCGCCCGGACGTGTGGGGGCAGGGCTACGCCACCGAGGCGAGCCAGGCGCTCATGGACTGGGCGTTCAAGCAGGGCATTGAGGAGGTGTTCGCCGTCGCGCGCCCCAACAACACCCGGGCGATCGCGGTGGCGCGCCGGCTCGGCATGGAGTGGGTGGGCGAGACGGAGAAGTACTACGACATGCGGCTGCAGGTCTTCCGCATGCGTCCCGCCTGAGGCCCGCGTGCCGGACCAGCGCGGTCACGGCCGCGCGAAGAGCGGCGGGTCGATCCGCGCGAACCCCTCCTGGCGCTCGTAGGGGAACCGGGGATAGGGGGCGGGCCGGTGGCTGACCGCGTCCAGGCGCTCGACCTGGGCGGGGGTGAGCTCCCAGCCGACCGCGCCCAGGTTCTCGCGCAACTGCTCCTCGTCGCGCGCCCCGATGATGACCGAGGACACCGTGGGCCGGCGCAGCAGCCAGTTGATCGCGACCTGGGGGACGCTGCGGCCGGCCTCCTCGGCGATCTCCTCCAGGACGTCGACCACGTCGTAGAGCAGTCCGTCGGCCACGGGCGGTCCCAGCTCGACGGTCCGGTGCAGGCGGCTGCGCTCGGGCAGGGGCCGCCCGCGCCGGATCCGGCCGGTGAGCCGTCCCCACCCCAACGGGCTCCACACCATCGCGCCCACGCCCTGGTCCAGGCCCAGCGGCATGAGCTCCCACTCGTAGTCGCGGCCGACCAGGGAGTAGTAGACCTGGTGGACGACGTGGCGCGGCAGGTGCAGCCGGTCGGCGGCGGCCAGCGACTTCATCAGCTGCCAGCCGGCGAAGTTGGACGCCCCCACGTAGCGGACCTTGCCGTCGCGGACCAGGGTGTCGAGTGCGGAGAGGCTCTCCTCGACGGGGGTGGCGGCGTCGAACCCGTGCAGCTGGAGCAGGTCGATGCGGTCGGTGTCCAGGCGGCGCAGCGCGTCCTCGGCGGCGCGGATGACCCGGGAGCGCGAGGCGCCCGCGTCCTGGGGACCCTCGCCCATGGGCAGGCCGAACTTGGTGGAGAGCAGGACCTGGTCGCGGCGGCCCTTGACCGCGGCGCCGAGGACCTCCTCCGCGGCTCCGTCGGAGTAGACGTCGGCGCTGTCGAAGAGGGTCAGGCCCGCGTCGAGGCTGATGTCGACCAGGCGTCGTGCCTGGTCGACGTCGGTGCCGCCCCACTCGCTGAAGAGCGGGCCGTGTCCGGCGAAGGTGCCGGTGCCCAGGCTCAGTTCGGGTACGCGCAGGCCGCTGGCGCCCAGGGTGCGGTATCGCATGGAGTCCTCCTACAGAGACCACTAACGGGTCTAATGTTCCGTTAAGATGGCTCGTACGCTAGCACGACCGAGGCTTTAATGGAACTGGAGTCCCTTTATGGCTGCTGAACCGGGAAGCGTCCGACCCGGAGGGCGCACCGCGCGGGTCCGGGCCGCGGTCCTGGCCGCCGCGGGCGACGCCCTGGCCGAACACGGGATGGCCGGCCTCGACCTGGCCGACGTGGCGCGGCGCGCGGAGGTCGGCAGGACCACCGTCTACCGCCGCTGGGGGAGTGTGCCCGCGCTGGTCGCGGACCTGCTGGAGGACATGGCGGAACAGTCCCTGCCGCGGGTGGAGACCGGATCGCTGCTGGAGGACCTGCTGGCCAACGCCCGCCTGGTGCGCCGCACCCTGGTCGATCCCCGCCAGGGGGCGCTGTTCAAGGCGATGATCGCCGCCGCGGCCTGCGACGACCGCACCGCCGACGCGCTGCACCGCTTCTACGCCGCGAGGATCGCCGAGTGGGCGCCGTGCGTGGACCAGGCGGTCGAGCGCGGCGAGGTCCCGCCCGGCACCGACGCCGACGAGGTGGTCCGGGCGGTCTCCGCACCGCTGTACTACCGCTTGCTGGCCAGCGGCGACCCCCTGGACGAGGCCGCCGCTGAGCGCGGGGCCCGGGCCGCGGTCGAGGCGGCCCGGGCGGGGGTCTTCGTGTCGGAGTGACCCCGGGGGCGGGCCCTGGGCTAGGCCCCCAGGAACCGGCCGATCCGCTCCGTCTGGTCCTCCGTCAGCTGTACGGCGGCCGCCGCCGTGTTCTCCTCCAGGTGGGCCACGCGCGAGGTGCCGGGGATGGGCACCATCACCGGCGAGCGGTGCAGCAGCCAGGCCAGGGACAGCTGGACCGGGCTCACGGCGTGCTCGGCGGCGATCGCGGCCAGGGGCGACCCCGGGCCCGCCAGCTCACCGCGCGCGACCGGCGCCCAGGGCAGGAAGGCGATCCCGTCGCGCTCGCACTGGTCGAGCACGTCCTCGTGCTCGCGGAAGGCGGCGTCGTAGCGGTTCTGGACCGAGGCGACGGGCGCGATGGCGCGGGCGGCCGAGAGTTCGTCCACGGTCACCTCGCTGAGCCCGATGTGCCGGATCTTGCCCTGCGCGCGCAGTTCCATCAGCGCGCCGAGCTGGTCGGCGAGCGGCACATCGGGGTCGATCCTGTGCAGCTGGAACAGGTCCAGGCGCTCCACGCCCAGTCGGCGCAGGCTGAGCTCGGCCTGCTGCTTGAGGTACTCGGGGCGGCCCAGGCGGTGCCACTGGGACGGGCCGGTGCGCGCCAGGCCGGCCTTGGTCGCGATGACCAGGTCCTCGGGATAGGGGTGCAGGGCCTCGCGGATGAGTTCCTCGCTGATCGCCGGGCCGTAGGAGTCGGCGGTGTCGATGAGCGAGACGCCCAGCTCGACGGCGCGGCGCAGGACGGCCAGGGCCTCGTCCCGGTCGCGGGGCGGACCCCACACCCCCTCGCCCACGATCCGCATCGCGCCGAAGCCGAGCCGGTGCACGGGCAGGTCCCCGCCCAGCGCGAAGGTCCCCGCCCGCGCGGCATTGCTGTGTACGTCGATCACGTGGCCCCCTCCGGATGGCTGAGGGGCAGGATCTCAGCAGGTGAGGCGGGCTGGCAAGGAGGCGTGTTGGGCCGGGCCCGCCGGGGTCCGGCCGCCCGGGTCTCAGCTGCCGGAGTCGCGGCGGGCGACCGAGGCCAGGTCGGACTCGATGCGGGCGGTGGTCTCCAACAGCACGGGCAGCAGGTCGCGCCGGATGTCCTCGTTGGAGGAGCGGTTGGCGTGGGCGGAGACGTTGGTGGCGGCGATGACCCGGCCCGAGGCGTCGCGGACCGGGGCGGCCAGGGACCGCAGGCCCTCCTCCAACTCCTGGTCGACGATGCAGTAGCCGCGCTCGCGTACCCGCAGGACCTCCGCCCGCAGCTCGGAGGGGTCGGTGATGGTGAAGCGGGTGAGCGGCTTGAGTTCGACGCGGTCGAGGTAGGCGTCGAGTTCGGCGTCGTCGAGCCCGGCGAGCAGCACGCGGCCCATCGAGGTGGCCGAGGCGGGGAAGCGGGTACCCACGGTGATCGCGACGGCCATGATGCGCGAGGTCGCCACACGCGCGACGTAGAGGACGTCGTCGCCCTCCAGGACCGAGACCGAGGCGGACTCGTGCACGCGGGCGGACAGGTCCTCCAGGTGCGGCTGGGCCACGTCGGGCAGGCCCGCGGAGGCGACGTAGGCGTAGCCGAGCTCCAGCACGCGGGGGGTGAGGGAGAACAGCCGGCCGTCGGTGCGCACGTAGCCGAGGTCGCCCAGGGTGAGCAGGAAGCGGCGGGCGGCCGCGCGCGTCAGGTCGGTCTCGCGGGCGACCTCGCTCAACGTCATGGAGGGCCGCTCCGCGGAGAAGGCGCGGATCACCATCAGGCCCCGTTCCAGGGACTGGACGAAGTGGGAGCCGCGAGCGGTGTCGTCGTCGGTGGGCATGGGGCCTTCCTGGGTCGGGTGTCGTGCGGAGGCGCGTGGCCCTTCGCGATGTTCTCATGCCGCACAGCGGGGATGGCACCGGTGGGCGCCTTGACCCCGACCATGGTCAGCGCTACTGTCGTACCCAAGATGTTCGCTGTGTGAACATGCATTCGCTATACGAACGGGAGGTCACATGATCGTCCCCCTGGACGAGGCGGTCCGCGAGCTCGTCCACGACGGCGACACGGTCGCTCTGGAGGGGTTCACCCACCTCATCCCCGTCGCCGCAGGGCACGAGATCATCCGCCAGGGCCTGCGCGACCTCACGCTGGTCCGGATGACCCCCGACATCGTCTACGACCAGCTCATCGGCGCCGGGTGCGCCGCCAAGCTCGTCTTCTCCTGGGGCGGCAACCCCGGAGTGGGCTCCCTGCACCGGTTCCGCGACGCCGTGACCTCCTCCTGGCCGGTTCCGCTGGAGATCGAGGAGCACAGCCACGCGGGTATGGCCAACCGCTACGTCGCCGGCGCCTCCGGTCTTCCCTTCGCCGTGCTGCGCGGCTACAGCGGCACCGACCTGGTGGCGCACAACCCGAACATCAAGTCCATCGCCTGCCCCTTCACCGGGCAGGAGCTCGCCGCGGTCCCCGCGCTCAACCCCGACGTCACCATCGTGCACGCCCAGCGCGCCGACGCCGACGGCAACGTCCAGCTGTGGGGCATCACCGGCATCCAGAAGGAGGCCGCCCTGGCGGCCGAGCGGGTCCTGGTCACCGTCGAGGAGGTCGTGGACACCCTCGACCCCGTCCCCGGGCAGGTGATCCTGCCCGGGCGCGTGGTCACCGCCGTCAGCCCGGTCCCCGGCGGAGCCGCGCCCTCCTACGCGCACGGGTACTACGAGCGCGACAACGACGCCTACAAGGCCTGGGACGCGATCGGCCGCGACCGCGCCGCCTTCACCGCCTGGCTGGAGCGGCTCACGGGCGAGGCGTCCAGCACCAGTCCTCAGCCCGCGGGGAGGGCCCTGTGACCACCGTGACCTGGACCGCCGACGAGATCATGACGGTCACCGCGGCGCGCTCGCTGCGCGACCGGATGGCCTGCTTCGTCGGCATCGGCCTGCCCAGCACCGCCGCGAACGTCGCACGGCGCACGCACGCGCCCGGACTGTGGATGATCTACGAGTCCGGGACGCTCGGCGCCGTCCCCGACCACCTGCCGCTGTCCATCGGCGACGGGATCCTGGCCGAGACCGCCGACACGGTGGTGTCCGTGCCCGAGGTGTTCAACTACTGGCTCCAGCCGGGGCGGATCGACGTGGGCTTCCTCGGTGCCGCCCAGATCGACCGGTACGCCAACATCAACACCACGGTGATCGGCGACTACGACGCCCCGAAAGTGCGCCTGCCCGGGGCCGGCGGCGCTCCGGAGATCGCCGCCTCCTGCCGCGAGGTGGTGGTCATCATGCGCCAGAGCACACGGGCGTTCGTCGACCGCGTCGACTTCGTGACCTCGGTCGGCCACGGGGCCGGACCGGGCGACCGCGAGCGGCTCGGGCTCACGGGGGCGGGGCCGACGCGCGTCATCACCGACCTCGGCGTCATGGAGCCCCACCCCGAGACCAGGGAACTCGTCCTGACCGGCGTGCACCCGGGTGTGGACACGGCGGCGGTCAGGGAGGCGACCGGGTGGGACCTGAAGGTCTCCGAGGACCTCGTGCGCACCCCGGAGCCGACCACGGAGGAGCTCGCGGTGCTGCGGGAGCTGACCGGGTCGGCCTGAGCCGGGAGCGCCCGACTAGGATACCTAACACTGTTAGGTTCAACATCGCCCGCGACCGGCCCCGCGCCGGCCGCGCCACACCCTGGAGGCCCACGGTGACCGACGCCTACATCCTCGACGCCGTCCGCACCCCCTTCGGCAAGTTCGGCGGCGCCCTGTCCGGCGTGCGCCCCGACGACCTCGCCGCGCACGTGCTCTCGTCGCTGGCCGACCGCAACAGCGCCGACCCCGCCGCCTACGACGAGGTCTACCTCGGCAACGCCAACGGCGCCGGCGAGGAGAACCGCAACGTCGCCCGCATGGCCGCGCTCCTGGCCGGCCTGCCCACCGGCCTGCCCGGAGCCACCGTCAACCGGCTGTGCGGATCCGGCCTGGAGGCCGTCGTCCAGGCCGCCCGTACGGTGGAGACCGGCGACGCGAGCCTGACCCTGGCCGGGGGAGTGGAGTCCATGAGCCGGGCCCCCTGGGTCCTGCCCAAGCCCGCCAAGGGCTTCCCCGCCACCGACGCCACGCTGCACTCCACCACCCTGGGCTGGCGCATGGTGAACCCGGCGATGCCCGACCAGTGGACGATCTCGCTGGGAGAGAGCACCGAGCGGCTGGCCGCGAAGTTCGGCATCGACCGCGCCGAACAGGACGCCTTCGCCCTGGCCAGCCACACCAAGGCCGCCCGTGCCTGGGCCGAAGGGATCTTCGACGGCCAGATCGTCCAGGTCCCCGGCGCCGAACTGGAGCGCGACGAGTGCATCCGGGCGACCACCGCCGACAAGCTCGCCGGGCTCAAGACCTCCTTCCGCGCCGAGGGCACCGTCACCGCGGGCAACGCCTCGCCGCTCAACGACGGCGCCGCGGGCCTGGTCATCGGCGACCGCCGGGGCGCCGAGGCCGCCGGGCTGGAGCCCATGGCCCGCATCGCCGGTCGCGGCACGGCCGGCGTCGACCCCGACGTGTTCGGCATCGGTCCCGTCCAGGCCGCCGAGACCGCGCTGCGGCGCGCCGGTATCGGCTGGGGCGACCTGTCGGTGGTCGAACTCAACGAGGCCTTCGCCGCCCAGTCGCTCGCCTGCCTGCGCGGCTGGCCGGACCTCGACCCCGCCATCGTCAACCCGCACGGTGGCGCCATCGCCATCGGCCACCCGCTGGGCGCCTCCGGCGCGCGCGTGGTCGGCCAGCTCGCCCACGAACTGCGCCGCCGCGGCGGCGGCTGGGGCCTGGCCGCCCTGTGCATCGGGGTCGGCCAGGGGATCGCCGTCGTCCTGGAGGCCTGAACCGGGTCGCACACGAGCAGACTGAGAACACGAGTACGCGGGCCGCGGCCCGGGGGCGTGTTCCGTGGATGCGCCGCGCAGCAGGGTGAGTATCCACGGAATATGCTCCAGGTCCGGGCACCGCACCGAGGGAAAGACCACCGCCATGCCCACCACACCGGACGGGACCCCGCCCGGGCTCATCGTGCCCGGCTACATCCGCGACCACGACACCCACCCGCCGCTGGACTACCCCGGCTACAAGAGCACCGCGCTGCGCCACCCCGAGCGCCCGCTCACCCTGCTCCCGCACACGCTCACCGAGATCACCTCGCCCGTCCTGGGTCAGGACCGCCTCGGCGAGCTCGACCACGACCTGACCCGACAGCACGAGGAGGAACCGCAGGGCCAGCGCATCATCCTGCACGGCCAGGTGCGCGACAGCGACGGCACCCCCGTCCCGCACACCCTGGTCGAGATCTGGCAGGCCAACGCCGCCGGGCGCTACCGCCACACCGCGGACAACTGGCCCGCCCCCCTGGACCCCCACTTCAGCGGGGTCGGACGCGTCCTCACCGACGCCGAGGGCCGCTACCGGTTCGTCACCATCCGGCCGGGCGCCTACCCCTGGAAGAACCACCGCAACGCCTGGCGGCCCGCGCACATCCACTTCTCGCTGTTCGGCCGCGCCTTCACCCAGCGGCTCGTCACGCAGATGTACTTCCCCGACGACCCGCTGTTCTTCCAGGACCCGATGTGGAACTCGGTGCCCGACCCCAAGGTGCGCGAGCGCATGCTCGCCCGGTTCGACTACGACACCACCGAACCCGAGTGGGCCCTGGCCTACCGCTGGGACATCGTGCTGCGCGGACGCGAACAGACCCCGTTCGAGTCCGACGAGGAGATCATGGAGGACGACGCTTGAGCACCCACCCCACCACGCCGTCCCAGACGGTCGGCCCCTACCTGCACATCGGCCTGCCCTGGGCCGACGGCCCCTACGCCGTCGCCGAGGGAGCACCCGGCGCGGTGTGGATCCGCGGCACCGTCTACGACGGCGCGGGCGCGGTCGTCACCGACGCCCTCATCGAGACCTGGCAGGCCGATCCGGCGGGCCGCTTCGACCACCCCGACGACCCGCGCGGCGCCACGTCCCACCCTGGTTTCCGCGCCTTCGGGCGCTGCCCCACCGACGCCTCCGGCGAGTACGGCGTCCTCACCCTCAAGCCCGGCTCAGTGCCCGGCCCCGAGGGAGACCAGGCGCCGCACATCGACGTGTCGGTGTTCGCGCGCGGCATGCTGAACCGCGTCGTGACGCGGGTGTACTTTCCGGAGGAGGAGGCGGCCAACGCCGCCGACCCCGTCCTGAACAGCATCGCCGACCCCGAGGCCCGGGCCACGCTGGTGGCCCGCCCCGCCCCGGACGGCTACCGCTTCGACGTCCGCCTCCAGGGCGACGGAGAGACCGTCTTCTTCGACATCTAGCGAGGAACCAGCATGCCCGGCCTGTTCGACGGTGTCCTCAACCACGGCCCCGTGGGTCCGCTGACCGATGACACCGCCTGGCTCCAGGCCCTGCTCGACACCGAGGCCGCGCTCGCGCGCGCCCTGGCCGACACCGGGTCGATCACTCCGGACCGGGCCGAGACGATCGCCTCCGCCTGCGCCGCGGACCGCTACGACCCCGACGCCCTGGGGCGGGCCGCCGCGGGCGGAGGCAATCCGGTCATCCCGCTGGTCAAGGAGCTCACCGCCGCCGTGCGCGAGGTCGATCCGGAGGCCGCGCGCCACGTCCACCAGGGCGCCACCAGCCAGGACGTCATGGACACCGCCGCCATGCTGGTGGCCCGCCGCGCCGGACGGGCCGTCCTGGTCGATCTGGCCGACCTCACCGCCGGGCTGCGCGACCTGGCCGCCCGCCACCGCACCACGCCCATGCCCGGGCGCACCCTGCTCCAACAGGCGCTGCCCACCACCTTCGGGGCGGTCGCCGCCGGCTGGGCCCACGGCCTGTCCGAGGCCGCCGACCGGCTCGACGCCGTGCTGCGGACCGGGCTGGCGGTCCAGCTCGGCGGCGCCGTGGGCACCCTGGCCTCCCTGGGGCCCGAGGGCCCCGCCGTGACCGCGGCCCTGGCGACCCGCCTGGACCTGCCCGAACCCGTCCTGCCCTGGCACACCGAACGCGGTCGCGTCGCCGACCTGGCCGGCGCCCTGGGGCGGGTCTGCGGCGCCGTCGGCACCAGCGCGCAGGACATCGTCCTGCTCGCCCAGACCGAGGTCGGCGAGGTGACCGAGGACGGCGGCCCCGGCGTCGGCGGGTCCTCCACGCTTCCGCACAAGCGCAACCCCGTCGCCGCCGTCAGCGCGCTGGCCGCCGCCCGCCAGGCGCCCGGACTGGTCGCCACCCTCCTGGCCGCCCAGATCCAGGAGCACCAGCGGGCGGCCGGCGCCTGGCACTCCGAGTGGCTGCCCCTGACCGACCTGCTGCGCCGCACCGGCAGCGCGGTGTCCTGGCTGCGGACCGGCGCCACGAGGCTGCGGGTGCACCCCGAGCGCATGCGCGCCAACCTCGACGCCACCGCGGGACTGGCCCTGAGCGAGCGCGTCACCACCGACCTGGCGCCGGAACTGGGCCGGCTCGACGCCCACCGGCTGGTCACCGCGGCCTGCGAGCGGACCGCGGCCACCGGCCGCCCCCTGGCCGAGGTCCTGGCCGAGCACCTGGCGGGCACCCGCACCCGCGAGCGGATCGAGACACTGCTGGACCCGGCGGGCTACCTGGGCGCCGCCGCGGAGTTCACCGACCGGGTCACCGCGGCCGGAGGCCGGCGGGGCCGGACGAGCACCGACGAAGGACGAGCATGAGCGTTGACCTGTACTACACCGAGAGCGGACCCGCCGACGCCCCGCCCCTGGTCCTGGCGGGATCCCTGGGCGCCACCGTGGACATGTGGGAGCCCCAGGCGCAGGCGCTCTCCGCGGTCTTCCGCGTGATCCGGATCGACCACCGCGGCCACGGGGGCTCACCCGTGCCCGAGGGCCCCTACTCCATGGCCGACCTGGGCGGGGACGTCGTGCGGCTGCTCGACCGGCTGGGGATCGGGCGCGCCCATGTCGCGGGGCTGTCCATCGGCGGCATGGTCGGCCAGTGGCTCGCGCTGCACGCGCCCGAGCGCGTGGACCGCCTCGCGCTGCTGGCCACCTCCGCGCACATGGGCCCCGCCCGGAACTGGCGCGACCGTGCCGACCTGGTGCGGCGCGAGGGCACCGGCGCCGTCGCCGACTCCGTGGTCGAGCGCTGGTTCACCCCCGACTACGCCAAGGCGCACCCCGCCGAGGTCGCCGTCCTGCGCGAGGGGATCGCCGCGACGGCCGCCGAGGGCTACGCGGGCTGCTGCGGCGCCATCGAGAACTGGGACGTCCGCGAGGACCTGGGGAGGATCCAGGCGCCCACCCTGGTCGTCTCCGGCGCCGACGACCCGGCGACCCCGCCGTCGGAGCACGGGGCCCTGATCGCCGAACGCGTCCCGGGCGCTCGACTGGCGGTCCTGGACGAGGCGGCCCACCTGCTCTCATGGGAACAGAGCGCCAAGGTCAACACCCTGCTGACCGCCCACTTCACCGCAGGCGACCGCGCCTCCGCGGGGATGCGGGTGCGCCGCAGTGTCCTCGGGGACGCGCACGTGGACCGCGCCGAGGCGCACAAGACGCCCTTCACCGAACCGTTCCAGGACCTCATCACCCGCTACGCCTGGGGCGAGATCTGGACCCGGCCGGGACTGGACCGCCGCACGCGCAGCTGCATGGTGCTGACCGCGCTGGTCGCGCACGGCCACTGGGCCGAGTTGGCGATGCATGTGCGCGCGGCCCTGCGCAACGGGCTGACCAGGGACGACATCGGCGAGGTGTTCCTGCAGGCCGCGATCTACTGCGGCGTCCCCGCCACCAACAAGGCCTTCGCGGTCGCCCAGGAGGTCTTCGCCGAGCACGACTGACCACCGCAGGGCCGGGGTCGGGAACGCCCGGACCCGGCCCCGGGGCGGCGGATCAGCGCCGGAAGGCGACGCCCGACAACTCCCACAGCTTGCTCTCGGCCGACTCGGGCCGGAACCGGGGGTCGGCGCCGGGCATGCGCCAGGTGGCGCAGTCCACGGCGAAGGGGCCCTCGTCGCGTCCGTCGAGCCACGGGCTGGCCATCTCCAGGCCGTCGAAGACCACGGCGGCCTCCTCGGGGCTGCGCACGCGGCCCCACGGCGTGCCGAAGGACAGGATCTTGTCGGTCATCCAGACCGCGGCGTCCGGGTCGTCGGAGACGATGTGCGAGAAGATGACGCACGAGCCCGGGGCCAGCCGGTCCATGAGTCGGCGCACCATGCCGAACGGGTCGCTGTCGTCGGGCAGGCAGTGCAGGAGCGACACCAGCATCACGCACAGCGGCCGGTCGAGGTCCAGGAGCCGGGTGGTCTCGGGGGCGCCGAGGATGCCGTCGGTGTCACGGATGTCGGCCAGCAGGAAGCTCGTCCTGACACTGTCGTCGATCAGCGCGCGGCCGTGCGAGAGCACGATGGGGTCGTGGTCGACGTAGACGACCCTGGCCTCGGGGTTGTGCCGCTGGGCCGCGTGGTGGGTGTTGTCGGCGGTGGGCAGGCCGGCGCCCAGATCGAGGAACTGGTCCACTCCCTGGGAGGCGACGTATTCGACCGCCCGCGCGAGATAGGCGCGGTTGTCATTGGCGAAGGTGACCAGTTCGGGAATACCGTTCGCGAGGGCCTCGCACGCTTTGCGATCCGCCTCGAAGTTGTCCTTTCCGCCGAGCAGGAAATCGTACATGCGTGCGATGCTGGGGGTTTCCATGTCGATGTTGGGGGGGAAGCGGTCAGCCATCGAGGGGCACCAATCCGGTCGGTCGGGCGGAGATGATCTCCAGGCGAATCGTAACCGTGTTCCACCGTTCCCATGGGCGTTTTGAGAACTCCGGTGACGGGATTTCGACGGCCATTCTCATGTCCGGGCGGGTGTGAATGCGGGGATCTCGTCGGCGAGCGTTCCCGGCGCCGCGGCCCGTACACGCGCACCGGCACCGGAGGGGGCGGAGAAAGGGGAGGGCAGGGGTGGAGCGGACCAGAACCCGGCCGCCGTGCCCGCCACGGCGCCGCCCGACCCGCCCCCGTCCGACTCCTCGGCGGCATCGGCCTCCGGCGGACCGGCGGGCGGCTCGGCCTCCTCCCGAACCCCGGCGGCGCCGACCCGCGCGACCAGCTCCCGGCGCGCACGCCCGCACCAGGCGGCCAGGGTGAAGGGGTCGCGGTCGGCCTCGCGCCCCAGCGCGGCCACCGCGGCGGCCAGGTGCGCGCACCGCCCCCGCCACTCGTCGCACGAGCAGTGGGCCACCAGGTCGCCCCAGCCGCGCGGCACCAGGTCCAGGCCCAGGAGGGAGAACACCCGCGCCGCCTCGGGCGGCAGCTCCCCCGCCAGCAGCCGCGCCCGGAACACGGGCTGCGAGGCCAGCGCAGCGCAGGCGCGCTCCCACTCGTGGTCGGGGAAGACCGGCCGGATCAGGCTCACCTCGAAGCCGCCGCGCACCCGCGCGACCACCTCGCCCCCACGCACCGCGAGCCGTTCGACCGCCGGCGGCACGGGCGCCGGGACGGCCGGTCCCGTGCTCGCGCCCAGGGCCTGTTCCAGCAGCGCCGACCACGACCCGCTCATCCGGCCACCGCCTCCGGCGCCAGGCGCACGACCTCGCGCAGATCCGCCACCGACAGCCCCGCAAGCCACTGCTCGCCGGTGGCCACCGCCCCGTCGGCCAGCGCGCTCTTGCGCTCGATCATCTCGTCCACCCGTTCCTCCACGGTGCCCACGCACACCATCTTGCGCACCTGCACGTCGCGCCGCTGCCCGATCCGGAACGCCCGGTCGGTGGCCTGGTTTTCCACCGCCGGGTTCCACCACCGGTCCACGTGCACGACGTGGTTGGCCGCGGTCAGGTTCAGCCCCGTGCCCGCCGCCTTGAGCGAGAGCAGGAACACCATCGGCCCCGACACGCTCTGGAAGTGCTCGGTCATCCGCTCGCGCTCGGCCCGCGGCGTCCCGCCGTGCAGCCACAGCACCGGAACGCCGGTCCGCGCCGCGAGGTAGGGCGCCAGGCGCTCACCGAACCGCGCGTACTGCGTGAAGCACAGCGCCTTGTCGCCCTCGGCCACCGCCTCGCCCAGGATCGACTCCAACCGGTCGAGCTTGCCCGAGCGGCCCGACAGCGCCGAACCGTCGCCCAGGAACTGCGCCGGGTGGTTGCAGATCTGCTTGAGCCGCGACATCGTCGCCAGCACCAGGCCCTTGCGCTCCTTCTCGTCGGCCTCGGACATGCGCTGGGCCATCTCGTCCACGACCGCCTTGTACAGGGAGGCCTGTTCCGGGGTGAGCGTGCACCAGGTCCGCATCTCCTGCTTCTCCGGCAGGTCGGCGATGATGGAGCGGTCGGTCTTGAGCCGGCGCAGCACGAACGGACCCGTCAGCCGGCGCACCAGGTCGGTTCCCGTGCCGGACCCCGGACCCGCGCCGTCGCCGTCGGCCGCGGCCTCGGCCGGGTCGGCCACCGCGCGCTGGAAGTCCTGGGCCGAGCCCAGCAGCCCCGGGTTGGCGAACTCCATCACCGACCACAGCTCGCCCAGGTTGTTCTCCACCGGCGTTCCGGTCAGCGCGATCCGGGTCGCGGCGGGCAGGGCCCGCACCGCGCGCGCCTGCCGGGTGGCGTGGTTCTTCAGCGCCTGGGCCTCGTCGCACACCACCCGGTGCCAGGGCAGCGCGGCCAACTCGTCGTCGCGCGCCACCACCCCGTAGGTGGTCACCACCAGGTCGCAGGCGCCCACCAGCCGTGCCAGTGCGTTGCCGCCCGGCCGGTCCGTCCCGTGCTGGACGTGCACCCGCAGCTCCGGGGCGAACCGCGCCGCCTCACGCCGCCAGTTGCCCACCAAGGAGACCGGGCACACCAGCAGGGTGGGGCCCGGGGCGGGCCCCTCGGCCCGCTCGTCGGTGAGCAGCGCCAGGAGCTGCACGGTCTTGCCCAGGCCCATGTCGTCGGCCAGGACCGCGCCCAGGCCCAGCTCGCCCAGGAACCGCAGCCAGGCCGCTCCCCGGTCCTGGTAGGGGCGCAGGGTCCCGGTGAAGCCCGGGGGAGCACCCATCGGCCGCGGCTCGGCCTTGGCCCCGCCGTCCAGCAGCGCGCCCAGCGGGCCGTCGGCCACCACGTCGGAGACCGGCAGCGGCACCGCGGGGTCCGCGCCGACCGCCATCCGCAGCGCCTGGTCCCGGCGCATGGAACCGCGCTTGCGGAGCAGGTCCAGAGCGGCGCCGACCCGCTCGGGGTCCATCTCCATCCACCGGCCCCGCACCCGCACCAGCGAGCGCTTGAGCCGTGCCAGCTCGGCCAGTTCCGCCAGTTCGGACTCCTCCAGGGGCCGGTCGGAGCCGGTGCCGCGCAGCAGCGCCTCGAAGGAGACGTCGACCAGGTCGGTGGGTCCGACCCCGCCGCGCCGCCGCTTGCGCGGCTCGTCGTCGACCGCCATGCGCAGGGTGAGCGGACCGCGTCCGCTCCACTCGGGCAGGACGACCGCGAACCCGGCGGCGCCCAGCCGCGGCGCCGCCCGGCCCACGAACTCCTCGGCGCCGGCGGTGTTCAGCGGCAGCCGCGCCGGGGCGAGGTCGGACAGGGCACGGTGCAGGGCGGGGTAGTGCCGGGCCGCCCGGCGCAGGTCCGCCAGCGCGGTCGTGCCGACGTCGTCGGGCAGCCACGCCGCGCCCTCGCCCAGCCACACCTGTTCCAGCGGCAGGCGCAGACCGGGGTCGCTGTCCGAGCGCACCCAGAACTCCACCTGCCAGGGGCCGTCCCGGTCGGGTTCGCGCAGCAGGAACAGCAGCCGCGCCCGGCCCGCGCCGCGCACGCGCTCACGCCATCGGCGCAGCGGCCCGCGCAGCTCCTGGGCGGTGTCGGCGTCCACGCGGGTGAGCTCACCGGTCAGCGCCGCCGCCAGCCGTGCGGCGGGAGCGGTCTCGGCGTTCCGGTCGAGGGCGGGCCGGGCCGGCGCGGGTGCCAGGCGCCGGGCGGCGGCGTCGGTGAGCAGTTCCAGGGGGGCCAGGACGCACGCGCGGGCGGGGGAGTCGTTCCCGGTCAGGTGGGCGTGCGCGCTCGGCGGCAGGGCGGCGGTGAGGGCGGCCAGGTGCTCCTCGGCGGTGTCCATCGGCGCGGGCCGCCAGCGCGCCCGGGGCGGGTCGCCCACGAGGTCGGGCAGCACGGCCCCGGCGGTCACGAGCCGCTCGGCGAAATCGTGCACCGCCGCCAGGTGGACCAGCGACGGCCCCGGGGCCGGAACGGTGGTGCCCGCGAGACCGGGCAGCACGATGTCGGCGTCGGCCGCGCTCAGGGACAGCCCCGGGACCCGCCAGGGCGACCGGACGCCCTCCTCGGGCGCCGCGTCCGCTCGGGAGGGGCAGGGGGCGGTGCCGTCGCCGGGCAGGCGCACGACCAGGCCGGTGTCCTGAGCCCGTTCGGCCACGGGTCCGGCGCCCGTCGACGCGAGGAGGGCGCGCAGGGTGTCGGCGTCGGCCGCGCGGGGGTGCGCCGGGGGGCCGTCCGCGGACGCGCTCGCCCCGGACGGGCCCCCGTCCGCCTCACCCCACAGCACCAGTGCGTCCCTGACCCACGCGCCGTGCACGACCCGCACGCGGCCTCCCGTCATCGCGTCCATCGGCCCCAGTATGGCCGGGGCCGACGACAGCCCGGGACGCCGTCACAGCCGTTCGGGGGCCTCGTTCCCGACCGCTTCGATGCCCTCGCGCATCCGGGTCCGCCACAGCAGCAGGCCGCCGACGACGAAGAACACGATGAGGGAGAGGATCGCGACCCGGTAGCCGCCGGTGAGGCTCACCGCGATGGTGACCGCGAGCGACCCCAGGAACGTCGATCCCCGGTCGGAGATCTGGTAGAGGCTGAAGTACTCCGCCTCGCGGCCCGGAGGGATCAACTGGGAGAACAGCGCTCGGGCCAGCGACTGCGTGCCGCCCAGGACCAGGCCGATGCCCACGCCCATCGCCACGAACAGCGGGACGTTGCCCGCCGGCAGGAAGTAGGCGAGGGCGACCAGCAGGCACCACACCGCCAGGCTGCCCAGGACCGTGGCCTTGCTGCCCGCCACCCGGGCCACGCGCCCGGCCAGGAAGGCTCCGGCGAAGGCGACGAACTGGATGACCAGGATGGTCATGATCAGCGCGTCCTCCCCCAGGCCCAGGTCCTGGGTCGCGAACGGCGCAGCGTAGCGGATGGCCGCCTGCACACCGTCGTTGAACAGGATGAACGCCAGCAGGAACAGGATGGTGTTGGGGTAGCGGCGCATGTCGCGCAGGGTGTGGGCGAACTGGCGCAGGGAGCCCCCGGCGGCCCGACCCGGCCCCTTCCCCACGGCCAGGGCACCGTAGCGGTCGCGCAGCGGCCGGACCGACAGGACCGTGAAGCCCGCCCACCACAGGCCCACGGACACGAACGCGATCCGCACGGCGTGGCCGGTGTCGATGCCCAGCGAGTCCGCCGAGAGCACCAGGCCCAGGTGGACGGCGAGCAGCAGGGCGCCGCCGAGGTAGCCGATGCCCCACCCCGCGACCGACACCCGGTCGCGTTCGTCCGGGGTGGCGATCTCCGGCAGGAACGCGTTGTAGACCACGATCGAGAGTCCGTACAGGACGTTGGCCAGCACGAACAGCACCGACGCCGCGTGGTATCCGTCGGTGGCCGCGTACAGGCCCGCGGTGCACGCCGAGCCGCCCAGGGCCAGCCAGAGCAGCCAGCGCCTCTTGTGCCGGGAGCGGTCGACCATGGCGCCGACCGAGGGCAGCAGGACGATCTGGAGCAGGATCGCCAGGGTGGTCAGCGCCGGGTAGAGCGCGTTGGGGTGCAGCGTGAACCAGTCCACGCCCAGCGGGGCCAGGGCCAGGGAGGAGTCCTGGCACGCCGCCGCGTCGGCGGCCCCCGCGGAGGCACACGCCAGGGTGCTCATGTAGGGGCCGATGAGGACGGTCACCACGGACGTGATGAACACCGAGTTGGCCCAGTCGTACAGGTACCAGCCGCGCTGCTCGCGTCTGCGCTGTCGCGGATCGGGGGAGGGCGAGTTGTCCGCTCTCGGTGCGGGAGGGGCGTCGGCCATGGGGGACTATCCGTTCTGGAGGGTGCTGTCGGCGCCGGGGTCGGCGCCCGGCCACAGGCCGCGGCGGACCATGATCTCCTTGAGCGCGAGCGTGTTGTCGGTGACGATGCCGTCCACGCCCGCGTCGATCAGGCGCTCCATCACCGCGGGTTCGTTGATGGTCCACACGTGGACCTGCAGGCCCCGCCGGTGCGCGGTGCGGATGAGGTCCCGGCTCAGGACGGGGAAGGACCCCTGGCGCAGGGGGATCTGCGCGCAGACCGGGGCGCGGCCGATCAGCGGCCGCAGCGGCCGCCAGAGCGAGGCCAGGCGCAGGCGCACCACGTCGAGGGGGCCGCAGGAGGTGGCGACCGGGTGGTCGAACAGGCGGCGGGCGCGGTCGAGCCGCCGCTGGTCGAAGGAGCCCACGCACACCCGGTCCCAGGCCTGGGTGCGGCGCAGCACGTCCAGGAGGGGTTCCACCGCCGCGTCCGACTTCAGGTCGATGTTGAACCGGGCCTCGGGCCAGGTGCCGAGCAGGTCCTCCAGGACGGGCACGGGCTCGCTCCCGGCCACGCGGGCCCGGGCGACCTCGTGGTAGGGGAGGTCGCCGATGGCGCCGCTCATGTCGGTGGCGCGGTCCAGCGTGTGGTCGTGGAAGGCCATCAGGACGCCGTCGCTGGTGGCGTGCACGTCCGTCTCCAGGTACGTGTAGCCCAGGTCCACGGCGTGCTGGAAGGCGACCGCGGTGTTCTCCAGCTCGGTCCGGCGTACTCCCTGGCCGTCGGTGAACCACCCGCCGCGGTGGGCGAGCGCCAGGGGAGGGCGTGGGGAGAGGTAGGCGTCTGTCACGTCGCCAGTATGCCCGCTGCGCGTCGTGGCCGGTGGGCCGTCCCCGGCCGGGCCGCCGCGCGAAAAGCTGGAATTCCAGGTGGCACACGGGTGTGCGGATCGCTCCTGGCAGGAGTGAAGGCGGATGTCCTCCCCATGGAAGGAACCTGTTCATGTCGCACTCCCGGCCCTGTCACCCCTGCCCCCGGCTCCTCTGCCAGCGCGACTCCCTCGCCCACCGCCCCGTCACCACGCCCGCCCGCACGCCGCTGCGCCGCCCGGCCGCGGCCCGCCGCCGCGCACCGCTGCGCGGCCACCGCACCCCGGGCGAGGTGCACCTGCTGGCGCAGCGCGTGGCGGAGGTGCTGGTGGGCCGGCGCAGGCCCGAGGCCCTGCGCGACCAGCTGGCGGTGCCCGTGCGCGAGGAGCTGCGCCGCCTGCGCGGGTCGGTGCCCTGTGCTCTGGCGCCCCGCCTCACCCGGGTCTTCCACCAGCCCCTGCCCGGCCGCACCGTGGAGGCCAACGCCGTGATCATGTGCGACCACCGCACCCGGGTCTTCGCCTTCCGGGCCCGCCGCGAGGACGACCGGTGGGTGTGCACCAGCCTGGAGACCGACACCTCCAGGCGCGCGCGGTGAGCCGCCCCGGCCCGTGGCGCCGTTCCGGCGCCGGGCCCGCCTCAGCGGTGAGTGAAATCCCCTGGATCTGCCCTCATCCGCGCAGATAGGGTCCTGCGGACACGGCCCCTGACCCGCCGGCCGGGGGCTCCCCAGGCCCACAGAAGGAGGAGGCGGCCCGGGCCCATCCGGCCCCGGGCCGCCGACGATGCATGAGACCCGTTGACATCGCCCGCCTGCACAGCCTCGGCGCACCCACCCTGTCCCCCGACGGCCGCCGCGCGGTCTTCACCCTCACCCGCCCCGACCTGGAGGCGGACACCTACACCAGCGCGCTGTGGACGGTCCCCACCGACGGCTCCGCGCCGCCCGCCCGCCTGACCCGGGGGGACCGCGACAGCGCCCCCTCGTACTCGCCCGACGGCCGCTGGATCGCCTTCCTGCGGGCCGACGGCGACAAGCGCCCCCAGATCCACGTGCTGCCCGCCGACGGCGGCGAGCCCTGGAAGGTGACCGACCACCCCCTGGGCGCGGGCGAGATCGCCTGGAGCCCCGACTCCACCCGGATCGCCCACACCGCCCGCGTCCCCGAGCCCGGACGCTACGCGGGTACCGAGCCGGACAAGGAGCGGCCGCGCCGCATCACCGGGCTCAAGTACCGCCTCGACGGCCTGGGCTTCACCAACGACCGCCGCAGCCACGTGTTCGTCACGGCCCCGATCGATCCCTCCGGAGCTGCGGGCGAGCCGGTCCGGGTGACCGGCGGCGACGCCGACCACTCCGCCCCGCAGTGGCGCCCCGACGGCTCCGAACTGGTGTTCTGCGCCGCGCTGCACACCACCCGCGACACCGACCTGGTGGCGGACGCCTGGGCGTGCGCCCCGGAGGAGGGCGCCGAGCCGCGCCGGGTGAGCGCAGGCGACCTCGGCGTCAGCAGTGCGCGCTTCTCCCCGGACGGGTCGACCGTGTACTTCCTGGCCGACGAGCTCGGCGCGGACCTGAACGACTTCGTCGGGCAGACCACGGGCGCCTGGTCGGTCCCGGCCGACGCCTCGGCCGCGCCCACCCGGCTGACCCCCGGGGAGGGGCCCCGGCTCCAGCCGGGCCTGCGGGTGACGGGGGACGGTCTGCTGGTTCTGGCCGAGAACCGGGGCGCCGTCGACCTGGTCCTGGTGCCCTTCGAAGCCGGTGTGCGACGGCTCTCCGCCGGCGGAGCGCAGACGCAGTCCTTCGACCACGTGGACGGGGCAGACGGCGGCGTCACCGTGGCGGTCGTGGCCGACGGGCGCAGCAGCGGTGAACTGGTGCTGGTCACCGCGGACGGGGAGCGGCGGCTCACCGGCTTCGCCGAGCTCGACCCGCTGCCGATGACGGAGCTGACGGCGCACACCGCCGACGGCTATCCCGTGCACGGGTGGGTGGCGCTCCCGGAGGGGGAGGGGCCGCACCCGGTCGTGCTCATGATCCACGGCGGTCCGTTCTCGCAGTACGGTCCCCAGCTCTTCGACGAGACCCAGGTCTACGCCGCCGCCGGGTACGCGGTGGTGATGTGCAACCCGCGCGGCTCCTCGGGCTACGGGCACGACCACGGCCGGGCGATCATCGGCTCCGTGGGAGCGACCACCGCGACCGACGTGCTGGCGTTCCTGGACGAGGCGCTCAAGGACGACCGGCTCGACGCGGCGCGCGTGGGGATCATGGGCGGCTCGCACGGCGGGTTCATGACGACGTGGATCGCCGCGCACCACGGTGAGCGGTTCCGCGCGGCCATCAGCGAGCGCGCCGTCAACGCGCTGGACAGCTTCCACGGTTCCTCCGACATCGGGGCGTTCTTCCCCGGTCCGCTGTACGGGCCGCCGGAGGTCTGGGCGAAGGAGAGCCCGCTGACCTACGCCGACCGGATCGACCTGCCCTTCCTGATCATCCACTCCGAGCAGGACTGGCGCTGCCCGGTGGAACAGGCGCAGCGGCTGTTCGTGGCGTTGCGCGCACGCGGGCACGAGACGGAGATGCTGCTCTTCCCGGGGGAGGGGCACGAGATGTCGCGCTCGGGCCTGCCCAGCCACCGGGTGGCCAGGTTCGAGGCCGTCCTGGACTGGTGGGCGCGCCACCTGTGACCGGCCGGGGCCGGGGCCCGACGGCCCCGGCCCCCGTTTCTTCGGCTGTGTGGTTCATGTCACGGGTTCAGGTGTCATGACCTTGTTTTGACGTGCGATGAGCGGGCAGAGAATGTGTCCGTTTCTCCTCCGTGGCGGGTGATCCCGGTTGCTGGGAAGGTTCGTGCAGGTCAGGGGGTTGCCCAAGGGAAGGTAACGAAAGGGTCGCGTTCGGGTCGGGGATGAATTAGTGTTCCCTCAGGCCGGAACGCCCTGATCTGTCACCACCTGGGTGACGGCGTCCGGTCTCCGTCGCACTCTGCTCATCTTGTCCGTCCTTGTCCCAGGAGCAGAGGCCGCCGCAGACAGCCGGCCCGCCCCCGCGGCCCACACGCCGCAGCCGGACCCCCTCCCACGCATCCCCGCACACCTGCCACAGGTGTGCCTTCGGGATGCCCTGCGCCGGTAGGCGGGAGTGGGAGGAAGGCAGTCGGTCCAGTGACTCGCACACCCCGTTCGCGTACCCCGCGCCGTGGCGCCACGGTCGGCGCCCTCACCCTGGGCGCCCTCGTCCTGTCGTCGGGCCTGGCCGCGGCCGAGCCCACCCAGGAGGAGGCCCAGGAGCGCTACGAGGAGCTCCAACAGGAGCTGTCCGAACTCAACGAGGCCTACAACCAGGCCCAGGAGGACCACGTGGCGGCCGAGGTCGAGGCCGAGGAGGTCGAGGGGCGGCTGGAGGCGGCCGAGGAGGAGCTGGACGAGGTGTCCGGCCAGGCCGTCAACATCGCCCAGTCCGCCTACGTCGGCGCCAGCTACAGCACCTTCGGCGTCCTCTTCGGCGTCTCGCCCGACGACGCCCTGCAGAACATCGCCGACCTGGACTTCCTGTCCGTGGGGCAGGACATCGTCCTGGAGGACCACGTCGGGGCGGTCGAGCGCTTCGAGGGGCTCAAGACGCAGGCCCAGGAGGCCGAGACCGCCGCCGCCGAGGCCGTGGAGGCCGCCGAGGCGGCCCAGGAGGAGGGCGAGGCCGCGCTGGAGGAGCAGGAGGAGCTCGTCGCCGAGCTCGCCCCGGAGCCGGTCGCGGCCCCCTCCTCCGGCGGATCCGCGCAGAACGCGCAGGCCGCGGCGGCCTCGGGCGACGTCCAGGCCGTCCTGGACTTCGCCCGCGCCCAGATCGGCAAGCCCTACGTGTGGGGCGGTACCGGTCCGGACTCCTACGACTGCTCGGGCCTGGTCCAGGCCGCCTGGGCGCAGGCCGGGGTCAGTCTGCCCCGCACCACCTACGACCAGGTCAACGCCGGTACGCCCGTCTCACGCGACGAGCTGCAGCCGGGCGACCTGCTGTTCTTCTACAGCGCGTCGGCGCCCAGCCACGTGGGGATCTACTCCGGCGACGGCATGATGATCCACGGCTCCAACCCCTCCAAGCCGCTGGAGGAGGTCGACCTGGCCTCGTACTGGGACAGCGTCTTCACCGGCGCGGTCCGGGTGGGCTGACCCGCGCGGGCGGCGCCGGCCGCGCGGCGCCGACCGGAGCGCCGCCGGGGTGGCCGGTGCCGCCCCGGCCGCGTATCCTTCCGCGCATGGGACGACTTCTGATCAGGATCGCCGCAGGTGTCGCGGCCGTGCTGCTCCTCTTCTGGCTCCTCTCCATCGTGGTCGGCCTGCTGGTATGGATCGTCATGATCGCGGCCGTCGTCGGCGTGGTCTGGCTGGGCGTGAAGATGCTCAGGTCCGACACCGGACCCGGGCGCTGAGCCGCCGCCGGAGGGGAGGCGCCGTGCTCCGCGCGAGCGCGGCGCCTCCTGCGTGTGCGTGGCCCGCGCTCGCACGGATGCGTGACACCGGGGTGATCAGCACCACATGAGGACACCAAACAGGGTTATAGTGACTCTGTGTCACTGAATAAGTACGTAGGGTGCGATGGTGTCTCCCATCGAGGCCGGGTGGAACGCGTTCCGACCCGCGTCTTCCGCAACGACTGGGGTGCGCTGACACCGCCCGTCCTCGGACGCTGGACACCCGAGATGCGGGTCAGCGTGGTGATCCCGGCCCGAGGCGGCCAGCGCCGCCTCGATCTCGCCCTGGCCTCCCTGGCCGCCCAGACCTACCCCGGCGACCTGATCGAGGTCGTCGTCGTGGACGACCACTCCTCGCCACCCCTGCGGCTGCCCGCCCTGCGCCCCGAGCACTGCCGGATCCTGGCCGCTCCCGACGGCGGCTGGGGCGCCGGGTTCGGGCGCTCCTACGGTGCCCACGCCAGCACCGGCGACATCCTGCTCTGGATGGACGCCGACATGATCGCCGCCCCCGGCTTCGTCGAGGCTCAGGCCCGCTGGCAGCACACGCACGCCGAGTGCGTCACCCTCGGCCGGGTCCGCTTCGCCGACACCGGCCCGGCCCATCCCGCCGAAGTGCTCTCCCTGTCCCGGGCCGGACGGCTCCACGACGCCCTCGACACCGGGCGCCACCACGAGTGGATCACCCACCTGCTCGCGACCAGTGAGGATCTGCGCGACGCCGACCACCTGGGCTTCCATGCCTACATGGGCGCGGCCGCCGCCCTGCGCCGCAGCCTGTACGAGGCGGCCGGCGGCGTCGACCCCGACCTGGACCTGGGCCAGGACACCGAGTTCGGCTACCGCCTCTGGCAGGCCGGAGCCGTCCTGCTGCCCGAGCCCGCGGCGACCGCCTGGCACGTCGGCCGAGCCACCACCGCCCGCACCCGCCTGCCCTCCGAGCGCTACCGCACCGAGGTCCTGGCCGAACTCATGCCCCACCCGCACGCCTACCGCGAGCGCCTCCCCGCGCACCGGCGCCGCGTCCCGCTCGTGCACGCCGTGGTCGACGTGCGCGGCGCCTCCTACGACCTCGTCCGCGGCTGCGTCGACCGCCTTCTGGACAGCGCCGAGACCGACCTGGTGCTCACCCTGGTCGCCGACTGGGAGGGCGCCGACCACGACCCCGCGGCGCCCGGCGGCCCGCACCTGGACCTGCGCCTGGTCCAGGCCAACTACCTGCGCGAGCCACGGATCACCTTCGCCGGGGCCCCGCCGCTCACCGGCTTTCCCTCGCCCTTCCTGCTCCAGGTGCCCGTCGCCTGGGGCCTGGGCCAGGTGGCCCTGTCCCGGCTCCTGGCCAGCGCCGAGCGCCACCGGGCCGGGCTCACCGAACTCTTCCCCGCGGCCTCGCCCTCCCACGACGCCGGAGTGCGGCTGTGGCGCACCAGGGCGCTGGCGCGAGCGCTGCGGGTCCGCGCGGACGGGGAGGACCTCGCCGACGTGGTCGCCGCCCTGCACGGCCGCTACCGCATCCACGCGGGCGAGGACACGCTGGCCGACCTGTCCCTGTACCGGTCGGTCCCACCGCCACCGCGCGCCCAGTCGGACCCGCCCGCCCGCGCTCCCGCGGTCGCCGTGCCCCGGCAGTCCGGGCCTGCGGCTCCGGACGGGTCCGGTGTGTCCGAGGCGACGGCCGGGCGGGACGGCCGGGGCTCCGGGCAGGGGCGGCCGGCGGTCGGGGCGGTCGCCCCCGTCGGTGATCGTGCGGGCCGCGTCCGCGCCTGGCTCGCGGCCGTGTGGCACCGGACCCGCCGCCGGGGGCGCGGGCCCGCGCGCGCCTGACCCGCCGCGACGGCCTGACCCGCACTCGCGGTGACCGGGCCCGCCGTCCCTGGGCGGGCGCCGGCCCTCCCGTCGACCTCACGCCGCACGCGCGGTGCGGGAGGGAACCGGGATGGTCGGTGCTGTGCGTGGGACTCGGCGGGATCCGGCGCAGGCTGGACCGGGCGCGGCCCGGGGCCCGCCGACGCTGCCGGGCCGACGGGGGAAGACGCCGGCCCGACGAACGGGCGGGCACCGCGGAGCGCGCCACCACCCGGCCGCAGGGGTGACCGAGTGCGATGCGATCACTGCGTACGGTACCCGATCGGGAGGGGGCGGCGGACACGCCGCGGTGCGGTGTGTCCGCCGCCCCCCGGGCGTGCGCCGCGGATCAGTCCGCGGCGCCGATCGCGTCGATCGACTCCAGCAGCTGTTCGCGCAGCGACTCGTTCACCGGTGTGGAGCCCGTCTCCTCCGAGACCAGCTCCTGGCCCTCCGGGCTGACCACGTAGCGCAGGAACGCCTGGACCCGCTCGGTGATCCGGGCGTCGTCGTACTCCGCGCACACCGCCTCGTAGCTCACCAGCACGAGCGGATAGCTGCCCGGCTCGGTCGTGCCGTAGTCCAGGGCCAGCGCCAGGTCGAACTCGCTGGCGTTCTCCTCACGGCGGGGGGAGTCGGCGACCACCTGCGCCGCGGCCTCCGGCGAGATCTCCACGAACTCCCCGCCCACGCCCACGGCGACCGTGGACATCTCGTGCACGTGGGACATCTCCACGTATCCGATGGCCCCCTCGGCGCGCCCGACCGTGTCCGCGATACCGCTGTTGCCCTGGGCGGACTCGCGCGGCGTGATCGGCCACATGCCGTCCGCCTCGTGCGGCCAGGCGTCCGGCGCGGCCTCCTGCAGGTATCGCGTGAAGTTCTCCGTGGTCCCGGAGTCGTCGGCGCGGTTGACCGGGGTGATCGGCATGTCGGGCAGGTCCGCGTCCGGGTTCGCCTCGGCGATCTCAGGATCGTCCCAGTGGGTGATCTCCTGGTTGAAGATCTTGGCGATCGTGTCCGGCCGCAGGTTCAGCGAGTCCACGCCCTCCAGGTTGAAGACCACGGCGATGGCGACCACGTACGCGGGCAGGTTGAGGGTGTTCGCGCCCCCGCACCGCTCCATCGCGTCGGTGTTCTCCTCGGGGGTGAAGGCGGCGTCCGTCCCGGCGAAGTCGACCGCGCCGTCGATGAACTGGCTGCGGCCGCCGCCCGACCCGATCGAGTCGTAGTACACGCGTGCGTCCTCGCACGCCGACTGGTAGCCCGCGATCCAGGTGGTCATCGCGTTCTCCTGGGCGCTGGACCCCGCCCCCGAGAGGCTGCCGGAGAAGCACTCCAGGTCCGCGGGCGTCGGCAGGTCCCGCGCCCCCGGCACGGCGTTGTCGCTGCCGCAGGCGGTGGCCGCCAGCAGCAGGCCGGCCAGCGCGGCCGAGGCCGCACCCCGGTGGGCGCCGAGCGGGCGCTGGGCTCGGGTCTGGGTGCGCGAACGCTTCTTGGACGGCACGACTGGATCTGTCCCCTTCATCGGTCTCGGTGGTCCTCTCCGTGTGTGCACCGCGCGCGGCCCCTCCGGGGCGGTTCGCCGCAGGTGATGGAACACCGCCGAGCATTTAACCATTGGCGGGCCGTGGCCCCGACCCGGGTCCCGCGGGCCACGGATGCGCCGGACCTGCGGCGGCATGCATGACACGCGGGCGGGACGGGCACGGATCATCCGTGAAGAGCACCGACGACACGCCCGCGGACACCGCTCCGACGTCAACCTACCGCCTCCAACTGGGCCCCGGGTTCACCCTGGACGACGCCACTGACCAGCTCGACTACCTGCACCGGCTCGGTGTCGGCGCCGTCTACCTCTCCCCGGTGCTCACCGCCGCGCCCGGGTCGTCGCACGGCTACGACGTGGTCGATCCCACCCGCGTCGCGCCCGTCCTGGGCGGCGACACCGCCCGCGCGGCCCTGGCCGACAAGGCACACGGGCTCGGCCTGGGCGTGGTCGCCGACATCGTGCCCAACCACATGTCCGTGGCCCAGCCCGCCGCCAACCCCTGGTGGTGGGACGTCCTCGAACACGGCCGGGACTCGGTCTTCGCGCGCTGCTTCGACATCGACTTCGACCGGGGACCGCTCCTGGTGCCCGTCCTGGCCGACGACGGCGACGGCGGCCGGGCCGCCCTGGACGACCTCGCCGTCGCCGACGGCTGCCTGGTCTACCACGACAAGCGCTACCCGCTGGCGCCGGGCACCCACGAGCCCGGCGCACCGGTCCAGCGGCTGCACGAGCGCCAGCACTACCGCCTGGTGTCCTGGAGGCGCGGGGACACGGAGCTGAACTACCGCCGCTTCTTCGACGTCAACGAACTGGCCGCCGTCCGCGTGGAGGACCCGGGCGTGTTCGACGCCACCCACGCCGAGATCCTGCGCTGGGCCGGGCTCGGCCAACTCGACGGACTGCGCGTGGACCACGTCGACGGACTCACCGATCCCGGCGGCTACCTGCGCCGCCTCGCCGAGCGCTTCGGCGGGTGGATCGTGGTGGAGAAGATCCTCGCCCCCGACGAGGACCTGCCCCAGTCCTGGCCGGTGGCGGGCACCACCGGCTACGACGCCCTGCGCGAGGTCTGCGGGGCGTTCACCGACCCCGGAGGCGAGCCCGCCCTGACCGCGCTGGCCGAAGCGCAGGGAGTCGAGACCGACACGGGGGCCGCCGACGACCACGCCCGCCACCAGGCCGCCTCCGAGCTGCTGTGCGCCGAGGTCCGCCGCATCGCCGCCCTGCTCCCCGCCCAGCCGCCCGCCACCACCCCCCGGCCCTCGGCCATGGCCGACCGTCAGCGGGAGGACGCCGTCGCCGAGCTGCTGTGCGCCTTCGACGTCTACCGCTCCTACCTGCCCGAGCAGACCGACGCCTGGACGCGCGCGGTGCGCCGCGCCATCGACCGCCGACCCGACCTCGCCTTCGACCTGGAGGTCATCGACCGCCGCGTACGCGCCGACCCCAGGGGCGAGGCCGCGCGGCGCATCCAGCAGACCAGCGGCATGGTCGTGGCCATGGGCACGGAGAACACCGCCTTCTACCGCGCCACCCGCTTCGTCGCCCTCAACGAGGTCGGCGGCGACCCCGGCCGCTTCGCCGTGGACCCCGGCGAACTGCACACGGCCGCGGCCCGTCGCGCCGCCGCCCGACCGCACACCATGACCACCCTGTCCACCCACGACACCAAGCGCTCGGAGGACGTGCGGGCCCGGCTGGCCGCGCTCTCGGAGGTGGCCGAGGACTTCGCCGACGCCGTCCGCCGCTGGACCGAGCGCCGCCCCCTGCCCGAACCCGCCCTGAACCTGCTCGGCTGGCAGACCCTCGTCGGCGCCTGGCCCATCGGCACGGACCGGCTCGCGGAGTACCTGCTCAAGGCGGCCCGGGAGGCGCGCCTGGGCACCTCCTGGACCGCACCCGACACCGGCTTCGAGGAACACGTGCGGGCCTGGCCCGGCCAGGTGCTGGCCGACGCCGACCTGTGCGCCGAGGTCGCCGCGATGGCCGAGTCGCTGCTGCGGCCCGGGTGGAGCAACTCCCTGGGGCAGAAGGCCGTCCAGCTCCTGGGCCCCGGCGTCCCCGACGTCTACCAGGGGACCGAGCTGTGGGACCTGTCCCTGGTGGACCCCGACAACCGCCGACCCGTGGACTGGGCGGCCCGCACCGCGCTGCTCGAACGGATCGAGTCGGGATGGCGACCGCCCGTGGACGCCTCCGGCGCCGCCAAGCTCCACCTGGTCCGCACCTGCCTGCGCGCGCGCCGCGACCTCGACCCCGCCGGCTACCTCCCGCTCACCGCCACCGGGCCGGCCGCCCGCCACGCACTGGCCTTCGCCCGCACCTCGCGCGGGGCCGCCCGGCCCGACCTGGCGGTGGTCGCCACCCGGCTGCCGATCGCGCTGGCCGAGACGGGCGGATGGGGTGAGACGTCCCTCGCGCTGCCCTCGGGGCCGGGCGCGTGGACCGACCGGCTCACCGGACGCGCCCTGGCACCGGCCACCGCCGACGGCCTCACCCTGGCGGGCCTGGCCGGCCTGCTCGACCGCTACCCGGTGGCCGTGCTGGTCCGGGAGTGACCGGAACCGGCGCCGACCCGGCTACGCTGGGCGCGATCATGGCGCGAGAGAACACCACACACCACACCGGCCCCCGGCTGCGCATGCCCGACCGTGTCGCGGCGGTGCTGGCCTGCCCCGTCTGCGGCGACGGGCTCGACCGCGGAGAGCGCGGGTTGGCCTGCGACCGGGGGCACGCCTTCGACATCGCCCGGGAGGGCTACGCCGGGCTGCTCACCGGATCCACCCCGCCCGGCACCGGCGACAGCAAGGAGATGGTCGCCGACCGCGTGCGCTTCCAGGCCGCCGGCCACTACGATCCCCTCGGCCGCGCCCTGGCCGAGGCCCTGGCACAGACGGTTCCGGCGCCGCTGATCGCAGACGTCGGCGGCGGCACCGGCCACTACCTGACCCAGGTGCTCGACGCCCGGCCCGACGCCGTGGGGCTCACCCTCGACGTGTCCAAGTTCGCCGTCCGCAGGGCCGCCCGCGCCCACGAGCGCGGCGGAGCCGTCACCGCCGACACCTGGCGGCCCCTGCCGCTGCGCACCGGATCGGTCGACGCCCTGCTCAACGTTTTCGCCCCGCGCAACGCCGCCGAGTTCCGGCGCGTCCTGCGCCCCGACGGCGTGCTGGTCGTCGTCACCCCCGACACCGATCACCTCGCCGAACTCCGGGCGCCCCTGGGGCTGCTGGAGGTGGACCCGCGCAAGGACGAGCGCCTCGCCGAGTCCCTGCACGGCGACTTCGCTCCGGCGCAGGCCCGGCCGCTGCGCTTCACCATGGAACTCACCCACGAGGACGCGGCCACCGTCGTCGGCATGGGCCCCAGCGCCCGCCACATCACCCCCGCCGACCTGCGCGACCGCATCGCCGCACTGCCCGCCCCCGTCACGGTCACCGCGTCCGTGCGGCTGCACGGCTACCACCCGTGCTGACACCGCCGGTCGGTCCGGCGGGCGCGGCGAGGCACCCCGGTCACGATCGCCCGGCGTGAAGGGTCCGGCACCGGGGTAGGTGACCCTCCGTGAGCGAACAGGAGACCGTGTCCACCACCACCGCGACGCCCGGACGGGGGGTGGACGGCGACTTCGCCGTCTGGGCGCCCCACGCCGCCCGCGTCACCCTGCGTGCCGACGGCGCCGACCACCGCATGCGGCGCGGCGACGACGGCTGGTGGCGCGCCGGCGTCGACACCGCTGGACCCGGAACCGACTACGCCTACCTCCTGGACGAGGACCCGCGGCCGCTGCCCGACCCGCGCTCGCTCCGGCAGCCCGGGGGTGTCCACGCCGCGAGCCGCGTCTACGACCACGCCGCCCACACCTGGACCGACGGCTCCTGGACCGGCCGCGCCCTGCCCGGCGGCGTGGTCTACGAGCTGCACGTGGGCACCTTCACCCCCGAAGGGGACCTGTGGTCGGCCGCCGAACGGCTGGACCACCTGGCCGACCTCGGCGTCACCCACGTCGAACTCCTGCCGCTCAACGCCTTCGACGGCACCCACGGATGGGGCTACGACGGCGTCCTGTGGTCGGCCGTGCACGAGCCCTACGGCGGCCCCGACGCGCTCAAGGCCTTCGTCGACGCCGCCCACGCCCGCGGCCTGGCCGTCCTGTTGGACGTGGTCTACAACCACCTGGGACCCTCCGGGGCCTACCTGCCCCGCTTCGGCCCCTACTTCTCCGGGGAGAACGCCTGGGGGCCCTCGCTCAACCTCGACGGACCTGACTCCGACCCCGTGCGCCGCCACGTCCTGGACGGCGCGCTCGACTGGCTGCGCCACTTCCACCTGGACGGGTTGCGCCTGGACGCCGTCCACGCCCTGCGCGACGACCGCGCCACACCGCTGCTCGCCGCGCTCTCCGACGAGGTCGAGGCGCTGGCCACCGCCCTGGGCCGGCCGCTGGCGCTGATCGCCGAGTCCGACCGCAACGACCCGCGCACGGTCGCGCCCCGCGAGGCGGGCGGCCTGGGGATGGACGCGCAGTGGTCCGACGACCTCCACCACGCCCTGCACGTGGCCCTCACCGGAGAGACCCACGGCTACTACGCCGACTTCGACGATCCCGAGGCGCTGCCCACCACGCTGACCCGCGCGTTCTGGCACGCGGGCACCTACTCCTCCTTCCGCCGCCGCACCCACGGCGCCCCCGTGGACACCGTGCGCGTCCCGGGCCACCGCTTCCTCGGCTACCTGAGCAACCACGACCAGATCGGCAACCGCGCGCGCGGCGACCGCATGGGCGAGCGGCTCTCGCCCACACTGCTCGCCTGCGGCGCCGCGCTGGTCCTGTGCTCGCCCTTCACACCCATGCTCTTCATGGGCGAGGAGTGGGCCGCCACCACTCCCTGGCCCTTCTTCGCCTCCTTCACCGACCCCGACCTGGTGGAGGGCGTACGGCGCGGCCGCCGACGCGAGTTCGCCGCCCTGGGATGGGCCGAGGAGGACGTACCCGACCCCATGGACCCCGCCACCCGCGACTCCGCCGTCCTGGACTGGGACCAGCGCGACCACAAGCACCACGCGCTGGTCCTGGAGACCTACCGCTCCCTCATCGCCCTGCGCCGGGACGAACCCGAACTGGCCGACCCGCGCCTGGACCGGTTCGAGGTCGTGGCGAGCGGCGACGGCCGTCAGCTCGTCCTGGTCCGCGGCGGCCTTCGCGTGGTCTGCAACCTGGACCCGGTCGACGCCGAAGTCGAACTCGACGCCCCGCCCCGCGAACTCCTGTTCGCCAACGGCCGCCCGCGCGTGCGCGGCACACTGGTCGACCTGCCGGGGGAGTGCTTCGCCGTCCTGCGGCTGTGAGCGGGCCGCTCCTGGGCCGTCGGATGGTCAGCGGGCGAAGCGCTTGAGAGTGTCGGTGTCCAAGACGATCCCGACACCAGGGACCCGTACGGCCTCGCCGTAGGGGTGCTCTGACCGGTCCAGGTATCGACCTGCCACCGGTCGGGAGTGGACTACGACGGCGTTGGCGTCGCGGTCCACCAGCAGGTAGACGCCGATACCGGTTGCCGCGTACGCGGCGGGTTCCTCGACACGGTCCGCGGAGTTATCGGCTTCGCAGGACTTCCTCGACCGAGTTCGTTCCCTCGTCGAGCACACCGAACACCGTCAGCCACTGGTCCGGGGAGACCGTCCCCACGGGTGCGTCCGGCGGGACTCCGGCCGCGCGCAGCGCCGCCGCCACCCGGCGGGCCGGGTGTGCCCGGCGCAGCGACGCGCCCAGCGACCCGCCCACCCCGCCGAACCCCAGCTCCACCAGGTGCCGGTAGGCCGCTCGGCGCTCGGCCGCCACCAGGGGCCGCGCGCGTCGGTCCAATACGAGGATCCCGGCGTCCACGCGGGGCACCGGCCGGAACCGGTCGCGGTCGATCCGGCCCGCCAGCGACCACGACCACTCCGGCCACGTCAGCACCGTCAACCGGCTCCAGCGCCCGCAGGCGCCGGTGCGCTTGCGCGCGTACTCCAGCTGCGTGACCAGCGTGGCCCGGGTCAGGTCCCGTGCCGCAAGGCACCACCGCACGATGTCGGCGGTGCGGGCGTAGGGGATGTTGCCCACCACGGCGAAGGGGCCGCGGGGCGGGCGGGAGCGGGTGAAGTCGGCGCGCACCACCCGCAGCGGCCGGCCGCGGTAGCGCGCGGCCAGGCGGTCGGCCAGGCGGGGGTCGAGCTCGTAGGCGGTCACCCGGCCGGCCGCGGGGACGAGGAAGCGGGTGATCGCGCCCTCGCCGGGACCGATCTCGACCACCAGGTCGTCGGGTCCGATCCCGGACAGGCGCACCACGCGCCGGGCGGCACCGGGATCGGCGAGGAAGTTCTGGGACAGGCGGCGCCGGGTGTCTCCGGCGGAGGTGCGTCGCGGGCGTGCGGTACGTGCCACGGTGCGGTCCGTTCCAGCCACGGGGTGGCCGACAAGGACGGGCGCCGAGTTCGGGCGCGGCACTGTGCGCACGCCGGGGAAGGTCCGGGCGGCCCGTCCTGGAGGAAAGTGGACAGGCGGGACCTGGACCGGAGCGGGGAGGGTGCGCGCGCCACCGCGCCCGAACGCGCACGAGTGGCGCGGGCGGGCGGCGTGGGGCGCGGGCGGCCTCGACGCCTCCGGGCGCGAACGCGCGCCGAACAGAGGCCTCGGGCGCCGGCTACCGGTCCAGGGAAGCGGACCGGGGCCGGACGACGAGTTCAGGGGCGCTCAGGGACCAGGTCAGGGCCCGGTCCTCTATCGCGCAGAAGCAGCACATGCGCCCCACCGTAGGAGGGTCCCCCACGGCCGGGCAACGGGTTTTCCCTGCGGGGTGGGCGGTCGGGAAAACGACTCGCCCCGGCGGGCGTGACCACGCCATACTCGCGACCATGCCGAACTTCGCGGACTTCGACACCCGCCACTACCGCACGGTCGACGTGGCCACCGGCTACGACGGCTGGTCGAGCACCTACGAGGACTCCGTCCTGGACGCCATGGACCTCGCCCTGCTGGAGGGCCTCGCCCACCCCGACTGGGCCGCCGTCCGGCGCGCCGCCGACCTGGGATGCGGCACCGGGCGCACGGGCGCCTGGCTGCGCGGACGGGGCGTGGCGCGCGTGGACGGCGTCGACCTCAGCGCCGGAATGCTCAAGCTGGCCGACGCGCGCGGCGCCCACGACAGCCTCACCCAGGGGGACGTGCGCGCGAGCGGTCTGTCCGAGGGCGCCTACGACCTGGTGATCGCCTCACTGATCGACGAGCACCTGCCCGACCTGGCCCCGCTCTACGCCGAGGCCCGGCGCCTGGCCGCGCCGGGCGGGACCTTCGCCCTGGTCGCCTACCACCCGCAGTTCATGATGGTGTCGGGCATGCCCACGCACTTCACCGACGACGCGGGGGAGGACGTGGCCATCACCACCCACGTGCACCTGCTCAGCGACCACGTGCGCGCGGCTCTGGCCGCCGGGTGGCGGCTGGCCGAGCTGTCGGAGGCCACCGTGGACGACGACTGGGTCGCGGCCAAGCCGAAGTGGGAACGGTTCCGCGGCCACCCCATCTCCGCCGCCCTGGTGTGGGACCTCCCGGCCTGACGGATCGGGTTCCCCGCGCCGCCCGCGCGGCCCCGGCCGGGCTCACGGCGCGGTCAGGGCCGCCAGCCACACGTCGCGGTAGCGCTCCACGTAGTCGGCGGCCGGACCCCAGTGCTCCGCGTGACCCTGCGCGTGCAGCCGGGCCCACGGCTGGACGCCCGTGCGCGCCCCCTCCCGCAGGGTGTGGAACATCCCCCGCACCCGGTACAGGACCGCGTCGGGCAGTTCCCGCCGCTGGGCGCCGTCGCAGCCGTACCCGTCGGCCAGCGCGCGCAGGCGACGGGCGTCGGCCCGCGGGTCGCCGCCGGGGTGCAGGGGAACGAAGCCGTGCGCGGCGTAGCCCAGGTCCTCCATCCGCGAGCCCGGGGCGGCGCCGTCCCAGTCCACGAAGACCCAGCGGTCGCCGTCGCGGACCAGGTTCCACGGCGCGAGGTCGTGGTGGCACACGACCTCCTCGCGCAGCGGCCGCAGCCATGCCTCCCACACGGCGTCCCGCGGCGGCCGGTAGTCGGCGGTCAGGTCGTGCAGGCGCCGGATCGTCCCCCCGACCCGGCCCAGCTCGGCCGCGCTCAGTGGTGCCATCCGATCGGCCATCGTCCCGGGCACGTACTCCAGCACCTGTCGGCCGCGGTCGTCGCGGCCCAGCCCGGCCGGAGCGCCCTCGTAGCCGCGGCGCTCCAGATAGCGCAGCAGGTCCAGGACCGACGGTGAGGAGCGGAGCCAGGGCTTGCGCACCGTCGCGCCCGCTCGCACGACCTCCGCGGCCACGTTGCCGCCCGTCATCGGTGTCTCGTCCGGCCCGGAGGGCCACAGGTCCGCCATGGCCCCATGCTCGGGCCGGGCGGGCGGGCGCGTCCACCGGTTTTGCCGGGCACGGGGCAGGCCGGACCCGTGGCCGACTCCGGCTCCCGGCGTCGGGCGCCGGGGTCTGTCGGGGCTATCCGGCGTGGTGTCGCGCCCCGTCCGAGTCCAGGGCCGCGCGGTCGATCCGCGCCATCGGCACGAGCAGCGTCAGCACGAGCAGCGCCATCACCGCGAACACAGCCCGCACGCCCAGGAACTCGGCCAGGAGCCCGCCCGCGGCCGCACCCAGCGGCATGGTGCCCCAGGCCAGCAGCCGGTAGGCGCTGTTGACCCGGCCGAGCAGGGCATCGGGGGTGGTCCGCTGGCGCAGCGACACCGTGATGACGTTCCACACCGCGATCCCGACCCCGCCGACCAGGAAACAGGCCGCCACCCCGTACGGGTTCGTGCTCAGCGCCGGCGCGCCGACCAGCAGGGCGAAGGTCAGGACGGTCACCCACAGCGACCGCCCCCGGCCCAGGAACCGTTCGATCCGTTCGGCGCCCAGCGCTCCGAGCAGGCTGCCCGCGGCGGTCGCGGTCAGCAGCACCCCGTACCCGGGCTCGGTCAGGCCCAGGGCCGACTCCGGGCCGACCGCGTACAGCACCAGCACGGCGAACGCCGCGTTGGTCGCGAAGTTGGACACGCCCACCATGACCGCGAGCGCCCGCAGCAGGCGGTGCCTCCACAGGAACCGCAGGCCCTCGGCGATGTCGGACCGCAGGGGCGCGGGCGCCCCCCGCGCGACCCGGTAGCGGCCGCCGACGGTCAGCAGCGCCCCCAGCGCCGCCAGCCACAGCCCGGCCGGAGTGGCGAAGGCGGTGACCAGACCCAGCGCCGCCAGCAGACCGCCCAGCGGCGGGCCGACGAACTGCTGCGCGGTCAGCTCCGCGGCGTGCAGGCGGCCGTTGGCGGCCGAGAGCCGGCCGCGCGGCACCACCTGCGGCAGGATCGACTGCGCGGAGGTGTCGTAGACGGTCTCGGCCACACCCACGCACAGCGCCACGGCGTACAGCGCCCAGATCGACGCCGTGCCCGAGGCCAGGACCAGTGCGAGGGCGGTGAGGGCGAGGGCGCGAACGAGGTTGGCGCCGAGCATCGCCGTGCGCCGGTCGACCCGGTCGGCCAGGGCTCCGGCGGGCAGCGCGCACACCAGCCAGGGGAGGGTGAGCGCGAAGGTCACGCCCGCCACCAGGGGTGGGGAGTCGGTCAGCCGCAGCGCGGCCAGGGGCAGGGCGACCTTGAGCACGCCGTCGGCCAGGTTGGACAGCACGGAGGAACCCCACAGCCGCCAGAAGCGGCCGCCCAGGGCCGCGGAGGGGGAGGGGGCGTCGGTGGGGCGGGAGGATTCGTCCATGGGTCGAGGATTCCAGATCGATTGAGAAAACTCAATCGATTCATCGGTTCCCCATGGTTGTTACGCTGACGGCCATGAGCGACGAGGAAGAGCACGGCGCCCCCGCCCCGGCGCCGCGCCGGCGGCGCCCGGCCACCGTCCGCGAGGCCAAGGCCCTGGCCCACCCGCTGCGCGTGCGTATCCTGCGCCTGTGCCTGCACCGCGAGCTCACCAACCGGGAACTCGCGGACCGCCTCGACACCGCGCCCGGCACCGTCCTCTACCACGTGCGACAGCTCGTGGCCGCGGGCCTGCTGGTGGCCGAACCCGTGCGCACCGGCGCCGGCGGGGCGCTGGAGAAGCCCTACCGCGCCACCGGCGAGTCCTGGTGGCTGGACGGGTCCCAGCCGCCGGGGGGCACCGACGGCTCCGCCCCGGTGAGCGCCTTCCAGCAGGAGTTGGCCGAAGCCGGCCCCGAGTCGGTACGCGCGTTCGCGCGCTTCGCGCTGCACCTGTCCGACGAACAGGTCGCCGAACTCGACCGCCGCATCCTCGCCGTCCTGGACGAGTACGTGGCCACCGACCACCAGCGCCGGGACCAGCCGCTGTACGGCGGGGCGTTCATCCTGCACCGCCCCGCCGAATGAGCCTCAGCCGCCGCCCGGACACACGCGAGGGCGGGGGCCGAGGCAGGAGGCGGAACACGGGAGCCGTGTCCCCGCGCCGGCGCTGCGCCCCGCCTCACAGGCGCAGCCAGGTCCCGGCGGGGGCCTGCTGGCCGCGCCCGGGGACGGAGTAGTCGCACACCCCGTCGGCGAAGACCGCGGCGGCGCGCTCGGCCTGCTCCTCGTCGAAGTCGGCCGGGTGCTCGGCGGCGTCGAAGGGCCGCAGGCGGCACGCCAGGACGTCGGAGGACAGCGGCGCGCCCGCCACCGTGCGCGGAGACGTGTGCACGGGAAAGGCGTCCGCGCAGGGATCGCCGCCGGTCAGGGGGCGCTGCTCGGCCGCCACGCGCTCGGCCGCCGGCCCGCCCACCCAGCACGAGTCCACGAGCCACTCCGGCCGGGCCGTGCGCACGTGCTCGGCGCGCGGCCGCTCGGGACGGGCCCTCTCCTGCTCGCGGATGCCGCTCACCCAGGCGTCGATTTCGGTCAGGGCCCGCCCGGAGACCGGCGCCGACGCGGAGAAGCGACCGTGCTCGCGCGACTCCGCCAGCATCACGTGGTTGTCCGCGTGGCCGTTGGCCGCGACCATGCGCGCCCGCGTGGAGAAGGAGTGGTAGCGCTGGTGGATGTCCCCGCCGGGAGTGTCGTCCTGATACGCGCGGTAGTCCACCACGGGGATGTCGGCCAGCCCGTTTCCGGTGTACAGCACCCGCCCGGTCCGGTAGGCGGCGACGACCGCGCCCGGGTCGGCGCGCATCCGCTCCCCGACCACCCGGCCGTCCTCGTCCAGGCCCCCGATGTGCTCGTTCAGGTGCAGGAAGGCGTCCACGTCGAGTGTGCCGTCGAGCAGGGCGCCGAGACCGTACTGGACGCCGACGTTGTCCAGCGGGCGCCGGGGCAGGCCGGTGTCCGGGTCGGTGCCGTAGACGTTGACGGTGTGCGCGAACAGCTCACAGCGGGCCCCGCCGGGGTTGTCCTCGGGGTGGTAGACCTCGTGCTCGGACCACCGGGCGGGGCACGTGCCCGCGGGGTCCAGGCGTACGGCCGAGTCGGCCATCCTCTCGATGTTCGCCCAGTGCCCGAACCCCGACACCGCCGTCTGCCGGTCGCGCGTGAGCGCGTCGGGGTGGGCCCGCGTGTAGGCGTGCAGCAGGCGGGCGTCGGCCACCGCCGGGACCACGGACGAGACCACGTCCGGGAAGCTCTGGGCGACCACGATCCCGTCCAGCAGGCCCGGGTGGTTGTCGGCGATCTGGTGCGCCTGGTAGGCGCCGCCGGAGTTGCCCCAGCCCAGGGTCGCGTCGGGCACCCCGTGGGAGAGGACGAAGCGCTCCTTGACCGCGGCGGCGCTCTCGGCGGCCAGCAGGTCGTTGCAGTTGTGGCCGAACACGTTCAGAGAGGACGAGGCGACCGCGTACCCCCGGGCGAGCATGCCGGGGTCCAGGACACCGGCGGTGGAGCGGCCCTGGACGTACCAGCCGCCCGCGCATCCGCCGCCGAACCTGAACACGAGCCGGCCGTTCCAGCCCGGGTGCCGGTGCCAGGGGTCGGGACCCTCCTCACCCGGCGCGTACAGCACCGCCGTCTCGTAGATCGACCGGTTCGCCGTACCCGTCTCCACGCGCACGGTGTAGGGGACCGTCCGACCCGTGGTGGTCGTGGTCTCGGCCGCGTCGGCGGGCACCCGGTCCGGGTCGGGCAGCTCCGCCCACGCTCCGCCGGTGGTCCGGTATATGTACCGGACCACGGTCCGCGCCGAGCAGTCCGCGTCCAACGGCGGTCCCAGCGTCCCGCCGCCGTGCAGCGCGAAGTCGTCGGTCTGGCACACGAACGGCTCCTCGTGCGGGCCGGAGAACACCGGACCGGCGGCGGGGTGGTTGGTGACCGGGAGCCGCGCCGAGCGGTCGGAGCCGCGCACCGTCGCCACCAGGGCGGAGCCGCCCACGGGCAGGCCGGTGACCACGCCCTCCAGCGCCAGTCCGCCGTCGCCGAGCACGACCGTGCGCAGGTTCCCGGTGACGTCGGCGCCGTCGGCGGCCAGCCGCACCAGGTGCGGTTCGACCGAGGCGGGCAGGGCCACGCGCACCAGCGCGGTGCCGTCCGTCACGGTGTCGGGGCGGGAGGAGAGCACCTCGACCGTGAGCGGACGGGTGCCGTCGGGGGCCGCCTCCGCGCCCACGGGCGGTGCCGGGGGAGGCCTCGCGGGCGCGGCCGAGGAGGGCAGCGCCGCGGCGACGACGGCGGGCAGTCCGGCCAGGGGCGCGCCGGAGACCGTGAAGAGGGCGGCCAGTGCGGCCGCGCCGGCGCCGAGCAGGACCCGCGTGCCGCGGCGGCTCAGCACGGGCGGCCCGCGGCGCGGGAGGGGCCGGCGGCGCGCTCGCCGACCGGGTACGTCTGATCACCCGGGCGGGTAGGACCCGTGTGGCGGCCGGCGGCGTTCCGGTTACTCCGTGGCCGCCGAGGACTGCGCGCTCCCATAGGGGGAGCGGTACCCCGAACCGGGACGAACCGAACCCGGACCGGGGCGGGTGCGGAAGGCACTCCCGCCCCGCGGCGGACCACCGGCTCGCGAACGCACGCCGGGCGGCCCGTCCGGCCCGGGCCGACCGCCGTCACGGCTCCGCGTCCCCGCCGTCCCCGGGAACGCCGAACCCCGCGGTCAGCTCCTGGCGATCCGTCGGCCGGAGATCCGGCTCGGCACGATCTTGAGGACCTGGTCGCGCACACCCGAGGCCCAGGGCTTGGCGAGCTGCCCCTGCGGGATGCGGCTCAGCTCACCGGTGTCGCGAATCCACCGGCACCGGCCCGAGACGAGCACGCTCCACCCCTCGAAGCGCTCGTGGTCGAAGTGGTCCACCTCGAAGGCGGCGTACCCGCGCCCGTGCCGCATGATGGTCCCGGCCAGGTTGGACCGGAACACGATCGTGTCGTTGAGCAGCGTGTAGTTCACCGGCAGCACCGTGGGGGCGGCGTCGCCCTCGATGGTGAAGGCCACCCGCCCGATGCCGCGTGTGGACAGCAGGTTGAGGCAGGTCTCCCGTTCCAGCACGGTGAAGCTGGAGTCCGTGCTCTCGGCGATGTCCGCGCCCACCAGCAGTTCGGCGTCCTCGCTCAGCTGCTCGGTGCCCGCCAGGTCCGAGGCCGCGCGCGGAGCAGGGGCTGCGGGTGCCCCCGTGACACCCCCGCGCCCCTGTGCCGACTCGTTCGAACCGCTTGAAGAAGTCATCACACGCCCCCTGTCACACGCCGGTCCGGCTGCCTTCCCGCCACCATCATCCTCGTTGCTCGTACCGTCGACGTGGTCCGTCGGTCCCGGCCGGGGCGCAGAAGGTCCTCGATCCTCGCCTCCCCCGGGGACCTGGGGCTCAAACAGCGCGGGACGTTCGGCTCACGACCCGCACCGCCCACAGTGGCTAGGCTGTGCTTCCAGAGCCGTGGCCCCGTCTGTCCGCGGTGGCCGGGCGACCCGGAATTCCCAGGGCGGCGGTGACGAAAGGTGGTCGGCCGATGAGCGGTGACGGCATGATCCGAGTGTTCCTCGTGGACGACCACGAGGTGGTGCGGCGCGGTGTGGGATCCCTCCTGGCCGACGAGGCCGACATCGACATCGTGGGCGAGGCCGGCACCGCCGCACGTGCCAAGGCCCGGATCCCGGCGCTCGCCCCGGACGTGGTCGTTCTGGACGTGCGCCTGCCCGACGGCGACGGGGTCACGCTGTGCCGGGAGATCCGCTCCCAGCTCCCCGAGACGCGCATCCTCATGCTGACCTCCTACTCCGACGACGATGCGCTCTACGGCGCCGTGATGGCCGGGGCGTCGGGGTACATCCTCAAACAGATCCAGGGCACCGACCTCGTCGGCGCCGTGCGCACCGTGGCGGAGGGCCGCTCACTGCTCGACCCGGAGTCCACGACCCGGATGCTGCGCCGGCTGCGCGAGGACGCCGTGCGCCAGGACCCCCTCAGCGACCTCACCGAGCAGGAGCGGCGCGTCCTGGAGCTGATCGGCGAGGGCATGACCAACCGGGAGATCGGCGCCAGGATGTTCCTGGCCGAGAAGACGGTGAAGAACTACGTCTCGCGGGTGCTCGCCAAACTGGGCATGGCACGGCGTACCCAGGCGGCCTCCTACGCGACCAAGCTGTCCATGGGCGATGACCGGGCCCACCGGTAGCGTCCGGCCCGGCCGCCGCAGCGGCCGGGATGCTCCTCGGGATGTCAGTCGTCGCGGTGCGGGTCGGCCGCACCGGCCCGGCAGGGCACCCGCCACACGACCGTGGTGCCCTGCTCCTCGGCCGTGGTGACCGTGACGTGTCCGCCCAGCTCCCGGGCGCGCGACTCGACGTTGCGCAGCCCGCTGCGAACGGCGCCCTCGGGAATGCCGCACCCGTCGTCGACCACCCGCAGGCACAGGTCGTCCCCGACCGACAGCTCCACGTCCACCCGGGTCGCCCCGGCGTGCCGGGAGATGTTGGACAGCAGCTCACGCAGGACCGCCGTCAGGTGTTCGCCGACCGTCTCGTCGACCTCGTTGTCGATGGGGCCCTGAGTCAGCAGGCGGGGCGCGAACCCGAGGGTGTCGCCGGCGCTGTTGACCAGGTCCAGCACCCGGGAGCGCAGCCAGGAGGCGTCCGACCCGGTGCTCTGCAGCGCGAAGATCGTGGAGCGGATCTGGCGGATGGTGTCGTCCAGGTCGGTGACCGCGCCCTGGACCCGGGCCGCGGTGCCCGTGTCGTCGATCCGCCGCACGGTGCCCATCAGGGTGATGGCCGTGGCGTAGAGCCGCTGGATGACGGTGTCGTGCAGGTCGCGGGCGATCCGGTCGCGGTCCTCCAACACGGTCAGGCGCTCGGAGTCCAGACGGGCCTCGGCCAGTTCCAGGGCGACGGCCGCCTGGTCGGCGAAGGACGACAGCACGCCCACCCAGCTCTCCTGAAAGGCGTCCTTGTCCCGGGAACGGGCCAGGAAGAGGATGCCGCGCACGCCCTCGGGCGGTCCGAAGGGCAGCACGAGCACGGGTCCGGCGCCCAGGTCCTTCAGGAAGTCCGCGCCCTGGTGCTCGGGTGCGGAGACGTCGGCCATCATGGCGTCACCGCCCATGTAGACGCGCCCCAGCAGAGTGTCGGGGCCGCAGGAGAGGACGGCTCCCTCCAGGCCCGCCCACGGCCGGCCGCCGTGGTCCCCGACGGCGTCCCAGACCCGCACGGTGAGCGTGCGGGGCTCGGATCCGGGCATGGCGATGACCGCGAAGTCGGCGTGCGCCATGACGCGGGCCCGGCGCGCGACCAGCCGCAGCACCTGGTCGGGAGCGGCCCCGGTCAGCAGCTGCGTGGTGATCTGCCCGGAGGCGTCGAGCCAGGTCTCACGGCTCTGGGACTGGGAGTACAGCTGCGCGTTCTCGATGGCCGTGCCCGCCGCGGTGGCCAGGGCCCGCAGCAGCAGTTCGTCGTCCTCGGTGAACCGGCTGGCGTCGCGCTTGTCGGTCATGTACAGGTTGCCGAACACCTGGTCGCGGATGCGGATGGGCACCCCCAGGAAGGAGTGCATGGGCGGGTGGCCCTCGGGGAACCCGCGCGACTCGGGGTGATCGTGCACGTCGCTGAGCCGCAGCGCGTGCGGTTCCTTGATCAGCAGGCCGAGGATGCCCTTGCCCTCGGGCCAGTGCTCGATGGCGGCGATCTCCTCGGGCTGGAGGCCGACCGGGATGAACCGGGCGAGTTCGCCGTTGGAGCCGATCACGCCCAGGGCGCCGTAGCGGGCGTTGACCAGGCGGGCGGCGGTCTCGGTGATGCGCAGCAGCAGCGGGTCCAGCTGCAGGCCCTCCCCGATGGAGATGACCGCCTCCAGCAGCGTGCGGATCCGGTCCTGGGTCGCGTAGATGTCGGACATGCGCGCCCTGACCTCGTCCAGGAGGTCGTCCAGCCCGGCGCGGGGCAGGGACAGCCGGTACCGCTCGTCGTGCTCGTACGGCTCGTCGCCTGTCTGGCTCATGAGGGTTCATCTCCGGCAGGTGTCGAAGCTTGTGGCTCCGACCTTACGACGGTTCGGATCTCCCCGCCTCCCGGGATCGCGGCGCGGGGCGCAGAAGGCACCCCGAGCCGCTCGCGCTGACCCGCCACGCACCGCCGTCGACCTCGGCCGGTGGGCGCATGTCGGGTGCGCCTGCGTGGAATCGTCCGGACCGTGCTCTCACCAGCGCAGGAAGCGCAGCAGGTCGGTTTTGACCAGCGTGGATCCCGTACCGAGGAGGTGGGCTCCCGTCACCCTCTGGGTCGCGCTCACATGCACGGTCAGGTCCTCGACGCCCGCCAGTGCCGTGAGGTCGATGTGGCCGGCGTACTGGAGGTAGAGGTCCTGCAGGTGGGGCAGGTCCGCGATCCAGGGAGCGATGACCCACGTGGGGCGCCCCGCGGCGTGGTTGCCCAGGTGTAGGTGGCGGAGCTCGGGCATCCGAGTGATCCACGCCGGATTGCCGGGGCGGCTCCAGGACGGGCCCTCGACGCGCAGCGCTGTGACCTTGGCCAGCTCCGCAAGGGGCCGGAAGGAGACCGGCTGATCCCCTTCGTTCTCTCGGATGACCAGGTGCGTCAGCGTTCCGCCCTGGCTCTCCAATCCGTCGAGGCCTTCGAGGCCGGGAGCGGCGAGTACCGTGAGCCTGTGAACGGAGTCGGGGCGGCTCGTCAGGTAGCGCAGATCCGGCATACCGGTCCGCACGAAGGCGAGGGCGTCCAACCCTGTCTCGGGAACCACGTCCCCGAACGGCACCGCGGGAAGCGAGCGGGCCAGCACCAGGCGTTCGAGACTGGCGAATTGCCTGGTCAGGTGAAGATCAAGGGTGCGGTCCGGCCAGCTGAGGTCGAGTTCCTCGATCGGGCTCCCGGTGAGGGGAGCGATGGACGACGCGGAGGCGCTGCCGTAGACCTCGACCCGGTCCAGGAGCGGGATCTCCCGCAGGGGTGCCAGATCGATTCCGTGCCAGTCCTCACCGTCCCGGTTCCGCAGGTGGACGAACGTGACGCCGGACATGGAGGCCAGCTCGTCCACACGCTCCCCGTGCCCGCCCTCCACGGAGACCCGACTGTTGCCCGGCATGTGGAGGGAGTGCAGTGGGATCTGGTCCACGGTCACGGGCACGTAATAGTGCGGGCGCCGCTTCTCCGCCACGGGGAAGAAGGCTCTGGCGAGGTCCGGAGTGCGTTCTTTCCACCAGGCCTGCTGCGCGGCGAGGAAGACACGTTCGGAGTCGAACCTGAGCGCGTCCTCGATGATCGGGACGGACCGCGGTCCGCCGATCGCCGACGCGGTCTCGATGGCCTTCACGGCTTGGCGGGCGTTCTTCGGCGGCGCCTCCGAGAGCAGGGGGAGCGCGTACTCACCGACCAGGGCCAGAGCGTGCACGTGGGCCTCGGTGCGCGGCGGGAGGATGCTCCGCACCCTGTCCCGCACCTCGTCCCGGAGCCGAGGGGACAGCCGGGGCGAGGTCTCCAGGCAGGCGAAGGCCACCAGCAGCAAGCGGTCGCGGTGCTTCTTGACCCGGCCGGAACGCTCCAACAGGCCGCCGATCAGCTCCTCCCTCTGCGCGGGTGTGGCGTGCCCGGCGGCCATCACCACGACCTCGTGCCACTGTTCGTCGTGCGCGTGCTTGATCAGGAGCGGGAAGCTGTCCTCCTCCACGAGTGCCTTGGCCGCCAGGTACTCCTCGAAGGTGCGGTGCAGGAAGCTCACCCGGTCCACGGCCGGGCACTGGAGAAGGCCGCCGCGCACGACCAGGTGGGAGAACACCTCCTCCGGCCGCTCACTGACGCGGTGCATGGCCGCCAGAACACGTGTGACCTGGCGCTGCGCGGTGGCCGTCGGCGCGTCCGAGCTCCCGTTCAGCACGAGCCACCTGGCCAGCTCCTGGTGGAGCAGGACCAGCTCCTGGCGCGACAGGTCGATCCCCTCGATACCGCGCTGCTGGTCGCGGTCCTTGAGCAGCATGGCCAGCGCCGCCTCGTACACCTCCATCCGGTCCCGGGGCAGCGACGTGTGCCGGTCGCGGTACAGGGCGCACAGCAGCGCGCAGAGCAGGGGAGTGGACGCGATCGCGCGCAGGTGGCGCTGGCCCAGGACCTTTCGGGTCAGCTCGGACTGGTAGCGGGTCAGCAGGGCGCGTTCGGCCTCGTCGGCGGTCTGGCCGCGCACGGCCTCGTGCCAGTGGTGGACGAAGGACCGCACGTCCCGTTCCCGCAGCGGTCGGATCTCCGCGCTGGTGAAACCGTCGGCGTCCAGCCACGCCTCACCCGCGGCCCCGGGCCTGGCCGTCACCACGTACCGGCAGTCGGGGAAGTCGGTGAGCAGGTCGCGCAGCCAGCGGCGGGCGTCCTCGCGCCGCCCGGGCGGGAGTTCGTCGACGCCGTCCACCAGCACGACCCCGCGGCCCTCGGCGAGTACGCGCGTGGCCCACCCCGGAGGCGCCTGGTCGGCGAGGTGGCGCCCGGCGTGCCGGACGAAGTCGGCCGGTTCGGGGAGGGGATCGTCCACGTACTGGCGGAGGGGCACCAGGAACGGGACCAGGCCGTTTCAGGCCGCCATCTCGTCGGGGAAGTCGCCCCGTCCGGCGCGTACCCCGATCCAGCGCAGCAGCGTGGTCTTGCCCGTGCCCGCCGACCCGCGCAGGAACGCGCGACGATGGGTCGCGAGTGCCTCCTCCACGCGCACGTCGTGTCCGTCCGGCGCGTACCCGGGGTCCTCGATGTCCGCGTGGGACACCCGCAGACTGAGGTAGGCCGGTGTGAGCGGGTACCGGCGGGTGTGGGCGTCGGTGCCGAAGAGCTCGAGCACGTCCCAGCGCTCGGCCGCCTTGCGGCGGTAGGCGGTCTCGAACGCCGCCTCGGGGTCCTCTTCCCGGCCCACCTGGCGCGGGGGGATCCGGTCCAGGACCTCCTCCAACTGCTCCAGGATGAGGGCCTCGCGGCGCAGGAGCTCGGTGAACGCCCCGCTCTGGAAGTTCGGCAGTGTGGACACTGTGGCCAGCACGTAGGCGCAGGCCTCGGGCAGGACCCGGTCGTAGAGGCCCACGGCCGCGGCGCTCAGGTCCCGCGTGGCGTGCGGGTTGCGTCCGCGGATGTGGCGCTCCAGGTACAGCGGGTCCAGATCCTGCTCGAAGAGTGTGCGGTCGGTGAGACCGGCCCGCGTGAAGGCGTCGGCGACGGCGAGGACGGCGGCCTCGCGCTCGTTCTCCGGCAGCCCCCGGAACTCGTGGTCGAGGTCGGACATGATCCGGTCGGCGATGCTCTCCTCGATCTCGGCGAACCGGCGTTCCAGCCTGCGCTGGTCCCGTTTGCCGGACACCTTCTGCTGAACCAGGTCGACCACCGTCGTGGTGGCGCTCTGAGCGATCGGGTTACCGATCCACAGGCCGCACGCGGCCTTGACCACGGCCACGCCCAGTTTGAGTGCGACGTCGTACACGGAGGGCTTTCCGGTGGGGCGACAGGGGGCGGTTCCGAGCTTATGGCCCGGCGGCCGCCCGGCCCGGTGACCCGGCCCGGCCGGAACCGGCCAGTCCTGAGCGCGCCCGACCGCGGGCGGGCCGGGACGGCACCACGGCCCCGGCCCGCTCCCTCGGCCGTCCGGCTAGGTCGGCACCTCCGCCACGCCGAGCTGGCGCATGAGGCTCAGGTTGTCGTTGTAGTCGTGCTCGCGATAGATCTTGCCGTCCCGGAGCTCCAGGACGTTGCAGTAGGCCATCTCCACGGACCTGCCCGTCGCGGGGATGCCCGCCATCTCGTCGCGGTGCACACCGCGCATCGTCGCCTCCATGACCGCGACGTCGCCCATCTCCAACTGCCGGTGGATGTCGATCTCGAAGCCGGGGAACGCGGTGGTGAACACCGAGATCTTCTCGATGCTCCCCTCGACGCCGTGCTCGGTGCCCTCCTCGTCGGTGAAGGCGTAGTCCGGGTGCAGCAGCGACCGGATCCGGTCGAAGTCAGCCGCCTGAATGGCCTCGAAGTACTCTCGCTGGATCTCTGTGGCCCGTCCCACGGTTCATCCCCCCTCGGATGCTCGGCCGGCGTGGGTCGCCCGTGCCCGGTGGTCCGCGGGGTCGGCCCGAACGCCGAGGAGGGGAACTCGTGCGGGCGCCGACGGAAGTCGTCGGGCACTGGACGGTCGGACCGGGCCACCGGCGGTCGCGCGCGAGCGGAGCCGGTTGTCTCCACGATCGCACAGCTCGACCCCGAAGCGCGGTCAAAGTCGCCTGTGAAGTGCGACGATGGCCGCTTCCGGTCACGTCCGGCGGGCCAGGAGGTAGGCCTGGGGCACGCTCTCGCCCGGGTCGGGCTCGCGGACCGCACGGACGCGGACCGAGAGTCCCGCGTCCGTGAGCAGGTCGGCGACCTCGTCCGGCTGGAGCCGGTGGAAGTCGAGGGAGACCTCGTGTCCGAGCGGCCGGTCCAGGTACAGGGGCTCGTCACCGACCTGGAAGGCGAGCATGAGGTGCCCGCCCGGGACCAGCACCCGGCGGAACTCCGCGAACGCCTCGGGCAGGTGTTCCGGCGGCGTGTGGATGATCGAGTAGTAGGCCAGCGCGCCGCCCACCGAGCCGTCGGGCAGGTCCAGGTCCAGGATCGAGCCCACCTCGAAGCGCAGGCCGGGGTGGTCACGGCGGGCCAACTCGACCATCGCGGGGGAGAGGTCGACCCCGAACACCGGCAGGCCCAGATCGCGCAGGTACGCCGTCACGCGCCCGGACCCGCACCCCAGGTCGGCGACCGGGCCCGCGCCCGAGGCGCGGACGAGCTCGGCGAACACACCCAGCATCGCCCGGTCCACCGGCATCGCGTCGAGCGCGTCGCGGAACCGCTCGGTGTAGTCGGCGGCGAAGGCGTCGTAGAACGTGCGCGCCTCGGCGAGGAAGTCGGCTGGGGCCACGGTCGGGCACTCTACTCGGGTTCGTGGTCGAGCGGCCGTCCGGACGCCGTGCGGCCGTCCCGCAGGGTGAACACGTCGCCCGCCCGGAAATAGCGCCAGCCGTACTTGCTGCGGAAGGACTTCACGTCGTCGAGGCGGCCGGTACGGGCCCACGCGCGCATCGTCGACGGACAGACGCCGACGACGGCCGCCGCCTCGCCGTTGGTGAAGTACATGTCCGGGTGGGTCTCTTCCAGAAAGCGGATGTCTCGTTCGTCCATGAGCCCAGCATCCGCCTCGCCTCCGCCATTGCGCGAGGAAGAAGCATGTGTCTCCAAAGTTAGGGTGCGCAATTCAATGTCGAGTTACGCTTTCATCATGGCGCAACGATTTCCCCAGCACCTCACCAAATTGCGGATATTGTCCGGATTGTCGCAGAGGCAACTCGCGTCTCGGGCAAGAGTCTCCCCGTCCGCGTGCTGTCGGTGGGAGAAGGGCGAGGTCGTCCCCAGGCGCGGACATGTGGAGAACCTGGACCGCGTTCTGAATGCCGAGGGCCGTCTCATTCGCACCTGGCAGCGGGACACCACGGACGGATCGTTGCCGTCATTCATGCAAGACGCCGGATTATTGCAGGCGGAGGCCATCACGATTGACTTCGTGTCCCCCGTGCTGGTGTCCGGGTTGATTCAGTGCCCCTCCTACGCGCGCATTGTTTTTCGCGAAGCGAACCCGACTCTTCCGGATGCGGCCATCGAGAGCCTGGTCACCGCCAGGTGTGCGCGCTTGGCGTATCTGAAGAAGCGAAACAATCCCATGGTGACGGCCGTCTTCCCGGAGAGCGCGCTCACGTGGCCTCCGGAATCGGTGCGCCGGGAACAAGCCGAACACCTGCTCGCGCTGATGGGTGACGAACGGATGCGTGTTCACCTGGTGCCGAGTGGGTCGGTACTGGTCGGAGTGACGTCTCCGCTGTTTCTGGTGAAGCTGGTCGATGGAGGCAGGGCGGCTTCGAGCGATCACGTCAGCGGTAACGTGATCATCGAGGATTCAGAGGACTTCGAGCGGCTGTCCGAACTGGTCAAACGCGCCTTGGGTGCCTCCCTCCCCGAAGGTCAGTCCCGGAAAGCACTGGAGGATCTACTGTGAGTGGCTGGCACAAGTCCAGTTGGTCGGACACCGGTGGCCATTGCGTGGAAGTGCGTGAGCAGCAGGATGCGGTGGACGTGCGAGACACGCAGAACCGGAGCGCCGGTCACCTGTCCTTCTCCGCCGTGGAATGGGCCGCGCTACTGGCGGCGGCCGCGCGCTGAACCGGCGCCCGTATCGGGAGGGCCCCGCCGGACGTGTCCGACGGGGCCCTCCCGCAGGGGGTGCTCGCTACCATCATGCGGTCAGCGAGGGGATCGCGTCCAGGGAGTCGTCCCTGCTCTCGCGGCTGAGCAACAGCGCGACCAGCGCGGCGGCGCCGGTCGGCACCAGCCGACCGCCCACCCGGTCCAGGCCGAACCGTCCGGTCACCCGGGTCGCGACGTAGGGGCGTACGACGCCCCCGGCAGGCCCGCGGCGTCGTACGCCACCGACGCGCCCGTGTGGCGGGCGCGGGCCGGGAGGGACGTGTCCGCGGGACTCACGGTGCGGACCTTGCGCCGGGGGCCGGTCGGCGCCCGTGCCGGGTCGGTGTGCGGCCGATCGGGACCCGGCTCCGCCGCGGGGATGTGAGGTGCCTCACCCGGGAGCCGTGTCACGAACGGCGCCGCCGCCCTCGTCCTGTGCTGCGAAGGCGTCCACGAAGGCCGCCGCCACGCGGAAGGACCACGATTCCCATGACTCACCGACTGCTCGTCCTCGGGGCCGGCTACGCCGGGCTCGCGGCCGCTCGCCGTGCCCACGACCTCGCCCGGCACGAGCGCGCCGACGTCACCGTCACGCTCGTCAACGCCACCCGGGACTTCATCGAACGCGTCCGCCTGCACCAGGTCGCCGCGGGCCAGGACGTCGGTGTGCACGCCCTGGACCAGGCACTCGACGGCACCGGCATCGGCCTCGTCGTCGGCCTGGTCGAGCACGTGGACCCCGACGCCCGCACCCTCACGGTCCGCGGGGACCAGGGGGCGCGCACACTCGGCTACGACTCGCTCGTCCTCGCCCCCGGCAGCACGGCCCGCGCCGGAGTCGTGCCCGGCGCCGACGAGCACGCCCTGGCCATCGCCGACCTGGACGGCGCACGGGCCGTCGCCGAGCGCGTCGCCGCCGACCGGCCCCAGCGCCTGGTGGTGGTCGGCGGCGGGCTCACCGGTATCGAGGCCGCCACGGAGATGGCCGAGTCCCACCCGGGTCTCGGGGTCGAACTCGTCACCCGAGGCGAGGTCGCGCCGGGGGTCGCGCCCCGGGCGCGGACCCATGTGCGCCGTGTCCTGCACCGGCTCGGTGTGGTGCTGCGCGAGCACGCGGGTGTCGGCGAGGTCGACGCCACGGGCCTGCTGTTGTCCGACGGCGCGCGGGTTCCGGCCGACCTCGTGGTGTGGAACGCCGGGTTCAGCGCCTCCGGACTGCCCGCGGCGATCGGCCTGTCCGTCGACGACGACGGCCGCGCGCTGGTCGACGCCTCCCAGCGCTCGCTCTCCCACCCCGACGTCCTCGTCGTGGGCGACGCGGCCCGCGCCGACGGTGCCACGGGGGATCCGTTGCGCATGTCCTGCGCCATGGGCCTGCCGATGGGTTGGAGCGCCGCCGAGACCGTCCTGGCCGACCTCGCCGGGCGCGCACCCGACACCACCCCGTTCGGCTACCTGATCCAGTGCGTCAGCCTGGGCCGGCACGACGGCCTCGTCCAGTTCGTGCGCCCCGACGACAGCCCCCGCGCGGCCTTCCTGACCGGGCGCCTCGCGGCGCGTGTCAAGGAGTACATCGTGGCCGGGGCCTACGACAGCGCGCGCACCGGCGGCCAGGCCGCCACGAACCTGCGCCTGACCCGGAACGCGGGCCGGCGGCACCTGCGCCGGAACCACGCCCGGACCGGCGCGGTTCAGGACCGGGCGCCCTCGGCGGGAGCGTCGAACGGCGTGTCCCGCGGCGTCGCGAGGAAGGGCCGCATGACGCGCTCGGCCAGCGGTGTCGACGACAGCCGCAGGGCCTGACGGCGGACGAACAGGCGGGCGGGCGTGGCCGGGACGAACCACTTCGCCAGGCTGCGGCCCGCGCGCTGCTTGGTGTCGATGACCGGCTTGACCCGGCCCTCGTAGCGCCGCAGCGCGGCCGCGACCTCGTCCGTCCCCGCCTTGGCCGCCCCGCTCCCCGGAGCCAGGCGGCCGAGCTCCTGGGCCAGGACCTCGGCGGCGGCCACCGCCATGCTCGCCCCCTGCCCCGCCATCAGCGAGACCGCCTGGCACGCGTCGCCGACCAGGGCCACGCGCGCGTCGGACCAGCCCGGCATGACGATCTGCCCGACCTCGTCGTAGTACGGCCGGGGCGGGCACGCCGCGAGCAGACGGGGCACCAGCCACCCCAGGCCCCCGTGCACCTCCAGCAGCCGTGCGCGCGGGTCCTGCGGCAACGAGCCGTCCGGGGACAGGTGGCACAGGAACGCGGCCCCGGTCGTGTCGGACAGGCGGTACATCCCCGCCTGGACGCCGGGGGCCTCCACGGCCTGGAACTCGTTCGCCAGGACCCCCATCAGTTCGGGGTCGGTGAACACGTAGGCCGCGGCGTGCGCTCCCAGGTAGCGGCGGTAGCGCGACTCCGGACCGAACACGAGCCGCCGCGTGCGCGAGTGGATCCCGTCGGCCCCCACGAGCACGTCGGCGCGCTCGGCCGAACCGTCGGTGAGGACCGCCGTGACGCCCTCGTCGTCCTGGCGCACCTCCTCGATCCCGGTCCCGTACCGCACGTCGGCCGCGGGGCCCAGCGCCTCGCGCAGCACGCCCTCCAGGTCGCCGCGCAGCAGGGTCAGAAAGCGGCCGCCGGTGATCCGTGCGGGCACCGAGGCGTCGAGGCGGGCCGAGTCGCGGCCGTCGGCCCTGCGGTAGCGCACCGCGTTCAGCCCGAGCCCGGACTCGTGGACCCGCGCGCGCAGGCCCATCCGCTCCAGGGTGTCGTAGCCGGGGCCGAAGTAGTCGATGACGTAACCGCGGTCCAGTGTGCCGTCGATGGAGTCCGGCGCGTCCAGGGCCGCCAGGCCGGAGGCGGGGGAGGGGGCCGGGCCCCGCTCGACGACGGTGGCCTCCCAGCCCTCGTGCCGCAGCCACCACGCCGTGGCCAGACCGGCGATGCCGCCGCCGATGATGATCGCTCTCATCTGGGGTCTCCTTCGGTGGTGGGCGCCGCGAGCATGCGGCGCAGGGGTTCGAGATAGGCCTCGGCGGGCGGCACCGGGCCCAGCGCCCGGTGCAGGACCACGCCGTCGAAGAACGCGCACACCAGTTCGGCGGCGGCCTCCGGCTGCGCGGTGCCGTGCCTCCTCAGCCACGCGGCGATGGCGTCCCGGGTCTCGACCACGATCCGCGCCATGACCGCGTGCAGCTCGGGGTCGCGGGTCGCGGCCAGGTAGGCCTCGGTGACCAGGACGGACGCGGGATCGTCGCCCTGGTACTCGTCCATCTCCCGCAGGGCCGCCACCACCCCCTCGGCGGGGTCGGGCGCGGCGGTCAGGGCCGCGAGCGGGCCGGAGAGCACGTCATCCAGGACGGTGGCCGCGGCGGCGCGCAGCAGTGCGGGCAGCGAGTCGAAGTGGTAGTGGACGAGTCCGGGGCGCACCTGCGCGCGGGAGGCCACCAGGCGGGTGGTGACCGCGTTCCACCCCACTTCCGGGATCAGCTCCACGGCCGCGGACAGCAGCTTGGCGCGGCTGGAACGCCCCCGTTCGGCGGAGGTGGCGCCCGCTCCGGTTTGGTCATATGCCTTGGTCATATGACCAAACTAGGGGAATGAGGGACCGAAGGCAAGAGGGAGTCGTGGACGGGGGAGGGCGGAGGCGCGGACCGCGGGGGTCCGGATGGGGCGCGCCGGTCGGCGGCCGGGCTCAGCGCGGGTCCAGGGGCCCCGGACGCACCACGCGGGTGCAGTTGTCACGGAACCGCTTGACCAGCTCGCCGTTGGGGCGGTCGCTGCGCTCGACCCACTCCCGCGCGGCCTCCTCGCTCGCCCCGCCCGAGACCTGGCGGAGGTGGAGCCGCTCCTCGCGCACCCGGTCGTCGGCCTCGACGTACCACAGCTGAGCGAAGAGCCCCCGCAGCCGGTGCCAGGGCTCCTCGTCGCTGGCGAGGTAGTTGCCCTCGGTCACCACCAGCACGGTGTGCGGGTCCACCACGTGCCGCGCGGCCACCGGCTCGTGCAGCCGCCGGTCGTAGTCCGGCACGTACACGGGGTGCTCCGTCTCGGCCAGCAGGCGCCGGACGAGCGCCACGTAGCCGTGCGCGTCGAAGGTGTCGGGGGCGCCCTTGCGGTCGCGCCGACCCAGGCGGTCGAGTTGGGCGTTGGACAGGTGGAAGCCGTCCATCGGCAGGTATCCGGCCGCCCCCGGCCCCAGCCGGTCGTCGACCCGCGCCACCAGGTGGCGGGCGAGCGTCGACTTCCCCGCGCCCGGGGCACCGGTCAGGCCGAGGACCGCGCGCCGCCCTGGGCGGGCCGCGGCCTCACGTGCGATCCGGAGGGCTTCTGCGGCGAGCGAGTCGGACATGCGCACGAGCCTACGCGCTGCGGGGCCCGCGGCGCGGCCCGCCACCGGGGCGGGCCACGCGATGCGCCGCGGCCCCCGCCCCGGGGCGGCCGGGGCTCAGGGCGCGTGGCCGACGAAGGCCAGGGCCTGGCGCAGCAGCACGCCCTGGCCGCCGGTCATCTCCTCGATCACCTTCGGGCTGGCCGCCTCCTCCGGAGTGAACCAGATCAGGTCCAGGGCGTCCTGTCGCGGCTGGCAGTCACCGGAGACCGGCACGATGTAGGCCATCGCCACCGCGTGCTGGCGCGGGTCGTGGAAGGGCGTGACGCCGGGCGTGGGGAAGTACTCCGCCACCGTGAACGGTTGCGGGGCGGTCGGGATGCGCGGCAGCGCCACCGGGCCCAGGTCCTTCTCCAGGTGCCGCAGGAGGGCGTCGCGCACCCGCTCGTGGTAGAGCACCCTCCCGGAGACCACGGAGCGGTTGAAGCTGCCGTCGGGCGCGGCCCGCATCAACAGACCGAAATGGGTCACCTGCCCCGTCTCGTCCACCCGTACGGGCACGGCCTGGACGTAGAGCACCGGCATGCGGCCGCGGATACTCTCCAGTTCCTCGGCGGAGAACCAGCCGGGCTGGGTGTCGGCGGTGTCGGTCATGGGGTGCGCGGCGGTGCGTCCAGCGGCGCGCGCCTGGCGCGGCCGGGATGCGGCCACCGCTCCCTCCCTTCGCTCGGTCGGCGTCACTGGAGGACCAGTCTCCCGTCCGTGGCGGACGGGAACGCACAGTGCCTTACTGCTTCTACCGCACGCGGGGGCCCGACGCACGGTGCGGGGGCGGATCCGAGTGTCCGAGAGGAGTGGTGACCGCCAGGCGTACGGTCCGGGCGGGCGGCCACGAACGCGATGTCGGCCTTCGGTGAGATTTCGCGCGGTTTTCGCATCGAAAGCCTCCCCGAACCTCCCTGGAGAGGTTACGATCTCGTACGCGGTTGCGTAGTGGACAGGTCACGTCCGGTGAGAGGTGGTTCCGAGTGGCACGCGATGCCCGGTTCTGTGCCCAGGAGCATTCCGCCTGTACAGGTGTCACCGTGGTACCCGTCCACGGCGAGGTCGACTTCGCCACGGCCGACCGGATGCGCGATCGGCTCCTGCGGGCGGTGTACGACTCACGGTGCGACTGCCTGGTGGTGGACATGTCCGGGCTGGAGTTCTTCGACGCGAGCGGTGTCCGCGCCCTGGTCACCGTCGCCAGGATCCTGTGGGCCCAGGGCCGGCACACGGTGCTGGCCGAGCCCTCACCCATCGCCGACCGCGTCCTGAGCGCGCTCGACATGGGCCGGGTCTTCGAGATCTACCCGCTGCTGGAGATGGCGCTGACCCACACCAGCGGTCTGCGCGTGGACAGCGACCCCATCGCCAACAACCCGGTCCCCTGAGGGGCGTCGGCCGCCCCTGGGCCCGCGCGGCGCCCTCCCGTCGGCGAGGGCAGCGCGTGCCGGGTGCCCTCCCTCATTCCGGGGCCGCCGCCTCACGGGCGCGGCCGCCGCCGTCCCCGCCGTCCTCACGGACCAGGAAGGGCGCCAACAGGTCGGGCACGGCCGCGTCCGCCCAGGCCAGGCCCTGCCCCAGGCCCACGTCCCTGGCCGCGTACATCCCCTGGCCCGCGGCGGTCGTGGCCGCCACGTCGGCCAGGTCCAGCCGGCGCTGGAAGGGCGAGCGCGTGATCCGCCAGCCGATCACCGCCGACCGCTGCAGCGCCACGGTGTCGCGCGCGGCCATGCCGCCGCGCACCACCAGGAAGCGCGGGTGCACTCCGTGGCCGAGCCCGCGGTAGGAGCCCACCGCGTACCAGAACGCCGCCGCCGCGACCAGCACGGCCAGGAACGCCCATCCCCAACTCGGTGTCGTCTCCACCGCCCGCGACGCCAGCGGCACCGGGATGATCTCCTCCTCGATCCGGTGGACCGCGTCCCACCACGCCCGCGTCGCGAGCGTGTGCAGCCACGCCAGCGCGGCCGAGGCCGCCACGCCCAGCAGGGTCACGAACCCGGCCCGCGTGAACCGGCGGCGCAGCGCGGCGCGCGGGTGCCGGGCCAACGGGACGTCCAGGGGCGAGTCGTCCTCCTGGACCAGCGCGGCGGCCAGCGCGCGGGCGCGTCCGACCGGCATCGGCGGGGACAGGCGGCTCTTGGCACTGGTCTTCTCGTCGTCGGCGGCGGCCAGCCCGGTCGCCACCGCCCGCACGTCCGCCCCGCCCACCGACCGCAGCACGAACGGCTGGTGCAGGGTGACGCCGTTGAGGCGGCGGCCCTCCACCGACAGCGACACGCTGGTCAACAGGCCGCGGCGCAGCCGGACCGACCCGTCGGCCTCGCGGGTGAGCCGGTAGTTCCACCAGGTCTCGACGGCGATGGCGGTCAGCACGACCACACCCGACAGCAGCAGGACGAGGAGGGTCACGGGTACCACGACCAGTATCCGTGTCATCACCATCGAGGCGAGTTCCTCGGTGGTGGGCAGGTTCGCCTGTTCGGACGCCCACTCCCACGCCCAGCCGCCGGTCTGGGCGTTCAGACCCACCACCGCGGCGATGAAGCCCACGCCGATACCGAGCGTCGCGGTGGTCGCCGGCGCGTAGGCGAACCACGCCCGGTCGAGCCGGGCCAGCTCGACCTCCCCGGAATCCTCGGCGCCCTCGGCGGACGCGTCGGCGCCGGCGGTCTGTCCGCGCAGCAGTAGTTCCCGGCGCAGCCGCTCGCCCTGCTCCGCGGTCACGTACAGCAGCTGGAGCTGGTCGGAGCCGCCCTGGTCGCCCGTGCCGACCGTGACCGAGCACAGGCCGAACACGCGCACGAAGAGGGGTGCGTTCACGTCCACGCTGCGCACGCGTTCGCGGGGGATGGAGCGGTAGGCCTTGGCGACGACGCCCGAGCGCATCTCCATGCGCTCGTCGGTGACGCGGAACCGGGTGGCGCGCAGGCGCAGCAGGTCGATGGAGGTGAAGAGCGCCAGGAGTGCGATCGTTCCGGGCAGCGGGGCCAGCGCCCACCAGGGCTGGGGCGCGGCGAACACGATCGCCGCGGTGCCGAGGACGGCCGTCGGGACCATGAAGATCCCCGCGGCGAGCGTGCCGGCCCAGACGCTCAGAGGGTGCAGCCGCTGCCAGTCCCCGGGCAGGTCGCTCACCGGCGCCGGGGCGTTCTCCGCGGCCGGGGCGGTCTCGGGGGTCCGCTCGGGCTCGGACGCGGGCTCGGGGGCGGGTTCCGCCGCCGCAGGAGCGGGGTCGGCGGGCTTGTGGGCCCGCTCCCCGGGGCGGATGCCGTCGGGGTCGCTCATGTGGCGTCTCCCTCCGTGGCCTGGGTGGTCTCGGTGAGCTGGTCGGCCACCCGGGTGGCCAGTTCGTGGTCGAGCCCGGAGATGGCGATCGGACCGGCCGCCGAAGCGGTGGTCACGGTCACGCTCGACAGGCCGAACACGCGCTGGAGCGGGCCGCGGGCGGTGTCGACGGTCTGGATGCGCGACATCGGGGCCACCCGCCACTCCTGCCACAGCCAGCCGCTGGCCGTGTAGACGGCGGTGTCGGTGACCTCCCAGCGGTGGACCCGGTAGCGCCACCAGGGCATCGCCACGGTGACCAGCAGGCCGACGCCGCCGACGACGGCGGTGGCCGGGACGAGCCAGGGGCGCGCGGGCTCGAAGACGACGGCGGGGATCGCGGGCGCCGCGGTCAGGACCACGGCCACGGCCAGCGCACGGGTGGTCCACCACAGGATCGCGCGCCGGTCCACGCGGTGGTGGGGTGGGCGCAGTCGCAGAGCGTCGGTGCTCATCGCGTCCGCCTCTCTTCATCGTCCGGGCCCGGGAAGCGGGCCGCCTCGTAAAAGTGATATCACAATGCTATTGTCGTGTCATCACCCCGAGAGGACGGTAGAACCGATGAGCGAACCCGTACCGACCATCACTCCAGCTCCGCGGTACCGGGAGCGCGCCGCCTTCGGCTACGACGGGATCCCCGTGGCCGCGGCCTGCGCGGTGCTGACACTGGCCGGCGTCGCCCTGGCCCTCCTGCCGCTCCTGGGCGCCCCCGCCCTCCTCGTCGCCGTGGGCGTCGTGCTCGCCCTCGTCGGCGCGGTACCGGCCCTGGGCCTGACGATGGTCGCGCCCAACCAGGCCCAGGTCGTGCAGTTCTTCGGCCGCTACGTCGGCACCATCCGCACCGACGGCCTGCGCTGGGTCAACCCGTTCACCGTGCGCAACTCCGTCTCCACGCGCATCCGCAACCACGAGACCTCCGTCATGAAGGTCAACGACGCCTCCGGCAGCCCCATCGAGATCGCCGCGGTCGTGGTCTGGCAGGTCCAGGACACCGCCCGTGCGAGCTTCGAGGTCGACGACTTCGTGGAGTTCGTGTCCATCCAGACCGAGGCCGCCGTGCGGCGCATCGCGGGCGAGTACCCCTACGACGCCCACGGCGAGGACACGGAGCTGTCCCTGCGCGACAGCGCCGACGTCATCACGGAGAAGCTCGCCAAGGAGGTCGCCGACCGGGTCGAGGCGGCGGGGGTGGCGATCGTGGAGTGCCGCTTCACCCATCTGGCCTACGCGCCCGAGATCGCGCACGCGATGCTCCAGCGCCAGCAGGCCGGTGCGATGATCGCCGCGCGCCAACAGATCGTGGAGGGCGCCGTGGGCATGGTCGACCGCGCGCTGGCCCGGCTCTCGGACGAGGAGGTCGTGGAACTCGACGAGGAGCGCAAGGCCGCGATGGTCAGCAACCTGCTCGTGGTGCTGTGCTCGGACCGCCCCGCCAGCCCCGTCGTCAACACCGGGACCCTGTACCAGTAGCCGTCGGGGGTGGCAGTGTCCGATCGCAAGAAGGTCCTGCTGCGGCTCGACCCCGCCGTCCACGACGCGCTCGCGCGCTGGGCGGGGCAGGAGCTGCGCAGCACCAACGCCCAGATCGAGTTCCTTCTGCGCCGCGCGCTGGACGAGGCCGGACGGATGCCGAAGGACGCCGGGGGGATGCCGCGCCGCGGACGACCGCGCAAGCAGGCCCCGGAGGGGGGCGAGAGCGGTGCCTGACGGCGCCGGGTGACCTGTGCCGGGTCGCCCGGCACCGCCGGGCACCGCTATCCGGCGGCCTCGTCGGACCCGCCGATGTGCTTGCGCCAGTCGCCCGCGCCGACCAGCCAGTGCGGCACGATGCGTAGCGGGAAGGGAAGGTCGGTCTTGAAGACCGCCTCGCCGGAGACCGTGGCCGCTTCCCGGTATCCGCCGTCCTCCAGGCAGAGTTCGGTGATGCTCGGCAGATCGCGGTCCGGATTGATGATCCAGTACGAGTGGACGCCGAACTCCTCGTACTCGCGCCGCTTGGTGTGGTGGTCGCGGATGGCGCTCTCGGGAGAGACCACCTCGACCGCCAGGAGCGGCGGCTTGGTCAGATAGGGGCTCTCCTCGTCGGCGGCGCGCAGCACTGCCAGGTCGGGGATCCGGTGGTGGGTCCGGTCGCCGTTGACGTTGATGCCCGGGGCCGCGACGACCTCGAACTCGCCCGGGGCGAGGACACCGAGGTGTATGGCGAGCCGGGACTCGACCCGGCTGTGCAGGAAGATCGGTGCGGGCGACACGTCAAGCCGCGCGTCGACCAGCTCGTAGCGCCGTCCGTCGTCCGGCATCCGCCTGAGGTCGTCCACGGTCAGCGGGGGCTCCGCTTCCGTATCCGTCTTGCCGGTTGTCATGAGAGTCATGATGCCTCCTCGATCGCATGGTGGCCAGTCTTCCGTGACTCTCCGTGTCAGGGGCGGGAATCCGGATATTCGTGAATATGTGACTGCCCCATTCGCGTATGTGGGCGACCTTTTCCCGGGCCCCGGTGCGGGTAGGTCTGTAGGGGCGGGACCGCGCCGCTCCGGAACCCCCTCCGGTGCCGAGGTGCCCCGCCGGAGGTGAGCGCCGGTGCCCGGCCACATCGAGTTCGAGACCACGTTCAGCGTCGGTACCGACGCCGTTCTGCCCGACCTGGCCGATCTGGCGCCCGGCGGTATCGAGCGGCGTACGCACGAGCTGGACGCCGCCTACCTCGACACCGAGGACCTGCGCCTGGCCGCGCGCGGCGTCACCCTGCGCCGCCGTACCGGCGGCACCGACGCCGGCTGGCACCTGAAGATCCCGTGGGGCGAGGGCGCCAAGCGCGAGTTCCACGTCCCGCTGGGACAGGACACCGACACCGTCCCCGGTGAACTGGCCGACCTCGCACGCGCCACCGTTCGCGGCGCGGCACTGCGCCCGGTCGCGCGGATCGCCACCCGGCGCACCGAGTCCGCGCTGCGCGACGCCGACGGGACCCCGCTCGTGCTGGTCGCGGACGACACCGTCACCGGTGAGGCCACCGAATCCACCACCTGGCGGGAGGTCGAGGTCGAACTCGCCGGCGGGGACCGCGCACTGGTGGAGCGCGTCGGCGAGCGCCTGACCGCGGCGGGCGCGGTCCCCTCCGCGACCGGGAGCAAGCTGCTGACCGTGCTCGGAGACCGGGTGCCCCGACCCGCGCCCCGCCCCTCGGGCGACACGGCCGGCGACGTCGTGCGGGCCTACCTCTGGGACCAGGTCGAACACCTGCTCGTCCACGACCCCCCGGTGCGCCTGGACGAACCCGACGCCGTGCACCAGATGCGCGTGGCCACCCGCCGGATCCGCGCGGTGCTCCAGGTGTTCCCCACAGTCCTGCGCAGGGACGCCACCCGGCCGCTCGCCGACGAGTTGCGCCGCCTGTCGGGCGTGCTCGGCCTGGCCCGCGACCTGGAGGTCCTGCGCGAGCGCTGCGAGTCCTGGCTCGCCGAGCTGCCGGAGCGCACCGCGGGACACCGCCTCTCCGGAGCCTGGCTCGGCGCGATCGACGACCACCGCGCCGTCGAGACGCGCCGCATCGCCGACGAGTTGGCGGGCGCGCGCTACCTCGCGCTGCTGGACGCCCTGGACGATCTGCGCGCCGAGCCGCCGCTGACCGGGCAGGCCGGTCGGGAGGCGCGCACCGTCCTGGCCGACGACCTCACGCGCGCCTGCCACCGGCTGGCCGACGCCCACGACCACGCCACGGCCGCCCGGGGCGCCGGCGCACGGGTCACCGCCTGGCACGAGGTCCGCAAGGCCGCCAAGCGCACCCGCTACGCGGCCACGCTCGCGGCTCCCGTCCTGGGCAGGCCCGCCAAACGCGTGCGCTCGTGGGCGAGCCGTCTGCAGCAGGTCCTGGGCGAACACCAGGACGGGGTGGCTCTGCGCGCCTACCTGGCAGAACACGCGCACACCCTGGCGGCGGCGGTCGACGATCGGGACGCGGCCCTGGTGACCCTCGGCGCCCTGGCGGGAGCCGAGGCCGCCAGGGGAGCGGCGCTCATCGAGGAGGCGGCCCGGGTGTGGTCCGGGGGTCCCGACCCGCGCGACCCCCTCCCCGGGCGCTGACCCCCGCGGTCGTGCCGGGGCGCCGGGCGGCGCCTACCCCAGCGCGGCGGCCACGGCCCGGCCCGCGGTGCGGCCGGAGAACAGGCAGCCGCCCAGGAACGTGCCCTCCAGGGCGCGGTAGCCGTGCACACCGCCGCCGCCGAACCCGGCGACCTCGCCCGCGGCGTAGACGCCCGGCAGCGGGGTGCCGTCCGCGCGCAGTACCCGGGCGTCCAGGTCGGTGTGCAGCCCGCCCAGGGTCTTGCGGGTGAGGATGTGCAGGCGCACGGCGATGAGCGGGCCCGCGGCGGGGTCCAGGATCTGGTGCGGCGAGGCCACCCGGGCGAGCCGGTCGCCCCGGTACTTGCGGGCCGCGTGGATGCTCATGACCTGCACGTCCTTGGAGAAGGGGTTGACCAGTTCGCGGTCGCGGGCGACCACCTCGCGGGTCACGGTGTCGGCGTCGAGCACGCCGTCGCCCGCCACGGCCTTCATCTTGTCGATGAGCGCGGGCAGCCGGTCGGCGACCACGAAGTCCGCCCCGTGCTCCTTGAAGGCCTCCACGGGCCCGGGTGCCCCCGGCAGCACCCGCTTGAGCACCAGCTTGAGGTCCTTGCCGGTCAGGTCCGGGTTCTGTTCCGACCCCGAGAGCCCGAACTCCTTCTCGATGATCCGCTGCGAGAGCACGAACCACGTGTAGTCGTGCCCGGTGCTCATGATGTGTTCCAGCGTGCCCAGGGTGTCGAAGCCGGGCAGGTAGGGCGCGGGCAGGCGCGTGCCGGTGGCGTCCAGCCACAACGACGAGGGACCGGGCAGGATGCGGATGCCGTGCCGGGCCCAGATGGGGTTCCAGTTCTGGATCCCCTCGGTGTAGTGCCACATCCGGTCGGGGTTGATGATGTGGCCGCCGGCCTTCTCGGTGATGCCCAGCATCCGGCCGTCGACGTGCTCGGGCACGCCGGAGAGCATGTGCTCGGGCGGTGAGCCGAGCCGCGCCGGCCAGTTCCGGCGCACCAGGTCGTGGTTGGCGCCGATGCCGCCGGAGGTGACGACGACGGCCTGCGCGCCCATCTCGAACTCGCCCGCGGAGTCGCGGTTGCTGGCCTGGCCGCGCTCGGTGTCACTGGGCGCCAGCACCGTGCCCCGCACCCCCGTGACGGTCCCGTCGCTGACCACGAGGTCGTCGACCCGGTGCCGGAAGCGCAGCTGCACCAGCCCCCGATCGGCCGCGGCGCGCACCCGCCGCTCGAACGGCGCCACCACCCCCGGTCCGGTGCCCCAGGTGATGTGGAAGCGGGGGACGGAGTTTCCGTGCCCGCCGGCCAGGTAGCCGCCGCGCTCGGCCCACATGACGATGGGGAACCACCGCATGCCCATCGCGTGCAGCCAGGCGCGCTTCTCCCCGGCGGCGAAGTCGACGTAGGCCTCGGCCCACTTGCGCGGCCAGGCGTCCTCGGGGCGGTCGAAGGCGGCGGTGCCCATCCAGTCCTGCAGTGCCAGTTCGGCCGAGTCCCTGATCCCCATCCGGCGCTGCTCGGGCGTGTCCACGAACATCAGGCCGCCGAACGACCAGTGCGCCTGGCCGCCCAGGGAGTGCTCGGGCTCCTGGTCCAGCAACAGGACCCGCTTGCCCGCCTCGGCCAGTTCGGCCGTGGCGGCCAGCCCGGCCAGTCCGGCTCCGACGACGATCGCGTCGGCCTGCTCCTTGCTCATGGACCCGTCCCTTCGTCGTGCCGCGCGGGCACAGTGTGCGCGATGATGACGACTCTGGCCCCGACGCACGCTCCGGGCAAGGCCGGTGTGTGTTCCGCGCCATATCCTTTGTCACCCGGTGACAAGGTCGGGTCATGTGGCACCATGGTCCGGCCGCGGTCCGCAGACGTCGCTCCGGACCCGGAACGGCCCGTGCCGCAGTGGCCGGGCGCCCGTCACCCCACCAAGGAATCCCCCGTGTACTTCCATCCCCCGACCTTCGAGGCCGGTCCCGTGGCCACCGCGATCGGCCTGGGCCTGATCGCCTACCTCCTCGTCCTGCCGCTCGTCCTGCGGCGCCTGAGCTCGTCGTCCACACGGCCGGGGACCCCGGCGTCGCGCGTCTACCGGTTCACGTGCTGGTCGAGCCTGGGCGAGGCGGTGGCGGCGTTGTCCTTCGTCGGCACCGCCACCGCCGTGACCACCGCGGACCTCGGCCTGGCCGCGACGACCGTGTACTGGTTCGGCGACAACCCGCCCGCGACGGTGGTCTCCCTGCTCGTCGTCTGGGGATGGCCGCTCCTGGTCGTGGGCGCCGCCGTCCAGATCTGGGTCGGGGTGCGACGGAGTGCCACGATCGCGCGGGGCGAGGCCCCACCGCTGCGGCTGCCGCCCGGCACGGCCGCGCTCCTGCCCCGGAGCGCGCAGGAGCGGGGCTGGATGGTGGCGGCGTCGATCGTGGGGACCCTGTGCGCGGTCGTGATCACGCACGCGGTGCTCGTGCCCCTGCTCCTGGTCCGGTTCGGCCTCCACCCGGGGGACGTGGTCCTGGTCATCGCCCTGCTGTCCGGTTGGTCGGTGTCCCACTGCGGCTGGCGCGGCGCCCTCACCATGGCGGTGGTCACGTTCGTGGCTACCGGCGCCTACCTGTTCGTGCTCGCGGGGTCCCTGCTGTTCCCGCTCCTCTTCTGGGGGCTGTTCACCGCCGTGAACACCCTGTCCGCCATGAATCTGGGCCGGGAACGGCCGCCGTCGGTCCAGGAGGAGCGGGAGACCGACGGCTCGACCGCGCAGGCCTGAGCCCTCAGGCTCCGAAGCGGACCAGCGACCGGCCGCCCTGGCCCCGGCGCATGCGCTCGAAGGCCTCGGGCACCCCGTCGAGGGAGATCTCGTCGGTGATCATCGCCGACAGCCTCAGCTCGCCCGAGCGCACCTGCTCGGCCAGGACGGGGATGTCGCGGGCCGGGTCGCTGGACCCGAACACGCATCCGCGCAGCGTGCGCGCCTGGTGGAACAGCTCCAGGGCGTTGAAGCTCACCTCGTCGTCGACCCGGCCCAGTCCCACGACGGTGACGGTGCCCCCGCGCCGGGTGGCCTTCCAGGCCGCGCGCACCACCTTGGCCGACCCGACGACCTCGAAGACGTGGTCGGCGCCCCGGCCCTCGGTCAGCCCCCGCACCTGCTTGGTCAGCGTCGCGTCGGCCTGCAGGAAGTGGGTGGCGCCCAGCGACCGGGCCAGTTCCTCCTTGGCGGGGGAGACGTCCACCGCGATGAGGGGGTCGGCCCCCGCCAGGCGGGCCGCCTGGAGCAGTGACAGGCCCACCCCGCCCAGGCCCATGACCACGGCGGACTGGCCCGGGCGCACGTGCGCGGAGTTGTTGACCGCGCCCCATCCGGTGATCACCGCGCAGCCGAGCACGGCGGCGACCGAGGGGTCGATGCCGTCGGGCAGGGGGACGACGGCGTGCACGGGCACGACGGTGGCCTCGGCGAAGGCGCCCGTGCCCAGCCCCGGGTAGACGGGGGTGCCGTCGGTGAGTTCCGCGTAGGGCGTCAGCATGCCGTCCAGGGCGTGCTCGCACAGGTGGGGCTCGTCCTGGCGGCAGAACCAGCACTCGCGGCACGGCGGCGCCCAGTTGAGGATCACCTGCTGGCCCGGCATCACACTGGTCACGCCCTCGCCCACGGCCTCGACGGTCCCGGTGCCCTCGTGTCCCAGGACGGCCGGCATCTTCTGCGCCAGGGTGCCGTTGGACAGGGACAGGTCGGAGTGGCAGACACCGGCCGCGGCGATGCGGACCCGCACCTGGCCGGGACCGGGGTCGGGCAGGACCACGTCGCGGATCTCCGGGGGCGCGTCGATCTCGTGGAAGACGGCGGCCTTGACGGTCGTACTCATAGGGGCGCTCCAATCGCGGACTGCCGTGACCCTAGCAATACCGACCGGTTGGTACAGAGCGCGGGTGGGGCGAGCCGGATCCTGGCACGGATCGTCCCGGACGGCGGGAACGGCGTCGACGTTTCCACGAAATCGCCGAACTCATGGCGATGACTTTGGAGAAATCGCCATCGTGGGCGCCCGGTCCCGCGGGTATCTTCGTCGCGTCCGTGCGGACGGTGTGACGCCGTCCACACCTGTTCACCGCCGGGGCTCGGCCCGCGGCGCGCGTCTGGGAGGTTCCATGGCTCGATCCGGGGATGCGGTACGGACCCGGCGGCACTACCTCATGTGCCCGCCCACCTACTTCGCCGTCGAATACGCGATCAATCCCTGGATGGACCCGGCGGCCGGTGTCGACCGCGCGCGGGCCATCCGGCAGTGGGAGGCCCTGCGCGACCTGTACCGCTCGCTGGGGCACCGGGTCAGTGAGATCACGCCGATCGACGGCCTGCCCGACATGGTCTTCGCCGCCAACGGCGCCCTGGTCGTCGACGGCCGGGTCTACGGCGCCCGCTTCGCCAGTGCCGAGCGCACCCCCGAGGGGCCCGCCTACCTGGACTGGTTCCGCCAGGCCGGGTTCACCCAGACCCGAGAGCCCAAGCACGTCAACGAGGGCGAGGGCGACTTCATCACCCTCGACGAGGTCGTCCTGGCGGCCACGGGCTTTCGGACCGAGGCCGCCGCCCACCAGGAGGCCGAGCGCTTCCTCGGCCGCCCCGTCATCACCCTGCAACTGGTCGACCCGCGCTTCTACCACCTGGACACCGCCCTCTTCGCGCTCTCGGGCGACCAGGTCGCCTACTACCCGGGCGCCTTCTCCGACGGCAGCAGGCGTGTGCTGGCCTCGCTGTTCCCCGACGCCCTGCTGGCCACCGAGGAGGACGCGGCCGTCCTGGGGCTCAACGCGGTCTGCGACGGCACCGACGTCGTCATCGCGGCCGAGGCCGTGTCCCTGGCCGAGCGGCTGCGCGACCGGGGCTACCGCGTGCACCCGGTGGAGCTGGACGAGCTGCGCAAGGCGGGCGGCGGCGCCAAGTGCTGCACCCTGGAGATCCGGCACGCACGCGACTGACAAGGCCAGGGTGTCGAAAACGTACCCATGTGCGCATCCCGGCCACTAAACGTGCCTGAGTGTGGGAAATGCCACGCTGGGTCAGGGTGGACTAACTGATTGCTACTGGTCACGCGCGTGGGGTCGCTCCCGGACCGCCGCGGGTCGCCCGTACGCGGGACGATGGCCCCTGGTCAAAAACGCCCCGGCCCCTAGGGTTTGGAGATGTGAAGACCAAACAGCGCCGACTGCCGCGTCGGGTCCGAGAACAGCAGATGATCGACGCCGCCGTCACCGCTTTCTCCAAGGGCGACTACCACACGGTCCGCGTGGAGGAGATCGCGGAGGCGGCCGGTACGTCCAAGCCCACCGTCTACCACTACCTCGGTTCCAAGGAAGGTCTGTTCACCGCCTGTGTGCGCCGGGAGGCCGACCGGCTCATCCAGGCCATCCGCAGGGCCGTCCACGAGCCACCGGCCGACGCCGGAGACGACCCCCTGCGCCGCGGGATCCAGGCCTTCTTCACCTACGTCACCGAGAACCGCGAGAGCTGGACGGTCCTGTACCGTCGCGCCGCCGTCCAGGGCGAGCCCTTCGCGGCCGAGGCCACCCGGGTGCGCGAGCGTGTGATGGCCGAGATCGTCGACCTCGTCACCACCTGCACCCGTGGCGCGCCCGGCGGCACCTCCGGTCACGACCAGAGGTGCCCTGACGCCAAGGACGCCCAGCTCATGGCCCGTATCGCGGTCAGTACCGCCGACGCCTTCGCCGACTGGCTCGTGGAGCACCCGGAGGAGTCGCCCGACGCCATGGCGGGGCACGTCACCGAGCTCGCCTGGTCGCACCTGGGCGAACACCGGGCGGGCGCCGCGCTGTGACGAGGCGGACGGGGGTGCCCCGCCGTCCCCGTGCCCTCGGACACGGGGACGACCCTCGCTCGCGCGTGCCCGGTGCGAGCGCCGCGCCGCGGGACCCGCACCGGGAGCGTTGCGCGTCCTATTCCCGCGGTGCCGGAGTGAGGCGTTCGTAGCAGTCGTAGTTGCGCTGGGCGATGATCCTGCCGTCCCGGAACTCCAGGAACGCCGCGATGTGGGCTCTCAGGACCTGGCCGGCGGCCAGGCCCGCGACCGGCACGGACAGCGTCCCGGACCACACCACCTCGAGGGCGACCTGGTCGCCCTCGGCGACGGCGTTGCGCACCTCGAAGTCCTGGTGGGCCAGCATCGACGCGCCCTGGCCGGCCGCCGCGACGACCTCCGACACGTCGCGGACCGTGCCGTCCGGGAACAGTGTGTTGGGCAGTTGCGTGTGGACCGACTCCGGGTGGAGGAAGGCGGAGAGCTCCTCGGGCCCGGCGAAGCGCGACACGGCCTGGTGGTAGCGGACGGCCGTACGGACGTGGGGGTGACTGGATTCCATCATATAGACAACCTTAGTTGCACAACCATGGTTGTCAATGGACACTGGAGTCATGACACCACCAGTGGATCCCGATGACCTCGACACCGGCACCCTCGCCCTCTTCGTCGGATCGGCCGCGGCCTCCAGCGTCCAGGAGCGCATCGCCGCCGACGGCTTCACCGGTCTGCGGACCTCCCACGGCTACCTCTTCCAGCACCTCCTCGGCGCCGCGCCCACCATCCGGGACCTGGCCGCCGCGCTCGAGATGACCCAGCAGGGCGCCTCGAAGGCGGTGGCCGAACTCGAAGCGCTCGGCTACGCCGAACGCCGCCCCGACCCGCACGACGCCCGTGTCCGCCGCGTCGCCCTGACCCCCCGGGGCCACGAGGCCGTCGACGCGGCCCGCCGTGCCCGCACGGAACTGGAGGAACGTCTCCGCGAGTGTCTGGGGGACCGCGGCCTGGACACCGCCCGCGCTCTGCTGCGCGAGCTGCTCGACGAACTCGGCGGCACCGAGGCCGTGCGTCGGCGCCGGGTGCGGCCGCCGCGATGAGGACGGCGCGGCGGCCGCACCCCCCGGACCCGAGGCGCCCGGGTCGCCGCGGCTAGGCCAGCGAGCTCATGACGTGCTTGACGCGCGTGTAGTCCTCCAGGCTGTAGGCGGACAGGTCCTTGCCGTACCCCGAGTGCTTGAACCCGCCGTGCGGCATCTCCGAGGTCAGCTCCCCGTGGGAGTTCACCCAGACCGCGCCGAAGTCCAGCTCCGCGCTGACGCGCATCGCCCGCGCGTGGTCGGCCGTCCACACCGAGGACGCCAGCCCCTGGTCGACCCCGTTGGCCAGGCCCACGGCCTCCGCCTCGTCGGCGAACCGCTGCACCGTCACGACCGGTCCGAAGACCTCCTCGCGCACGATCTCGTCGTCGGCGCGCAGACCCGACACGACCGTGGGCGCCAGGAAGAAGCCCCGCCCGCCCACCCGGTGCCCGCCGGTCTGCACGACCGCGTGCGCGGGCAGCCGCTCCAGCAACCCCGTCACCCGCGCGAACTGGTCGGCGTTGTTGAGCGGACCGAAGTCGCCGTTCTGCCCGCTGGGCAGCCCCGTGGTCTGCTCCGAGGCCAGGCGTGCCAGCTCCGCCACGAACGCGTCGTGCACGCCCTCCTGCACCAGCACCCGCGTCGCGGCGGTGCAGTCCTGTCCGGCGTTGAGGAAGCCCCCGGCCACCACGCCCGCGGCCGTCGCCGCCACGTCGGCGTCGTCGAACACCAGCACCGGCGCGTTGCCGCCCAGCTCCAGGTGCAGGCGCTTGAGGTCGGCCGACGCCGCCCGCGCCACCTGCACACCTGCCCGGGTGGACCCGGTGATCGACACCAGGCGCGCGGCCGGGTGCTCCACCACCAGGCGGCCGGTGTCGCGGTCGCCCACCACCGTGGACAGCACGCCCGCCGGCAGCACCCGCGCGGCGAGCTCGGCGAGCATGACCGTGGTGGTCGGCGTGGTCTCGGCGGGCTTGAGCACGACCGTGTTGCCGGCGGCCAGCGCCGGACCGATCTTCCACACCGCCATCATCAGCGGGTAGTTCCACGGTGTCACGCCCACGCACACGCCCACCGGCTCGCGGCGGATCCACGAGGTGTGCCCGCCCATGTACTCGGCGGCCGCGCGGCCCTCCAGGTGGCGCGCGGCCCCGGCGAAGAAGCGCAGGGTGTCCACGCAGAAGGGGATCTCCTCCTCCAGCATCGACGCGCGCGGCTTGCCGGTCTCGCGGCACTCGGCGTCGGCGAACTCCTCGGCCCGCGCGGCCAGGCCGTCGGCCAGGGCCAGCAGCACCTCCTGGCGCCGTGCCGGGGCGGCCTCGCGGCGCAAGGTCGAGAAGGCGCGGGCGGCGGCGGTCATCGCGGCCTCCACCTCGGGCCCTCCGCAGATCCCCGCCCGGCCGCTCACCTCGCCGGTGACCGGGTCCACCAGGTCCAGGACCCGGTCCCCCTCGGGTAGGACGGGGGCGCCGTCGATGAAGCTCGGCAGGGTGTCGAACGCGTGCGTCGGCATGGTCTCTCGTTTCGTCGGTCGGTGTGGGAAGGGCGTGCCCCGGGTCGGGGGATCGGGGCGGACGGCGCCGGTCGGGTTCTCAGGCGGTGTGGGTGGGGGCGAACAGTCCCAGCACCATGGGCAGGACGACCACGTGCGGACCGGGCGCGGCCAGGGCGGCGGCCAGGTCCTCGCGCAGCCGCTCGGGTGCGGTGAGGGTGGAGGGCACCCCGAACGCGGCGGCCAGCGCGGCGAAGTCCGGGCGCGCCAGCTCCGTGTGGGCGGCCTGGCCGAACGCGTCCTCCATGTACTCGCGCAGGATGCCGTAGCCGCCGTCGTCGACGACCAGCCACGTCACGTCCAGATCGTGCTGGCGGGCGGTGGCCAGCTCCGCGATCGAGTACATGGCGCCGCCGTCGCCGGACACGGCCAGGACCGGCCCGTCCCCGGCGGCGGCCGCGCCCAGGGCGGCGGGCAGCCCGTAGCCGAGCCCGCCCGCGCCCTGCGCGGAGAACATCCGGCCCCGGCGCGGATCCCACGCCGACCACGCCCAGTAGGCGAGCATCGTCATGTCCCAGAAGCTCGGCGCGTCGTCGGGCAGCGCGGCGCGCACGGCGGCCAGCACGTCCCGTTCGGCGGACAGGTCCTGGGCGTCCAGGCGGGCGGCCACCGCGGCCCTGACCCCGGCCACCTCCGCGGCCACGGCCGGGTCGTGCGGCCGGCGCGTGACCCGCGCGGCCAGCGCGGCCAGGGTCAGGGCGGCGTCGCCGTGCACGCCCAGCGCCGAGACGTTGGACTCCAGCTTGCCCAGGTCGGCCTCGACCTGCACCACCCGGCCCCGAGGGGCGAGGGTGTGGTAGTTGCTGGACAGCTCGCCCAGCCCCGATCCGACCACCAGGAGCACGTCGGCGCCGGCGAGGTAGTCCGTGGTGTGCCGGTCCTCCAGCCACGACTGGAGCGAGAGCGGGTGCTCCCACGGGAAGGCGTCCTTGGCGCCGAACGTGGTCGCCACCGGCGCCTGCAGGGCCTCGGCCAGATCCAGCAGGGCCCCGTGGCCGCCCGCGCGGCCCACGCCGCCGCCGGCCAGCACGACCGGGCGCCGGGCGCCGTCCAGCAGCCGGGCCGCCTCGGCGACCAGTTCCGCGCGCGGCTCCAGAGGGGCGGGGGAGCCGTCCACGTCCGCCACGGGCGGCAGCGCGGTCGGCTCCAGCAGCACGTCCTGCGGGATCTCCACCAGCACCGGGCCGGCCGGGGCAGCGGCGGCGGTCCGCCAGGCCTCGGCCAGCGCCGAGGGGATCTGCGAGGCGTGCCGCGCCGTGTACACCGACTTGGTGACGTTCGCGAAGCCCGCCGACTGCTCGGGCAGCTCGTGCAGGAAGCCGCGCCGGGCCCCGCCCAGGCCCGCGCGCGGGATCTGGGCGCTGATCACGAGCACGGGCGCGCTGGAGGCCTTGGACTCCTGCAGCGAGGCCAGCGTCAGGAGCGCACCGGGTCCGGTGGAGACCAGCAGCGGAGCCACGCACCCGGTCCGCCGGGCGTAGCCGTCGGCGGCGAAGGCGGCGTTGTTCTCCACCCGGGCGGAGACGAACTCCAGTTCCGAGCGCCGCAGGGCGTCGAACAGCCCCAGCGCGTGCTGGCCCGGGATGCCGAACGCCACCCGGGCGCCCAGCGCCGTCAGGGTCTCGGTGACCAGGTCACCGCCGTTGCGCGGGGCGCCCACGGGTTCAGTCCCCCAGGCCGTGGTTGAGGGCCAGCACACTCACGAGGTCGTAGGCCACGTGCGAGGCGGCGGTGGCGGTGATCTGCGCGTGGTCGTAGGCCGGGGCGACCTCCACCACGTCCGCGCCCACGAGGTGGCAGGTCGACAGCCCGCGCAGGATCTCCAGGAGCTCGCGGCTGGTCAGTCCGCCCGCCTCCGGGGTGCCCGTGCCCGGGGCGTGGGCGGGGTCCAGGACGTCGATGTCCACGGACACGTAGAGCGGGCGGCGGCCGACGCGCTGGCGCAGCGCGTCGGAGATCTCGTCCACGCCCTTGCGCATGACGTCGGCGGCGGTGACGATGCCGAAGCCGAAGCGCCGGTCGTCCTCCAGGTCGCGCTTGCCGTACAGCGGCCCGCGGGTGCCCACGTGCGCGATCGCCTCGGTGTCGAGGATGCCCTCCTCGACGGCGCGGCGGAACGGGGTGCCGTGCGTGTAGGGCTCACCGAAGTAGGTGTCCCAGGTGTCCAGGTGGGCGTCGAAGTGGACCATGGCGATGGGGCCGTGCTGACGGTACAGCGAGCGCAGCAGGGGCAGCGCGATCGTGTGGTCGCCGCCCAGGGTGACCAGCTTGGTCCCGGCCCGCACGAACTCCGAGGCCGCCTGGTCGACGGTCTCGACGGCGTCGCCGATGGAGAACGGGTTGACCGCGATGTCGCCGCCGTCGACCACCTGCGCGGAGGCGAACGGGGACACGTCCAGGCCCGGGTGGTAGGGGCGCAGCAGGCGGCTGGCCTCACGGATGGCCGAGGGGCCGAACCGGGCCCCGGGACGGTAGGACACACCGGTGTCGAAGGGCACACCGACGACGGCGATGTCGGCCTTGTCGACCTGGTCGATGCGCGGCAGCCGCGCGTAGGTCGCCGGTCCGGCGAAGCGCGGGACGAGACTGGAGTCGGTGGGTCCGATCGGTGTGTTCATCGGTGGTGCTCCCTGTCGGTGCGTCGGTGGACGTCGTCGTCGAATGCGGTCAGTGGGAGGTGGTCGGGGAGGGGCGGCGCCGTCGCCGGGGCGGTCGGGGCCGTGAGTCCCGGAGCCCGGGGCGGGGACGGTGTCCTCGCCCCGCAGGCGGCTCCGCGGGTCACACGAACTGTCGTCAGGTTAGGTAGCGATTACACTCCTCTCCAGTGGATGATCCGCACCAGAACCGAACCTGATCTGGACGAATCATCCACAACGTGCGGTCCGCGCCTCCGTGGACGCAACACCGGCGACACACGTCCGCGCCCCCGGCGCGGGGAAGGGCCCCGCCATGGCCGACACCGCGTTCCGCGACGACTCCCACTCCGTGCCCCTGAGCACCGTGGTGGGCCGTCGCGACCTCGACCTGGCCACCGTCGTGGCCGCGGGCGACCCGGGCATCGGCTGGGCGGTGGTCAGCGAGCTCGACGACCCGGCCGTCTACCTGCGCGGCGGCGAACTCCTGCTGACCGCCGGCGTCAACCTGCCCGCCACCGCGGCGGGCCTGCGCGCCTACGTGGCGTCCCTGGTCGGCGCCGGAGTGAGCGCCGTCGGCTTCGGCGTCACCCCCGTGCTCGACACCGTTCCCGTCGGCCTGATCGAGCAGTGCCACCTGCAGGGCCTTCCCCTGGTGGAGGTCCCCAGGCCCACGCCGTTCACGGCCGTCAGCCAGGCCGTGGGCGAGGAACTGGAGGAGCGCCGCCTGCGCGACCTGCGCCGCCTGGGCGAGGCCCACCAGGCGCTCGCCCGCGCGGTCTCCGACCCCGACCCCGCGGGGCGCGTGCTGCGCGTCCTGGCCGAGTCCCTCGCCGGCTGGGCCGCCCTCTCCGGACCCGACCCGCGGCGCACCCCGACCGCCCCCGCCGACCTGTCCGACCTGTCCGGCCTGCTCGACAAGCTCTCCTCCGTGCGCGGCCCGCGCAGCGCCAAGGCCCTCTCCGGGGACGACGAGGTCTTCCTCCACACGGTCGGCACGCCGCCCGAGGACCACGGCGTGGTCCTGGTGGGCCGCCCCGAGCCGCTCGGCATCACCGACCGCGCGGTGCTGCGCACCGCCACCGCCCTGCTCGACCTGCTGGCCCGGACCGCCGGCGAGGCCCCGCCCGTCCCCGGCCGCCTGCTCACCGGCCTGCTCCTCGACGGCGGCGTCACCCGCGCCACCGCCCCCCTGCTCGCCGAACTCACCCGCGCCGGCCCCACCGCGGCCGCACCGGCCCCCGGAACCGCCGGGACAGCCCCGTCGGACCGCTCCCCGGAGGCCCCCGGACCCACGGGGTCCTCCTCCGGAACCGCCGCGGCCCCGGACGGCTCCCACAGCGCGTGCTACCGGGTCCTGCACGCCTGTGCGCGCCCGGGACGGCGTACCGCCCCGGCGGCGCTGCCCCTGGACACACCGGTACTGGACCACACGGGCGCGGCGGGGGAGGAGCGCCTGCGGGCGGTGCTCGCCGACCGGGGGGAGGACGTCCACCGGGACCGACTGGAGGAGTTGCGCGTGCACGGCTGGACGGGTGCGCTGAGCGCGCCGGCGCCGCCCTCCGGTCTGGCCGAGGCCGACCGCCAGGCGGCCGCCCTCCTGGCCCGCGCCCGCGCCTCCGGCACGCCGCTGCTGTGGGGCACCGGCACCGACCCCTTCGACGCCCTCCTGGACCCGGGCGGCGTCGACGACCTGGCGCGCCGCGTGCTCGGGCCGCTGGCGGTGGACACCGACTCCGCGCGCACTCTGCGCCACACGCTGCGCGCGTGGCTCACCCGCCACGGAAACTGGGACCGCGCCGCCGCCGACCTGGGCACGCACCGCAACAGCGTCCGCTACAGGATCAGCCGGATCGAACGCGACCTGGGCGTGGACCTGGGCGACGCCGAGCAGCGGATGCGGCTGTGGTTCGCCCTCTCCCGGTGGCGTCCGTGAGCGTGCACGCGCGTCCGCACGTGGCCGGATCCGGTCACCGTCCGGGGCGGACGTGCGCGAGGCCCGATGCCGGTGGATCCGGCCCGTGGGCGGGCCGGCCCGCGGGTGGAACCTCGCACCAGGACGCAAAGGCGCCACAAGTCGCGCGTGCCACACACGTTTCTGTCGATTCCACCGCCTCGGGCGCGGCCGAAGGACGAAACTGGGGACCGCCGTAGCCACGTCGAAGTCAGGGGGCCACATGTCGTTTCCTCCGCTGGACACGGCCCTTCCCGCAGGGGTCGACGCGCGTGAACACGCGCGCCTGTTGCGCAAGGTGCACGAAGCCTCGCTCAGTGGTCGTCCGGCGCCCGTCCGGCTGCGTGCGGTCATCGAGGACTCCTGGCAGCGCATGCGCCGGTTCGGCATCGATCCGGACGACGCTCCGCCGCCGCGCGTCACCCGCCTGGACGAGCTCCACACCTACCGGTCCAGCTCACCCATCGCCGAGGTCCTGCCGCTGATCCGCCGGTCCCTGGTCTCGGTGGCCGACGAGGCCGACCACATCATGCTGGTCACCGACGCCGCCGGACAGATCCTGTGGCGCGACGGTTCGCACCGCATGAGGTCGGCCGGAGACCGGGTCGGGCTCGTCGAGGGGGCGTTCTGGAACGAGGGGAGCACCGGAACCAACGCCATCGGCACCGCTCTGGTGGTGGGGCGCCCGGTCCAGGTCTACTCGGCCGAGCACTTCGTCCGCCAACTGCACACCCTGACCTGTGCCTGCGCCCCCATCCACGACCCCCGGGACGGCCGCCTGCTCGGGGCCGTCGACGTCACGGGTCCGGTGAGCACCGTCCACCCCTCGACGCTCGCCCTCGTGCACGCCGTGGCCCAACTGGCCGAGGCGCACCTGCAGAGCATCCACCACACTCACCTGGAGCGGCTGCGGGCGGTGGCCGCACCCCTGCTGGCCGGGCTGGGCGGACGCGCGATGGTGGTGGACGAGGCCGGGTGGACGGCCGCCGTGGTGAACATGGAGCCGGTGCGCCGCGTGCTCCTGCCCACGCTGCGCGACACCGGGACGGCCTGGCTGCCCGCACTGGGGGAGTGCTCCCTGGAGCCGCTGCCCGGCGGGTGGCTCGTGCGGCCGCTGCACGCGGAGGGCGGCGACACGCCCTCCACGGTCACCCTGGACCTGTCGGGCGGCAGCCCGACGGTCTCGGTGGCCGGTCCGAGCGGGCAGTGGTCCCACCGCCTCACGCCTCGCCACGCAGAACTCCTGCTGCTGCTGGCCGTGCACCGGCAGGGGCGCACGGGCGTGCAGCTGTCGCAGGACGTGTTCGGCGACGGCGGCCACGTGGTGACCGTGCGCGCCGAGCTCTCGCGGGTGCGCCGCCACCTGGGCGGGATCATCGAGAGCCGCCCCTACCGGTTCGTCGAGGACGTCCGGGTGCGGGTGGACTATCCGGAGAGCCGCGTCGACCTGCTGCCGGGGTCCGTGGCCCCCGAGGTCCGCCGGTTGCGGAACACGGTGCAGGAAGGCGCTCCGATGGTCGCTCTTGGCGACGTAGCCGCAACCTAGTGCAACCATTGCTGTGGCGGCGGTGGGTGGTGTTGTCTGTACCCGCGCGGCCCGGAGTCGGGGCGGTCGTCGGGTTGAGCAGGGGGAACGGCGGTCGCGACCCGGTGTCGGAGCCACGTCCGCGGCCTTCGAGCCTTGAGGGGGGTCTTCGGGGGAGGGGCGGACGAGCCCACGGGCCGCAGGTGATCCGGAGGGGTCGGGGGAGCCCCCGGGTCACCGCTTCGGTGGCGCGGCCTGGAGTGAGGTCACCTCCAGGCCGCGCAGCCGCGGAGTCGGCTGCCGGGCGCGCACGAGGGGACGCGCCCGGCACCGGCACTACTCCGTCTCCCCGGCCGGCGCGGCGCCGGTCCCGCCGTCGTCCGCGTCGCCGTCGCCCGC